>JAHITY010000061.1 GCA_018817165.1 Candidatus Omnitrophota bacterium
AAAAATTCACCAATCATCTTTCACAAAGTTCGCTTTTTACTTTCTTTTGCTTTTCCTGATTTTTCGTCCTTCGTCCTAGCCCCGCCGTTTTTTGGCGGGCGATCGTCCCTCGTCCCTCGATTTTCTGTCAACCTATTTCAGGATATCACACTTTTACTATAGGCCATGAGCTATGAGCCATCAGCCAAGCGCAAAGCGCTTTCTGCCTGCTTTACAATATTTGTCCACTATTAAATGCCTCCAAGAAAACCCTAACGACCTTTGGATCAAATTGCTGTCCAGAGCAGCGATCCAATTCCTTTATGGCGTCACTAGCGTTTAATCCTCGGCGATATGGACGATGCGAAATGATTGCCCTGTAAGCATCACAAACCGCCAAGATCCTTGCTCCAATAGGAATTCTTTCTCCTCTTAAGCCCTCAGGATAGCCGCTGCCATCATAACGTTCATGATGATACAAAATTATCGGGGCAAGTTTTTTTTCCTCATCCATATTTTGAATTATATTCGCAGAAGCAAGGCTATGTGTCTTTATTTGAAAAAATTCTTCCGCGGACAACTTGCCTTTTTTACATAAAATATTATCATTGATCGCGATTTGCCCAATATCATGCAAAAATCCCGCAATCCGGATACACTCAACTTCATCTTCCGTTAAATGCATTTTTTTCGCAATAATTACAGCCAGCCCCGAGACCGCTTCGGAGTAACCTTTATTGAATTCATCTTTATCTTCTATTGTTTTAACCAAGGCCTTGACTGTCTCAAAATAGTTATCTTTTAGTTTTAAGTAGCGGTTTGCGTTATCTATACATACTGCTACTTCATTACTAATCGTAGTAATTGTTTCTAATATATCTTCGTTTAAAGTTAAATGTTGAGCTCCAACAAACATTGCCAAACCTACGACTTTGCTGGATGTAGTCAGCGGAAAAACAAATAATGATTTTGGAACTTTTAAAGGGAAATATTCCAGGATATCTAATTTTATTTTCAACTCAGGGATAAGTAATGCATTTTTTTCTTTAATTAACCGCTCATACATTTTTTTATCTAGCGTAAAACTTTTATGAGCAAGATCTGCGGTATTAGTGTTAGCTCCACTTAAAGCGCTAAACCAAAATTCGCTTTTGCTTTTAACCCGAATTAATATCGCACAAACATCTATTTTTGATATTTCTCTTAAATAATCTGCCGCCATGGAAGAAATGCCTTTGAGCTCGATAATTCCTTCCATTTCTCGGCTAATCTGATAAAACAAAGAAAGGTTAGTCAATAACTTATCCTTATCGTTTTCTTTGCGCATAATTTCAGTTGCTTTCGCGATAGAGTCCAATAACTCTTCAACATCAAAAGGTTTGATTATATATGAATACGCCCCTTCCCGCATAATCGCAACAGCAGTCTGCAAACTAGCAAATGCCGTCATTACAATAACCGCGACAAAAGGATATCTGCGTTTTATGATTTTAAGCACATCTATCCCTTCAATATCCGGAAGCTTTAAATCCAGCAGGACAAGATCAAACCCTTCATCAAGCCATTCAATTCCCTGCTTGCCAAAAGAAGTGCTGCGCACATCAAAACCTTTTTCCTGTAGAACCGCAGTTAAGGTCTTAGCTACGATGATTTCGTCATCAATAATCAATATTGAAGGATTTGACTTTTTGATCATCTACTTTTTCCTTTTTTAACTTTTTGGTTTAAAAGCTTTTTAATTCTACGCGCAAGCTCTTGGCCGGCTTTTAAAGGATATTTTTTATTGGTCTTAACCGCTAACTTAACTGCGCCAGTTTGAGTAAAAGCAACTATGGCTTTTAAGCTTAAAACATCTGCTCTTATTTTCGCTAAACAACCGATTGGCACCCGACAACCGCCGCCCATGCTTTTAAGAAATGCTCTTTCGGCAGTGACCTCTGATCGGGAAGAACTATGATCCAATATCTTGACCATTGCCTTCACATTTTTGTCTTTTTTCCTGACCTGTACGCCCAAAACACCTTGACCCGGAGCAGGCAAAATAATGTTTTCATTGATATATTCTGTTATTAAGCCCTGCCAACCAAGGCGGATAATCCCAGCAGCCGCAAGCACAATCGCATCAAACTGCTTATCATTTAGTTTTTTTAATCTTGTATCCAGATTGCCCCTAATGTTAACGATATTAAGATCCGGACGATATAAAAGCAACTGAGCCTTGCGCCGAGGACTTGATGTGCCAATACAGCTTTTCAACTCTAAATCATCTAATTTTTTTCCTGAATGAGAAATTAAAACATCACGAGCATCAGCCCTTTTAGTTATTGCGGCAATTTCTAATTCTTTAGGCATTTCAACTGGTAAATCCTTCATGCTATGCACAGCTAAATCGATTTTCCCTTGAATTAATGCTTGTTCTATTTCTTTTACAAACAACCCTTTTACCTGTTCGGTTGGCCATTTCTTTAATCTGTCACCGCTTGTCACTATTTTCTTGATCACAAATTTATAATTCGGAAAGGCTTTTTTAAGCATATCCATAACTAATCTAGCTTGCGTCATGGCTAAAATACTTTTCCTGCTTCCAATCGTAATTATATCCACTTTTTTCATGCCCTACAACACTCCCCAAACAACTACTCAATCTTTTTTAAATTAGACACATTCAATATTTTCTTTAATTTTATCTGAACTTTTAATAACTGCTGCTCAATTAAATCCTCTATTTTCTTTGCTTCTTTAAGCCGTTCATTTAAATTAGCATCTTTTACTTTTTCCAAATCATCTAAATTATAAACATAAACATTTTCGAGCTTATTAACATCGGGATCAATATTGCGCGGCAAGCCAAGATCAATAAAAAATATTGGCCTATTTTTGCGTTTTATCATAATTTCACTCATCATTGATTGCTTAACAAGAACATGCGGCGCGCTGACAGAACTAATCACAATATCAGATTGAATTAAGGTTTGAGGAAATTTATCAAATTCCACTGCTTGTCCGTTAAATTTTTTTGCTAATTCTTGAGCTTTGGAAAATGTTCTGTTTGCTACTAGAACCATTTGCGCGCCTCTGCCCTTTAAATGATTAGCCGAAAGCTCTCCGATCTTACCCGCGCCGATAATCAGTATTTTTTTATCTGATAAATCCTCAAAAATTTTACGCGCCATTTCCACGGCAGCAGTGCTGATTGAAACCGCTCCATACCCTATTTGGGTCTGCGTTCTTGCCCGTTTACCAATCTTAATTGCTTCTTCAAATAAAAAAGAAAATATTCGAGAAACAGCCCCAATATTTCGGGCACTAAAAAAAGCTGCTTTAACCTGTCCTAAAATCTGATTTTCTCCCAGGATCTGAGAATCCAAAGAACTGCTGACTCTGAATAAATGCCTGATTGCAGCCATATCTTCAAATTCATAAGAATGATTCTTGAAATCCTTCATATTTATATTATGAAATTTTTCCAAAAAACCGCTAAGCGCTCCATTTATTTTTTTATCATCACGGGCCAAAGCATAAATTTCAATACGATTACAAGTAGAAAGAATAACCCCTTCCTGTATATCGCTATTCTTTTTCAGCGAACTAAGCGCTTCGTCCAAACAAGCTTTAGGAAAAGATAACTTTTCTCTTATCCCGATCGGAGCTGTCTTGTGATTAAAACCAATAATTTTTATATTCATAATTTATAAATAAGAATGCAATCCAGGCAATAGAAAGCTTACCCCTAAATAAGTAAATAGAACTGAAGTAAATCCGATTATTGATAAAATAGCCGCTCGTCTGCCCCGCCACCCAGCATTAAACCGGGCATGCAAGTAAGCAGCATATACCAACCAAGTAATAAAAGACCATGTTTCTTTAGGATCCCAGCTCCACCAATTACCCCAGGCCTGCTGCGCCCAAATAGAACCCGTAGCAATTCCGGCAGTGAGCAAAACAAATCCAAAAAGCACCATATTGTAATTTATTTTATCCATCACATCGAGAGGCGGTAAACGTTCAAAAAGTTTACCTATATGTTTTAATTTTACCTGTCTTTCCTGCATAAGATACATTATCCCTAAAAAAAAAGCACAGGCAAAACAAGCATAGCTAAGAAAACAAGTAATTACATGGATAAACAACCAGTAACTTTGCAAAGCCGGCATCAAGGGCTTGACTGAACTATCGAGCAATGAAGCATATCCAATAACAAAAAAAACAAACGGCATAATAAAGGTCCCGATTATTTGAAATTTAAACCTGAACTCCAAAATAAGAAATATCAATACAATTGCCCAAGCAAATAGTGACATAGATTCATAAAGGTTAGACATGGGAGGAAACCCTGAGATAACCCATCTAATAATAAGTGTTACGGAATGATCAATAAAACCAAAAATAGCGCAAAACATCGCTGCTTTAGCCAAGAAAACATTTTTATTTATTGAGAAGAGAACAAAACTCAATGCGCTGATTAAATAAGCGATTAAAACCCCTAAGAATAATATCGTGTACATATCCCCTCCAATTTACGAAATTTTCAAATGCGCCTTGAGTTCAACGAGCTTGCGAATCTTTTTATTGTTTATCAATTCTAAAATTTTATCATCAAGTAATGCATCGATCAGGCGCTTCTTGGTTCGCTTGTCTTTATGCTTAAGCTTTATCTCATCCCTCAACCGAGATAATACCCCAATATTGTCCGCGTACTTTTTAATCATCACTGCCGTATCCTGACGTATCTTTTTTGCCAATCCAGGAAAAGCGCCTTGCGTTGATATCGATAATAAAATTCCTTTTTTATTCACAACTGACGGCAAATAAAAATTACATTGCTCCGGCACATCAACCACATTAATTAGTTTTCCCATTTTATTGGCATCTTTAACTATTTGCGCATTCACCGCTTGATCATTAGTAGCCGCTATTATTAAAAACGCGTCCTTTATGAAATTTTTCTTATATTCGGTTTTTTGATAATTAAACGCATTTTTTTTATGCAACTGTTTGAGCTGAAAACAAAGCTTAGGGCTAATAATCGTTATATTGTCCGAACTTTTAAGTAAAGTTTGGACTTTTCTCAGAGCAACCGCGCCCCCACCGATTACGCAACAGAGCATCTTATCTAATTTTAAACAAACCGGATATAATATCATTTTTCCTGCTTACTTTTTAAAAATGCATCTACCCCTTGCCTAACTCCATCAACAACTGCTTTTGATGAAATTGTTGCGCCTGTTATAGCCTGAATATTCTTATCAGTCTTACCTTTAATTAAAACTATGTCCTGAATATTTTTGTCTTTAAATTGCTTTAAAAACTTTGCTTCTGTCTGTTTATACTCAATCTCATTTATTTTTGACCCCAATCCCGGAGTTTCTGAATGTTCAAGGACTTGCACTCCTGTAATGTTTTCCTTTGTATCAACGCCGACCAAAAGCTGAATATTTCCCCCATACCCTTTACCCGAAAGCGGTAAAGCCCATCCGATTAGATTATTTTGAGCATTTTTTGCCTCATAATAAAGAATCTCCCCTTCCTGTTTTTGATAGCTATCTGCGGGTAATACAGATTGAAGAGACCTCTCCAAAAGCATTTGCTTTTGCTGCTCGATCACTGGCGAAGTTTTTTGATATATAAGCGCAAGAGTTAAAGCGCAAATCAATGCAACAGCAAACAGGGACATACTTAATCGAAACATTACACACTCCTTATATTTTTTTTTGAAATAAAAATACGATCATTCCCGAAAATAACATCAAAAAACCAGTCCAAACAAATACTATTCCCGGGTCTTTAATAACTTGGATTATTGTAGCATAAAATATGTCTAAGCGCTTGATTTTGAAATCAAAAACCTCTATTTCCTGAGACAATATATCATTGATTTGCGGATTGAGAAATACCCATTTTGTGCCAACCGAGTGGTCATGCTGATACATTGTTATGAGTAAAGCCGCATTGCCTAATTCAGCTGAACGCATAGTAATCCGCCCATTCTGATCAATTTCAGCGTCTGGAAGAAAATGCGTAATCTCCAGGCTAAAACCACCCTTACCGGGTAAAAATAACGGTTCTCCCTGTTTCCAATTTCCCTGCCAAACCTCATGGCCCATATGACTAATGCTCATTTCTAAATCAGCACAGGCCTTAAAACTTGACTGATAGAAACCATATCCCTTGTATTTGAACGGATGATTAACTATTATTTTATGTTCCCGAGCAATATTATCATTTTCCAGCAAGGTTATATTGCTTCGATATACTTTGGGTTGCTTTGTATCCGGATAATACTCTATATCAAACTTATCAAAAGTCAGTTTCGCGTTTCCCGGCTTAAGTTCTATTGTTTGGCCAGGTAAGAGAGTTATATATTCTGAATATTTGAGCAATTTGCTTACGATTGCCCCTGTAAAAATCAGCAATATGCTGAAATGGATCAAAAACAATGCCAATTTCTTCTTATTTTTAAACAATGCCCGACTAAAACTATTTATTGTACAAACAAAAAGATTCGTGCCCAGGATAAACAACATACTTTGATAAGCCCATCCATTGTATAAATCATTACCTTGAATAAACAATATTCCTTTGCCAAAAAATTCTCCATAATTTTTTAAATAGAACTGGGCATTTTCTCCTTGAACTATAACTGTACCCAAAATAGAAACAGCGGCTAAAATTAATAATAGAATAAATGTAATCTTTAAAGAACCTAATTGTTTTAAAAACTTCATTATTATTTATCTAAACCCCATTCTTTATTTTTTCTTCAAAATTCTCTCTTGCAAATCAAATATTGCAAAATGTGATTCATTAATATCCATCAAACTTTCCGTCTTTCCCGCAACGAGATATCCTAGAGGAGCCAAAGCTTTATAAAAATTCGCATAAACCTGTTTCTGTAACTCTTTAGTAAAATAAATTATTACGTTTCGGCAAAAAATTAGATCTATTCTCTGTAACGGTTCATCACTACTCATATTATGATGCCTGAAATTAATCATTGTTTTCAAGTTAGGATTGATTGCATATAAACCTTGTTCGTTTTTCTGAAAATATGCGCTTATCTGATGACCTTTTAATTCTTTTAATGCTTTTTCTTTATAGACTCCTGCTTCTGCCTGTTTCAATGCAGCCTTATCAATATCAGTAGCATATATTCTGATTTTAAAATTCTCTTTGAGCTCGGACAATACTTCACTGATCATTATTGCCAAAGAATAGGGCTCTTCTCCGGTTGCGCATCCAGAGCTCCACACCCGAATAGAAGAAGCATTGATTTCTTTTTTCGCTTTTACAATTTCTGGAATAATCTTACGGCGAACCGCATTAAATGTCTCCGGATTACGAAAAAACTCAGTAACATTTATTGTAATTCTATCCAATAAATTGTCATAGCCTTCCGGATTTTTTATCAAGAAGTCTAAATACTCTTCAAAAGAATTAACCCGAGAATCGTGCATACCCACAACAATTCTTCTGCGCAAACATTTAGTCCGATATTGACGAAAATCCACACCTCTACGGCGATAAATATTGTGGATTATTTTATTAAAAGCCAGCAATTCAGCTTCGGGCAAATCATCCTCAAGAAAATCACTTGATCCTGTATTTTTCATAAGCAAGCCTTTTTTATGACTATGCTATCATAACCAGTCAATTAACTTTTAAGGATTCTTTTTTACTTGTTTGATTGCTTTGACTAATTCTCTTAAAATATCCGCTTGAAACTGCACTTCTGTTTCCGTTATTTTAGTCATGATTCTGCCTTTATCAGTCACGATATATCTTGCCGGCAAGCGATTAAGGATAAGCGCCATAATATCCAGCTTACACTTGTGAATTTTTGTCCAGTCCTCATTAATTCGAGCAAGTTCTTTATCAACTGCATCTTCCACGACTAGTTCCATATAATTCTTTAGTTCCATGTTCATCCTCCTTTTTAGTTAAAAGCTTCAATTACATGCACTGATTAGACTATGATTAAAAATTCCATATAACTTCTAAAGCGTCCATAATATCCTGTGCGTTTTCAACTAATTTTGCGCCCTCTTTAATCAGCTTATTTGTGCCTTGAGCATTCAATGAATTAGCTATCCCAGGCACAGCTAACACCTCTCTGCCCTGGTTTAAAGCCAGATCAGCAGTGATCAAAGAACCGCTTTTCTGCGCAGCCTCAACAACTACAATTGCCCTACACAGCCCGCTAATAATTCTATTGCGCCGGGGAAAATTACCCCGTAAAGGCAAAGTATTTAAAGAAAACTCCGAAATAACTGCGCCGTTTTTAGATATCTCATCAAACAATGTTTTATTTTCTGACGGATAAATATTATTAAAACCACTACCCAAGACTGCAATTGTTTTTCCTTTAGCATGCAGTGCTCCTTTATGCGCAGCGGTATCAATTCCTCGAGCCATTCCCGAAACAATACAAATCTTACGATTTGCCAAAGCTTGTGATATCTGAGCTGATTGGTTTAAACCATAGGTACTGGCACGGCGACAACCAATCACTCCGAGCATTTTACTTTGCAAAACGGTTATATCGCCTTTTACATATAAAACAATTGGAGGATCATAAATTTCTTTTAAAAGAACAGGATATCTTGATTCTGCTATGGTAATTATTTCAATATTGTTTTTTTGAATTTGCTCTAATTCTTTGACAAATTCAGATGCTAATAATATTTGTTTTATTCTTTTCGCTATTTCAATACTCATGCCGGGAACTTTGCAGCATTCCTCGATATCTACTTGAAAAATATTTTGCACTGTCTTAAAGGTGTGCATTAACCTAGAAATCAGAATACTTCCTAAGCCGGAAACCATATTTAAAGCTATATAATAATCTTTTTCACGCATTTTACTCAGCCATTAAAGCTTTGCCTTCAACCAAGACTCTATTTTGTCCACAACCTGCATTTTACTCAAACTAGATGTATCCACTGTGTAGTCAGCCTTAGCATAATAGATTTCTCTTATATTTAAAAGTTCCCTGATCTTTTCTTCAGGTTTTGGAACATTTAATAATGGTCGATGCGCATAATCTTTGGTTCTTTCAATAATCACTTCCGGGTTTGCTTGCAAGCAGATTACTATTCCGTTTTGTTTTAAATTAGCAATATTATCTACATCTAAAACAACCCCGCCTCCGCAGGAAATAATTTTATTCTGGTGAAGAGATATCTCAGCAACAACTTCCTTCTCAATCTTACGAAAAAACACCTCTCCTTTTTCAGCAAATATATCGACAATCCGCATTTGCTGTCTAGCTTCAATCAACTGATCAATATCTACAAATTCAGCATTAAATTTTTCCGCAAGCATACAGGCTATGGTTGTTTTTCCTGTTCCCATAAAACCGACCAGTGCGATATTCTTCACAAAATTCTCCTTAGCTTAAATAGTTATTTACCTATACAAAAACGGGAAAAAATATTACTTAATATATCTTCAGTTATATTCTCACCAACTACTTGGCCAAGAAAATCAAGCGCCTGTCTTATTTCAAAGACAAGACACTCATCATAGCCTTTTTTAGTAACCACCCCAAGTGCAGCTTGGATACTTTTATAACAATTTTCCAATGCTTCTTTTTGTCTAATATTACTTATTATAAATTCATCTTTTGCAACTATTTGGCCTTTAAAAAACATCTTTATAATGGTTTTCTCCAAGAAATCTAACCCTTGTTTTTTTAAAGCTGATATTTTAATAATTACAGCATTAGGCATATTTTTCTTGATCTGAGTTAAATCAACTTTTAAATTCAAATCATTCTTATTAACCACAATAATTGCTTTTCGACCATATATTTTTTTAGCAACTTCTAAATCTGCTTTTTGAATCTTACGCGATCCATCGATAACCCATAAAACAAGATCCGATCTTTCCAAACAAGCAAGACTACGACTCATGCTTTCCTGGGTAATAACACACGAACTATCCATGATCCCTGCAGTATCAGAAATTTTAACCGCAACTCCCCGCATATTTAAAACTTCTTCTACCACATCCCGTGTTGTGCCGGAAATATTGGTTACAATCACTCGCTCATATTCAAGCAAAGCATTCATTATGCTGGATTTACCAACATTAGCTGCTCCGACAAGCGCTATGCTAAGACCATTAGCCAGGATGATCCCTTTGTCTGCGCTATCAACTAATTTCCGAATATCAGCAGACACAGAATCTAAATTTTTTACTATATTCTTTTTTGTCATTAGCTGGATAGTGTCATCCGGAAAATCAATACTCGCTTCTAAAGGAGCAACTATTTCCACAAGCTTTGCCATAAGATTTTTAATATGATTTGAAAGTTTGCCCTGCAATTGATGCATTGCGGGTTCTAAGGCTAAATCCGTTTTAGCATTAATTACATTTAATACTGATTCTGCTTGGATAAGATCAATTCTGCCATTTTGAAAAGCTCTTTGCGTGAATTCACCCGGCTGGGCAAGGCGAGCTCCTGATTCGATGCAAAGTTCAAGGATCTTGCGTAAAGTAACAATCCCACCATGACAATTTATTTCCAATACATCTTCTTTGGTATAGGTTAGCGGTGCCCGCATTACAGTTACAATAACCTCATCAATAATTTCCTGTATTTGGTTTTTAGATTTAGAATTACTAATAACATGACCGTAATGCACACTAAAGCTAGGCAATTGCGATATTTTTTTCTGCCTGTGCTTACCCTTAAAAATCTTATCTCCGATTTTAAACGCTTTATTGCCGCTTAAACGAACAATGCCGATTCCCCCTTGCCCTAAAGGGGTTGAAATTGCCGCAATTGTATCAGTAGGATTGATCTTTGTTGCTATCATCGTTTAACTCGGTCCTAATATTTAGGAAAATTTATTGTCTTTAATGCTGTAAACGCCTCACCCACGACATAAAGGCTTCCTGTAACTAAAATAAGGTCATCTTTACTGGTACTATTTTCAAAAGCCATACTTATTGCTTCTTGAACTGTATGAGTTTTTTTAATAATCCGCTTAAAAGGGGCCAAAATATTTTCCAATTCATCAACATCCATTGCTCTGGGGTTTTGCGACTGAGTTAAAATAATCATATTCTGCTGCCGCCCCAAATATTGAATCATCCCTTTTACATCTTTGTCTCTACTCACTCCAAAAACTAAAATTGATTTTTTAGGAATAAAAATCATATTTACTGCTGCACGCAAAACCTGAGCTGAGGCTGTATTTTGTGCCCCATCAAACACAAGAAAAGGATTTTTATGGACTAATTGCATTCTGCCTGGCCAATGAGTAGTTTCCAGTCCGCGGCGGATAGCAATTGAAGAAATTACAATTTCATAAAATCTTAAGAGATGAATTACCCCTAGAGCTAAAGCAGCATTTACTACTTGGAATTGACCGACAAGACTAATATGCAGTCCAGGATAATCAATGTCTTTACCCGTGAAATCAAAAATGCTTCCATCCAGATTATTACCGACAACATCATAAAGAAAATCTTTTCCTATTTGATACAATTTAGCATTATTCTCTTTACAAGCACGCTCAATCTCAAGCCAAGCTTGAGGCAGCTGGGTTACAGTAACCACTAGCGTGTCTTTTTTTATAATCCCGGCTTTTTCCCGGGCAATCTTTTCAATAGAATCCCCCAGGATTTGGGTATGATCTAAACTTATTGCGACAAATCCGCAAATTAAAGGTTTAACAACATTGGTTGCATCAAGCCGACCGCCTAAGCCAGTTTCTAAAACAGCAATTTCAATTTTCTGTTGGGCAAAAAACATAAATGCCAGAACTGTATAAATTTCAAAAAAAGTCAGGCCTGGGATAGTCTCGGCATATGGTTTAATTTGTTCAACTAAAGCGATTACCTCATCTTGCTCGATCAACCGCTCTCGGGTTTCTTCCATAGCATCAACATAACTAATTTTAATTCTTTCTTTAAAGTCAATAAGATGCGGAGAAGTATATAATCCCGCCTTATAACCAGCCTCTTTTAAAATATTAAAAATAAACGCGCAAGTCGACCCTTTACCTTTTGTTCCGGCAATATGAATCGATTTGAATTTATCCTGCGGATTATCCAGCTTATTCAACAGCTGTTTAACCCGATCTAGTTGCATATCGCTACTAGTAAAATTCATCTCTTTTTCATGATTAATAAATGAATTTAAATATTCTACTGATTGCTGATAATCCATAATTTCTTTATCTCACTTTTAATGACAAAAATGTCTTGTTCCGGTCAAAACCATTGCTATCCCGGCTTTTTCCGCTGCATCAATCACTTCCTGGTCACGAATTGAACCGCCGGGCTGAATTATCGCGGAAATCCCCGCTTTTGCTGCCTGTTCAATAGAATCCGCTTTTGGGAAAAAAGCATCACTGGCTAAAACAGCGCCCTGACAGCGAATCCCAGCTTTTCTAATCGCGATCATAACACTATCGACCCGACTCATTTGTCCAGCGCCAATACCAACCGTTTTTGTATCTTGGCCTAAAACAATCGCGTTTGATTTAACATGTTTAACAATTGTCCAGCTAAAAACCAATGATTTCATTTGCTCTGGAGTTGGCTTTATTGATGTTACAAATTTTAAATTGTCTTGATCAAGTATTTTTATATTATTCTGCTGAACAAGTAAGCCGCCACTAACCCTCTTGTAATCAAGTTCTTGTAAATCGTTTCTATCCATACCGACAAAATCAGCAACTTCCATAATTCTAAGATTCTTTTTTTGTTTTAACATAGCCAAAGCTTCCAATGAAAATCCTGGACCAATAATACATTCTACAAAATCAGCTGAAAGAATTTCTTGCGCAGTCTCAACATCAACTTTGCGGTTAAAGCCGACAATACTGCCAAAGGCAGACATTGGATCACAATCTAAAGCATTTTTATATGCTAAATAAAGTTTATCGGCACTTGCCGCTCCGCAGGGATTGGTGTGCTTAACAATACTCGCGGTTGGGATTTGAAAATCTTTTACAATATTAAGAGCTGCATTTAAATCGATTATATTGTTAAACGATAATTCTTTACCATGCAGCTGCCGCGCATTAGCAACGCTGGCTGCCATTGCATTTTTTTGTTTATAAAAAGCCGCTTTTTGATGCGGATTTTCTCCATAGCGTAAATCTTGCACTTTTCTAAACTGTAAATCAAGTATTTCATCCAATTGATTTTCTAAGCCTTGCGGCTTGATCTGATTCTGTAGATAATCCGCAATTGCCCGGTCATAGGCATATGTGCGCTTAAAAACCTCAGCAGCCAGGATAGTCCTAGTCTGCGAACTTAAAGCGCCACTATTTTCTTTTAATTCTTTGATAATATCTTTATATCTTTCAGGATTACAAATAACCGCAACACTTTTCGCATTTTTTGCTGCTGATCTAAGCATCGATGGACCACCGATATCGATATTTTCAATCGCTTGCTCAAATTCCACACTTGGATCTGCCACTGTTTTTTCAAACGGATAAAGATTAACAACCACCATATCAATAAATTCTATATTAAACTCTTTAAGCTGATCTAAATGCTTTGGATTATCCCTTAAAGCAAGCAATCCGCCATGAATTTTAGGATGCAATGTTTTAACCCGGCCATCAAGCATTTCCGGGAATTGAGTAATATCGCTAACTGATTTTACCGGGATGCCTAATTGGGCAATTTGTTTGGCTGTGCCACCAGTTGAAATTATTTCCACTTTAAAATCATTTAAAACTTTTACTAAATCATCTAAACCGCTCTTGTCAGAAACACTGATTAATGCACGTCTAATTCTAACCACTAGCCTAATCCTTCCATTTATAATCATCCATTTATTAATTAAAACTTAAAATCAAAAACATCCGGTTTTTCAAAATCAGGAAAACACACATCACTGCTAGTGAGCTCCTGAATCCAACATTTATCAAAACCCAATTGCTGCGCATATTCCACAATTAATTGATATTCCTGATGGTTTAAAACTCTGTTTATTTTTTTAAAACTATTTGCTCTATACCGAGGCGCATATTGACTCATTAAGCTCAAACCAATATCATTGCCTATTTCTGCATGCAAAAAATCCAACACCTGTTTACTATTTGCAATATTATTCGGCAATATTAAATGGCGAACAAAAAGACCGCTGATCGCTTTTCCGGATTTATCCAGCTTAAAACCGCCAACCTGCTTATACATAAGCAGCAGCGCTTGTTTAGCATAGTAAACATAATCCGAAACATCCGAATAACTTAACGCGGCATCCTCGCTGTCATACTTTAAATCAGGCATATATACATCAACTATCCCCTCTAGCAATTCTAGTGCTTTTGCAGAATCATAACCATTAGTATTATAGATAATCGGGATACTCAACCCTTTATTTTTAGCAATATAAATCGCCTCTATAATCATCGGCACAAAATGCGTGGGACTTACTAAATCGATATTTACCGCTTGTTCTTGTTGCAGTTTGAGCATAATATCAGCTAATCCAATAACGCTGACCTTATTTTTAGATACCTGCTGCTGGGATATCTGGTGATTCTGACAATAAACGCAGTGCATATTACAATGAGCAAAAAATATAGTTCCCGCTCCCGTGTTTTGAACAAAAGGCGGCTCCTCTCCATAATGGCGCTGCCAATGAGAAACTTCCGCTTGGTTGCCAGCCTTGCAGTATCCTACTTGCCCGGCCAATCTATCTACATTGCATTGTCTTGGACATAAACAGCATTGATAAAGCATTTGGTGTGACAGCTTTATTTTCTTTACAAAAACAGCATTTTCCAAAGCCATATATTTAGGGATATATTTGTCGATCATCCTTAATCCCTGAGCTTAGAATAAACATGTCTGGCAAACTCTTCTGCCTGCTGTTTACTGCGCACACTGTTTATTGCCTGGGCTTCCTCTATTTGCGCCAAGATTTTACCAATAATTGGACCTTTAGCTAATCCTAAAAGACTCATCAGCTCATTCCCATCGATCAATTTCTCTGTTTTATTTATGACGCTTTCCATCTGAAAAAACTCTATAATAATTTTAAAAAGCTCTTCCTCATAAAAAATAAAATTTTTCGTTTTGCTTAAATTGCCCTGCATTGCCCATCGATCAGCGATGGTTAAAAGCAAAATCAATACCGCATTCTCCCCAGTATCTCTGATAAATCTAAATTTAGATCTTTTACTTGGTCTGCGATTCACAAGCTGTCCTGCTCTTAAATGATACAAGACCATATTGCTCAGAACGTAAATCTCTTTTCTCGATAATTTAAGCCTTTTGCCGATTTTTCTTACTATCAAAGATCCTTGTTTTTCATGGGTATAAAAATGTACTTTATGATCATCCCCCACAAACCGTGTCTGGGGTTTGGCAATATCATGCAGCAAACAGGCTAGTTTTAAAAGCCAAAGCCTTGATCTGTTCCCGCAAAGTTCTTCAGCCAAATACGCTTTCACTCTATCCGCAAATTCAGCCGGGATTTTCTCAGGTAAAACTTTTAACAATTTTTCTAACTGAGCCAAGCTTTCCAAGGAATGATCCCAGACATCGAGATGATGGAACAATCCCTGATCAACACCTCTTAAAGCCTTGATCTCAGGTAAGATCACATCCCAAACGCCAAAGCTATCCATTTGAAGAATATGCTTATAAGCACTTCTTCCTGATAATATCTTGGCTAACTCTTCGGCTATACGCTCGGATGAAACATCCGCAATTCTAAACACATTATTCTTAACCAAGGCTGATGTTTGTTGATCAAAACAAAAGCCCCATTGACAACAAAATGCATATCCTCTAAGAATCCGTAAAGGATCATCTTTAAAATTTTCCTTGCTAGTAATTTTTAATTTTTTGTTTTTTATATCAGTAATCGCATTAAAGTAATCAATTATTTCCGCCCTGCCATAAAACAAATCCTGCACTTCAACACAAAGGCTATTGATCGTAAAGTCCCGCTTTTTAAGATCACCCCGAAGCGTTTTTGCTCTGAAATCTGTAAAATCTAATCTGAATTCCTGGGCAGCTTTATGATAAATAACTCTAGCTGTTTTATGAGTTTCATCTAAAACAACATAATGCGCGTCAATCTTACGCGCTAATTGTTTGGCAAACTCAAGCGCTCCAGATTTAACCGCGAAATCCCAATCAATTACTCTTTTATAATAATCTTGCTTTATAAATAAATCTCTCAATGCCCCGCCGACTAAATATACCCGCAGTTTTTTCTCTTTAGAAATATTGAGAATATGCTCTAATATATTATCATTTTCAAACTTTTTTAATTTTTTATAATACTTATTAATCGCTTTATCCATTGAGAAATTGGAGTTTTTCAAATACTTCCTCTTCAACAAATACTGGAGCATTTAAACGCAAGGCTAAAGCAATGCTATCACTCGGACGAGCATCAAGATCTAACAATGCACTATCAGACTTAAGTCTGATCATCAAACGGGCATAAAAAGTATTGCCCTCCAGCTTATTTATAATAACTTGTTCCAGCTTAGCGCCAATTTTTTCGATTAAATTACTCAGCAGATCGTGGGTTAAAGGTCTGGGGCAACGCAAATTGCTTACTTTCATTTTTATTGCAGCAGCCTCTGCTACCCCGATTATGATTGGCATTTGCCTCTGCCCATCTTTTTCCTTGAGGATAATTATCTGATCATGCTTATTTTCATGCATAATTATTTTAAAAAGCTCTACCCTAACCATTGCCAACCCTTTCCTATATAACAAAATAATCCTTAAAATCAACCTATCCCAATTGTTTCAAATAATACTCCTAATGTCTTAGGATCGGGGATAAGCAATAACTTCCCTGACAAACTTGAGGGGTCACTGGTAAAGGAAACATTAATGCTAATACCTTCATTATGACAAATATTATCTCTAAGAAAATCAATAGTTTCTGTATGATTAAAACTTACTTTCGGCACACCACAGCATGTCTTAAGATTGAACATAGAATCTATAGCGGAAAAGTATGTTGCCGCAATAACAGTAGAAAGTTCCGAAAAAATACTTTCCTGGTCTTTCAGGGTAAGATTTTCAGCATCAACCTTTTCCAAATCATCCGCGTTTATAAATTTATTCATCAGTTGAATTGCGTCTTTATGGGATAAAATAATCAGTATTTCAGTCAGGTCAGAAATAGCCGCTACAGTAAGATAGGCTACGACAATCCCTCCATTTTGATTTTCAGTATGCAATAATTGTTCTTTAGAAAAAGCATCTAATGCCGGCAAGGAAATATCAATCTTTTCCTTTGATATTTCACCAATCGCTGTTGCAACATGGCTTATTCCAATATTTGCCATTTCTTTTAATGCTGAGCTTTGGATCTCATCAAATTGTTCTACCCATTCCATTTTTAACTCCTTTTTGCTTTACAAAATCAGAAATCAATTCTTTATAGCGCCGATCTTCTCTGAGATAAAATAAATCCGGATCATTATCTAGGTGCTGAAAATCATTATACCCGAGCGCTATTGCCTTCTTTAAAGCAGAAAAAGCTTTATCTAGCTGCCCCAACAAAGAACAACTACATGACAAATTATACTGAATTGTAGGATCATCCGGTTTTAGCTTTGCCAAGCGTTTATCGATTAATAGTCCATTACTGTATTGCCCTGCTTTTGTATAAGCCTCCGCAAGCGGAACCAGCGCATCTACATAATTAGAGTTGTCCTTTAAAAGCTTCTCAAAAAACTCTATCTCAAAATAAGCTGCTGAATTTTTATTTAAAGATTTTTTATTTTTTTTCATTTCAATTCTCTCTATTATTTGAAGTTATCTTCATTTTAATTTTTATGATTAAATTAAATATACTTTCTAAATTATATCCTTCTTGAACTATTCAGGCTATTAACCGCCTCCTAAAAGAAAATATTCTCCCACCCCAATCAACATTAGACCAAATAACTTTTTTATTTTTTCCATCCATTGCCCGGAGCGAGGCATCTTTTTTAACAGGCCAATAAATATTCCGAGAATTAATAAAGGAAAACCCATACCCAGAGCATAAACAAACAATAAACTTATTCCCAAACCAATATTTTGTTTGCTCGCAACATAAGCCAAAATCCCCCCTAAAACAGGGGTCGAACATGGTCCCACCACCAATCCGGATAAAGCTCCGGTCAAAAATGCTCCTGCCGCGCCTGACTTATCTGTGCTTTTAATTTTCCCCAGCAAAGAGAACTGCGGCATTCTAAAAACTTCCAACATAAAAAGACCCATCAAGATAAAAATATTAGCAATTATAAATCTTGTCCAAAAGCTATGTTGAAAACTGCCAAATAATTCCCCACTGAGTGCCGCTAACGCTCCTAACAAAGCATAAACTATTGCCAGTCCCAAAATATAACTTAATGAAATCAAAATAATCTCTGTTTTACTTTTTAAATTTGCGGTCCCAAGGCAACTGACAATTACCGGCATTATCGGATAAACACAAGGTGTAAAACAAATTAAAACCCCAAATGTAAATACGGCAATATATGTAAATATCGAAATATTATCTGATAATACTTGCATAAACCGCTATCTCCCCTTAATCTGACATTATTTCCTGTTTTTCACAAAAAATGTTTTTAAAACAGCTCCCCCAATAAAACCCCCAATATGAGCCCACCAAGCAACCCCCGAGCTTTGAGTTTCAATCAGAGTATAATAACCCGCTAAAAACTGAATTAAAAACCATATTCCCAAAAAAAAGAATGCAGGAACATCAGCAATAGTCCAGAAAATAAACACTGGCAATATTGTAACAATTTTAGCTTTGGGTGAAAGCAGAAAATATGCACCCAAAACCCCTGCTATACAGCCGCTGGCTCCGATTACAGGTATTGTGGAACTCAAATTCATGATAATATGCATACTAGTACCGATTATTCCACATAAAAAATAGAACAATAAGTATCTTAAGTGACCTAACCGATACTCTACATTATCACCAAACACCCATAAGTACCACATATTTCCAATTAAATGTAGCCACCCGGAATGAATAAAAAGCGAAATTATCAAAGAAAATATTTTATTTATTACAGTTGCCCAAGTTATCTCATCCCAAAAAATAAAATAAGCCGGAACTAAAGCATATTTATCAATAAACAAGATTAACCCATTACCCAAAAATATTTCTTTGAAAAAAATATATATATTAACTAAAATCAAAGCAATTGTGATAATCGGGATATGCTTTGACCTTAGCTTATCTCGCAGTGGTATCAATATGAAACTCCTTATTAATCCTTAGCTTAGAGCTATATTTTATCAAATTATTGAGTTTTCTGCAACACAATTTGCCAGGGAGGATATTAAGCGCATTTGGCTAAAGAAACTTGTAATTATAATACCCTACAAATAAACACTTTATAACTACAGCTCATGTTTTATGATTTATTTAAAATTACTTTCAGTTCCGCAGACTAATCTTCCGGCGAAACCGCACCCGATAAATCAACCATAAATAAGCCGGAATGTTTCTGCCTTAAAGTTAAATACAGGCTTCTTCAGCTTTTATATTTATATGATCTCTTGATTTTTCTTCAGATTATACGCGCAAAAATGATTTATTTTACAGATTCCACATTGAGGTTCACGTGCACGGCAAATACTTCTGCCATGAGCGATAAATAAATCATTTACCTTGCCCCATTGCTTCCGAGCGATAAGTTCCATTAGATCCTGCTCGATTTTACAAGGATTATTAGCTTGAGTCAACCCCAGCCTCTGACTTAAGCGCTTCACGTGAGTATCAACGGCAATCCCTTCATTTTTGCCAAAAGCATTATATAATATTATATTCGCTGTTTTTCTGCCAACTCCCGGCAGAGAAGTAAGTTCCTGCATATCGCGAGGGACAATCCCCTTGTATTTTATACAAATAATTCTTGCTGTTTGAATAATATTTTTTGCTTTACTATGAAACAACCCTAAAGAGCGGATTTCATTCTCCAAGGCATTAAACCGAGCACTCGCATAGTCACTCGCTGTTTTATAATTAAGAAACAATTTCCGGGTAATCTGATTAACTCTAATATCAGTACACTGGGCAGATAATATAGTTGCCACAAGTAATTCTATATTTGTCCTAAAGTCAAGGGCTATCTTAGCTTCTGGATACAGTTTACATAATTTTTTTAAAATAATAATTCCTAAGTTAACCTTTGTTTGTTCGTGCATAATTTACCGTTTTTCTTAGAATTGCTTTTAATCTAAATATTCTTTAAAAAAATATTTGCAATAAATTTTATTTCCCAGTATAATAAAATTTAATTATTACAAAAGGAGGTTTCAAATGAAAGCAATAGTCGATGCAGATGCCTGTGTAGGTTGTGGACTTTGCGCAAATATATGCGCTGAAGTATATCAAATGCAAGACGATAAAGCTATTGTTATTGGTAATTCTATTGCCGATAATTTAGTTGAGTCTGCAAAAGAAGCAGCTACCAGCTGTCCTGTTGAAGCAATAAAAATTGAGGGCTAGGCTCAAAGCCCTCAATTTTTATTCCAAAAACAGATCCACTAAGTTTATACCTGCCATATTAATACTTTTTATTAATTAAATAGTTAAGATCATCCCAAGGCTTATGGCTACCTTGAATTGCTACAATTAGTTTGCGATTTCTACTAGTAAACGCACCTAAAAAACAATGCCCTGCTTTGGTTGTATAACCTGTTTTCCCAATTAAATCATTAGAATCGCGCCAAAGAAACTTATTATGATTCTTAATGCTGATAACTTTTTTATCACTACCCGCAACTTCAGTCATTTTAGTTTGCATTATGGAAACTAGCTGACGATTATTCATACAGGCTTTCATAAATAAAGCAAGATCATACGCTGTTGAATATTGTCTTTTTTTATATTCCGGCAACCCAGTAGCATTCAGAAAAAAACTATCTTTTGCTCCCATTTTCTTTGCTTGTTCATTCATTCGCAATGAAAATTGAAACTCTGTCTGAGCCATTGCTTCTGCCAAAACTACCCCAGCATCATTAGCAGATGCCATTAATAAACATTTGATCAGATCAATCACTTTATATTCTGCTTTTTCAGTCAAATACACTTTGCTGGGCGCAATTCCAGCAGCCCTCTTGCTAATCGTTAAATAACTATTAAGATCAAGATTGTTCGCAGACATAATTGCGGTTAAAACCTTAACCGTGCTAGCGGCGGGCATCCGCACATTAGCGTTCCGGCTATAAAGAACCTTTCCAGTAGCCGCATCCATGATTATTGCTGATTTAGCCGTAAGCCCTTCCTTAACGGCAAATGCCTGCGGACATAAAAAAATTGTCATTACTAAAATAATCAAAAATATTTTCATTAATTGTTTTAATCTTTGCATAGCGGATTATTTAATCTCCTATAAATGTAAGAATTATTTCTCTCTGCCTTGGGCGAGTATAAAATTCAACAAGAACAACTTGTTGCCAAGTTCCAAGAAGTAACACTTTTTTTTCAAAATGAACAATAATGGAAGGGCCCTGAATTGCCGCCCGGACATGACTAAAACCTTTGCGCCATTCCATGTTTGATTATGCTTATAATATCATGTTTTTAGTAAAATTAGAATTTATTTTAGTAAGCATTTGCTTATTATCATTTTTTATTTTATTGACTGATTTGAAATATAAAGCTATAATTTTTGATATTACTAATAACCTAACTCTTCACTAACCTTTTAGGAACTAATATGAAAAGTGAAAACTATAGCAAAGACAAAAAACAGCTTCTGGCAATTCTTAAAAAGTTATCTTTTAAAAAGCAATCTGTAGTTTTAGCTAGCGGCAAAACTAGCGACTATTATTTTGATGGGCGGATAAGCAGCCTTTCCAGTCAAGGATCTTATCTAATGGCTAAAATTATTCTCAATATGATAAAAGATGACAAGATCACTGCTATCGGGGGATTAACTCTGGGTGCTGACCCGATTATTGGCGCAACCGTAGCCCTTAGTTATAAAACCAGTACGCCGCTCAATGGTTTCATTGTGCGCAAAAACGAAAAAAAACACGGAATGCAAAAAATCATTGAAGGACCTGAACTAAAGAAATCAAGCAAAGTACTGATAATTGATGATGTAGTCACTACCGGTTCTTCGACAATTCAAGCAATTGAATCTGTTAAAAAAATAGGGTGCAAAATAGTCAGAGTTATTGCTATTGTCGACAGATGTGAAGGGGCAAAAGAAAACATTGGTAAAATGGGATGCAAATTAGAATCTATATTTACAATTGAAGATTTCAATATTTAGCTATTATTAAAGTTTTAAAATTGTTCAAACTTTAACTGATTTAAGGAAAAATTATGGATGTTATAGGCATAATACCAGCAAGATATGGGTCAACCCGTCTCCCGGCTAAAGCATTAGCTGATATTTTAGGTAAACCAATGATCCAGCATATCTATGAGCGAGCCAAACAAGCTTCCATCTTGGATGATGTTATTGTCGCTACAGATGATACGAGAATTAAGGCTGCTGTAGAAAAATTTAGCGGCAAGGTTGTCTTAACCTCCAAAGAACATTCTTCCGGAACAGAACGTTTAACCGAAGTAGTCTTTGATCTTGATGTCAAAATAGTTGTCAATATCCAAGGAGATGAACCTCTAATCGAACCTTCGATGATTAATGATGTTGCTTATGCTTTACTTGAAAATGAAAATCTAGTAATGTCCACGCTTAAACACCCTATAACAAATCAAGAAGATTACATGAATCCTAATATTGTTAAGGTGGTCACAAACAAAGATAATTTCGCTCTTTATTTTTCCCGTTCCCCAATCCCAAATATTTTGCGTAAAAATAGCGCCATCCCTAATTATCTATATAAACACTTGGGCATCTATGCCTACACTAAAGATTTTCTCCTAACGTTTAAGGGCTTAAAAATATCTAAACTTGAAGAGGCTGAATCACTCGAACAATTACGAGCCTTAGAGCATGGATATCCAATCAAGGTTATTGAAACAAAACATAACTCTGTAGGGGTAGACACAGAAGAAGATCTACAAAGAGTAATAGAAATTCTTAAATCAAAGACAAACTTTTAAATAGATCTTTCATTCCATTCAGATTTCATTCTGTTTATAATAGATAATGCCCTTGATTTGTCTTTTTCTGAAACATAAATAGAATATCCCGAAGCAATTGTTCTGATCGGCACGCCCCAATTAAAATGCGATGGATTGACTTCTGCCATAATCCCATGACTGCGTAAACACGCTTTTTCTACATCTGCATGAACCTCGTCCTGAGCGATACTTAAAAATTGCCAGTTTATATCAGGAAATTTATGAATTTTTCTAAAAAACTTTATTTGATCATTCATATCATAATACAATCCTACTAAAACAATCAGCCCAAACGCGCCAAACATCCCTGAACTTAAAAAAGAAATTTTAAGGCTAGAAGGTAGAATTATCGGAAGATAATACATAACCATAAATAAGATCATACTCAAAAAAATGCAGTGAAGCATCGCTTGATTTAAATTGTCTTCTATTATTTTTTTCTGGTTCTTATGGGCTTTACATTTTCTGGCCAAAAGAACTTCATAAAAATGTCTAGGCTGATAAATAATTTTCGCGTACAATAAACTAATCGCAGCGCATGTTAATAAAACAGTGAGAAACGAAAAAATATTTAAAGAAATCTCAAAAAAAGACAGTATGTACTCTGTAATAATCAGCGGCCACACTCCGATCCACAATGGCCTAATTCTGATAAAAAACTTTTCCTCATCCGCTGAGCAAAACTCAATCTTACGATTAAACAAAGTAACATATCTCGTCAAATATACAAAAATCAAACAAACAAAACTAAATAGCAAAAGTTGGGTTAAGTCGATAAGATTCCTTCCATAAAAGACTGAAACCTGGTCTAAGGCAAAAACAAATCTGAGCAATATCTCTGAAGCAAAAATCACAGCAACTCCATTGCCCAGACCAAATCTATTTATAAACTCTGAGGCTATTATAAGGATTATACTGCCCCCAATAACAGCTAAAATTGTAGTTAAATGAAATATAAATCCTTCAAAACTAATTATATTAAAGCTGGGAAAACTGTTTAATAATTCAATATCAAGCGCTATAAAATACGCATGAAACGCGCTTATCAATATAGCCGCGATTAAAGTAAAAATCGCCATCATATGCGAAGTCCCCTTAACTGAAAAAAACTTTCTATTTCCGCCAGGCACTAAAAACCCAATTACTTGGACAAGTAAGCATGCGTGAATGAATGGCATTATCCCCAAAGAGAATATTGAAAGATTTCTTAACTTACCAAAATGGAGTAATCCCATTAAATCAAAGAAACTGCCCCCCTGGGCAAGAATATGCTTATGATAAAAATCACTTAATGCTACCATTCTTACACCAGGAACAGGGATAAAATAAATCAATCGCACGAAAATAACTGTTAAAAAACTAATCATCATTCTTTTTAAAATAACATATTTGCTGGATTGTTTATTAAACATTTGTTTATGCTTCTCCTATAATTATCCCATTTTTATTACTTTAGCCTTTAACATATTATCCGGGGCAGATAAACTGTATACAAAATTTATGATAAAGAAATATTTAAGTAAATTCACTTCCCGGCAAAGGGAAGGCTTGACAAAAAAAGGCATGTGTGTTAATCTTAAAGCATTGAATGGAGTCATCTTACATTTACAGGGAGGTAAATCACCGGATGCCTAATAATAAGTTCCACTCTAATCACAAAAAGAAAACTGCTAAAAAAAGTCCTAACCACGCCTTAAAAATAGTTATCTTTGAGAATTCATTAGCTGCCAATGCGAGTGATTCTGATATAAAACGCGCTTCTTTTTTATTTAATAACTTACAAAAAAAAATCATAAAAACAAAAATTGCTCGAATAAATTTAAATTAAAACTTTTAGTTTTAGGCAATTTTACTCTGCATACAATCCGTATTTTAAAAATTATTATTGCGACAATCCCTTTAGATATTTACAATCTCATATCAAAAAGCTACTGGCAAAAAGAATAAAAGAGGGGAAAATATTTCTTTGCTACAGAACCAACATCTATTCTGATGTTGTTCCTTTTTTCTTCTTAAATAATTGCGAAAGTTTATCCAGGTTTGCGTGTTTATTATTAGATGAATTAATGTTTTGGTCGTGTATAGAATTATATATTTCTTTTCTATGAACAGGGACTTCTCTTGGCGCGGTTATTCCTAATTTAACCTGCTCTCCCCGAACTTCAACAACCTTAATTTCAATATTATCACCAATAATTATGCTTTCATTTGGTTTGCGCGAAAGAACTAACATCCGTATCCTCTATCTTTCTTAGCATGTCTTCTAAAATTAAATGTTGCACTGAATAATCTTGTTCATGCAAAATTACCTGTCTTCCAATTTTATTATTCTTATTTAAAATAATCGGAGCCAGTAAATTTGCACTTATTTCATCAGAATCTTTCGGCACACAAACTAAAGCATAAATACTACATTCGGATAAATCAGTAATTTGTAAAGCCATTTTGTCGGCTGCGCTTAAAACAGGATTGTACTCTTTCTGAAATTCATTTGGGTCAATTATTATAAATGCTAAGTTATTATCTTGAACTGATTCCAACCAAACAAATGGTTCTTTTGACCTATCATGAATAATTTCAAACTCCTTATGCTCGCTAAAACCAATTATCCCTTCAGGAAAAAACATAGATGTTGACTTAACCTTTAAAGCACTTTCCTCTTGAACTACTGAAGTTTTCATATAAAAGTAATCCCCCCTTCTAACAACGCATTAAAATGCGTGTCTATTGCGCTCTTTCAAGCAAAAATTCTAGACTTCCTAAAATATCAATTGTTATCTGATCTTCTGGTTCAATTATCAATACTTGCTCTAATTCATATTTTGCTCGAGCATAATTTTTATTTAGAATAGCACTCATTCCCCTTTGAAAATAAATCTGGGCACGCTCTTTCTCTAAGCCCTTAAAATCTAATGTCAGGTTCTGCATCATTGTAGCCTTACTCGTAAGCATTCCTTCAAGCAATTCTACTTGATTCTCGCGAAAGCCATCCATTTTTATTTTAAGATCACCTTCTTCCATCACTTTATTCTTAAGCTTAACAGTCACTTCTTCCAAGCGGTTTTTATATTCTTTTTCCGCATTTAGTTTGCTATTTTCAGCTTCGTGAAGAGCTGCGAGATACTTGGATTCAAGTAATTTATTTTTCTTTTCCCACTCTTGAGCGTTTTTCATCAATTTATCATCACATACACTCTCTAGCGCTACCATGTTTTTTTTCTGCTTTGCCAGACGACTTTCAAATATAGATTTTTGATTCACTAGCTTTTTATTCACTTCTTCTAATTGCTTCTTTTCTTTTAACAATAAATCTTCGTATTTAAGCGCTACTCCCTGCTCAAACAATTTTTTTTGTTTTTCAGATTCTTGTCTTATTGACTCCAGCTCTTTAATTAAACGCTGATTTTCCAATTGAGTATTATTTAAATCCTCGTTTAGAACTTTGGTGATTTTTTGTTGACTCGCTATTTCCTCCCCGGAATAAAGCGACAATTTTTTATTTAAATTAGCAATCCGATTATCTTTTTCCTGGATAATTATTTCCTGAGTTTTAAATTCTTCTTTCAGTTTAATTTGATATATTTTCAATTGCTCTGAAGATTTTTTTAATGTATCTATCTGCTGCTGCAATTCATTTTTTTGTTTTTCTATTTCTTTGCTAAATTCCAATTCTTTATTTGCCGCAAATTGCCGTAAAGTTTTTTCTCTATCTAGAGCTTGAGCTTTTACTGCTTTAATTTCCTCATCTTTATCTGAGATTATTTTGATTTGCATTTGTTCTTTTTCACGCATAACCATATCAAGCTGCTTATACTTCTCTTTGATCTTTTCTTCGAAATCTCCCGCGACGCTCAATGCGACCGCTTTATTCTGTTCTTCTTTTTTTTCTAACTGCTCTTTAATGTCCAGGTCTTTACGTGCAATAATCTGGTTAAAAACAGCTTGCTGATTTTCATGTTTCAGAGTTAAATCTTTTACCTGCTGTTTAAGTGCAAGCATCTGACTATCTCGCAGAGAAACATCTTCTCTAATATTTCCAATTTCCTGTTCGCGATTAAAAGTGTCTTTTTGATTACCTTCTACTATTTTTTGAATTTGCTCATTATATTGTTTTTCTTTTGATGCTAAAATATCTGCTTGCGCCTTAAGTTTCTCATTAAGCAGCTGAACTTCATTCCTCAGCAATTTCAGCTGCGCTTCTCTGCTGGAATTATCTGCTGCTTTTCCAAACTGATCAGAAAGGGTTTTAAGCTTAATTTCATGATCAAGTTCTTTTTGGATTAAGGTCTGCTCATAGTCTTTGTTTTCCGCTACACGCTGTTGTTTGGAAATTTCAAGTTGTTTGTTCAGTTCTTCAATTGAAATTTTGCATTCTTCAAGAGTTTTTGTTTTTTCTTGCTTTAATTCTTTCTGCATGTTTTCTAATCCCAAGTTCTTTTTTTTGAGATCAGTGATTTCATTAAGAGACTGTTCATTTTTCTGCCCGAGCTGCGCTACCGCTTCCTTTAACTGGGCAATTTCTTTGCGCTGCGTTTCGTCGCTATTTCTTTTTTCCTGTTCTAAAGATTCTTGACTATCTAAACGCTCATCAGACTGTTGCTGCAGATTCTTTATTTTATTTTGAGCAGCACTCAACTGTTCTTGGAGTTGTGCTATTTGTTGTTGATTATCAGCTACAGGAACTTCCGCTTTTACTTCCTGCTGTTTTAAAAGCCTGTCATAAAGATCTCTTTGATTCTGTAAAGCAAGCGCATGTTCTACTTCTTGCTGTTTTATTTTCTTTTTAAGAAAAGCTATTTCAGTATCAAGAATTTTCTTAAAATAATAAGAATCCTGCTTTTTTTGTGCTCCTGAACTTTCGAGGGTTTGAGAATACCCATATGAACACAAAATAACTCCAAAAATAATTACAAACAAAAATAAATATTTATGTTTTTTATTTACGCATTTTAACCCTTTAGCCATACAGCTCAACATATTTATCTTTCGATTTAAATTAAGTTTTAACAAAAAAAACCGAACTCGGTTTCCCATAAAGAAACCTGCTCGGTTTTACCACAACATTTTGATCTTTTAATTGCTTTTGCATTAAACCTAACAATCTATTTTTGATTTTAAAATATAATCTACTAAAATCATAAATTAAAACAATCCACTCGATTAAATTTATCTTAAAACTCGGATTTTTTTCATCGCCCCTACTCCCCCCAGCCCTAGGTAATTTCTAATATTCAACTACATTAATTACCATTATTTAGCTTGAGTTTCATCTCACATTACAATTATCTAGTTTATTGCGCTAAAAGTCAAGCAAAAATTGACTTTTTTAAAGCATTTCATACTACATTTAGATTATTTATTCAGATAGGACTACAATATGTTGAGGTTTGGCAAATTTTAGACAAAATTATATGCTTAAAATTGTTGTGCTAATGATTTTTTAAAAACACAATATGTTGTATAGATTAGCACTTAAAATTTATTTAAAAGAAAGTTTTGGGCATAATTCGAGAGAAAATTTCACCAATTCCGCCATTTGATTTTTTATTTTTAATTTTTCAGACAAAGAAAACTCACCCCAAAAAGGCCTTGTTAAAAGATTATCACTGACAAAGCAAAGGGCAATTGCATTAATCTTTTTAAGGTTTGCTGCAGCATAAAATAATGCACACTCTAAATCAACCGACTGAACCCCTGCCCGGTAAAGCTCATCAGCAACTTCAGCCCCTTGATCAATGAAAGTATGGATGCTTAGGGTACTAGCTTTTTTTAAAAAAATGTTTTTTTCTTTAGCCAGCATTAGGCTACTGTCCACCAACTTCTTTGCCGGAAAAAATTCTTTCTTCAAACCTTCTCCAAAAGCAATTCCCAGTTTATTATAGTATGTTGTATCAAAAAAAGCCTTTTCAATAATTACATTGTCCGCTATTTTTAAATCTCTTACCGCTCCGATCGCTCCCAGGAAAATTATTGCTTTTACTCTTTTTTGGTCTTGCGCCAAAATACAATCAGCAACTAATGATTGCCCCATGCCTGTGTAAATAAAAGTTACTTTTTGATCTTTAAATACCCCGGTTAACCCATGAAACAACATCCCTCTAAAATATTGCGAATTTTTAAGAAAAGAAGCGAATAATTTAGGATTGAAAAATGGGCTGATTACCAAAAATTCGCCTATTTCATCATAACTTATTCCAAAAAGTTTAATGAATTTTTTTTCTTCGATTTTATTCATTTTATCTCAACCAAATCATAATCAATATTACCAAGACCTATTTCCTGCGCATATATTAGCTGATTCATGTAATAATCAGCACCCGGAAATACTCGGTTGAAAATATCTCCTTGAGCACTTTCGATTATCATGTCTGCAGCTGCCTTATCGCAAGCAACAGGATCTGTTGAGGCAAATATGCCAATATCATTTACTATTGCAGGCTCATCTTTTGCCATACAATCACAATTTTTAGTTATATGTATCGCAAAATTGAAAAATACCTTTTGTTTGACATTAAGCAATACGCCATATGCGTACTCAACCATTTTTTCGCTCAATATTTTAGCGTCTTCGCCATAACTCTCGGCAATAGCGGCAAATTTGCAAGCAGCGATACACTTTCCGCAACCAATGCAAATCTCTGGCTTAATAAAAGCCTTTTTCTGATTTTCAACAATAGCTTTAACTTGGCACTGACTCATACAGCGCTGGCAAAAAGTACATTTATTCGTTATTATTTTTGGTTTAATATTGGAATGCTGTCTCAATTTTCCTGAACGCGATGCAAGCCCCATCCCAATATTCTTAATCGAAGCCGCAAATCCTGTAAGCAAATGGCCTGTAACATGAGCAATGCTTACAAGCGAATCAAAATACATGACTGGCTTAGCGATATTCACATTTTTAAAATGTTTTTTATTTATCTCTATATCCATACTGTTTTCACCCCAAAGCCCGTCCGCAATGAATACCGGCGCTCCTAAAGAAACCGGGTCAAAACCATGCTCTGCTCCTAACATAAGATGGTCAACAGCATTAACTCTTTTACCTTGATAGAGTACATTTGTTTCAACTATAAAAGGTTTAGCCGCCTTTGACTTTAATTGATTTATCAATTGCTTAACAATTACAGCATCAACATGCCCAGTATTGCCTTGTTCGCCCAGATGAGTTTTTATCGGAATCATTTCCCCTTTTTTAATATCCTCAAATAACTTACTTTGTTTTATTAAATTCTTGAATTTATCAGCAGTTAGCACTTTATCCTGCGAATTTTGCACTGCCTGAAAAAAAACCATGCTTTTTGACATCGGGAAACTCCTTTAAATAATTAAAGCGTTTGTATCGGGCTCCTTATTATACCCATAATAATAATAATATTATTATTATTATTATATATATATAACACAAACAAAAACAAGAATTTCTTATACTATAGATTATAAATAAAAATATTCTATTATTTGAATATACGCCTTGTAATAAAAAAACTCCACAATTAATGTTGTGGAGTTTCAATTTGGAGCGGGAGAAGGGAATCGAACCCTCGTGTATAGCTTGGAAGGCTATCGTTCTACCATTGAACTACTCCCGCAATATTTTTTCTAATACAGCCCTATACCATTCGCTATGCTCAGGTACAGGACATAAACCATTTTATGGTTACGCCATGAACCGAGTACCGCAAAGCGGTACTCAGCGAAGCCTGAAGCCTAAACAATTTGTTTAGGCGAATGGTTTATGGTGGGCAGGATAGGATTTGAACCTATGTAGGCGTCGCCGGCAGATTTACAGTCTGCTGCCATTTCCACTCGGCCACCTGCCCAAAAAACAAATTACAAATATTAGCTTTCAGCTTAAATATTTGTAATTTAAAAATGGAGCTGGCGAGAGGAATCGAACCCCCAACCAGGTGATTACAAATCACCTGCTCTACCGTTGAGCCACGCCAGCCTATTTATTAAACAAATTGTTATGCTAAATTTTTTTAAAAACAAATGGCAAATTTTCTAAAAGATCACTTGCCAATAAACTAACTACTGCTTTTTTTTGCACTGCTTGATCAGCTGCTAAACCATGAACATTGACTGCTAATTCAGCTGCATTATAAGCACTGGCACCTTGCGCCATAAAACCACCAATAATCCCGGTGAGGACATCTCCGCTACCAGCCTTAGCTAATCCAGGATTTCCAGTTTTATTAATGAAAACTTTTCCATCCTTATCTGCCACTACAGTCTGATAGCCTTTTAATACAGTTACAATATTATACATAGAAGAAAACTCTTTTGCAAGCTTTCTTCTATTTTTTTGTATTTTCTCTATATCCAAGCCTAAAACCCTTCCCATTTCTCCTGGGTGAGGCGTTATTACTGATAGAGAAGTTCTATTATTCAAAATATCCAAATACCCGACTAAAGCATTAATCGCATCAGCATCAATAACCATTGGCTTATCAATAAACTCGATTAATTTTCTGATTAATTTCTGGGTTTGGCTATTTTGAGATAATCCGGGACCAATAATAATCACATCAACATTATTCGAAAAATGCTTTATCATATCAAATGATTTAAAACTTAGACTAGCCTGTGATGTTTCCGGAAGGCTGAGACTCATTACTTCAGTAAGCTTGCACTCAATAATATTATTAAGACTGGACGCAATGCCCACTGTCACGAGCCCGGCTCCAGACAATAAAGCAGCTTGAGCAGATAAACATGCCGCACCAGTTAATCCGCGAGAACCAGCTAAAACAAAAACATGCCCGCAATTCCCTTTATGAACCTGTTTTTTCCTATTCAAAAAAATAGAATTTATTCGCTGCATTATTAACCTATGAGAATTGCCATTGCTTGCGCATAATCACGAGTATGAGACATGCTTATAGTAATCGTATTAATATTTTTTTTCTTACGTAATTTTTCCATTTGTCCTTTTAAAACTACATTTGGCCGGCCATGTACATCATTTATAATTTCAACATCCCTCAAATTAGCACTTGTAAACCCATTACCAAAACCCTTAAGCACTGCTTCTTTTGCCGCAAAACGCGCAGCAAGATGTTCAAAATAAAATTTTCGCTTCATCGAATACTCTATTTCTCTAGGAGTAAAAATACGCCTAAGAAAAGGCTCTTTCCAGCGAGCTACTGCATCCTTTATTCGTTTTGTTTCAATGATATCTGTTCCGCAACTAATCTGCATCTTTGTCCTTTGGGGTTAAATTATATTGACTGGATAAGCATTTTCATTGTTCTAACCGCCTCATCCATGCCTTTAAGAATTGCTCGGGAAACAATAGAATGACCAATATTAAGCTCTTCAATTTCCGGTATCTTTTTTAATAATTTAGCAGTATTTTGATACGTTAATCCATGACCAGCATAGACATGTAATTCTATTGACTTAGCAAATTTTGCTGCTTTGAGCAATCTATCCAGCTGTCTCTTAACACTAATTTCTGTTTTTGCATTTGCATAAGTACCGGTATGCAATTCTACAGCATCAGCATTTACTCTTTTCGCTGCTTTTATCTGCTCGAGATCAGCCTCAACAAATAAGCTTACCCAAATCCCTTTTGATTTTAACTTGATTATAACATTTTTGATTTTTTTTTCTTTAGCGATTATATCTAAACCGCCTTCTGTTGTAATTTCCTGTCTTTTTTCCGGAACAAGCGTTGCTTGATCCGGCTTAATTTGACAGGCGATTTTTACAATCAAAAGGTTTATCGACATTTCCAGATTTAAGCGGGTTTTAACTGTTTTTTTAAGAATCTTAACATCTCTGTCATTTATATGCCGTCTATCCTCGCGTAAATGAACAGTTATCCCATCTGCGCCGGCAATTTCAGCAATCAAAGCGGCATCAACCGGATCGGGTTCTATTGTTTTTCTTGCTTGGCGGATTGTCGCAACATGATCTATATTAACTCCCAGTCTTACCATGATTAAATTCCTACTTCATTGACAATTGCCCGGCCTATATCATTAGCAATTTTTTTTATTTCATTTTTATTTTCGGCTTCAACCATTATCCTGGCAAGTAATTCCGTTCCGGAATAACGCATAACCAGTCTGCCCCTCCCATTCAACTGCTTTTGCGCTTGATCTATTTTCTGCTGAACTACCGGCATCTTCTTAAACGGCTTTCTTTCTTTAACCTTTATATTATGAATTAATTGTGGATATTTTTTAAGTCCATGACAAAGCATTTTAATAGTTTTTTTTGTTTTCTGCAAAGCCATTAAAATCTGTAGCGCTGTAAGCATCCCATCGCCAGTAGTAGCATGATCAAGAAAAATCATATGCCCTGACTGCTCTCCGCCAAAAATTAACTTGTTTTTAATCATCTCTTCTAAAACATATTTATCCCCTACATCAGCACGGATCAACCTTACCTGCAATTTTTCTAAAAGTTTTTCTAATCCAAAATTGCTCATAGATGTGCCGACAACAGCATTGTTTGACAATTTGTTTTCCGCTAGAAAATAGCGCACAACCATCGTCATAATATAATCACCGTCTAACACTCTGGCATTTTCATCACTAAATATAACCCTATCGGCATCTCCGTCAAAAGAAAAAGCAATGTCCGCTTTTTTCTTTTTTAAATGCTGTGCAGCAATTTCAGGATGCATTGATCCGCAATGTAGGTTAATATTTTCACCGTCAGGCTCATCGTTTAAAACAAAAACCTTTGCTCCTAAATCAGAAAATAGCTTTCCCGCGTAACCAGACACCGCGCCGTTAGCGCAATCAACAACAATCTTTTTACCTTTAAGATCTAACCCTGGACAACATTTCTTCAAATGCTCTACATATGAACTGCCTGCAACTTTTTTTATAACAACTTTCTTATGTTTTATTTTTTGTTTACTATTTAGCTCCTGAATAATCGGATGCGCTATTTTCTCTATAGCTCGCTCCTGTTTTTCTGAAAGCTTATATCCATTATGCTTAAAAAATTTTATTCCATTATCTGTCCAGGGATTGTGCGAAGCAGAAATCATAACCCCCATTTGGACATCCATCGCATTAGTCAAATAAGCAAGCCCCGGAGTAGGAATTACCCCAGCAGAACATACCCCAATTCCACAAGAACTAAACCCCTGAGCTAAATATTGTTCTATTTGATCGCAAGAACTACGCGTATCCTTACCGATAACAATCTTTATTTTGCTTACTCCCTTATGCGATTTCTGCAGCCATTTACCCAAAGCAATACTAACAGCAAAAATAATATTTTCAGTTAAAGGAAACTCACCAAACTGTCCCCGAATCCCATCAGTGCCAAATAAATGCTCTTTTTCCATCATATGTTTTTATCCTTTATCTCTACCCTAAGCAAAGGTGGAGTGCCTATAACTTCGATATTTTGCGGTAAAATAAAATTTACCACAGGAGAATATTCCCGGCCCGAACGCAATCCGCTAATATTTACATATGCCGTAATATCCATACGGGTTAATTTTTCTATTTCCTGCTCCGGGCCTCTGACCCTTATATCAACCGTACTGCGATCAACTTCTACGGTAAACACATTTCTCCCTAAAAATAAATGCTCGCCCATAAGATTAACTTCAACGCCTTTTAAGTCTTTATAAGCTTGAGGTCCTCCGCTTAATATGGCATGAATATAAAACCAAACGGCTATAGCTAAAAATAAGCTAAAAATTATCATGCCTAAATTTTTCTTATTACCCTTACTTAACTTCATTGCGCTTGTGTCTCCAATTGTAAAACATTACTTTTTTTTCTTCTTTTTGCTGCATAATATTTTTAAGTGCAAAACTAAAATCTTTTCCCTGAAAATCAGTTATTAATTCTCCCTGATTAGCTATCGATATTCTCCCTGTCTCTTCTGATACCATAACAACAAGCGCGTCTGTCTCCTCGCTTAAACCGATCGCTGCGCGATGCCGGGTACCAATAGATCGATCAAGTTCTTGATTTTGAGAAAGAGGAAAAATACAACCAGCAGCAACCAAGCGCCCCTCACTAATTATGACTCCTCCATCATGCAATGGTCCCAAAGGAGAAAATATTGTATTTAGCAATTCAGCGCTTATCCCTGAATCTATTCTTACCCCTGTTTCTGCATATGTTTTTAACCCCACCCCGCGCTCAAATGCCACCAAAGCACCTATCCGCTTCTGCCCCAGGCTAGTTAAAGATTGGCTGATTTTACTTATAACCCCCTCTTCTGGTAATGGGAAAAATAAATCAAAATATGTTTGTCCAATCTTACTTAATCCTCTGCGGATTTCAGGCTGAAATATTATTAAAAAACCAATAACAGATATGGCAAATAATTTAGTAAGGATCCAATTGATAACCGCAAGATTTAAAATATTTGTAAGCGAAAACAATACGATTAAAACAATAACCCCGCGAACCAAAGGGACAACTCTTGTTCCTTGAATAAACAACATAAATCTATAAATCAAAAACCAAATTATAGAAATCTCAAGCACCATTTTTAATAGTTCAAAAAAATTCCAATCTATAACCATATTTAAAGCCCCTGCTTGATTATCGCATCAGTCAAAACTGATACCTGTTTCATTTGCCGCACATTATGCACTCTTACTATATTTGCCCCATTCACAATTGATACTGCTATACTTGCCGCAGTGCCAAAATCTCTTTCCGGAATAGACAAATTTAACACATTCCCGATAAAGGATTTTCTCGATGTCCCGATCAAAACCCCACACCCCAATTTTTTAAAACATGCCAACTTATTAATAATTTTTAAATTATGTTCCGTTGTCTTGCCAAAACCAATTCCCGGATCCAACATAATGCTTTGTTGTTTAATCCCGCTTTTAATTGCTCTTTGTTTAGCTTGTTTAAAAAAAGTTTTTATTTCTCCTACAATATCTTTATACTTTGGGTTGATCTGCATATCTAAAGGCGTTTTATCCATATGCATTAAAATAACACCTGCCTTATGCCCTGCAATAACCTGTGCTAATTTTTCATCTTTCCGCAAAGCAAAAACATCATTTATAATACTCGCACCAAGCTCTAAACAATATTTTGCAACAATAGAACTGGAAGTATCTATGGAAATCGGCACCTTAAGTTTTTTTGCAAGGATTTTAACTACATGTCCGATACGTAAAATCTGTTCATCATCTGCCACTTGCTTTGACCCAGGGCGCGTAGACTCCGCCCCAATATCAATAATATCCGCGCCTTGTTTGACCATTTCTAAAGCATATTCAATTGCTTTGTCTTGGTCAAAATAATTACCACCATCGCTAAAAGAATCAGGAGTAACATTCAACACTCCCATAATATATGTACGTTTAGAAAGATCAAGCTTATACTTACCACATTGAAATTTACCGATATTACTGGTTTTTTTCATTTTAGAACTATGCATCTTTTTCTGCATCTATATTATTTGTTTCTAGATCAGCATCATTTTCTTCTTTTCTTTTTTCCAATTTAGCAGTGTCTTTTTTTTGCGGTTTTAATTGCTCTGTTGCCAAATCAATAAGATGTGCTTCTTTTTCTGCTGGCAAATCAAGCAGTTTACGAACTTCCTTAGAATCCATAACTTCTTTTTCTAAAAGTGTTTCCGCTAATTTCTTAAGTTTATCAAAGTTATCAGTAAGCAGCTTCTTTGCCTGCTCATAACACTCATCTATTATTTTGCGAACTTCTTGATCAATTATTACTGCTGTTTGTTCACTGTAATTCTTTTCATCAAGCATGTCGCGACCTAAAAATATCTGCTGCTGTCTATGCCCAAAAGTAAGATGACCTAAAACCTTGCTCATCCCATATTCACAGACCATCCTTCGAGCAATTGCCGTGGCTCGAGAAAGATCATTATGTGCCCCAGTAGTTATTTCTCCAAAAATTAACTCTTCACTAACTCGCCCCCCCAAGAAAACAACTAACTCTCCCAGCAATTCGCTTTTTGAAACAAGATACTTATCTTCTGTGGGAAAATTCATAGTATAACCCAAAGCAGTTGTCCCTCTGGGAATAATTGACACTTTATGCAAAGGATCCACCTTAGGAACAAGCATGGATAAAAGAGCATGTCCCGACTCATGATATGCCACTATCTCTTTTTCATTTTTATTCATTATCCGCGATTTGCGTTCAGGCCCTGCCATAACTCTTTCTATTGACTCCTGCAATTCTTCCATATTAACATATTCTTTATCTCGCCTAGCTGCAAGTAACGCAGCTTCATTAACTAAATTAGCAAGATCTGCACCCGTAAAACCAGGAGTTTGCCGCGCTAATGAATTCAAACTTACAGATGGATGAAGTTTTATATTGCGGGCATGTACCTTTAATATGGCCTCTCTGCCAATTAAATCCGGCCGATCAATAACAACCTGGCGATCAAATCTCCCCGGTCTAAGCAGCGCAGGATCCAGAACATCAGGACGATTAGTTGCTGCCATAAGAATAATCCCGGCTTGAGTATTAAATCCATCCATTTCAACCAGCAAGGCATTTAAAGTCTGCTCCCTCTCATCATGACCACCACCAACACCCGCGAAGCGTTGTCTGCCCACAGCATCGATTTCATCAATAAATATTATGCTACCACGCCCCAAAACTTTAGAAGCTTTTTTCGCTTGTTCAAAAAGATCGCGAACTCGGCTTGCTCCCACGCCGACAAACATTTCCACAAAATCAGAACCGCTGATACTTAAAAAGGGTACCCCCGCCTCACCGGCAACAGCTTTGGCTAAAAGAGTCTTTCCCGTCCCCGGAGGACCCATTAATAAAACACCTTTGGGAATTTTACCACCTAAACGCTGAAATTTCTTCGGATCTTTTAAAAATTCAATAATCTCTTGCAATTCTTCTTTGGCTTCATCAACCCCGGCAACGTCATTAAACGTGGTTTTAACATGATCCTCTCCGATATGCTGCACCCGGCTTTTCCCAAAGGAAAACAATTTATTGCCTCCACCTTGAGAACCGCGATAAGCAAACCAAATAATCATCCCTAGAATAAACAGCGGCCACATTAGACTTATCACGTTTAACCAAAACAGATTAGACTCTTTAATCGTAAATCCATCAACATTCAAACGTAATTCCTTGATTAAATCTGCGTCATTAAGCGGCACAGAAACCGTAAACTTACTCCCGTCTTGCATTTCTATAGCAGCTAACCCCTCTCCTAGTTCAACCTTAGTGATTTGGGAATTTTCCTTATTATCCTTATTATGAGTAACCATATTAAAAAATTCTGAATAAGACACTTTCTTTTGCAATGTCTTTTCAAACTGTTCAGATATTAGCCCCATAAAAAACAAAACAATCAGCAAAACAAATAAAGGCGTAAACAAGCGCGTTTGCTTATTTTTAGGAGTTTTCTTCTTTTGATTCAGGTTTTTTTCCTCTTTTTTATCCGGTAATATATTATTATTCATATCATCCTCTTGGGTTTTTATTGGGATAAGTACATATTTTAAAAACAGGGCGTGAACAAGTATAAATTTTAGCAAAACCGCATTTAAATAGCAAGCTTTTTCCTCGAAGAAGATTGCTAAATGATTAAAATTAAACAGGCTTTTTCCAATACAAGCAATTAAAAAACTATTCAAACATTATTTATATATTTTATAATATATTTGCTAAAATAAGCCAGGCTCGCCCCAAAAACAACTAAAATCAGCTGAACAAAAACAAGTAAATAACTTTGAATAAGCCGAACACCATAAATAGCTTTTATCATCCTTGCTTCAATATCTAATAATCTGATCATTAGCAATACTGCGATTATGACAAATATTGTTGTTTTTTCCAAGTTTGGCAAAAATAAATAAATTGAAATTAAAAAAATCCAGATTGGCATAATATAAGCATGACAACAAAAACTGCTTAAAAAATCAGACTGTAGCTTCTCTTTCCTTATTTTAATACAAACAGTATAAACCCAGTCTAAAAATATACTAATTCCAGCATTTAGCAATATAAAGATAAAAAAAACAAAAAAAACCACTAATAAAGCTACGGGGAATTGCGGATTAAGCTTGTAGGATGCAAATTGTTCGATTAACTGTAGACCAAAAGCAGTAAAAATACCCGCAAAAAGCAAAAGAGAAATAATCGGCTCAAAAGCGGATTCTGCTTTTATTGTGTTTTTAAATACTGAATCCGGCGATATGAAAACCAGAAAACCATTAAAAAATCTTGACCGCATAATAAGCACCAATTACTGTAAAATATTAAATAAATACCTATATCTATTTAGCTTATTATATCACAAAACCCTATTTATACATACCCTCAATACAAGCATTGTTTTACTTATTTTTTTGCTGTTTAAAAGACATCACTCCCACAATACATAAAACCAAAAGTAAAAATATAAAACCTCCGTGAGAACTCTTTTTCTCTTCTTTTTTAGCAATAGTTATTGGCAAAGCTACTAATGGTTGGGCTGTATCAACAATCATTCCTTGCGGAGTAATCCGCTTAAACTGAGGCATTGGCTGATTAGCTTCAACTTTAATTGATTCAATAAACGCTTGCTTAGAAACAGTTTTATCATCGGACAAAGAACTGCTAATAGGCTGATTTTGAACAGCTTTCAGGTTGTCAACTGTCTGAGAATCAACTTGTTCGGCTTGGGTTTTACGCTGTTCATCTTTCACCCTTTGCATTTTTATTGATGATTGCACCTGTTGAGGGCTAATATCATCGCAAAAAAGGCAATAACCCGGACTAGATAAAAATAAAACCGCAAACAAAATAAGCGCTATGCTTTTTAATTTCACAGCTCACTCCTTCTACATTTTAATTAATTTTTTTTTAAATATTGAACATGCGGCAAAGCCAAGGCTCTGGGCAAAAAGAAATCCTGAGAGCCCCTGTATTTTGCTCGATTATCATAATTCATCGTAATATCTCCGCTGTAAACAATTGCTTCATCCCGGGAAACAATTGAACCATTCATTGTAAATGATCCGACTTTTCCGGCAAAAGCATGATTTGTATACGTCACAGCATCTATATTTTTTATTTGATTCGGATCATCGGCAATACTGGTAAAATAAGTATTATCATAAGATGATTCATAAAATTTTCGATTTGAACCATCAATTTTTGTCCCGCCATCATTAGCCGTATAATCTCCGTTAAAATAAGGGTCCCCTGAAGAATAATACTGAACATAACCAATCCCGCTATCCGTAGAGTCTACTCCATAAGCTTTGGTAAACGGCGGTTTTAAATAACCGGCAACATTTGTTCTCCAATCAGCCAGCGTATAATCCCCGACGATAACATTACCCTTTGCCGCTAAACCGATAAAATCTTTAGTAGCGTTTATACTATCCGTAGCCGCCGGATCAATGTCTGGCTTAGTCCAGGAAGGCTTATTTACATATTCGAGATTTCCCAGAATATGGGTATTCCGGCCGGAATAAATACTGCCCTGTCCTTTTATTTTGCCTTTTATCAAAACATCGCCGCTAACAACTACCGGACCGCTTATCTCAATAGGATTAGCATCAGTACCTATTAAAACAATATTCCCCGCATGATTATTGTTTACCAGCGTTACTCCGCCTTGTTTAATTGTTCCATTATGGGTTACTGCCAAATCTTTATAATATTGCAAATCACCTAAAAAAGGCATGTCCAACAACTGTTGAGAAGGCAAACGATCACTTAAACCATCATAGCCGTTTTCATATTCAAATTCCTCAGCAATGCCGTCACCATCAATATCCTGAGGATCAGCCGTGGGATTAGTCGGCCTAGCCGTTAGATCAACGCTGGCGCGATAAGTCGCGATATTACTATGAGCGCTTGTCCCGGTAATACTGCCGACTGCTCCCAGTTCAGGATTAATCGAACCATAAATATCACCATTTACTGCTGGATTAAAATTAAAACTGAAATTTCCATTACTGCGAATATCGCCTTGACTAGTAATTCCGCTGCCCCAAAACCAGCCATAATTATTCACAAAGTAAGAAAAATCAAAAACCTTGGAAGGACTCATCGAATAGCGTACAATCGCGGTAATGCTTTTGGTTGTCCCATTAACCTGGGCAGTGCTGAGCAAAGTAATGTCTTTCGGAACAGTGCTGGCCATATCAACAGCCGTTACACTCACGGTATACGAGCCTCCTGGCACAGAAGCCAGTGTAGCATTAAGCGGAATACCCGGATACTTATTAGTCGGATCAGTTACCAGATCATCAAACCAGGTAAAAGCAGTTGTCACTTGTCCCTGAGTAATATAATAAGCTTCAAATAATTCAAACAGCTCACGCTTGACTTGATCAAGGCCGGTTTCCGCTAGAACATATGCTTGTAAAACCTCTTTTTCTTTTATAGTTGCCCGATTATTACTAATACTCCGCGACATAAACGCAACAAACAAAACACTTAAAACCACCATTACCACTAAAAACACCAACATTGCTGAACCCTGTTGCTTTCTCATCGCGCGCCTCCTTTATCATCTATTGCGTAAGCTTACTTGAGAATCCAACTGCATCTGCACAGTATCTCCGATAATCGACTGTGTGCTTAAAACTAAAGCTATTTCTATCAAATCAATACTTGGCTGATTAAACCTTAAATCAGTGATATGCTCTCCTTTTATCACTGTATCCCCGGTAGCTAAATTAGTTCGCACAAATTGCTGACCGTTTATCCCGCCCAAAGAAAACTGGATCTGGTCTGACCAAGTCACTACCCCTCCGGAAAATGATGCTGGGGTTTGAAAGATAATCCGATCTTCATTAGGCGCAAAATTAATTATTGTCACCCTGCCCGGAGCAGATTCCGACAATTCTGTAGTTATCATATTCATAATTTGACGGGTAAAGGAATGAACATCTATTTGTACTTCACTGGTCAGCCAAGCGCGTCTGCCGCTGGATAATATGCCAAAAATTGCTAAAACAATCCCTGTAAAAATCGCCGCTACAACCATTAGCTCGACCAAAGTAAAACCATTTTTATTCCTGAATTTTTTCTGATTTAAATTTCCTATCTGCATGGCTTACCTTACTGTTATAAGACTTGATAAAATTAAGTTACGCAGCCTTTCTCCATCCTGCCAAGACACCACTATGGCAACCTCAAGCGGATCATCATCTAAAGCATCACCCGTTCCGTCCCGATCAATATAGCCAACTGCTATTTGCTCAGAACCCAGAGAATTTAAACCATTGGCTCCCGCCCATGCCGTCCAATCAACCGAAGTAATATCACTTAAAGTTGTTATCGCGTCACTGCGCATTTGTTCCAGGACGCGCCGCGCATCTTCAGTGGCCACAGTAGTGCTTTTCGACATTTCATTTAAACGCAAGCAATTCATATACCCCGAGATCAGCCCTAACAAAACAACTGTTAACAGAGTAATGCTGATCATGATTTCAATCAGCGTAAAACCATTAGCATCTAGATTTATTTTTTTCTTTTTAAACATGGCCTATCCTCTAATTAAGCGGATCAATCATCTTATGTTATTTTAACATAAGATAAATTATTATTACTAAAAAATATAAATTTATTTCAAAAATTAAAACCCATAGCACAGTCAGCTGCTATGGGCGCAAACTATCAAATACACCAAAATAATGGTATAAATAATACCCCATGTTCGGCAACTGACGACCCTGGCAGCTGACCATTAGGGGTTAAAACAAAAACCCCGCAGCAGTTAGCTTCGAGGCCAAAACAATAGGAAAATTTCCCTATTAAATAGAAAAAACCCTAGGTTCGGAAGCTGACTGCCATGGCAACAAAAGCTGCTTTAGGCTCTCAAGTTTTGCGTCACCGGTTTTCACCGGTTTTGCTATTATCGTTATAGAGTTAAAGTTCTTTATAAAAGAAGTATACCACAAAAACGTTAGAGTTACCAACTAAGCGCGATTAAGAATGACAGCCTTTGCCAAACATACATGAAGGCGATGCCTGACATGGCCCTTTTTGCGCGCAAAAATCCTGCTGGGTTTTAGAACCAGTAGAAATAAAACCACTGGATATTTTTTTCTGAAGTTTTTTACTGCCGCAATGCACGCATTTAATTTTAGCCTTAGCCTGAGAAACTCCCAACAGAAATTCACTTATCTGATTACAATCACTGCATTCATATTCATATATCGGCATAACCTATTATCCTTTTTTCAGCGCCTTTTTAAAAAGTGTTTTTTCTTAGAAGCATATAATCTTCTCACTCGCCGAGTTTGCGCAGTATTAATCGCCAGCACATTTTTCTTTTTCACATCATAAACAGATTGCACTTGTAATCCATGAAAAAGAAAAACTTTTTTGATTTTTAAAATTTGCTCTCTGGACAAAGGCTTACACTCCGAAGCCCGCAAAGGCGTATTAATATATATTTTGTCCGCTTTTATTTTTTTAGCTAATAAAGCTATTTCTTCGGCAACATGCTGATTCTCTTTTACAAACATTATTTGTAAAGCCAAGGTTCCTTTAAATACTTTACGCAGTTTTTTAAGACCAGTTATAATCTTCGAAGCTGTAACATTTTTGTATGGATTATTCACACTTGCTAGAACATCATTTGTGCTGGCATCAAGCTTCGCCATGATGATATTAGCTTCCAGCAATTGATCTCTTACTGCTTTTTGTCCAAGAAGAACTGAATTTGTGATCACCGCCACGGGTTCTGGTCTGATCTTTTTAATCGCCCTGATAAGCCGTCCGAGATTAGCCGCTAATGTCGGTTCTCCAGTGCCGGATAAAGTAATGCAATCAATTATTACTTCAGGCAGCGCTTTTATTTCGGCAATTATCTTCTCAGTTTCAATGAAAATCCGTCTTTTAGCAATAACCGGTTTTTCCCTGCCTACCTGACAATATGCGCAGTCAAAACAACACACCTTATGCTTCTGGGCAATCGGATCAATCCCGAGAGATCGGCCCAATCGCCAAGAACTAACTGGCCCATAAATATATTTAAACTCTTGTTTTTCCTGCATCATATTGCTTTTATGCCTTTACAGTTATTAAAAAGAATAGATTAACGATAAAACAGTTCTCGTGTCATTTTTCTTCGCCTCACCAGTTGGATTAGCATTAAACTCATCAATAAAGCTGAATCTTAATGACATCGTATCACTCAAAGGATTGGTAAATCTTGTTTCAGCGACAACCCGGAAATCATCACTTTCTTCCAGATTTTGATACATTGCGATATCCTGAGAAAGCCTTGCTTTTTCAAAAACCGGCTTTTCACAAAAAACCCGCGGCACAAGGATAGCGTCAGTTCTTTCTTTTGTGGCATCCACATAATTAACATGTTCTAAACCTACCCCGACTTCAGCCATTGCTTTCCAATCTTCTGTATCGGAAAACCAATATCCTGCACCGACAACAGGCAGTATTCTATAATCAATATTAGAAAACTTATCATGTTCTGCGGAAAACTTGTAAAAAGCATACCACTGGTCCTCTAAAAAACTTAAGGCATAACGTAAAGAAGCACTATGCTTTTGCCCATCCATTTTTTTATTCTGAGAAGAATATAAGGTACTTGCTTTTAAAGTAACCTCATCTGACTCTGTCTTCTTATCGGCTTCGATTGCTCCGGTTAATTGTGAACTCTGCGTATTCCCTGTTGCCTTTGTAAATCCCAGAGATGCTTCTCTTTTCCAGATATCTTCAGCATATGCGTCAGTTGATAAAATCGCGAAAATAAAACCCAAAACCAACAAACCCATAATTTTTTTCATCCTTGAATTCCCTTTCCTATATTTAATAACTCTTCGTTATTTACCAAATGGTAATAAATTTTTTAATTTTTCTGTTGTCGTTTTAACTGTTTCAGTTGCTGTCCCGCCAACATTTTTACCCAAACCTAAAGCATCCCCGGCAATATTTCCCACCAGTTTGCCCGCGTCTTTTACCGATCCCTGCAGACTATCCGTTAAAGGACCGAGTTTAAAATTAGTCAAGCTAGAAAGAGTCGTATTAGCCAAAGCCTTAACCACAATAATCCGGACAACAGCCTCTGGATCAGTAATATTCTCATACTGCTCATCAACATTAATCTTAAACTCCTTAATTACCGGCTCACCGCCCTTAGAATAATCCTTGTATATTACCTTGCCGATTTTTAACTTCATCAAATCAATCTGAATCTGAAGCTTTTCTCCTGTGACTGCTTTTGGCTGATCTTTCTTTGCCGGCTCAGTTTTTTTTGCTGTTTGGACTGCGGTTAAAGAATCTAGATTTAAAACACCCTGCTTATTCTTTACAACCACAAATTCTTTTAAATCCAGTCTAACTTCGCTTAAATGCACTTTCTTCTTCATCAAAGCACCTAAATCATAATCCACATAAATCTCTGGTAAATCCATCATAATCTTATCTTCAAAATCAGCAGGATTATATAAAACCAAACCATTGATTCCCAATAATGTATTCATCAACCCGATATTAATGCTCTCAACCTGCATATTAAGTCCGGTTACAACTTTAACCCCGGTAGTAACCGCTGCTTTTACAATCATATTCCTGCCCACAGCCAAAACTATCAGCAGCACCAACAAAAACACAACAATACCAATACAAATTTTTTTAAGCATTGTTCCTCCTTTTTTATTTTAAACAGAAATATTCAATCTTGGAATAATTTTAAGATTATTTCAGTATACAATTTGCAGTCAATGCTGTCAATTAATCCTTGAAACTTATCATTTGACTTGATTTTTTAAAGTTCCAATCCCGTCGATAGACACCTCAACAATATCTCCTGGCTTCATATTACCAACACCCGGGGGAGTCCCAGTTGAGATAATATCGCCAGGCAAAAGAGTCATTACTTGGGAAATAAAGCTGATCAGATAGGGAATGGGGAAAATAAGCTGAGCTGTTGAAGAATGCTGTTTTAACTTACCATTAAGATACGCGCTGATCATTAGATCATCTGTGCTGATATCTGTCTCAATCCAGGGGCCGACCGGGCAAAAAGTATCAAACGACTTGGCTCTTGTCCATTGTCCGTCTTTTTTCTGAATATCGCGGGCAGTGATATCATTTAAACACGTATAACCCAAAACACATTTCAATGCCTTTGCCTCGGAAATATTATGGGCTTTTTTGCCGATCACTATTGCCAACTCAGCCTCATAATCAAGCTGTTTTACGCCAAGCGGATATTTGATATTATCCAAGTGGCCAATCAAAGCTGTTGGTGGCTTTAAAAAAATAATCGGCTGTTTGAGTGTTTTCATCCCCAGCTCCTTAGCATGATTTTTATAATTTAAACCAACTAAGATAATTTTTTGAGGAACAGTCGGAGGCAGCAATTTTAGCTGTTTAAACCCAATAACTTGCCGGCTAAATTCAATGTTCACAAAAGGAGCGGTTTTTAAGACTCTGACTGCCTTACCTTCTAATACTCCCCATAACTCTTGTTGCTTATAGATAAATCGCAATATTTTCATATTTGCTTAATCCTTGGATTATAACCATTAATCAGAAACACTTTTATGCCCATAGTCTACCATAAAAAAGGAAAACAGATAAAAATAATCTTTTTAAATTTTTTCAGATGAGAATTACTAATTGAAAAGGGTTTATTGAAAATTACCGCATACTTCTTTTAATACATTTACAATTATTTTATTTTTATATTGGCTTACTTCCTGCACAGTACTCGATCCGCCTGCGACAAAAATTGCATCCATTTTAGCGCGCTGCGCAGTGTCCATATCCACATCCATATCCCCGGCATAAACCGCATCCTGAATTTGAACATCTAATTTTTTTAATACTTCAAATAAGATTTTCGGTTTTGGTTTTAAGCTATTAATTTGATCAGCGCAAAGGATAAAATCAAAATATTTTTTTATATCCAAGGCTTTAACCACAATATCAGTATAAGCCGCCGGACGATTGGAAGCAATTGCCAGCAATTTTTTCCTGCGTTTTAAATTATAAAGCATTGCCTTGGCATACGGCTTTAATTTTGCATGTTTTTTTAAAGAACCCTTATGATGAGTGCGATACAATGATAAAGCTTTTTCCACCTGATTTTTCGGGAAGAATTGGGCAACAAAGTTTTTGTCTCCATGACCAATATTGCTTTTTATTACCTCAAAAGCAACCGGCTCATAGCCAAATTTATCCCGGCAAAAATTAAGACTTGCGCTAATCGCCTGATAAGCGTCAACCAATGTCCCATCCAGATCAAAAATAAATAGCTTTTTAACTTTAGCTGTGATCATATTCCCCTATTTTAAAATAAAAAATGATTGATGAATAAGCGGAATTAGCAAGGAGTTCCGATCTAGAACAAGCTTATTTTTTACTTTTTTTATTATTCCCAATAACGTATTTTCTTACTTTGATCAAATCAGTCGAACTAATATCAGTAAACTTCAAACCGAATAAATACTCTTTTTTTTGCGGTGGAATTTTCTTAACCCACATAACTTTGGTAATCGCATATATCGGCCTAGCTTCAAAAGCGAATTGAAACTGGATGCCTATGGTCAAATCCCCTGATTTTAAAAAAGGCATCCAGCGATCAATAATATCCCATGTTTTCATACTCAAACCAGTCGAAGAGAAATCTACCAGCAAACCAGCTCGAAAATTTAAAAGATCCTGAGCATTAAGCATATTAGGGGTCATCTTATCCATGATCAGAAAATTTATATCCAGCATTTGGCTTACGCGATTATTTAATCTTCTCTCAATGCCCATCCGAATATCTCCGCCCCTAATATTTTACTTTAAATATGCTTTGATTATTTTCTGATCCTTTACCGGCTTATCCATTGGGCCCACTTTAATATTCTCAATTTTTTCAACACTGTCATAACCCGCCACTACTTCACCAAAAATAGTATGCTTCATATTAAGCCAAGGGGTTGGTTTTGTAGTAATAAAAAACTGGCTGCCATTTGTATTTGGACCGGCATTTGCCATTGCTAATATCCCCGGTTTATCAAAAGTCACAGTCTTAACAACCTCATCAGCAAAAGGTTTTCCCCAAAGTGACTCGCCACCACGTCCTGTACCGGTCGGATCTCCGCCCTGAATCATAAAATCTTTAATAACTCTATGAAATATAATTCCATCATAATAACCTTTTTCAATCAAACCGCGAAAATTCTCGCAGGCTTTAGGAGCAATATCATCTTTAAGCTTAATTTCAATAATCCCTTGGTTTGTTTCCAATACAACCATGTTCTTAACCTCCATTTTTTCTTGCGCCAGCACATTTGCGGCAAACAATAATCCAATTAAAATACCGAGAATAACTTTTTTCATAACTGCCCCCTATTTCTATTGATCATGCTTTGATTGGCAATAATTTTCAATAAATGTCCAAATACCCGACTTCGAAACTTTATTCGATTTTGTAAATATTAGGCCTACTTCAAAATTATCTGAATTTTCGCATTTCTTAGCCCAAACAACTTTTACTTCAAGTTCTATATTCTGATGAACACCTGGCAGTTTAAAGTTTATCAGCAAGCTATCCTCTGAGGCGACTTCCTGCTCAAGGAGCAACTTCATCCCTCCGCGGCTAATATCAATACTTTTACCCGAAATTTTTTTTTGAGAATCACCTAAATAGCTACCATTAATCGCTGCCTGTACATCACAGCGAATAAACTCACGGATTTCATCCACCCGGCTAGCGCAATCATAAATAAACTTGGACAAACGCTTATTATCCGGCTCATTTGTATGATTAAACCTTATGCCCGTAGCAAAACGATTATTCCGCCCAGGTAATTGCCAAAGAATGGTGCCTTCAATCGGTAAAGGCCTGGACCCATCCGGAATATCAAGTTCAAGCTCTACAATAACTCCATTTTTTAAAGCAATATCAGTATACACATTTATTCCAATAAAACTTAAATCTTTGACCGCGATCTTGCGTTTTCCTTCAATCCCACCCTTAAGCTTAAAGCTTACTTCTGATAAGCCCTTAACCCGAACAAATTTTCTTCTTTCTTCCATAATTACTCCTTGGTATTTAAGCTGTCCTGTCCATCAGCAATCCGTTCAAGCAACTTCACAATAACTGAAATGTTTTTTTTCATAAAAATCGGAAACCCAATCAAATAACAAGAAAGCCCTAACCCCACAAATGTCCAAATAACAATCAACAGCTTAACCCATATACTACAGTTCATTTGCTACTCTCCCTATTTTTAAAAGACTCCCAATGAATCACATCAGCCAAACACCGTTTTTTTGATTGCGCCTTTAATTCATCCGCAATGCCCAGCGAAATAATGCTGACCAGCAGCAAGCCGCTTGCTTTGAACATCTCACCCACCTGCTCGGCATATTCTTTTTTATCCCCGGCTATCCAACAAGCCCCTATTCCCTGAGCGGCGGCGGCTAAAAGAATATTCTCTGTTGCCGCGCAGCCATCTTCCAAATAATATTTTGTTTTTTGACAAAACACAATAATTGCTGCTTGCGCATCTTTAATAAAACTGCCGTTTGCCGCTATTTCAGACAGTCCCAGCAAACTCGAGGAATCTTGAATTACAACAAACTCCCATGGCTCAACCGCCCTAGCACTGGGAGCTCTTCGTCCGGCATCAACTAATTGCTCTAAAACAGCGCGACTAATCTCTGTGGTTTTATATTTTCTTATACTTGTCCGATCGCAAACAACTTTATCGAAATCCATCGCAGTAATCCTTATTTTTTATTTTTCGGCATTCTTAAAATAACCGCTGTTATTACTACAGCACTGAATAATATCATATTCGTAATATTAAAAGTTTTCCAGACCATATCCGGAGAAGACATAGCCGCGGGAAACATTAATAAAAAACAAATCCATACGCCAAAAGCCCAATAAAGACTTATATCTTTTGAAGATCCTCTTTTAACCATTCTGTAGATCAAAGGAATATTCCATAAAGGTAATATGATTGACGCGATTAAAGCTATTTTTCTTAACACAGATACCTCAGTCAACAGTTTTCATACCAAATTCTTGTTTAACTTTAATCTTAATATCAATAAAATCTTTATGGCTGACATTAAACAGATTAGCTACCTTGCGGATAGTTTCCATTTCCCTAACATCCAATTCTTGATCAACACAAGCCACGCTAAATAGTATCTCAATAATATTAATTTTAGATTTATACGACAATTCCTTGCTGATCAAGCTTGTGAAACTATGCATGTCTATGCTTTGTTTTTGCGCTTGTTCAATTGACTGAAGAATCCAAGGAATATCATCTACCGGAACACTAGCAAAAGAAATTAAAATTTCTTTTATTTTTTCTTTTTCCAAAGGTAAAAATTTATCATCTGCCGCGGCAACAATCCAAAGCAAAACCCCTAAGGCAATCTTATCATCAATTTTATTTTTATCTAGACTCGAAGCCGACACCTTCCAAACCGAAGCAATTACTTTATTCCTAAATTGATCCAAAAATCCGCTCATAATCCCTATACTTTATTTATTATTTTTATACTCAGTTTCAACATATGATTCAATCTGCTTTTTAGACTCATCACTTATTTCTAAAAATTCAATTCCGGTTTCAAATAGATTTTCTTCATTTTTTTTAACCCAAGCAACAACTGTACATTTAGCAATGATTTTTTCCGCTTGACCCGGCAAATTAAACTCTACGCATAACTGCGTTCCTTTATCCATTTGCTCACTAGCCATGACCTTTAAGCCCAAAGGACATACATCAATACTAATACACTGCTTTTTGACATCCGGCTGATCAAGTAAATTATATTTTATTTGAGCCCGAAAATCACACCTTACATATTCTCTCCGCTCAACAGTTCTCCCAGTAGCCTTTTCGATAAATCGAAATAGTTTATCCCGATTCTGATCATCAATATAGGTAAACTGGATTCCGATATCAAGCAAATCCATAGTTACCTGTCTTTGCCAAACCATTTTTCCTTCAAGTCTGATATCCCCCTCGACTCCGGAAATATTTAAAACCAACTCCAAAACATCTTTTTCAGTTAGCTTTTTAGAACTAATTATCCTCAAACCATTACATCCCAGATCTTCCAAGCCAACCCTGTCCGGAATATCCTGATTCCCTTTGATCGTATAGCTTGCATGAGCGTCCACATTTAAACGCACATAGCCTCTTTGCTCTTTCATTACACTGCCTATCTTTTAAATGTTTTTAAAAACTTCTCCCTAAACAAGTATTGCATATTTGTTTTACTATATAATATTAAGGCTTTTTGTTCAAGCAATAAATGCTTAAATTCTATTCCATATGATCTAAAATCAGGATACCATTCAAATGATCAATCTCCTGCTGCACAGCCCTGCTGCCCAAATTTTTCAAACAGGTAAAAAACGGTTGCTTATTTTCGTCCAAAGCCTTTATTTCAACAATCTGCGCGCGTTTAATTTTTACATATGTACTCGGAACGCTCAGACAGCCCTCCTCTTCATCCAACTGTCCCTTTTCAGAAATAATCTCAGGATTAATAAATACCCAGATCGGATCTTCATTTTTAGCCACAACTGAATCATCCTCAATATCCGGGGCGATATAATCTTTGCGTAAAACAAATACTCGTTTTAAATATCCGATTTGCGGAGCAGCCAGCCCCACTCCATTAGGAGTAGCCAGCAAAGTATCCTTCAGATCTCGAACGACCTCAGCAAGCTGCGGATCATTATTCTGGACAACAGCTGACTTTGCTTTCAAAATATGCTCTGATTGAGAAATTGATAGGATCTTTTTAATCGCCATAATTATCACCCTCCCATTATTTGCTTATTATATTCACTTGATTCCGGTATTCTTAAAAGAAACATAAATCCAGCGATTAAAAGCGGGATAAAACATAATAAAGCTACCCGATAGCCCAATGCTTCAAACCGGCTGAATACAAGTAATAGTAAACCCCAAAGGATCGGACCAACTATCCCCGATAAATAACAGATAAAATTAAACATACCAAAAGCCTCACCCGCTGCTCCCTCCGGCACAATATTAACCACAAACGCTCGGGAAACAACCCAAGTAGAGCCTAAGCTTATGCCAGCGAGCACAACAATGATCCAATGATAGGGCGGAACCACTAAAGCTGCTACAAATAAGCAAATAGTCCACAAAGAAAATACCCAGATCATTGTTCGTTTACAGCCAATACGATCACTGATCAGTCCGGAAGAAATACTGCCGATAACGGCAAAAACCGTTCCCAAAATTACAAATTTAAATACATCAGCATCATTCAAACCAAATACCCTGTTAACATAAATTGACATAAATAACATGGTTACATTAACTACGCACAAACCGAAAAAAGCTGCTTTTAAAAATTCACGCAAAGCCGCGTACTCCTCTTTTTGAAAAAGCGTTACATACATCCGCTTAAAAATCTCAACAACCTGCATTTGATTAACACAAATCTTCTTTTGCTGCTCTAAAGGAATAACTTTGTCCTTAACAAACAACATACACGGAAGAGAAAATAATAAAAATAAAATTCCTGTCCATAAAAAAGATGCTTGATAACCATGCGCCTGCACAATCGGCTTTGTGCAGATCAATGCGATTATCGCGCCAAAGTAACCAAACATTTTTCCCAAACCGGAAACCAGCCCGACCTTTCCCGGAGAACTTATATTTAACATCAAAGCATTATAAAAAATCGTTGCTTCCTGACAGCCGATATTAGCAATCCCGAAAAATACCAATGCGCAAAATACATCATTAGTAAAACCCAAAAGTATGGTAAACAATATACACAATAAAGTAAAAAAAATGAGAAAAGGCTTATGTTTACCCCGCACATCAGCAACTGTACCAAAAATCGGGGCAAGTAAAGCAATAAAAAAAGTAGATACGCCAAAAGCAATGCTGTAAAAAATCTCCGGAGTATGCTTTTCAAGAATCAGCCAACGAACAAAATACAAAGAAATGATATTCAAGACAAAAAACTGATTTGCCGTATCATACATGGCCCAAGATATAATCTGACCATTTTTTTTAATCGCTGCGATCATAACTCTTCCTTATATTCAATAAATTCCAGAAAAATTAAGCTTATAAAACTGTGTTCATAGTATAATATAGTCTATGAATTATGTCTCTATTTTTTTAATTTCAGATATAATTGGACAATCTGGTGGCTGATCCTCCTTCGCCAAGGCTTCGGAGGACAGGTGGCTAATGGTCGATAGCTTATAGAAAAAGCAGAATACAGAAAAAAGACACAAGGTTGCAAAGTAGGGGCCGCGCTTGCCCCGGCCCGTAATAATAGACAAGGTGAAATCATTAATAAGCGGGCGCAGGCAAGCAGCGCCCCTACAATAAAGGGTAGGAATAATTATTTAGGCGGGTTTGAATCCTGATTTTGATAGGACTGGCAAAATCAGAGATTCATCCTCGGAGTCCCGCACGATGCGGGACGAGAATGAGCCAAAATGATTGATTCCGGACCGAGTGATAAGCCGATTTTGTTTTCAGTATTGCGTATTGAGTATTGCGTGTGAAAAGCAGGAAAAAGTTAACGTATTTACGCGTTGAAAAGTATTTTATTTTTAACTCATGCACGCGCTAACGCGCAAACTGGTTAACGGGTCATTCGTTTTATTGGAACCTAAGGCCTTTTACAACGTAGCGGTTGTTCTGCTTGGTAAGAAAAAGTTTTATCAGAACATCATCCTGTGTTTTATCAAAAGTCGCTTTCCAAAGCACAACAACAAGATCGTCTTTATGCAAACTGCCCATATATTCCCGATACATATAATTACCCACTGTCTGCTTAAGATATCGCGCAACTTGAAAAAATTTTGTTCTAGATCCCAGAACCTTTAAAGGTTGATCAAAATCCTTGGAATAAGCCATATAATTTTCCAACTGAACTCCTTTTAAGATATTATCCATGATCGGATCAGCTACTTCTTTCATTTCCTGGTTTGTCTTATTTCTCGGAGCAGCCTGAACATCTGAAGAATATATCGTTGGAGCTAGCAAAGTAAATAAAAACGTTATAACCATCAAGCTTCTTAAGTATTTCATCTTCTACTCCTTTTCATATTTCTATATAAAAAAATATTATACTTCCCCTAATTAATATTATACCCTAAAAAAAAATTTTATCCAGCTTCTAGATATGTTAATCATCCAACCCATAAACAATAAAACCATTGAATTTGGTTCTAACATAGCCTGTGATATACGCTAAATCCTCAAATATTAAAAAGATGTTCAAGTATATCATACAACCCTGCTTTTGCAAGAGACAGGAGCTTAAACCACAAATCGCGCCTTTAAAAGGTTAAGGTTACGATGCCCGTTTCGTCTTAGGGTAAAGTTATCGGCTTAAAATTTATTCTTTTTAACCCTAACCGTTAACGTTACCGATACGGGCTTCGTTACCGCTAAACCCTACCTATCTGTTTTCTGCCAACCCTTTTAAAGATAATACTATTCCGCTATCGACTGTATTGCTTTTTCGATCTTTTTCTCAATGCCTCTTTCCAAAAATCCCGGCAGGATTTTCTTGATTTTATCTTTAAAATCTGACTCTAACCATTTAAAATTAGGCGATTTATATAATCCAGACAATTGGAAGGCAAAGTTTACAGCAGTTGTATCATTGCGCATTAAGCCCAGTAAAAGCTGAAATTTTGATGACTGACTGAGTAAATCCCGGGCAATGCTTATTGAAAGCTGACTAGAAAGCATTTCATTGTTTTTTAAAATAAAATTTCCGGCTAAATTAATTTTTTCGCTGGATAAATCAATCTGTTCAAGCATGGCCATCTGATCAGTTATCATAAACTTAGAAGAAAGATTAGCAAAATCAACTCTAGTTAAAGCCGGTATATTAAAAAATTCCGACAGCCAGACAAAAAAACGAACATTTTCCAAAAACCCATTTTTAATTTCTAAATGTCCTTGCATCTGAGCTTGGGGATAACTATTATAAACAAGATCACAGGCAAATTTACCATCGATCTTTCCTGTCAGCTTAGCCTGAAGCTTACGATAAGCGCCAAACAAAGACAACAGCACTGTTTCCATTTCATTAGCGCTGACATCTTCAACTTTTAACTCACACCTTGTCTTTATCGGCCTATCTGAAACATCCAAAGACACGTTACCCTCTAATTTCCCGCCATAGATATCACTATTAAATGCCGCAACCTTTAAATCTTTATTCCTTAAATCAAACAATAAATCAAAATTACTCAGAGCAAAGTCATATATTTTATCAGCTTTATACTGCAAAATTATTTGTTTGACAAAAAGCTTAATTCGCTGATCAGGCGTCAAACCAAAGCTGGCATTATTAAATAAAGCTTTAACGATTTGTACAGAGTAGTTATTATTAGTACCCTTTAAGAATCCTATATTCATTTTCCCGTCTAAATTCCCTTTATCCACTATACAGGAAAAATCCAGATCAAGACTTTGCGGATTATTTTTTCTTAAACTCACCGCTTGTTGGGCAAATGTTGACAAACTCAGATTAAATGCTGTTTTTTCCAGGAAATCAATATCTCCCTTTATTTTTACCGGGATATTATTTATAACCAAAGTAGCTTGTTCTAAATTAATTTTTTTAGACGCAAACCGAACAATACAATTAATATCAAGCATATTTAAACTTGTGGGAGAAACATTGACTTTCTGCGGAATACGTTTATAGACTAAAAGATTTCTAATATATTTTATCTGCTCATTTTCTTTATTTATCGAATATTCCTGCTTATAAAAATCCTCTATAGTGGAAAATCCGCTTAAACTCAAAACACTGGCCTCCAAACTCCCTCTTAAATCAAGCTGAAACTTACCGCTGGAAAAATTAAGAGTATCGATCGAGAATCCCTTAGGAGTAATTCTTCCAAAAAAATCATACTTTACCGGCTGCTCAAAAACATTATCAGTTTGCTTTTCTTGCCCCAATGCCCGACTAAGCATCCGTAGGTTAATATCGCCATAGCTTACAATTTTAAATCCCGGACCGATTTTAAGTTTTGTATTGGCAATAATTGCCCGAGAAGCGATTCCCTTTCTTTCCAGGATATACTGCGAATCCTCCATAACGATTTTCAGCGGCCGGCCCTGAGCCAACAAATTAATTAATTCCACAATACCCTCAATGCTTTCTTTTAAAAATAGCGGGTATTCAAAAAAATCGATTTTAGGCTGGACTAAATAAATTTTAGAAATAATCAGCTGCTTTTTGGCAATAATTTCCTTTAAAGAAAATACCAGGGTTATTCTTTTAATCGCCAGGGGAAAATATTCTGAATTATGAACACTATCGTGCACAGCAACATCTTTGAGAATAATAAAGAAAGGCGGCAAATAATTGATCCTGCCGATTGTCGCAGGCTTATTTAAATATCCGCTTATTTGCTCCTCTATCTTAGACTTGTTAGCCATAAGCGCTGTTTTCACAACAAAGGAGACTAAAACAAAAAACAGAATTAATAAGGTAATTAAACCCAGCACCAGAACTGGTTTAGAAATAGACTGTTTCAAACAATGCCTCATTAATATAAACTTCCAAGCGATCTATAAAATATACAGCTTTATATTTTAAGCCCATGGGAGAATTATATGGATACTCTTTATATTCACTAAACAAAAGACTCAGTTGTTTAAAAGTAATCACCTTCTTTTTTAAGTCATATTCACTGCCCTGTGCTTGCATTTGTTCCATCTTTAAAAGATAAACCACCGCAAACGGCAAAGCATCTGAGCGGGGATAAAGCTCGACAAATTTAGAAAAAGATGTATAGGCATCAAAATAATTAGCGGAAGCAAAATAATACTCCCCGGTCGCGAATAAAGCATCATGATAATATGGCGAGCTTATTGATAAGCGCAGCAAAGAATGGAACTGCATAAAACCAAAATCTCTTTCGCCTACTTTAATTGACTGTTTAGCGCTATTAAATAGCTCCGCGTCTTCCTGGGCATAACCAGACATTGGCCCTAGAATCATACTACTAGCCAAAATTAATAATAAAAAGTTTTTCTGCATCCCTTCCCCCCCCTTTATTCTTGCGCTTATCTTTAAATATTATTATAACAAACCAAAAAACAGATTAAAAGCATTTTCCCGAAATTACGAAAAAAAGCCAACTCTTTTTATCTGAGCAAGAGCTGGCCTTTTAAAGTTTAAACTTATCAAACTGCTTATTTTTTAATATTTTCTGCTATTACCTTTAATAAAGCTTCCGGATTAATCGGCTTTTCGATAACCGCTCTAACCGGCAGCCACTCATCATCTGGTTTAAAATCATAGGCCAGATGCATATCATTTTTAATTCCCGTGACCATAATAACCGGAATATTTTTTGTCTTCTCGTCATCTTTAAATATTCTTGCCGTATCAAACCCTTCCGTTTTATTAGTCATCATAACATCAAGTAAGATCAAGTCAGGCATTTGCTCTTGCGCAATAGTAAAACCTTCTTTACCGTTTGGCGCGGTTAAAACTTCAAAACCCTTTGACATGAGCATTGTAGAGACTGCATCCCTAAAATCACCATCATCATCAATGATCAATAGCTTTCCTGCCATAATCCCCTCCTTTATTTGAACTATCACAAAATCAAGTTTACAGTTATAGCTTTAAGCGGTTACGGACAGGGTTACGATGCCCGTTTCGTCTTACGGTAAAGGCTGTGGTCTTAAAATTTATTGTTCTAAGCCTAAACCGTTGAACGTTACCGATACGGGTTTCGTTACCGTTAAACCTTACCGAGTGTCAACATATCTCCAATTAATAAACAATCTTGATTATAAACTTTTTATCAGATTATTGCAAGCCCAACTGCTGTTTATTTTTTATACATTGGTTTTGGCGTATATCTTGTATGTAATAGTTTATGCGATTTTTCTCCTAAAGGTTTACCTAAAAACTCCTCATATAATTTGCAAACAAAAGGATTTTCATGTGAACTGCGGATTTTAGTATCAGCATCTTCCTGATACAATCCTTGCGCTCTTTTAATCCGCAGCTTATCAGTTACCCCATAAGGTTGCCCACCGCCGCCAACACATCCGCCCGGACAAGCCATGACTTCAATAAAATGGTATGGCATCTCAGTTTTATCAGCAATTGCTTTTTCCACTTTCTTTAATACATACTCGACATTCCCAATACCGTGAGCAACCGCGACCTTTACTTTTGTGCCTTCAATATCAACTTCCGTTTCCTTCACACCTTCTAATCCGCGGACACTATTAAAATCCAGCTTAGCCAGTTTTTTATTAGTGACCAAACTATACGCGGTTCTAAGCGCTGCTTCCATTACTCCTCCGGTAGCGCCAAAAATTACCCCGGCTCCGGTATAATCTCCCAGGATATGATCAGGCTGCTCATCAGATAAATTAGCAAAATCAATCCCTGCCTGCTTGATCATCCGGGCCAACTCCCTGGTCGTTAATACAATATCAATATCCTGATGCCCTGAAGCAAACATTTGCTCACTTCTGCTAACTTCATATTTTTTCGCGGTACAAGGCATAATTGAAATCATTTCTATTTTTGCCGGATCAATCTTATTCTTTTGAGCATAATAAGTTTTAGACAATACGCCCACCATCGCATGCGGAGATTTAGCCGTAGAAAAATACTCAATCATATCCGGATAAAATCTTTCCATATAATCTACCCATGAAGGACAGCAAGAGGTAATCAAAGGCAGCACTCCCTTTTTATGGACAAAACGTTCGACAAATTCAGAGGCTTCTTCAACAATGGTTAAATCCGCCCCAAAAGTTGTATCAAATACCGCTTTGAAACCGAGCATTCTTAAAGCAGCATATAATTTACCGGTTAAATTTGTGCCCACAGGAAAACCAAACGCCTCTCCGATCGCGACTCTTACTGCCGGCGCGATCTGAACCACGCAAAACTTATCGGGATTATACAAAGACTGCCAAGCTCGATGAGTTTGATCATACTCGAAGATTGCCCCAGTCGGGCAATGCGCTGAACACTGCCCACACTTAATACACGGACTATCCGCCAAATTAATATCCCCGGCTGCTGAAATTCGGGTATTCATCCCTCTTTCTAAAAAAGATAAAGCCCAAACGTCCTGCAAATCCTGACAAACCTGAACACAACGTCCGCATAAAATACATTTTTCCGGGACCAAAGATATTGTTTTTGTAGAATCGTCTTCCGGTAAGTTTCTTAAATGATGCTTAAACGGAAATTCTCTTATTCCAAAATCACCTGCCAACTTCTGTAGCTCGCAATTATTATTTCTCCCGCACTGCAGACAATCATTAGGATGATTCGACAAAATTAATTCAATAACAGTTCTACGTGTTTCTTGCAATTCCTGATCATGCGTGATAATGTCCATGCCTTCATCCAAAGGAGTGCAGCATGAGCGCATCATTTTATTCGTACCCTTAATTTTGACAATACATATGCCGCATGCTCCAGTCGCATGCAAATCAGGATGCTTACAAAGAGTAGGTATATTCACATTAATCAGTTTAGCGGCATCCAAAATAGTACTGCCTTTTTTTACCTGTACATCGACATTATTAATTTTTGCTTTTATCATGGCTTACTCCCGTATTACCGCGTCAAATTTACACACATCAAAACATTTACCGCATTTGATACATAGTTCTTGGTTAATAATATATTCCTTATTTTCATTCTTCGGTATCGCATTTACCGGACAGTCTCTCGAACACATCCCGCAGCTTACACATTTTTCTTTAGAAATCACAAAGCGCAATAAATCAGTACATTTTTTCGCAGCACAGCGATGATCATTAATATGCTGATCATATTCAACGCGAAAATATTTCAAGGTGGAAAGAATCGGATTTGGCGCTGTTTGACCCAATCCGCACAAAGAAGCTTTTTTAACCGAATTACAGATATTTTCCAGTTTTAGCAGATCGCCCTGACTGGCTTTTCCACGAGAAATATCCTTAAGATAGTTTAACATCTGAAAACCGCCGATTCGGCAAGGCGCGCATTTACCACATGATTCATCAACACAAAAACGCAGATAAAACTTGGCAATATCCACCATGCAATCATCTTCATCCAGAACGATCATTCCGCCTGAACCCATAATTGAACCGAGCTTTTGAAGATTTTCATAATCAACCGGAGTATCGAGAAATTCCTTGGGAATTACCCCGCCCGATGGACCGCCGGTTTGAACAGCTTTTAATTTTTTATCTTCAAATACGCCGCCGCCGATTTCATAAACAATCTCACGGATTGTAATCCCCATCGGCACTTCAATTAAGCCGGAATTTTTAACCTTACCGGTCAAAGCAAATACCTTAGTCCCCTTAGAAGTCGCGCTGCCGATAGCAGCAAACCATTTCGCCCCTTTTAATAATATCACCGCGATATTCGCCAATGTTTCCACATTATTAATAACTGTTGGCTTTCCCCATAATCCTTTGATTGAAGGATACGGCGGACGAGGAGTCGGACAACCTCTTTTACCTTCGATTGAAGCAATCAAAGCCGTCTCTTCACCACAAACAAAAGCGCCCGCTCCCAAACGGATATCCAAATCAAAATTAAAATCACTGCCCAGAATATTTTCACCTAAAAGGCCATATTCCCGCGCTTGCTCAATTGCTTTCTGAACTCTTTCAATTGCCAATGGATATTCCGCGCGAATATAAAAATAGCCTTTATCCGCTCCGATAGCAAAGCCGCCGATAATCATACCTTCAATAACTGAATGCGGATCGCCTTCTAAAACACTCCGATCCATGTACGCTCCGGGATCACCTTCATCCGCGTTACAGATTATATATTTCTGATCAGCCTCAGTACGCCGCGCGAAATTCCATTTAGTTGCCGTAGGAAAACCTCCGCCGCCTCTGCCCCTTAAGCCGCTTATTTTCAGCTGCGCGATAACCTCTTCCGGAGAAGAATCAAAGATCACCCTTGATAATGCTTGATAACCATCTAGAGCAATATAATCATCAATGTTTTCCGGATCAATTATCCCGCAATTACGTAAAACAATTTTTAACTGCTTGGGATTATCCTCGAGTACCGACTCTTTAAGCGTTTTATTTTTCTTAATCACTTCACTAACAAGCTCAGCAATCGCGGTTTCATCGCTAATTTTATAGATAATATTTTCCGGTAAAATTTTTACAATAACTCCCTGACCATAAATACCCAGTTCAGCAACCCGGATAACCTGTACTTGTCCGTCTAGCTTTTCTTCGGACAAAACGCTAGTGATCATATCCGCGTAATCAGCCTCACGCTGCTTTCCATCAGTATCACAGACCAATATTATTTTTTTATCATTTTTTCCGCTCATCTTACTTACCCTTTACGTTATAAATGTGATCATTTAATAATTTTTTATTAGCAACATGTCTTTCAATAATTTCAATCGCGCTTTTTTTATCAACATTACCATATATAACCTGCGGCACGCCATCAATACAAACCTCAACTAATGGCTCAGCATAACATTTGCCGGCACAGCCGCATTGACCAACCGTAACAGCTAAATTGCGTTTCTTTACTTCCTGTTTTATAGTTTCTAATACAATATCCGCGCCCGCGGCAATCCCGCAAGTACTCATTCCAACTTTAATCCAGTTGTTTCTTGGCTTTGCATGCTCCTGCTTGATTTTGTTTAAAGTTTCCCTTGTCAGCTTACTCATTATTCTTGCTCCCTTCTTTAACATAAAGTGACAGAATGTCCATTACTTCTTTGGTCTTAACCTTTCCATACACTTTACTTCCAATTGTAATTACCGGAGCTAAACCGCAGCATCCTAAACATCTAACAACCTGAAGATGAAATAATTTATCCGGCGTTGTCTGCTCTTCTTCAACATGTAATATCCTTTTAAGCTCTGATAATATTTTAGGAGCGCCTTTTAAATAACAAGCAGTACCCATGCATACAGAAATTGTATTTTTTCCCGGAGCCTCAAGTTTAAAATAATTATAAAAAGTTAAAACTTCATAAATACTCGCCATGGGAACTCCCAAAATCCTCGACAATTCAAATGATACATTGCGCGGAACATAACCATAATGATTCTGAATCTCATGCAAGATCATAACCAGATTGCCTTTTTTACCCTTCCACTTATCCGCTAATATTTCTAATTCATTCACTGTTTTTAGATGATCTTGAGAATTAAGCTTAATGCATTTTCCTACTATTTTAAGCAATGATTCTGGTTTTACCGGTTTTTCCAGCACAGTTATTACTGGTAAAGATTTATCATTCGCCCGCAGCTCAAAAGGAAAATTCATTTCCTTATGCGCTCCAGTAATCATTATAATCGGAATTTCACGGCTTGCAGCATCAGCCGCGATTGCCTTGGCAATATCCGCACCTTCGGTTTTATAGCTCATCATCATATCCAGCAATATCAGATCCGGGGAATCCTGCTTTACCTTAGAAAACCCCTCTTGCCCGCTAGCCGCAGTAGTTACCTTATATCCGTTTGCTTCCAATAAAAGCTGTGTGGCTTCGCTAAAATCCTGATCATCATCAACAATAAGTATCCTCGCACCCATATTTATTCCTTTCTTACTTTTCTTTAAACATTCTGCTCTTCTATTTTTATCGTAAACTTAAACGAATTTCCCGCATTTTTCGGCTCAACCCAAATTTCACCGCCATGCTGCTCAATTATTTTTTGAGTAATAAACAAGCCAATACCAGTACCTTTGACTTTTTCCATACCCGCATAAATCAAGCGCGAGAACTTTTTAAATAATTTATCAGTATCAATGCTGGCAATCGGCCTGCCATCATTGTAAACTTCCACTTCTAAAATGCTGTTTTTGACTTTAGTCGTAATTCTGATTATCCCGCCTTCTGCTCCGTATTTAATCGCGTTTGACAGTAGATTATTGACGACAATCTGAATCAGCCCAATATCCAGGTTAATCACAATATCCGGATCGCCCTGAAGCTCAATTGTCATATTTTTTTCTTGAGCCAGCTGAAGAAAAGATTCTATGGCAACATCAAATATCTGCTCTTTTAAATTTGCCATTGTCTTTTTCAACATTATCTCATCTTTTTCGATCCGGCTTAAGTTAAGAAAATTTTTCACTGTGGCGGAAAGATAATCCAGATTACGAGACATCGAAACCAAAGTTTTTTTCTGCGCTTCATTCATTGGCCCGAGAAACCCTTTTCTTAAATTATAAGCATTTAAAACAATCGAAGATAAAATGCCTTTAAGCTCATGAGAAACAAAGCCGACCAAATCCAAATAATTCCGATTTAATACCTCCAATTTATTATTAGAAACAATCAGACTTTTTTCCCGCTGATCCAGCTTGCTGGACATGCTATTAAACGCGTCGGCTAATTCTCTTAATTCCTTTAAAGGGCTATTTGTTTGTACTCTATGCTGCAAATCGCCGCTGGCAATTTTGCTGGTCGCGCTTAAAATCATCGTCATCGGCTTGGTAATTGCCGCGGTTAAAATCAAAGCCAAAATAGCGGCTAAAACCCCGGCAGCACAGATAATTGTAAAAAACGCGAAGACTATTGCCCGTTCCGTATCGACAAACGGTTTTTCCAGCACCCCAACATACAGCATTCCGATAATATTATTCTCAATATCGACAATCGGTTCATATGCTGTCAAATACCAGGCATTGACCACAAAAGCTCTATCCACCCAAGTCCCGCGTTTTTTCACAACCTCATTATAAACAACTTCCGATATCCGTGTGCCGATTGCTCTTTGTTTTTTATCAGTTAAAACATTGGTGGCAATTCGCACATCATCCTGAAAAATAGTTACTGTTCCGACCGGATTGCCTTCATAAATTTTGTTTTGGAAAACCAGATTACGGATATTATCAACCAAAGAAAAATCCCGGTTAATTATTTTCCCGCCATAAATAATCTTGCTTACTCTATTCGATTTATCAAAAATCGGCATAGCATATTCAATCGCCATGGCCTGCTCAAGGATTTTTTTGTCTGTAGGAATTGCTTTGGGCGTAGCTAATATAGCTATCTTAACCTTTGCCGCTAAATCCTGATCAATTTTGATTAACTCTTGTTTGTCAATAATTCTTGTTCCGCCAATCGCCTTGCCTTCAAAAGCGCTCAAAGCAATCTGACTGACAACCTGTTGTTTTTGATCAATTGAAATCTGATACATATAATCCAAGCCGGTCTTCCGCTTAAATTCAATTAAATCAGAATTATCACAAGTAAGCTCAAATGCCTGCCGAATAGAATCTATTTGATTATTATAAACCGAACGCGCAGTTTGTAAATTACTCTTAACTTCCTGCTGCGCTTTTTCTAAAATATCCTTTTTAAGAATATCGGCGCCCAACATAGCGATAGAAACACCCAAAACAATAATCAGGCTGAAAAAAGATAAAAATATTCTTGGTTTAAGTGAATTTAGTTTCATTTATATTTATGCTTCCTGCGCATCCTTTTCCAATGCTTTTTCCAATAAATTGCTAAAATAAATTACATTTTCCAGCTCCAGCACCAAATTAACATTATTCACTACACACTCTCTGGGAGCGCGTAATCTAATTGGCGCAAAATTCAAAATACCCTTTACTCCGGATAAAACCATTAAATCCAAAACCTGCTGTGCCGCTGATTCCGGAACAGCAATAATCCCAATGCGAATATCATTTTTTTGAATAAACTCAATCATATCATCAGCAGCTAAAACCGGAATATCAGCCCGGGGATTTACCTTTAACGGATCAGCTTCAAACACCGCATCGATCCTAATCCCGTCTTTTTCAAACCCTTCGTATTTAGCCAAAGCCGCGCCAATATTACCCGCGCCCACAATAATCGCGTGCTGGATTATGTTTTTACCGAGGATATTATTCAAATGCTCAATCAGCTCATCAATCTGATACCCGCCACGCTTATTTCCAGAAATACCGAAAATTGAAAAATCTTTTCTTACCTGACAAGAATTTACCCCAATAGCATCAGCTAAATTGTCAGAAAAAATTCGGCCAAACCCCATTGTTTTTAATCTTCTCAAAGCATTTTTGTATCGAGAAAGCCGGATAATACTATTTTTATTCCTCATTGAATAAACCTTCTTGTGATTTTTTTCACAATAATTAAACTGATAAAAAAAAACATCTATTTGTTAAAATAGATTTTTGTTACTTTTTTCACAATATAATATAAATGTACCATATATCTGCCTCTTGTCAAGGGGTTTTGTTATTTTTTCACAAAAACCTTAATTTGCAAATTTTGATTTAAATAAACAAATAATTTTACCCAATCCTGTAGGGACAGGGCTTGCCCCTGTCCGTTATAGAATAATTCATAATATTATGTTTATCATTATAAAAAAATTATTGTACGAATTATATGGTCATAAAATGAACGTTGCCATTTAAATTTATTATTATTTATCTGATTGATTTGTTTTGTAACAGCGGATTTAAACGAACGGATAATTACAGATAAAGACCCAGCAAACAGTCCTTTATTATATCCTGTAGGGGCACAGCGTGCTGTGCCCGTATCATGTAAAATTATTATTCCATGGATATGATTCGGCATGATAACGTATTCGATTATTTCGACATTATCATATTGATTAGGGATATCAATCAATTGATTATCAATTATTTGACCGATTATTAATAATTCTATTCGGGATGGGGCAAGCCCATCCCCTACAGGTTATTGTATTATTTTACCAAATATGCATTCATGATCTATTGCACATATCGTTATAAAATATAAACCGTCTTTTGTGTAATCATATCCTTTTAATCTATTACTTTTTCTGGTTATTGTTTTTGTCATTTTTATTTTTCTTCACATAACGAAGCTGTAGGAAAAGCCCAAAAACAAAGGGGCTTTCCTGGTTAAAAACAAAT
>JAHITY010000062.1 GCA_018817165.1 Candidatus Omnitrophota bacterium
TACTATTAGGAAATAACATTAATTGTTCTGCTCGATAGGGCTTAAATTTCGCCATTGATAACCTCCTTGTTTCAATGACTATTATACCAATTTCTTATCTTTTTGTGGTAAAATAATCCTATTCTCGGTCAGCCTGTTGAAACTTGACAAATATAGAAGAATTTTGTAAAATTAGAATATGACAAGACCGTTGCGAATAGAATATGAAGGGGCAGTTTATCACGTAACCGCAAGAGGTAATGCGAAAGCGCCTATCTTTGATGATGACAAAGATAGGCTTATTTTTTGTAAAATACTATCTGAAACAAAGAAAAAATATAATGTTATATATCATGCATATTGTTTGATGGGAAATCATTATCATTTAGTTGTAGAAACACCAGAAGCTAACTTAAGTAAGGCAATGAGGAATATAAATGGGATTTATACTCAAGATTACAATCGGAAACATAAAAGAGTGGGGCATGTATTTCAAGGCCGATATAAGGCAGTTTTAATTGATAGGGAAGAGTACTTATTGGAAGTAATTAGATACATAAATTTAAATCCGGTGAGAGCTGGTTTAGTAAAAAATCCTAAGGAGTGGGAATGGAGTAGTTTTTGCGGAACAGCAGGTATAGTCAGTAAAGTAGATTTTCTTGATACTGATTGGATATTGGAAAATTTTGGAAGGGATAAAGAATTAGCACAAAAACAATATATAGAATTCGTAAAGGCTGGTATAGAAGGAAAATCATTGGTAGAAAAGATAAGTCATCAAAATATTTTAGGTAATGATAGTTTTATACAAAAAATATCTCAATACATAGAAGGTAAAAGGGATATAAAAGAAATTTCAAGAAATCAGCGTTATGTCGGGCGTCCAAATTTGGAAGAGATATTTGACGAAAAATTCAGAGGAAAAGAAAAGCGAAATACTCTGATTAAACGCGCTGTGGTAGAGTATGGGTATCCGCAAAAAGAAGTAGCTCGATTTTTAGGGAAGCATTACACAAGCATAAGTAAAATTTTAAATAGGGGGAAAGGCTAAAATTCAAGACCTGACCCCATAACGTGGTTTGACAACCACAAGGTGTTGATATATAATATTTGTTTCAAGTAGGGGTGATTAAGATAATGGAAAAAATAATATTTCTCGATAGGGACGGGGTTATTAACCGCGGAAAAATCGGTGGTTATATTACTTGCTGGGAAGAATTTGATTTCTTACCCGGAGTTTTTAGCGCGCTGAGAAAGCTCACGGAGGCTGGTTTTAAGATAATCATTGTTTCTAATCAGCAGGGCGTGGGTAAAAGATTATATTCTACGCAAAGTCTGGCTGATTTGACTGAGCGGATGCTGGAGCGGATCAAGCGCAACCAGGCAAAGATCTGGTCAATTCATTATTGCCCGCATCTGGCTGAAGACAATTGCTATTGTCGTAAACCAAAGCCGGGTTTGTTTAAACAGGCTGTGGCCGGGATGATGGTTGATTTTCAACAAACATATTTTATCGGCGATACGGAAAAAGATATTAAAGCGGGAAAGCAACTGGGACTTAAAACTATTTTAGTTTTATCGGGAAATACGATTAAAAAAGAAGAAGTAGGTAATTTTGTCGATCGTCCGGATTTTATTGCCCAGGACTTAGAGGCTGCTGTGGATAATATAGTATTAAAAACGGAGTAATATAAAATGGGAATAATTAATGCGATATTTGTAAGTTTTTGCGCTTTATTTATAGCGCTTGATGGCATCGGCTTATTGCCGAAGTTTAGTATTTTTGTACAAGACATCCCGGCAAAAGAAAATAAAAAAAATCTGATAAGCTCTGTTTATATGGCTTTAGCCATTGGGGTAGGATTAATGATTGCCGGAAGGATTATTGCTTGGATGATTGGACTTGCTACTGCTGATTTTCAGATTGGCGCAGGAATTGTATTATTTGTTTTGTCAATTTATTATTTGCTCAAGCCAGAGGCAAGGATAAATTTTAATCCTGCCTCAAGTAATATATTACCTTTGGCAACTCCGATAATTATCGGACCGAGCGTTATCGCGATGATTTTAGTATTAATGAGCAGTTATGGTTTGATTATTACCACGATTAGTTTAGCGGCAAATATGTTTATAGTTTATATTATTTTTAGAAATGCGGTTAAATTGCAGACTGTTTTAGGGGATAATGGAGTGGCTTTGTTGTCAAAAATCGTGGATATTTTATTAAGTGTTTTTGCGATTATGCTGATTAAAAATGGCGTAATTGCTTTATTTATTAAATTTTTGTCAAAAAATATGTAGTAAGGCTGTCAGCTTATGGAAAATCGAGATAAGAAAAGAGTGGTGCTGACATTTCCCCAGCAATTGTTGGATAAACCAATTATCTATCAGCTGATCAAGGAGTTTGATTTAATTGTCAATCTGCTTAAGGTAAAGATTACTCCGAAAGAAGAAGGAGTAATGGTTTTAGATCTAGAAGGAGATCATTTAAATCTAGAAAAAGGTCTTAAGCATTTGAAGAAAATCGGGATTCAAATTGAATCTTTGATCGAAGATATAAAGTGGGATGAATCTAAATGTACTCATTGCACTGAATGCGTAACCATTTGCCCAACACAAGCTTTTGGATTAGATAGAAAAAATATGGAAATTAAATTTGATAAGAATAAGTGTATCGCTTGCGGTTTGTGCGTAAATATTTGTCCATATGGAGCAATTCAAATAGTACTTTAGAATCAGCGGAGAATTTAATGATCAGAAAAATTACAGTTAAGGATGCTGCGGTAGTACAGGCATTAATAAATAAAAATTCTAAGATGCACGCGGTTTTGCCACGTTCTTTAAATGATATTTATGAGAGCTTACGTGATTTTTTTGTTTATCACGAAAATGATAATATCCTCGGATGCTGTGCTTTGCATATAACCTGGGCTAATTTGGCGGAAATTCGTTCTTTGATCGTTGATGAATCAATTCGCGAAAAAGGGGTGGGGACTCAATTAGTTGATGCCTGCTTTGCGGAAGCCAAACAATTAAAAGTTGAAAAAGTATTTCTTTTAACAGCTAAACCGGATTTTTTTAAAAAACTCGGGTTTAAAATAATTGATAAAGCCGGATTGCCGCATAAGATCTGGAGTGATTGTTTGAATTGTATTCAGTTTCCGGATTGTAATGAAGATGCGATGATCAGAGAAATAGAGTAATAATTAAAGTTTTTGTGAAAGCGATAAATTTTTAAATATAAAAATATAGATCAATGAGGAGGATTAATGGGGTTTACAATTTCAGAGAAGATTTTTAACAATCATATAAAAGGGCCAAAAGTCAAAGCCGGAGAATTTGTTTATGCCAAAGTTGACTTGGCTTTGGGCAATGATGTAACCGCGCCAATCGCGATTGACCAGTTTAAAAAAATGGGCGCAAAAAAAGTATATGACCGGAATAAGGTAGTATTGGTTCCGGATCATTTTACTCCGGCTAAAGATATTCAGAGCGCTACTCAGGCTAAGATCTTGCGTGATTTTGCCGCGGAACAAAAAATAACTCATTATTTTGAAGTCGGGAGAATGGGCATTGAACACGCGCTTTTACCCGAGGTAGGGTTGATTAAACCGGGCAAATTAATTATTGGCGCTGATTCGCATACCTGTACATACGGCGCTTTAGGCGCATTTGCTACGGGCATGGGCTCAACTGATTTAGCTGCTTGCTGGGTAACTGGTTATTCTTGGTTTAAAGTCCCGCAAACAATAAAGTTTATTTATAAAGGTAAATTTCAGAAATGGGTTTGTGGTAAGGATTTAATATTGCATACAATTGGCTTGATTGGTGTGGACGGAGCTTTATACAAAGCCATGGAATTTGCTGGGCCGGTTATTGATCGCATGTCGATTGATGAGCGTTTAACTATGTCTAATATGGCGATTGAGGCCGGTGGTAAAGCGGGAATGATTTGTCCGGATAAGATTACTTTTGATTATATTCAGCAAGTTTGTGCTGAAGATTATAAAGGGGCGCAAGGTAAAAAGAAGTGGGCTGCTGATATGAAAAAATGGTCAGAGCTAAAAAGTGATCCGGATGCTGTTTATGATCAGATTATTGAAATAGATGTTTCGAAACTTGAGCCGCAAGTGGCCCTGCCGCATTTGCCAAGCAATACTAAGCCGGTGAGTCAAGTAAAAAATATGAAAATTGATCAGGTAGTTATTGGTTCATGTACTAATGGGAGAATTTCTGATTTAAGAATCGCCGCGCAAATATTAAAAGGAAAGAAGATAGATCCTAAAATCCGCTGTATTATTTTTCCGGCGACTCAGGCAATTTACTTGCAGGCAATGAAAGAAGGCTTGATCGAGATTTTTGTAAAAGCCAATGCGGTTGTTTCTACTCCTACTTGCGGTCCATGCTTGGGCGGGCATATGGGGATTTTAGCCAAAGGGGAAAGAGCGATTGCCACAACTAATCGTAATTTTGTTGGACGGATGGGGCATCCCGGCAGTGAAGTTGTTTTAAGCAGCCCGGCGGTTGCCGCAGCCAGCGCGATAACTGGAAAAGTTACTGATCCGCGCGCATTATAATTAGAAAAAATAAAGATTTAACGTTAAAATAAATTGAAAAAAGAGGGAAAATCAATGAAACTTAAAGGATCTGCTTGGAAGTTTGGTGATAATATAAATACGGATGAAATAATTGCCGCTCGGTTCTTAACTACTTTTGATCCCAAGGAACTTGGCGATCATTGCATGGAAGATATTGATAAAGATTTTCCGAAAAAGATCGCATCAGGTGACATTATGGTCGCTGGAAAAAATTTTGGCTGCGGTTCATCGCGAGAGCATGCTCCGATTGCGATAAAGGGTTGCGGGATTTCTTGTGTTATCGCGGAAAGTTTTGCCCGAATTTTTTATCGCAACGCGATTAATATTGGCTTGCCAATACTTGTTTGCGAAAATATTTCCGCCCAAATAAAAGAAAAGGATATTATCGAGGTTGATCTGGTTGGGGGAATTATTTACAATAAGACACAGGAGAAATCCTATGAAACTGACAAATTCGCTGACTTTATGCAGGAAATTGTTAATTCCGGTGGCTTAATGGATTGGACGAAAAAGAAAGGATTGGCCAAGAAATGAAAGTTGAACAATCTGAGATTGAAGTTACTGTTTTTATGCAGAATAGTCGGATTGAAGGAAAACTTCATTTGCCTTCAGGAGGCAGATTAACTGATTATATGGCTTTAGCGGAAAGACAATTTGTTCCGGTCACTGACGCGAAAATTTATCTTGTGCCTTCAAATGAATTGTTATACTCAGTATCTTTTTTAAGTTTAAATAAAGATTTTATTGTTTTTATTTTTCCCAAAGAAAATCAGATTAATTAAAATGTTTATTGTTTAAATCAAATAGAGGAGCGTAAATATGTATAAGATTGCAGTTATGCCAGGCGATGGAACCGGACCGGAAGTTGTTAAAGAAGGATTGAAAGTGCTTGCTCATGTTAGTAAGAAATTTGGCTTTGAATATACAACTAAAAATTTTGATTGCGGCGGTGAGCGTTATTTGAAAACCGGACTGACAATCACGGATGAGGAAATAGCGGAACTCAAGACTTTCGACGCGATATATTTGGGAGCAATCGGTCATCCGGATGTGAAGCCGGGAATTCTGGAACAAGGTATTTTGCTTAAAACTCGATTTGCTTTGGACCAATATATTAATTTAAGACCAGTAAAACTTTACAATCAAGCATTTTGCCCGTTAAAAGATAAAACCCCGGAAGATGTTGATTTTGTAGTTGTTCGCGAAAACTCAGAAGGTCTTTATAAAGGAATGGGAGAATTTCAGAATAAAGGCACCGCTGATGAAGTCGCTATTCAGATATCATACAATACACGCAAAGGCGTAGAGCGCTGCATTCGCTATGCTTTTGAATATACGCGAAAACGGAATAAACGCAAGAACCTGACTCTTTGCGGGAAAACCAATGTTTTAACTTTTGCCTGGGATCTTTGGAAAAGAACTTTTGACGAAGTAGCCAAAGAATATCCCGATGTTACTACTGACTACGCGCATGTTGACGCAACGACAATGTGGTTTGTGAAAAATCCGGAATGGTTTGATGTTATTGTCACGGATAATATTTTTGGTGATATTATTACTGATCTAGGGGCAATGGTTCAGGGGGGAATGGGGATTGCCGCGGGCGGCAATCTTAATCCTCAAGGTGTTTCGATGTATGAACCGATTGGCGGTTCTGCTCCGAAATATACCGGTAAGAATGTAATTAATCCTTTGGCCGCGATTTGTGCAGTGGTGATGCTTTTGGAAATATCTTTAAAGGAAGGAAAAGCCGCTAAGGCGATTGAAAACGCGGTAATTAAAATTGTTCAGAATGATTTAAAAAGTTTGAGTGCGGGAAAAATGGGTTATTCTACTACTCAGATCGGAGATCTGGTTGTAAAGAATATCTAGAACACAGTAAATCAATAAACTTAAAATAATAATTTTAAAAAAAGGTTTAAATCGAAAATGAAAAAAAACAGCAAAAAGAAATACAATGTCGCGGTAGTTGGCGTAGGTGCGGTTGGATCAGAAATGCTCAGAGTTTTAAAGCAACATAAGTTTCCGATTGGTACATTAAAAGTTCTGGCTCGCAGCGCGCGGAAAATAAAAGTCGATGGGCAGGAATATAGTGTTGAGAAAATATCAGAGAAATTATTTGAAGGTATGGATTTTGCGCTTTTTGCCGGAACTGAGGGTTCTAAAGGCGCGGCAGTAACATATGCTCCGGCTGCCGTAAAATGCGGAGCAGTGGTTATTGATAATGGCGCTGATTTTAGAATGGACAAAGATGTTCCTTTGATTGTTCCGGAAGTTAATGCCGCGGATGCTAAGAAGCATAAAGGGATTATCGCTAATCCAAATTGTTCAACGATTCAAATGGTCGCGGCGATTGCTCCGATTTATAAAGCAGTAGGCATAAAAAGAATTATTGTTTCAACATATCAGGCAGCCAGCGGAGCTGGTAAAAGTGCTTTAAAACAGCTTTGGGATGAAACTGCCAAAATGCATTCAGTAAAAAAACTTGATGATGCTGTGCTTAATCCGATGTTAAGTGATAAAGATTTTAAGCCAGACGCATTTTCTAATCAGTTGGCTTTTAATCTATTAGCTCAGATCGGCGGGTTTGCGGCTGATGATTATACTTCTGAAGAATGGAAAATGGTTCACGAGACACATAAGATCCTTAAAGATAAAAAAATAAAAATTTCCGCAACATGTATCAGGGTGCCGGTGCTTAATTCGCATAGTGAATCAGTTTATCTGGAAACAAGTAAGCCGATAACTCCCGATGCTGTAAAAAAACTATTAGCTAAAGCTAAAGGGGTCGTAGTTGTCGATGATCCGAAAAAAGGGCTTTATCCTATGCCGGGCAAGGCTTCGGGAACTGACGAGGTTTATGTCGGCCGCATTCGTCGGGATCCATATGTGAAGAACGGTTTGTGGCTGTGGATTGTCAGTGATAATTTAAGAAAAGGCGCTGCTGCAAATGCTGTACAAATTGCGGAGTGTCTGATTTAAGCGATTTTTATTGTTTAATTTCAAGTGATCAAATCAGTAAAATTGGGAAAATCTAAAACTTGAAAAATATTCTTCTAAAAGTAGAATACGATGGAACTGTGTATAAAGGCTGGCAGACGCAGAATCTCAAGTCTGCCGGCAATAGCCCGGCTAAAGTAGCAACTATTCAGCAAACAATAGAAAAGTCATTGTCCGTAATCTTCCAGAAAAAAATATCTATTGCCGGATCAGGCCGGACTGATTCGGGTGTCCATGCAAAAGAACAGGTTGCTAATTTCAAAATAAATAATGAAATCCCCTTGAGGAGATTAAAGAAATCACTTAATTCTCTTTTGCCCAATGATATTATTATCAAACAAATAAAATATGTTGATCTTGATTTTCATGCTCGTTTTAGCGCTAAATCCAAACTTTATCGATATACTATCCTAAACCGTGATTATGGTTCCGCTTTCTTAAGAAATCAAGTTTTTCACTTCGCAATGCCTTTAGATCTAAAACTTATGCGCGCAGAGGCTGTATTGCTCAAAGGAAAGCATGATTTTCGCTCTTTTCAGGCTAGTGAAAAAAAGCCGAGAAGTTCAGTTCGGACAATTCAAAAAATTTCTATTAAAACTCAGGAAGATTTAATTTTTATTGATATCCAAGCGGATGGCTTCCTTTATAATATGGTGAGGAATATAGTGGGTACTTTGATCGAAATCGGCAGAGGTAAGATGCCCAAAGGAACCATGAGGAAATTGTTAGATATAAAAGATAGAACTTATGCCGGTCCGACTGCTCCGGCTTTAGGTCTTTGCTTGATAAAGGTGTTCTATTAATGAGAAAAATATTGATCGCCATTTTATGCTTAGTCAGCATTTGCTTAGTGACTGAGTATGCTCATCGGATGTCTGTTTTTGCCAAGGATGATAATTTTGATTTAGCGACAGTGCACAAACAATTTTATCGCAAACTCAATGTTGGGAATAAAACCAATCAGTCGATTAGCTTTGAAATGTTTGAGAATTCCTTGCATGCATTATATATAAGCGATAAATTGAGTGAAGCGAAGTTTGAATTGGAAAGATTGTTTGATAAAAAACTTGATGATTTAAGTGTGTTTAAATTGGGTATAGAAATTCTCAAGCAAAGAAATCAGAATCCTGAAATAGTTAATCTCTGCAATAGCTTTTTCACTCAAAACCCGCAAAGCGTAGAGGCTCATTTGATTTTAAGTAAACTATATATTGAGCAAGCCGATATGCAGCTCGCGGAAAAGCAAATAGCCAGAATTTTTGAACTTGATCCGGATAATTATTCAGCGAATATTGATATGGGGAAAATTGCTTATTTAACGAATAAGCCGCTGCAGGCTATACATTATTTTTCTAAAGCGCAAATGCTTAAACCTGAAGAGCTCGTTTCCTATATTGAGATGGGGAAAATATATTTTGAACAGAATGAATATGCGGCCGCGATCGAACAACTGGAAACAGGTAAAAAGATTAAGGATGCTGATTTAAAAAGAAATGAATTCGCTTTGCTTATAGATCATATGAAAAAAAGCGCAAACATTAAGTATGAAGATTTTAAAAAAAGCCAATTTGTTTTTTTGCTCAAAGAAGCTGTCTATGGAAAAAAAGTAGAGGTTGAAGATTTAAAACGAAGTGAACAAATAATTTTGATTGAGCAGATTAAAAAAAATCAGAAGCTTAAACATCAGGGATTTAAATATATTGAATCTGATTCATGGCGTGAGCTCAGTGTTTATGAAAAGAAAATTTTTCAGGAAGATTTAGACCTCTTGACTTGGCTTGGGCTGGCTTATCAAAAGACTAATCAGAAGAGTAAAGCAATTCAAACCCTGGAATCGGCTTTGGCAATTAATTCGGACAATGATGAGCTGAGGGTTGAATTGGCAAGAATATATCTGACTGAAGAAAAGTATGAAAAAGCAAGCCGCGTGCTTGAGCTTGTTAGTGAATCAAAGAATTTTGCTTATGAAAAAAATGTAATGCTCGCTTTTTGCTATGGAGCATTATCACAGCTTAGTAAAATGCGCCTTGTTATGTTTGCTCATCCTCGAGTTTTTGCGATTATGCTGGGAATCCTAGCACTTCTTTTCGCGGCATCTTTAGCGCTTATTGGCGCCTTATTTTTAACCGCTTTTTTAATTGGCCAAAAAACAAGGCATAAAGCGAATAAATTTAAAAATATACAGTGGTCTTTATCTCAGGCTTTTATTGTCTGTATTGTTTTGTTTACTTTGCCTTTGTGTTTGGAAATATTCCTGGGAGGAATGGTATATCATAACTGGACATTGTTTTTATCGCCTATAAAAGAGATTCAAGCTAGCGCGGGACAGAATGCTTTATTATCTCAGCTGATTACTGTGGTTTTAACCAGTCTAATTGTTTTTTGGTTTGCGAGCAAAAGAAGTGGCCAAAGCTTAAGAGACCTCGGTTTTCGCTGGGTGAAAATTAAAAAATTCTCTTTGCTTATTATTCAGTCCTTATTAATAATTTTTTTATTTAATGTTTTATATGTGGGATTGTTTTCAATGATCTTAGGGAATCAGCCGGAACAGCAATATATCGTGGAATTGATCTCTAAGGCTGGGAAAACTGGCAATTTTGTGATATTGTTTTTCTTGGCCGTGATTGTCGGACCTTTTGCTGAAGAGATAATATTTCGGGGATTTATATTTTCCGGCTTACGCAAACATTGCCGGTTTATGACTGCTGGGATAATCAGCGCGTGCATTTTTGGAATTTTTCATTTTCAGGCTAGTCTGTTTATTCCCTTGGCTTTCATGGGGTTTGTTTTTGCTAGATTGTTTGAGCGCACACGCAGTATTTTACCTCCCTTGATTTTACATATGCTTTGGAATTTTATTATTTTCATGAATTTAATTTTTCTGTCATAATTTAAATTTTGAACACATATAAAAGTATTGACACTTATTTAAATTTTTGTTATTCTGATTTCTGTAAGAATAAGTGATTCCTTTAAAATAGGGGCGAAAAACTAAGGGGGAGCAATGGCTAAAGATTTAAAGGTAGGTCAAGGAATTCCATTTGATCCGATTGAACCGGATATTGACCCAGTACCATTACCGCAAGTAAATGAACCGAAAAATGATAAGCCGAATTCAGGCAAAGTCAAACCTGTAAAGAAAAAAGGTGGTTCTCCAGTTGTAGCTATTTTTCTAGCAATTCTGGCTATTTCTTCTCTTTCCGCGGCGGGTTTTTTATATATGGAAAAAGAAAAAGAAGTGGCTTCGAGATTAGAATCTGAAACACAGCTTGAAAAACTCATTTTGGAAAAGTTAGAAGTCGAACAAAATCTAAAAGATACTTTAACTGCGAAAAATCAGCTGGAGATAGACTTAGAACAAGGTAAAGTAAATTACAGCATTCTGATGACTCAGTATCAGCAGGAGCAGGCAAATAGTGAAAAATTAACTGAAAAATTCAGCGGAAAAATGCAATTAATTGCTTCTCTTAAATCTAAACTAGCCAAAGAAGAAAAAGACAATTCCCGCATAAGTGAAAAATTAACTAAAGTTAATAGTGAATTTGATGATGTTAAAACTCAATTAGGTCAGATTCGGATGGCTAAGGAAGCTTTGGAAAATAGGATTATTCAGTTGAAAAGAAAAAAAGAACTAAATGATTCGGTAGAGCTGGAAACGATTGTGGTTGATCAAAATCCGAATATGTCAGGACAAGCAATAAGCGCCCCGGCAAAGACTTCTCTGTATCAGCCTTTACCTCAGCCGGCAAAGTTAGAAGGTCAGGTCCTGGTAGTAAATAAAGAATTTGCTTTTGTAGTGGTTAATATCGGAGAAAAAGACGGAATTAAAAATTCAGAGATTTTGTCGGTTTTTAGAGGCACTGAAATGTTGGGTAAAGTGCAGATCGAAAGAATTTATGATACAATGTCTTCTGCTGTGATTCTTCAGGAACAAGCAATTAAAGATATTCAGGAAGGCGATATTGTTAAGCTGATGTGAGGTAAGTTGTTTAATCAAGAATTTTAGAGGGGGGAGTTATTTAGCTTCCCCCTTTTAATTATGGATTATTTATGGCTAAGCAAATTAAAATTAAAAGAATAAGTAAATTAACAGGCCAGATTATTGCTCCGGCTGATAAATCTATATCACAAAGAGCGATTATGTTTAGTGCTTTGGCCCAAGGAAAAACAAAAATTATTAACTTTCTTGATTGCGCGGATTGTCGAAACGCGATAAGCGCGTTCAAGGCTATGGGTATAAAATTTAAGAAAACCCAAGAGGACAATCAGACTGTACTTTATGTCCAGGGTAATGGGTTACATGGATTAAAAGCTCCGAAAAAATCGCTTTATATTGGTAACTCAGGTACAACTATGCGTTTGCTAGCCGGGATTTTAGCCGGCATGGAGTTTGAGACTGTACTTACCGCTGATCTTTCATTATCAAAACGTCCGATGAAGCGGATTATTGATCCCTTACGGGAAATGGGCGCGAAAATATTCGGGATTAAAAGGAATCAACAGGAATACCCTCCGCTTAAAATAAACAAAAGCGATTTGCATCCAATTAAATATAAAATGTTAATTAAAAGTGCTCAAGTAAAATCCTGCATTCTTTTGGCGGGTTTATTTGCTAATGGAAAAACAATAATTAAGGAACTTTTAAAAACCCGCGATCATACCGAACGCATGCTCCAATTATTTAAGGCTGATATTAAGGTTGAAGGATTAAATGTCAGCATAAAGGGTAATCAGGAATTAATTTCTCCCGGGAAAATATTTATTCCCGGAGATATCTCCTCCGCGGCTTTTTTTATTGTAGCGGCCGCTTTGATTAAAGGTTCTAAAATCACGATCAAGCAGGTGGGGTTAAATCCTAGCCGGGTTGGCTTTTTGGATATTATGCGCCGGATGCAAGCAGATGTGAAAATATTAAAAAAGGGCGCGAAATTAAATTTGTCAGAGCCTTATGCGGATATTCAGATAAGTGCCAGTAAACTTAAAGCAGTAACAATCGGGCCTAAAGAAGTGGCTTATTGCATAGATGAATTGCCGATTATCTGTGTTGCCGCTTGTTTTGCGCAAGGAACGACAAAAATAGTCGGAGCCAGTGAATTAAGAGTTAAAGAAACAGACAGAATTTATTCCATGGTGACTAATTTAAAAAAAATGGGTGCGAATATTAAAAGCATTAAAGATGACTTGATTATAATCGGTAATAGCAAATTAAGTGGCGCTGTATTAGATAGTTATGGAGATCATCGTACAGTTATGTGCATGGCTGTAGCGGGTTTGCTTGCCGACGGTATTACTGTTATAAATAATAGTGAATGTATTGATAAATCCTTTCCTGAGTTCATGAAAATACTTAAAAGCATAACAGAATTGACATAAAGTTATTGTTATGTTATAACATAAGTGCTTTCTAATAATAAATATATAACCGAAAGAGGGATGCAATGAAGAATATTTTCGATCGCGTAAATGCTTTTTTCGAGTCCATTAAAACTTTTCTCGCATTTGATATCGGGATTGATCTGGGAACAGCAAATACCCTTGTATATGTCAAAGGCGAAGGTATCGTATTGTGTGAGCCTTCAGTTGTTGCGATTAAAAAGGGTACTAATCAGGTTCTGGCTGTAGGTGAAGAAGCGAAAAAAATGTTAGGAAGAACTCCTGGTAATATTGTGGCAATCCGTCCGATGAAGGATGGCGTTATTGCTGATTTTGAAATAAGCGAAAGAATGCTGCGTTATTTTATCAGCCGGGTACATAAACGTAAGCGGTTTATTAAGCCGCTGATTGTTATCGCTGTGCCTTCTGGGATAACCGAGGTAGAAAAGCGGGCAGTTGTTGATTCAGCTGAACGGGCTGGGGCCAGAGAGGTTTTTTTGATTGAAGAGCCCAAAGCCGCGGCAATCGGAGTGGGACTGCCGGTACATGAACCGATTGGGAACATGATTGTTGATATTGGTGGTGGAACAACAGAAATAGCAATTATTTCTTTAGGCGGTATAGTTTGCGCGAAAAGCTTAAGGATCGGCGGAGATGAAATGGATGATGCGATTATCCAACATCTTAAGCGTTCATATAATCTCATGGTCGGTGAAAGGACCGCGGAAGAAATTAAAATAAAAATTGGTTCAGCTTATCCTTTAGATGAAGAAATAACTCAAGAGATAAAAGGTCGGGACTTGATTGCCGGATTACCGAAAACAATAAAAATCACCTCGCAGGAAATTCGGGAAGCTTTATCCGAACCAATTAGTTCGATTGTTGAATCCGTGAGAGTTATTCTGGAAAAAGCTCCGGCAGAACTTTCCGCGGATTTGGTTGATCGCGGCATTGTTTTGGTTGGCGGGGGAAGTCTTTTGCGCGGCATAGACAAGCTAATAGCTGAAGAAACTGGCTTACCAGTTCGTGTGGCTGAAGACGCATTAACTGCAGTAGCTTTGGGAACTGGTAAATTTTTAAACGAAATCCATAGTTTCAGGCGATTAAGTTTAAAAAGAAATCGTTATTGATTAGAAAATTCACATTGTGTCCGGACAAAAAAAACCACTTTTATTTATTCCATTAATTATTTTGCTGGTTGCCATTTTCTTAATTTCGCCGCAAAAAACAGTGCATTTAAAAAGTAGTTTATTACTTTTATTTAGAACCCCTTTATCCCTGTTCTATCGTTTGCAAATAAGCACGATAAACGCGAAAAAAATATTCACGTTTTATTCAGAATACTCCGCAATGCAGAAAAAAATCAAAGAACTTAGTTATCAAGCTAATAGGGTTACTGAACTAGAACTGGAAAACCAGCGTTTGCGTAAGATCCTTGAGCTAAGACAAGATACTCCGAATAAATTCATAGTCAGCCGGGTTATTGGTAAGGAACCGAATAATTGGCTTAATAGCTTGATTATTGATAAAGGTTCATTGCAGGGAATCTCGATAAATCAGCCGGTAATGAATTTCTCAGGTTTAATTGGAAAAATTATTGAAGTAAATCCTAAATCAGCAAAAGTTTTATTAATCAGTGATGTGAATTCAAGAGTTGTGGTTTTAGTCCAAAGTACGCGTGATGAAGGGATGCTGGAAGGTATTGGTAAGGGCTTATGCCGGCTTAAATACTTATCAGTTGATTCTGAGCTGAAATTAGGGGATGTAGTTGTAAGCGCTGGATTAGGCGGAGTATATCCTAAGGGACTGGTTGTCGGTAAAATTGAAAGTATAAAAATCGAACGCGGCGGAATTTACAAAAGCTGTATTGTAAAACCATTGTCTTCCTTAACGGGGTTAGAAGAAGTCTTATGTATAGAATCCGATTCCAATCAGTCAAATTTGGATTAATTTCTTTTTTTGTTTTAGCTTTTCAAAGCACTCTTGCCCATAGTCTCGCGCTGGGAACTATCAAACCTGATTTTGTCTTACTTATGGTAATTTTTTTCGCTTTGTATAAAGGCCAAAAACAAGGGATGTTTTATGGTATGCTTGTGGGTATAGTTGTTGATGCTTTAAGCGGGGGGGTTATTGGTATCAATAGCTTTAGTTTAGGCTTTATTGGCTATATTTGCGGTCTATTAAAAGAAAGAGTTTATATTAATCATTTTTTGACAAAGTTTCTAGTGGGCTTAGCTGCTAGTTTAGTTTATCTGATTGTTTACTTTGTTTTGGGCAAACAGTTTTTTAGTTTGCCGGGTTTTTTTGCGAATTTTGACATTGTTTTCGGAACAATGGTTTATACTAGTATCTGTAATATTTTTTTTGCAGATGTGCTTGATCGATTAGTTATTGTTAGGTCTACTTCCTTATTATGAGATTGCAAATTTTAAAATACGTATTAGTTTTTTTGTTTATGATTCTGTTTTCTACAATATTCTGGATGCAGATTATCAAAGGCCCTGAATATTTTCGGCAAAGTGAAAGTAATCGCATTAGGCTTGTGCCGGAGGATGCTTCCCGCGGGATAATTTATGATCGCAATAATATTCCTTTGGTTGCGAATAAACTGGCTTTTGATGTAGTTGCTGTTCCTCAGGAAATAAAATCAGAGAATAAAGATGAGCTTTTTAGGAAATTAAGTAAATTTCTCGATATTAAGGATTCTATTTTAGCCGAAGCTTTTGAGCGAAACTTTGTATCCGGTTTTTCTCCGGTTATGCTCGCGGAAAATATTCCCAGAAACACAGCTTTTCTGATTGAACAGGAAATGTCACAGCTCAATGGTGTTTTTGTTAAAACCAGTAGTATTCGCAATTATTTGCAGGGCAAGGCTAGCGCGCATTTGGTTGGCTATGTGGGGAAAATGCGAGAATATGAATATCCGGAATTTAAAAAATACGGGTATCAGATGAGTGATTTAATCGGTAGAAGCGGTTTGGAAAAAGAGTATGACCAGATATTAAGAGGAAAGCCCGGAGGGATGCAGCTGGAAGTTGATAGCGAGGGCAGTATTATAAAAGTTATAAGTTATCGTCCTCCAGTGCGCGGTAATGATTTACATACAACCATTGATTTAAATTTGCAAAACCTAGTCAGTGATCTTCTTGCTGATATAAAAGGCGCTGTTTGTGTAATCGATCCGGAAACCGGGGAGGTTTTAGCTTTATACAGCGGACCATCCTATGATCCAAATATATTTATAAATAAAGATCAATATGCGGCAATTGGCCGGGTTTTTAAAAATCCCGATGCTCCGCTTTTAAATCGAGCTTTGAATACATACGCTCCTGGATCAATTTTTAAAATAGTTACAGCTTATGCCGGGCTTTGGGAGAAAATCATAGATTCAAATACTAATTTTGTTTGCGAAGGTAATTTTCAATTAGGTAATTCCAGCCGCAGCTGTTGGCTGAAAAGCGGGCATGGAAATGTTAATTTGCAAAAAGCTTTGGAAACATCCTGTAATGTGTTTTTTTGGGAAGTTAGCTTGAAAATCGGGCAGCGTTTGCTTTCTGGGCATGCGCGGGAGTTTGGTTTCGGCAAGCAAACCGGCATTGATTTGCCCAGTGAACCAACAGGCGTCGTACCCGATGCGCATTGGAAGAATGTGCATATCCATGAAAAATGGTATGCCGGAGATACCGCGAATTTTGCCATAGGGCAGGGGTTTTTACTGGCCAGTCCGATTCAAGCGGTAAAGATGGTATCAATGGTTGCTAATGGCGGATATGAGATTTTACCGCATATTGTAAAAAATGAAAATAAAACAATAAATATTAAAAAGAAAATTTTATCTGAAGAAATTTTAGGAGTAATCCGAAAAGGATTAAATGATGTTGTAAGTGCTTCTGCTGGTACTGGGCGGAATGCTTATGTTCCGGGAGTCGCGATTTTTGCTAAAACCGGGACGGCACAGTCCGGCAAAGGATTAGACCCGCATGCTTGGTTTGTGGGATATGCGGAATTTAAAAATCAAAAAATTAGCTTTTGTGTATTTGAGGAGTTTGGCGGTCACGGTGGAGAAGGTCCAGCAAATATCGCTAAACAAATAATCCTTTATTTTAAAGCCAAAGAAGGTGGAAAATAGTGTTTAGAGTATCTTTTTTTCGGGATTTTGATAAGATTTTGTCAATAATTTTATTGACAATACTAGTTTTTGGATTGATTGCTTTATTCAGTGCGTCTTATCAAAGACATATTGATACAGGTAAAGATTTTGTTTTAACTCAAGGGATAGGGATATTGATCGGACTGGCAGTAGTTTATTTAATTGCGCGAACAAATTATCATTCTTTTTTAAGTGTTGCTTACATTATTTATGGTATCCATATTTTTACCCTTATCTTAGTGCTGGTTATGGGCAAGAGCGCATTGGGAGCGCAAAGATGGATCAGTATCGGAGGGATTGGCATTCAACCCTCTGAATTTTCTAAAATATTTACAATTTTAGCCTTAGCCAGAATGATTGGCGATAATCCGCATTGTTTGCAGTCAAAACGCGGACTTATCGGGCCTTTTTTAATCGCTTTTGTCCCGATGCTTTTAATTTTTAAACAGCCTGATTTGGGAACAGCGATTGTTATCTTACCTGTATTTCTAGCTATGGTTTGGGTCGGAGGTGTACGCTTTAAATATTTTCTGGTTGCGATCGGTAGTGGACTTATGTGTCTACCGTTTTTCTGGCATTTTTTAAAGGATTATCAGCGCGATCGGTTGATGGTATTTATAAATCCTAATGTTGATCCTTTGGGAGCTGGTTATACAATCAATCAATCTAAAATAGCTATTGGTTCAGGCATGCTGCTTGGTAAAGGTTGGCTTTCCGGAACGCAAAATCAGCTGAATTTTCTTCCGGAAAGGCATACTGATTTTATTTTCTCTGTTGTGGGGGAGGAATGGGGTTTTGTCGGATCAGCGATTGTAATTGGATTCTTTTTACTGCTGATCATCCGCGGGATTAAAATGGCGGAAATGACAAATAATTTGAGTGGAAAATTAATTATTGTAGGGATAACGACAATGCTTGCATTACATGTTATAATAAATATCGGAATGACCCTAGGGCTTATGCCGGTTGTGGGCATCCCATTGCCGTTTATCAGTTATGGACGATCGGCTTTAACCGCTAATTTAATTGCCATTGGTTTTTTATTCAATGTGAAAATTCATCGAACTGTTTTTTAAATAGGAGATTTTGATTATGGAATTTAAAAAATGGGAGACTCCGCTTAAAGGGTCCCAAGAAGAAAAGGAAGTAATAGATTTGCTTAAGGCATTCTCTTCAACCCTAAAGAAAATTCCGCTTTATCCGCCGACACATCCCATGGTAAAAGATTCAGTTTTGCAATTATACTTGGGGTTAGATAAATTTTCCAAAACTTATGGAGATTTCGTTTTTGATATTACAGACAATAATCTGATGATCTGTGAACAAACATTTGAAGCTTTGGGGCTAAATAAGGATTTAACTGCTGAGTTTAAAAAATTAGCGATTGAAGGAATTACTTTAAAGCAAGGACTCCCGGATTATGAGCTGGAATCTTTTTTGAAATTATTTTTACTCAAACCGGATATGATTAAAGAAAAAGGCGGGCTTAAAGAAATAATGAAACAACAGGGAATAACGAAAGTTTTACTTAATGAAGTTCGTTATGCTCGGATAAAATCTGAAGAAGAAATCAGGAAAATATCTGATGAAGCAGCCGGCAACGGCGAGGGGGAGGGCTTTGGTCAAGACTTTGGCCAAGGTGCTGGGGTTTTGGATGAGAATCCGGAATCAGAAGAAAAAGATATTGTGGGAATGGTCAGTGACTTCCTTAGCGGTAAAACAGAAGAAGTTCCGGATAAAGAAGTTATTTCTTATGAATTTAAAAAGAATGCCCGGAGGGTTGTTAAGCAGTTGCTGGAGTTAGTTGGTCCGGAAAAAGCAGTTGATGAAGTTTTGGCTTTGATTGAGGACCGGTTTGATAAAGCCGGGTTTACTACTGAGGAAAAAGATATTTATGTGGAAAAAGTAAAAAAACAAATCATTAAATTGACAGCTCCTAAAGTATCAAAAAAAGATCTGGAAAAACAATTAAAATTACTCAAACAAGAAAATAAAAGACTGCAGGAATTAGCGCGGGAAAATGAAAAGCTTAAAAAAATGCTGGAAAACGCTGATCAAAATGTTGATGACGCGGTTTTGCACGCTACGGCAAATTTAGAAGATGAAAATAAAAAAATAAAAAGAGAAAAGCATAGAATTAATTCTGTGTTAAAGCATGTTGCTGAGGGCTTGATAATTATTGATAATGAAGGAAAAGTTTTGGTGCTTAACCCTGCCGCTGAACAACTGCTTGGGGCTAGCAAAGAGAGTAAAGTCGGACAGCATATTTTAGAAGATCTTAAAGAAGAGCAAATGGTTAGTTTGGCAAGGGATGGTCAAAGAGAAATTGAAATAGAATTAGCCGGACCAAACGCGGGCACAAAAAAAACATTAAGAGCTAGTTCCGCGGTAATTGAGAACGAAGAAGGTCAAACCGTGGGAATGGTTTCAGTCTTAAGTGATATTACTCGGCAAAAAGAGTTGGAGCGGATGAAAGATACTTTTGTTTCCAATGTAACTCATGATTTGCGCGCGCCTTTGATCTCAATTCAAAAAAGTTTGTCTTTGGTTTTGGATATTGCAAAAGATACAATGCCCTCAGAACAAAAACAATTCTTACAAATTGCCAGTAATAATGCTTCACGTCTGACCAGCTTGGTCAATGATCTGCTGGATGTGGCCAAACTTGAATCCGGACGGACACGTCTTGATTATGCCAAGACTAATCTTAATGAAGTAGTGAATACTGTTTTTGATATGCTCGGAGCCTGGGCTAATAGCCGAGGCGTAAAACTGGAAAGAGAAGGGGTTAATGATATTGTTTTTGACGGAGACGCAAAGCTGCTGGGACAATTGTTTACAAACCTAGTGGGTAACGCAATAAAGTTTACTCCTGAAGGAGGCAGCGTCAAAATTTTTGCTCAACGCCAGGATAAAGATATTAGACTTGAAGTTATTGATACTGGCTGCGGCATTCCTGCAGATAGTTTTGATAAAATTTTTGGCAAATTTGAACAAGCCAAAACAATACCGACCAGCGGTTCACCCAAAGGAACTGGCCTGGGGCTGACTATTGTAAAAGAAATCGTACTTTTGCATGGTGGTAAAATTTGGGTGGAAAGTGAAATCGGTAAGGGGAGTAAATTTATCTTCGTGATTCCGTTTGAAAAAGAGGTTCTTGATATTCGTGATTAATCGAACGTTTGGAAAGTCTCCGGTAAATTTAGAACCATTCTTGCTTGAAGTCCGGAAGCCTGCTCGCTATATTGGCAATGAGTTTAATAGTGTTAGTAAAGGACAAACAGCAGACATGATAAATTTTGCTCTTTGTTTTCCTGATGCCTATGAATTGGCAATGAGTCATCTGGGGCTTAAAATACTGTATTCTGTTTTAAATAATATTGAGGATGTTTATTGTGAGCGCTGTTTTTCTCCCTGGACAGATATGGAAGAAAAAATGCGCGAGCATAAAGTTCCGCTGTTTGCTATTGAAACAGGCCGGCCGATTGAAACCTACGATATTATCGGTTTTTCTCTGCAGTATGAACTGGGATATACAAATCTGCTTAATATGTTGGATCTAAGTAATATCCCTTTATCCAGTAAAGATCGGGATTGGAGCCATCCGCTGATCATTGCCGGAGGCCCTTGTAGTACAAATCCGGAGCCGATGGCTGATTTTATTGATATTTTTTTTGTCGGTGAATCGGAAGAAATGATTATTGAGTTTATTCAGGTATTTCGGGATTTTAAAAATACGCAGTGTCAAGATCTTTCGAATAAAGATAAAGCAGAACTTAAAAATAAAAGAAATGAATTATTAGGAAAATTGGCAAAAATTTCAGGCCTTTATATCCCTCAGTTTTATGATTATCAACCGGATTCAAAGTTGCTCCCTAATAATAACTTGGCCGAAAAAACAATTAGCAGACGTTTTGTTGCTGATTTAGATCAAACAGCATATTTTACCCAGCCGCCAGTGCCTTATATTGAAATAGTGCATGACCGGATCAGTATTGAGATTATGCGCGGCTGTCCTAATCAATGTTTTTTTTGTCAAGCAGGGTTCACAATTAATCCTGTTCGGATTAGAAAAGTAGATACTATTTTGGCTTTAGCCAAAGAAACTTATGCTAGTACCGGATATGATAATATTTCGTTTTGCGCTTTATCAAGCGCTAATTATCCATATCTTATCGAATTGATTAAATCAATGCATGCTTTTTGCCATCCGCGCGGCATGGGGATTTCTTTGCCTTCTTTAAGGGTTGATCCTCAATTTTTAGGACTTATTTCTTTGATGGAAGGTCTGAAAAAAAGCGGGCTTACTTTTGCGCCGGAAGCAGGTAGCCGAAGGCTGAGAAAAATTATAAACAAAGATATTGATATTGAAGCTTTGAAACAAGCCGTGCTGGAAGCTTATCGAAAAGGTTGGAAACGATTAAAACTTTATTTTATGATTGGTTTGCCCACAGAAACAGACGATGATTTGCTGGAAATCGTAAAATTGATCGAGGAATTTTCCGCTCTGCGCAAATCGATTGACGGCAGATGGGGGCAGGTTAGTGTCGGTATTTCTAATTTTATTCCCAAGGGGCACACTCCTTTTCAATGGCTGGGTATGCAGACCATCGAAATTTTACAGCAAAAGCAGTATTTTTTACGTCAAAGGTTAAAAAGAAAAAGTTTTGAGGTAGATTTTCATGATCCGGCAATGAGTTTTATTGAAGCGAGTATGTCACGCGGTGATAGAAAAATAGGCACAGTTATCAAACAAGCTTTTGAAAATGGAGCGAGGTTTGATGCTTGGACTGGACAGTTTGATTTTGAATTATGGCAGCAGGCTTTTGTTATTTCTGAAATTGATCCGAATGAATATGTGTATAAACAAAAAGAGTTTGATGCCTGCTTGCCTTGGGAGCACATAGACTGTGGTTTTTCTAAACCCAAATTAATTGAAAATGCTCAAATATCTGGCCAGGGGTAAACCGTTCATTGAAATTAAAAAACCAACAGTTTTATTGTGTTTTTCAAACATTTAACTAATTGACATTATATCAGTTGTATGCTATAGTCAATTTTAATCAAAAGCTTTTTGCTTCGACCTAAAATGTGTGTAATTGATGAAAAATAGGGGGCGATTTTTAGATCTGTTTGTTTGCCTGCCTTAAAATTTCAATTGAAGTTAAAAAAGCTTTTTAAGCGAATAGTAGCTTATCAAATTATAAAAATAAAATTGAGGATATTATGGCAGAAAAAGTAAAAGTATTGCTAGTTGACGATGAAGTTGATTTTATTAATATGATGCAGTATTGGCTGAAAACTAAAGATTTTGAGGCAGATGTTCTTTATAGCGGAGAAAATGTCGTAGCTCAGGTAAAAGAGAAAAAATATGATTTAATGTTTCTTGATCTGAGGCTGCCAGGTATTGACGGGCTGGATATATTGCGCGAAATAAGAAATAATTCTCAAAAACTTCCGGTAATAATTTTTAGTGCTTTTGGCACTGCAGAGAGTTTAAAAGAAGCAACAAAACTGGGTATTTCCGGGTTTTTTGCTAAAGAAAAAGGGTTTGAAGAAGCTGCACGTTTGATCCATACGGCATTGCGAATCCATAAAGGCTTAGCGCATTCTGATGCTGAGGAAGGAGAAAAATAGTATGGCAGTTGAAATGGGGAAATTATTAAAGATCTTGATTGAACGCAATGGTTCAGATTTACATCTCGGAGCCAATACTCCGCCGCATATAAGGGTTGATGAAAAAATGCTGAATATCAGTGATGAAATACTGACCCCGATAGATGCTAAGGAGCTTATATACAGTATTCTCAGTCCAGAAGAAATTGAGAAATTTGAAAAGAATAAAGAACTGGACCGCTCGTTTGAGATTGAGGGGGTCAGCCGTTTTCGAATGAATGTTTTTTTTCAAAGAGGGCATGTCGGCTGCGCGATCCGAGTTATTCCTTTTGATATCCTTTCTTTTGATAAATGTGGTTTGCCTCCGAAGGTAATTACAAACTTAGCGAGAAAGCCAAAGGGGCTGGTTTTAGTAACCGGTGCTACTGGTTCCGGCAAATCAACGACTTTGGCCGCAATAATTGATTTTATTAATGAGGAAAGATCCTGTCATATAATCACCGTAGAAGATCCGATTGAATTCGTGCATAAAAATAAATTGTCGGTTATTGATCAACGTGAAGTCGGACAGGATACAAAAACATTTACCGCTGCTTTAAAACATGTTTTACGTCAAGATCCTGATGTTATTTTGGTTGGTGAAATGCGAGACTTGGAAACAATTGAAGCCGCTTTAACTATTGCTGAAACAGGCCATCTTGTATTTGCCACTTTGCATACTTCTGACGCAGTACAGACAGTTAATCGAATTATTGACGTATTTCCTTCGCATCAGCAACAGCAGGTCCGTACTCAGTTATCGTTTGTCTTGGTGGGTATTCTTTCGCAGCAATTAGTTCCAAAAGTGGGCGGGACCGGGCGAGTTTTAGCTGCCGAGGTTATGTTGGCAACACCGGCGGTAAAGAGTATGATCAGAGAACAGAAAGTCCATCAGATCTATTCAATTGTTCAAACCGGACAAAAAGACGGTATGAAAACAATGAATCAGTCATTGTATGAGCTTTATACTGAAAAACATATTACTTATGAAGATGCTGTATCGCGTTCAACCGATCCTGATGATTTAATCAGGTTATTTAAGAGATAAAAATGGCTACTAAAAAATCAAAAACAAAGCAGCTTGGACAATTATTAGTTGAAAAAGAGGTTATTACTCATGCCCAGCTGGATCAGGCTCTTGAGATTCAGCTCAAAGAAGGCGGTTTGCTGGGGCAAATACTTATTAAGCTTGGTTTTGTTACTGAACAACAGATTGAAAATAGTGTCTTTGAGCAGACAACTAATTCTCAAAAGCTAGAAAATGTACTTCTGGAAATGGGAATAATCACTCCGGAGCAGATAAAACAAGCTAATGAATTGGAAGAAAAAGAAGGGAGTTTTTTTGCTAAAAATATTATTACCCTTGGGTTTCTTAGCGCTGAAGATTTGGTGAGTATTATGGTTACCCAATTTGGTTTTCCTTATCTCCAACTGGAGAATTATGAAATAGATCCTGAAATAGTAAAGCTCGTCCCCCAAAATATTGCCCAGAAATTCAGCTTAATTGCCATTGATAAAATAGGGAACATCCTGACAATAGCCATGGCTGATCCTCTAAACGCGAAAGCCCAAGATGAAGTAAGAAAAGTTACCGGCTTAAACGTGGAAACTTTCATTTCGACATTTTCCGAGATAGAAGCTGCTTTGTCAAAAGATTATAAATAAAATAAGCCTGATCGAGGTTTTTGAAATGACTCAAAGTTTAAAAGAAAAAATGATGGATGTTTTAACTCGCTCTAATTTTTTAACTAAAGAGCAGTTAGATGAAGCCATTGAAGCTCAGAAAAAAACCGGTAAACGTTTAAGTGAAGTTTTGACTATGATGGGATATATAACCCAAAAAGATTTGGTTATTGTCTTAAGTCAAAGTCTTAATGTTCCTCCCATAAATCTCTCTAAAGTTAAAATCAATTCAGAAATAGTGAAAATTATTCCTCGGGAATCAGCAGAAAAATATCAAGCGCTTGTAGTCTCCAAGATAGGAAAAGTGCTTACAGTCGCTATGGTTGATCCCTTAAATGTTTTGGCAATTGATGAGCTGAAAGTATTGACAAACTATGAGCTTAAAATAGTTGTTGCTGGAGAAAAAGAACTTAAAACCGCAATAAATACTTATTATAGTGACAGTGACACGACCAATGAACGGATTAGAACGATCATTGATGATGCCAAAGACATGAATCTGGAAATCATTGAAGACATTGATAGCCAGGAGAAAATATTAAATACCGCTCAATTGCTCAAAGATGTTGAAGGCGCGCCGATTGTTAAAATCACTAATATGCTTTTAGCTCAAGCAATAAAACATCAAGCCAGTGATATATTGATTGAACCGCAGGAAAAGGTCTTGCGGATTCGTTATCGTTTAGATGGAATATTAAAAGAATTTCCCGCGCCTCCGAAACATATGGAGGAAGCAATTGTTTCGCGGATAAAAGTTCTTTCAGTTTTAAATATTGCTGAGCATAGATTACCTCAGGACGGGCGGTTTAAAATTAAAATAGCGGATAGAGAAGTTGATTTCCGTGTTTCGATTATGCCGACGAGTCATGGGGAAAAAGTTGCTTTGCGTGTTTTGGATAAAACCGCGGTAGTTTTAGATCTAGACCGCATGGGCTTTGAACCCGGGCCGCTTAAAAATATAAAGGAATTGGCGATGGAGCCGCATGGGCTGATGCTTGTTTGCGGTCCGACTGGCAGCGGTAAATCAACAACGCTTTATTCTATTCTGAAATATGTTGATGATCCGGAAAAAAATATTTGTTCAGCTGAAGATCCAGTTGAGTATCAGCTGGAAGGGATAAATCAGGTAAATGTTAATCCTGATGTTGGTTTAACGTTCTGCGGAGCGCTGCGTTCTTTTTTGCGGCAGGATCCTGATGTTATAATGGTTGGAGAAATTCGCGATACGGAAACTTTAGATATCTCAATTAAAGCCGCGCTTACCGGGCATCTGGTCTTAAGTACTTTGCATACGACTGAGGCAGCCGGAGCAGTAACTCGAATGGTTAATATGGGGATTGAACCTTTTTTAATTACTTCTTCCTGTATTATGGTTTGCGCTCAGAGATTAATTCGGAGAATTTGTCCTGAATGTAAAGAGGGCTATCCGATTCAGGCTGAAGTAAGGAAGAAATTTAAAATAGGTGATCAATACAATGAGTTATATAAAGGCAAGGGATGTAAAGCTTGCCAAGGTACCGGATATAAAGGGAGAATCGGACTTTGCGAGGTTTTGGTTATGACACCGGAAGTTCGCGATTTAATTATGATCCGAGCACAGGAAAACTTGATCAAAGCTAAGGCTAGAGAACAGGGCATGGTTACTTTGCGAGAACATGGGGTAATTAAATCGCTAAAGGGAATTACGACATTAGAGGAAGTTACCAGGCTTACAGCTGATGATTAAAAATAGTAGAGAGTAGGACTTTATGCGCAGAACGAAAAAACGTCTTAATGAACTTTTGCTTGATTATAATTTGATAAGCGAAAAAGATGTTATTAGCGCTTTAGAAATACAGCGCAATAGAGGCGGGCAATTAGCAACTATATTAATCGAAGAAAATTTTGTTAAAGAAGATGATATTTTAACTTGTTTTTGCCGTTATTTAAATATCCCGCCGATTAATCTTTCTAAATTCCATGGGGATGAGAAAAAAATAAAAATCATTCCGGAACACGTTGCCCGGCATTATCGTTTGATTTGCGTATCACAAATTGGCAATATGTTAACAGTCGCGATGAGTGATCCGTTGAATGTTTTGGCAATAGACGATATTAAAGCTTTAACCGGATATGATATTATTCCGGTTGTAGCCGCATTAAGTGATATTACTCTCGCGGTTGATCGATTCTATCATCACAAAGAAGAAGTCAAGCATGAAGAAAGTTTTGATGATATAGTCAAAGAAATAAATGAGGATGATATTCAGCTGGTTAAAGAAGTTGAGCAGATTGATATTGGTGATGTTATTCGCTCAAGCAGTGAGGCGCCAATAGTAAAGATGCTCGATGCTTTAATTGCTGAAGCACTGATGAAACGGGCTTCGGATATTCATATTGAACCATATGAAACAAAAATAAGAGTGCGTTATCGGGTGGACGGCGCATTGCAAGAAGCGGCAATTTTACCAAAAAAAATTCAAAATGCCGTTGCTGCCAGAATTAAGATAATGTCAAATCTTGATATTACTCAAAGATTGATTCCTCAAGACGGGAGATTTAAAGTAAGGCTTGGTGAAAAAGAAGTTGATTTTCGTGTTTCTGTTTTGCCAATAAGTTTTGGCGAAAAAGTAGTAATGCGTGCTTTGGATAAAGCTAATCTTAGCATTGGTCTTGAAGCTTTAGGGTTTTTACCGCAAGCAATGGATGCTTTTGCTTACGCGGTTGCTCAGCCTTATGGAATGATTTTGGTAACCGGTCCAACGGGAAGCGGAAAGTCTACCACTTTGTATTCAGTTTTAAATAAGCTTAATATCCCTGAGCGAAATTTGATTACAATTGAAGATCCGGTTGAATATCAGGTTGATGGGATAACTCAGGTTCAGGTAAAAGCAGATGTTGGGCTTACTTTTGGCCAAGGACTGCGGGCAATTTTGCGTCAGAATCCTGATATTCTGATGGTTGGAGAAATTCGTGATTTTGAGACAGGGGATATCGCGGTAAAAGCTGCTTTGACGGGAGCATTGCTCTTGAGCACTTTACATACTAATGATGCTCCGGGCGCGGTAACTCGAATGATCGATATGGGGATTGAGCCTTTTTTGATCGCGAGTAGTGTTATCGCGGTTGCCGCGCAGCGTTTAGCGCGTTCAATTTGTAAGAACTGTAAGGAGCCTTATAAAATTCCTCAATCGGTTTTAGATCGCATGGGGCTGGTGGTGGATGCGGAAACAATTACAGTATATCGCGGCAAAGGTTGTGATAATTGCGGCGGGACGGGATATAAAGGGCGTTTTGCGATTTTGGAAGTAATGGTGGTGAATGATCATATCAGAGAAATGATCATGAATCGAAATTCCAGTGATGAAATAAAACGTTATGCTCGAAAAAACGGGATGTTGACATTGCGTGATTCCGGTATTCAGAATTTTCTTAGAGGTCAGACAACCTTGGAAGAAGTATTAAGAGTGACAGCTAAAGATTAAATTTTTGAAATTATTAAAATATAGTTATAAAAAAATATTTTTGTTGTATAATAACTGTAAGTAAAATTAAAAACATCTGCTTTGATTTAATAAGGAGGAGAAATGCCTTTATTTAAGTATGTCGCAAAAGATGAAGACGGCAATGCGGTTAATGATCTGATTGAAGCAAAAGACGAAATGGTTGCTCTGGATATGCTCAGGGTTAAAAACCTGATCATTATCTCGATTACTGAACAAAAAGCCGAGAAAGTAGCCAAGGCAAAAATGGGGAGTAAAAAAATTAAACCGGAAGAGCTGGTTATTTTTTCCCGCCAGTTGGCTACAATGGTAAATGCTGGAATTCCGCTTGTGCAAAGTCTGGATATTTTAAGCGAACAGATGGAAAGTATAACTTTTAGAAATGTGGTAACCACGATCAGAAGTGATGTTGAATCAGGATCAAGTTTGTCCGCGGCTTTGGAAAAACATCCAAAAGTTTTTACTATGCTCTATACGAATATGGTAAGAGCCGGTGAAACCAGCGGTATGCTTGATGAAATTCTTGAGAGACTTGCCGGTTATTTAGAAAAAAGCGGGTCTTTGGCGCGTAAAGTAAAATCGGCAATGGTTTATCCAGCAGTTGTTTCACTGATGGCTATGGGTATTACTTTAGTCCTTTTACTTAAAGTTATTCCAACATTTAAAGAAATATTTGCTTCTTTGGGCGGAACGCTTCCCATGCCTACACAAATATTGATTAATATTTCAGATACATTACAAGCTTATTTTATATATTGCGTTGCTGTGGTTGTTGGTTTAGGTTTTGCTGTTGCTAAGCTTGTGGAGACTCCTCAGGGTAAATTGCGTTTTGACCAGATAAAACTTAGCTTGCCTGTTTTTGGGCCATTGCTGAGAAAAGTTGCTGTTGCCCGGTTTTCTCGAACCTTATCAACTTTGATTAGAAGCGGTGTTCCGATTTTAGGCGCTTTGGAGATTGTGGGGAAAACATCGGGAAATGTGGTGATTGAAGCAGCGGTAGAGGGCGCTCGCGTGGGGATTCGTGAAGGTGAAAGTATTTCTTCGCCCTTGGCAAAGAGTAAAGCTTTTCCTCCGATGGTAACAAGAATGATTTCTGTGGGAGAAGAATCTGGAGAACTGGAAAAAATGCTTACAAAAATTGCTGATTTTTATGAAGATCAGGTTGATGCCGCGGTAAGCGGTTTGACTAGTTTGATTGAGCCATTGATTATTGCTTTTTTAGGTATTGTTGTGGGTTCAATTGTTATTGCGATGTTTTTACCGATATTCAAGATCAGCGAGCTAATTGGGTAAATTTATAAACTATTGATATATTTAAAGTTGTTTATGTTAAATACTTTTAAAAAGTATTGACAAATGATTGTAGCTCATGTATACTTGTATTGTAGGAAAGTACAGGTAAAAATATAATTTTTACCCTTTTATCGATAATGGCAAACCCACTGAAAGGTGGGGGCGTTTCTCTGAGATTGCTTACTGGTTAATCCATCAATGAAACTTCGAATGATCTGCTAAATCATATGGGATCAGTCGGAGCAAAGCTACGGGTCTAATGGTGTTCCTTAATAGACGGCCGGGTTACCGAAATAAAAAGGAAAAGCCAATGATAGCCGAGCTACCGAAATAAAAGGTAGGTCGGTTTTTTGTCTAAAAAAGGGGAGTTGGATAATTTATGCGAAGAAAAAAGGGGTTTACGCTGGTTGAAGTTTTAGTGTCTACATTAATTATGGCAATTGCGATTACTTCAACTTTACAGATTTTAATTTATTTGCTGCAGATGAATGAAGCCAATCAATCTTCAGTCACTTGTATGAATGAAGTTCAGGGGCGGATGGATGCAATAAAAAGTGTGCTTTATGAAGATATTGTGGGTAGTTATAATCGGCTTAATTTTACGTCTGCTGAATTAACCAGTCGCGGAGTTCGGCATAGCGGAATAATTTATGCTACTGAAATCCAGCCGCCTTTTCTGATTGATGTTAAAATAGTTGTTTGTTGGGAAAACAAAAATAGAATAATCGGTGAAGATACTAATTTGAATGGGTTGCTTGATGGCGGAGAAGATACAAATGGTAATGGGATTATTGATTCACCGACAATGATTGAAGGTACAATTTTAAATAGAGCGTATCAGGGGAGTTGAAAAATGTTGAAGAATAATAATGCTTATACATTGGCTGAACTTTTAGTTTCACTGGCAATTTTCAGTGTGGTTATTGGCTCATTAATGACGATCTTAATTTCCCAAAATGCTTTTTTTAGTCGGGCTTCAGCATCTGTTGAAGTCGGCGCTAATGCCCGAAAAGTAATGTCTTTGATGGTTAAAGAGCTGCGTTTGTCTAAAGTAGATCGGGTAGAGGTTTATGATAAAAATGGCAATAAGTATGATAAGGATACGCATCCAGATGGGGCGGATATTTATTTTAAGGTGCCGATAGATTGTGACAACGACGGAGATAGATTTGATGTGAATGGTAATATCGAATGGGGTTGTGAAGGCGGTTTGGAGTGGTTTATTGAATATTATTTTGACGAAGCTAATAAAAGAGTTATGCGCCGTTTATTAGACGCGTCTAAAATTGCTCAATCAGAAACTGTGATTGCGAATAATATTAGTGGTTTTTTAATTCAAGGATTTCATTATAATTTTACAAATAAAATATATGAACCAGATTCTGCGTGCAATGTTCTGCGAATAACGATTACTTCGGAAAGAGATTCTATTTCCGGGCGGATATTAGATACTCCTTTGACTTATACTCTAACAAATCAAGTTTCATGGCGCAATTAACTTTAAGGAGGGGGCAATGAAAATAATTATGAATAGAAAAGGAACGATTCTTGTCGCGACTTATATGGTCTTATGCGTAATCATTGTTGTTGCCAGCTCTTTTTTTTCCATGGTGCTTACGGATAATAAAGCAGTTACCAGAAGTAATGATGGAGCAAGAGCTTTGTCAAACGCGGAAAGAGGTATAGCTTATGCTTATTTTGAAGCCTATAATCTTGGCTGGGATTGGAAAACCCATGATTGGCATAATGCTGCGCATAAAGTTGAACTTAAGGTAGTGCCTCCAGGCCAGCAGCTTAAAACCCGGCCGGATTGTGATTTTAATGCTGATGGTTTTTTTGTGCATGATTCAGGTGATTTCATGATAAAAGCATATCCTGATATGACTCGGGAAAATGATACTGTAGTTGTTTCCATGGGGATTTGCGGCAAAGAGACTAAAGTATTAATGTATTATTTAACCCGCAGGGGAATATATGATTTTTTTCTCTATACTCCGTATAATTTAGATCTTTATGCTGCTGTGGGCAATCATCCTGACTTGAATGGCGGCGGGATTCATTCAAATGGCGATATTCATATTGATAGCGCGATGCGCCTTGAGGATATTTCTGAATTAAGTACCGGAGAAACCGGCAGAATTTATTATGAAGGCAATCAATATATTCCACCTTATTACGCGGATCGTTTGGATGGAATTATGGATGGAAAATCCCCGATAACTAGGTTGGATAGATTGGGTGATGTATTTCGCGATGACCTTAAATTAGAAACGGGCCCTTTTGGTTATTATAATGCTTATGGTCAATGGAATTGGGATAGCGGAGCAACTTATTTTGTAAATACATCTATTGGTCTGCAAAATTCTTTTCAAAGCACTGAGGGGCATTTTGCCGGTTCAATATTAGATGTTTATAATGTTGCTCCAGGCAAGACGAATATTGTTAAAAATGACAGCACGGATACATTAAATTCGCAAAATTGTTGGATAAAACCATATATTCTTGATGCGGATGGTAATAAAGTTGCTACAACTTGGACGGAAATCCCTGCGGAAATGGATACGCAATGGGAATGGGATAAATACGGTTGGAATAAATATGGCACAGTTGCCGGAGAACAGCCGGTCAGCTTTTATACCTATAAAGATGATGGAACTAGTGTGGGGGTTGCGAACACGTATTGGGAAATAAATGCCAGTAATAAAGTTGAAATGCTTGATCCGCCAATCGGCGGGACTCCGGAACAGTGGGCGGCTTTTAATGCGGCGCATCCTAGCGCAAAGCAGTATTGGGATATGTATTCTACCCCGGAATTTTGGAATGCAACCTATGGCAATTCATCGCGTGAATACTATGCAGAGATGATCAATCCTGAAGTGCTTGATGGGACTTATGGGGATGAACGCTTAAATAATGATAGTATAATGGTTAATCATACTGATTCCTTAAAACAACCGAATGATTGGAAAAGTTTTCTTACTAAGTCAGGCTTAGATAATATCGTAAGAGATGGGAATACCGGCGGTGAGTATCTGTCACCGCCTGATTTTGATCAAACCTACTCCCGCTTAGCAGCGACTGATGGATTATTGCTCGATTTAGATTCTAGTTTTGATGGTGATTATGATGATTATGCTGAATGGCAGGCTGTGTTGGAAAAAAGTATTGATGCTGCGGTGGATAATCTGAATAAAGATACTAAACATAATGATGTGGCAAAAAAAGTTAAATTCATTAATACTTTTACCGGTGAATGGAATGTTGTTTTGGAAATTGATTTTGAGAATATGCAAAAAGAAAGCAAGTATCCGAAGAATGGGATTTTGTACACTCGCGTGCCGGTGAGAATTACCAATGCGGCCAAACTTGCTAGAGCAAAGCCCAAATACGGATTCACTATTTTAGGCGAAGAAAATGTCTATTTAAAAGGGGATTATAATACGGATCAATGGGTAACCAGCGCGATTATTTCCAAAAAACGGATATTTACTTTATCGGATGATTTTAATGATCCCCAGGTTAAGCCGGCTTTGGAGCATTATCCTGACTATCCTTATATTTATGTTAAAAATGATGGCAGTGATAATTATGCCGAAGTTGCCAAAGGAACTGTGGGCGGACAATGGGTAATATTAGATTATTTGGATGCTGATGGATCAATTGATAAAATTGATTATTATCCGACAATTGATGATGTCAATGAAGCCAATTTGCGGGCAACAATTCTAAACAAAGAAGCGGATTATCGCAGTGTGTTTAATAAGGATGATCCCACTGGTGCAGCAGAATCTACCTGGGTCTGGAGCGGAACCGGAGAAAGCTATACTTCCGGGATGATGCCGAATAAAGTGCTAAATGATACAACTTATAATGCTTTGATGGCATCTAATCGCTGGTTAGAGTCGTATCAAAGTAATAAGGGGGATATTCTGGAAAATTGGTATTATAATGACGGAACAAAAAATATTTCCAAAAAACGTAATTTAAACGGAGCTTTTTTTGTTTTAGAAAATGCGTCAGCCGGCGGTTTTGCCGCGGCAAATAATGAATTTGTTGATTATCGCAATGAATCCGGGCTGGGGTATGATCAAAGAGGCCGTTCCCCGGGAACCGGCGATAATTATTCTTATAATCGGGGTTCTTTTCTGCGGACTTATGATGCGGCGGAATCTATTTCTTATGATGAACAGTTTAGAACTGCTACCAGAGCGCCTTCAGATGTGTTTTTTGGCGGGGCTGAGTCTTTATGGGCAGAATCAACAGAAGAGTTTTTCTATCAGATGAAATTTTAATTTTAATATTTGTGAAAATTAAATTGGGGGGAACATGGATATCAAAGTTAAAATAACCTTGATCACAACCAGTGTTTTGCTAGTGCTGATTATTAGTACAGGTTTGTACAATACTCTTAATCCAAAAATAAGCTCTATAGTAGAGATTAAGCCGGTTATTACGCAAAGTTCGCAGAATAATGTGGCGCGGGTAAGACCTAAATTAGGGGAAAAATCAAATTTGCCGCTTAAATTAAATGATTATTATTTTCCGCAGAGAAATACTGTAAAAGCAAAAGTTGATCCTAATGGGGCTTTAAATCAAGAGGAGCAGGAAGAGGATGCTTTTTTTGAACCAGAGCAGCCGAAGCCTTTTGATATTATAGCAGACTTTGATGATGATTATGTTCAAGCTCCTGATGCAGCTGGGTCAATGGATTTAAATCCGAGCGGTGATTTGGAACCGCCTGAAGATTAAGCTGTTTAGATTATTAGGATAAGAGGGGTTGATTTAATTTATAGAGGAAGAACTGAGATTGACTTTTTGTTCTTCCTCTTCTATAATAGGGGCAATGCAAGTAGACAGAAATTCAATTTATTCAGTAATTTTTTTCCGATTTGCCATTGCCACAGTGATTTTTATTGTCAATACAACGCTTTTTGGCTTAGGGCGTATTCCGGTTTATTTTATAATTACCGCTATCTATGGTCTGACAATAATGTATTCCTTGCTGACTTTAGCAAATATCTTTAATCGGAAATTTCTTTATGTTCAGATTTTTCTTGATTTGATTATGGAAACATTATTGGTTCATTATACCGGAGGGGTTAATTCGGTATTGAGCATTTTGTTTCCCTTGTCGAGTATAGCGGCGAGTATTATAATTTCTCCGGCAGCGGCAATAATTATTGCTCTTTCAGGTAGTATTATGTATGCGGGCATAGTAACCTTGGAATCTTTGAATATTTTTTCTGTGCCTGCTCTGGGAGTAAACGCGCTGGTAACTCCCAGCGATTATGTTTTTTCTTTATTGTATTTTAGGGTTACAGTATTTATTGTGATCGGCTTTTTGAGTTCATACATTGCTGATCAGCTGAGAAAACAAAATAAAGTCGTTCTATCATTACAGGAGAAACTGCGCCGAGAAGACCGTTTGTCGGCTATCGGCAAACTTGCGGCAAGTACAGCCCATGAGATCCGTAATCCATTGGCTTCAATATCCGGCTGTGTCGAGGCTTTAAAAGATACGATTTATTTAGAAGCAAAAGATAAAAAATTGTTTGATCTTATTTTAAAAGAAACAGCGCGTTTAAATGATATTATTAATGGTTTGCTTGAATATGTCAAACCGCGAAAACTTAAACTGGAAAAAATATCAGTGGATGAGTTGATTGATGAAGTGGTATTTTTGCTTAAAAGCAGCAAGAAATTCAATCAAAATATAATTATAAAAAAAGAAAACTCTTTGCCTGAGGTAATGATTAGCTGTGATCCCCAGCAGATAAAGCAGGTTTTGTTTAATCTTTTGATTAATGCTGTGGAAGCCGTTGATAGTCAAGGGAAAATCATAATCAAGCAGAATGTTAAGAAAGATATTAAGGGAATTGAATTAGATATAATTGATAATGGAATCGGCATGTCCAAAGAACAATTAGGTACTCTTTTTGAACCATTTTCCAGTGGAAAGGATCAGGGGGTTGGTTTGGGGTTGCCGATAGTAAGTACAATTATAAAGGAACATGGCGGAACTATTAATATTCAAAGTGCTTTAGGTAAAGGGACGACATTTTCTATCTTTTTACCAGAAAAAATAAAGGAATAGTATGCAGGCGAGAATACTCTTGGTTGATGATGAAAAAGATCTGCTTGAATGGTTGAGCATTGTTTTAGAAAAAGAAGGTTATCAGATTAAATGCGCTACTTCCGGAGAAGAAGCGCTTAAGTTGTTTGCTCAAGAACAGTTTGACATGGTAATCAGCGATATTCGGATGACTCCGATCAATGGTTTAGACCTGCTTAAAAAACTCAAAGCGATAAACCCGGAAATTATCGTGCTGATGGTTACGGCTTATGCTTCTGTTGATACAGCGGTTAAAGCTCTAAGATATGGAGCATATGATTATTTGTTTAAACCGTTTAAACTAGATGATATTAAGCTGATTATAAAGAAGGCCTTTAGCCAAAGAAGAATTTTCGCGGATGATAAAAACAGTGAGAAGAAATTAAAAGAGCGGTACCGGTTTGCGAATATTATTGGCAAAAGCGCTCCGATGCAGAAAATATTTGATATGATTGATAAAATTGCCAAGACCAATACAACAGTTTTAATTAATGGAGAGAGCGGTACAGGAAAAGAGCTTATTGCCAAAGCGATTCATTATAATAGTTTAAAATCGAATAAACCTTTTGTTTCGATAGATTGCGGTGCCTTGCCGGAAGAACTTTTGGAAAGTGAATTGTTTGGGCATGTAAAAGGTTCTTTTACCGGAGCTATTTCCAGCAAACAGGGATTATTTGAAGTTGCCAGCGGAGGCACATTGTTTTTAGATGAAATTGGTGAAACCTCACAGGCGATGCAGGCTAAAATGCTGCGAGCGCTTCAGGAACGGGAAATCAGAGCTGTGGGCGCGACTAAAACCATAAAAGTCGATGTCCGGGTGATTGCCGCGACAAATAGAAATTTAGAAGATGAAGTGCGCCGAGAAAATTTTCGCAAGGATCTTTTTTATCGAATAAGTGTTATTAGTTTGGGTCTCCCTAAATTAGCGCAGCGTAGAGAAGATATTGGCTTGTTGGTAAATCATTTTCTGAAAAAATATCAATTAGCCGGAAAATCAGTTAAATCAATATCCAAAGAATGCATGGATTTATTTATTCAATACTCCTGGCCTGGTAATGTTCGCGAGCTGGAGAATGCGATTGAAAGCGCGGTGGCGCTTTCTGAGTCTAATGAAATCAAAGTCAATGATCTGCCCGAGCGAATCCAGGATCAATCCTCCTCAGCCGAATCGGAAGTAGTTACAAGCGATTCTTTAAAAGGTAAGGTTGAGCAGTTTGAGAAAGAACTTATTGCTAAAACCTTAAAAGAAGTGGGTGGGAACAAAAATCTGGTGGCTAAAATCCTTAAGATGACTCGGCGCAATCTGGATTATAAAATTAAGCGCTATGAGATATGATCTAACCGTAGGGGCGCTGCTTGCCTGCGCCCGGTTATCAATAATTTTGATATATGATAATTGTATATTATTTTGGGTCGAGACAAGCACGGCCCCTACATTGTGAATAGGTGTCCCTATATCTTCTGCTAAACGCTGCGTTCCTGTTTTTAGGAAAAAGTTTTCATATTCTGGAAAAAAATTTCTAAGTTTATTTTTTGCTTAATTTTTGTCCCCAAATTCAGTAATAAAAATCTAAATCTTAAGTGCTTGCATTTAAACGAGTTAATTGATATTTCAAAAAAATAAAAAAATAAAATTATCTTGGCATATCCATTGCTATTACATACCTGGAATCAACTATTTATTAACGGGTAATTTGTGGTAATTAAAGAAAGGGGTGTTGTATGAATCGTAAGGGCTTTACATTGGTAGAAATCATGATTGTTGTAGCGATTATTGCCTTATTGGCAGCTATTGCTATACCTAACCTTATGCGTGCAAGGTTAAACGCGAATGAAGCGGCTGCGCAATCGACATTAAAAACAGTAGCTACCGCAGCGGAAAGTTTTAGAGCAGCGCAAACGAATCCTTTATATCCGGCAAATGCGGCCGCGATGACAGGGGCAACTCCGGCTTATTGTGATGCGGGAATTTTTGCCGCGGCGGGAAGACAAGGGTATTTACTTACTTATACTCAATTAGATGCTGGTCTGAGATATGTTGCGGCAGCCCAACCAGTAACTTTTCAGGTAACTGGGGTAAGAACATTTGCAATTAATCAAACTGGTGTTCTCAGAGCAACAGATGCAGGAGCAGCAGCGGTAACAGCTGGGCCAGCGACAACAGCTGCGTATGAAGCTGCAGCTTTCGTGGCTGTCCAATAATTAGTGCGATAAAATCTAAAAGAGGGATTGTATAGAAATATATGATTCCTCTTTTTTTATTTCAGGTTATTGTTGAGATTGAAAAGAATATTTGTTATAATAAAAAAAAGTTATAATGTTTGTCTCTAATTAATTTGGTTAATTAGTTGAAAGGCTTGCGATGAATTCAATAAAATCATTATTACTATTAAAATCGTTTAAGAATAAAATTAATCGATTTATCAAATCAGTAAATCTGAACAATAATAAATTAGGGTATAGTTTGGTGGAAATAATGATTGTTATCGCGATTATTGCTTTATTAGCCGCGGTTTCCATTCCTAATATGTTAAGAACTAAACTTAATGCCAATGAACAGGCGGCCCAAACCACTTTAAAAGAAATTTCTAAAGCATGTGAAAGTTATCGAATTACTCAGTCAGTAACTACTTATCCCGCGGTTATTGCTGACTTGACTGAGGCCGATGATCCATATATTTCCGCTTTGGTTTTTGATTTAAATGGGCATCGAGGCTATTTGTTTACTTTTACTGCCGGACCAACTGCAGCATTCGAAGGGGTTATTCAGACATTTGATTGCGGCGCAAGGCCGGTTTCTGCTAATGTTACGGGAAACCGCTGGTTTGTAATTGATGAAACCGGAGTATTAAGAGAAGATCTTGATGCTGATGGTATTGCTGATGCCTCAGATACGGCAATTCAGGATTAGTTATGATGAATTGAAATAAATTGTAAATTTGCAAAAGAAAGCATTTTTATGCAATTGAAAATAAAACATGGATTTACATTGGTTGAAATATTAATCGTTGTCGCCATAATTGCCATGCTTGCAGCTTTGGCAATTCCTAATCTTATATACGCGCGTTTAAATTCAAATGAAGCCAATGCTCAAGGCACGTTAAAAGTTATTGGCAGTGCCTGTGAGAGTTTTCGGGTTGTTCAGGCAATTCCTCAATTTCCGGTTGATTTAGCGGCAGTAACTGATGCGACTCCGCCTTATTTAGCCGCGATTATTGATACCGCGACAACCGGGTCGCCGAAAAACGGTTATAATTATACGTATACGAGAATTGGTTTTCAGCAGTTTGTTTGCTGTGCAACACCAGAAACTTATCAGGTTACGGGAATCAGGACTTTTGCTTTAAACGAGAGCGGTGTGATCAGAGCGATTGACAATACTGCTGCGGTGGTAAATACGGAAGCTGCATATGATTTGATGACTCCGACCAATTAAATATTTTTATGAAATGATTATTTTACGTAAGTCATTTGAAGTAATGATTTTCATTGACAAAAATAAAAAAAAATGCTAAATTAAAATAGTAATAAATAGAGGAAGAATTTTTACTAAAAAATGGAGTTTGAGAAATGACAGGGAAATGTCTTTCTAGAAAAAGAAGTATACCCTCTAATTCTATGTATGACTGCAATTATTTTTTCCCCTCATATTTTTTAAAACTCATATCTCTTGTGTATAATAAAGCATACAGCTTTTCGATTAAGCCTGAAAATGATTCAAATCTTATTATTTGTGGGAATTGTCGAACCAGTTTAAAAAAAAGGTTTAGGTATTAATGGACAAAGTGATAACTTTATTGCCATTTATCAGCATTTTATTTTTAATTGTTTTTTGGGTTTTTAGTCCGAATATGGGGGCGGCTCTATTAACAATTACTATTCCTTTTGTTATTTTTGCCGTTTATTCTAATTTAAAAAGAAAAGAATTACTCTCGGAATTAAGGGATACTGTTAAATCTTTTCAAGCGGAAAAAGAAGAAATTATAAAAGAAATTCAGAAAAAAGAAAAAAAACAAAGAGCGCAAAATGAAGAATTAAGACAGTTTGGAAAAAGTCTTTCCACGGCAATTAATAAAGATCAGCTTTTGCGTTTAATTGTAAAAAATTTCAGCAAGGTTACTGAATCTAAAGAAGGCGAAAGCCAATGTTTTCTTTTAAGCCGGCAGCAAGGGACAGATGAGTTTATTTACGAAGCCGGACATAATTTTGACAGCAATACCTTGAAATCAATGAGGTTTAGTGAGAATGATGAAATTATTCAGGCAGTAGTAAAAAGCAAAAAAATCAATACTTTTATTAGTGATATATTTGGCGGAGATTCAAATATTAGATATTTTCTTAAAGAGGAACGGACAACTTATTTATCGCAATTAGGATCACTGGCGCTTATCCCTTTAATAATGGAAGAGGAAGTGTGGGGAATTATTGTAATTTTTTGCCGAGAAGGGGCTGCGGCTAATATAAAAAATGATGAAGCTTTTTTTCGGCTTTTGGTCGCGCAGGCTTCAATTGCTTTAGGTAGCGCGATTCATCGCGGTCTTGCTTCGATCGATAAACTAACTCAGTTGTATAATCGTACTTTTTTGCAAAAACGAATGAATGAAGAAGTCGAATTTTGTAATCGGCAGCTTCTGCCTTTAAGTTTGTTGATGCTGGATATTGATCATTTTAAATTAATTAATGATACTTATGGGCATCAAGAAGGCGATATGGTGCTTAAAAAAATAGCGCAGATTATCAGTAAAAGTGTGAGATTAACTGATATTTGCGCGCGTTATGGCGGAGAAGAATTTGTTATTGTTTTACCGGGAATTGAGGAAATCGCGAACGATAAATTTTCTATAGCTGAAAAATTAAGGCAGGCTGTTGAAAGTTCTGATTTTGTTGTGCTGGGTGATAAGCATATAAAAGTTACTATTAGTATTGGGGTTACTGTAGGCAGATATCCTGAGGATAAAGACTTAGGGATGGACGCGTTTATCCAAAAAGCGGATCTATTGCTCTATAAAGCAAAAGAAGCTGGTAGAAATAGGGTGTGTTATAGTTAAGATGCTAAAAACCTTTTTGTTTAAAATGGGAGAGTAATGTTTCAAAAAAACAATGATTCTATAGGACTGGAAATAGGTGACGGTTTAGTTAAGGCAATGCATATGCGTTGTTCGGCTAAAGAAAACAGGTTGCTGGGATACGAGATTGTACCAGTGAATTTTCGCGAAGGTCGCCAAGGAATTGTCAATGCAATGAATGAGGTATTGACGCGTCTTGCCCTTAATAAGAAAAAGCATAAAGTTAATATCTCTGTTTCTGGCGAATCAGTTATGGTTCGAGATATCCATTGGCCGCAAATGGCTGATGAGGAGATCCGTAAGGCATTGAAATTTGAAGTGGAACGACAGGTCCATTATAAAACTGATGAAATTGTATTTGATTATTATTCTGTTTTGGATAAAACGATTGCTGAAACAAAAACAAGAGTTATTCTGGTTGCTGCTAAAAAAGATCTTATTGAAAATTATGTTAGCCTGATTGATTCGACGGGTTTTCTGCCGGGTTTTATTGAAGTAGACACCTTTAGTCTGCTGAATTGTTTTTATGTTAATGGGCCAAAACTGGCTGCTGAAAAAACAATAGCGATTATTAATATAGGCATGGAAGTTACTAATATTGATATAATTCGAGGGAGAATTGTCGGTTTAACAAAAGATGCTTTTGTTGCCTGGAGCAATTTGATTGATGCTTTGCCGGAAGATGTTGAATTAGACTTTTCGGATGTGACTTCGCTTAAAGGCGTGATGGGTACTGATGATATTTATGAATTGAGTCTGTTTATCATGAACGCGCTTTCAAATCAGATAAGGCGTACGATTGAATTTTATGAAAGTCAGGGACGGGATACGGTAGAGGAAATATACTTAAGCGGCAAAGTGGCAATGTATAAGAATCTGGATAAGTATCTGCAGAATATTCTGGGATTACAGGTTACTATTTGGGATCCGCTGGCTAATGTGCAATATGACCCCAAATTGTTCGCGGACAAGAAAATAAAGGAACAGGCTTTAATGCTGGCAGTTTGTACTGGGCTTGCCTGCTTTAGATCTTTTAATATAAATTTGGCTAGCAATAAAAAAGAAGTTAAAAAAAGCAAGCTGATGAAGTTTGTTAATCAAAATAAGATATTGTTTTATCTGGTATCAATTGCAATTATTTGTTTGATCGGGGTTTGGGTCATTTTGAGTAGTCAGCTTAAAATTAAAGAAGTTAATAAACAAAAATTGCTTGATCAAAATCAAAAATTGGAAGGGATTTTGCAGGACATTGAAAATTTAAAACAGGCTAGGTTTACTTTGCAGCAGCATATGCAGATAGCTAAGGCTTTACTTTCCCGAAGAATAATCTGGGGTAAAAAATTTCATCAAATAAGTACTAGTTTACCGGAAGAAATGTGGCTGACGGATTTATATCTCAAAGACGCGTCAGTATCTCCAGCTAAGAGTCAATTTGAAGTAATAACTGATATTGGTGGGGCTGATTCTTTTAGGCCAAAGGATACTGTCCAGATCTTAATCATCAAAGGAACGGCATTTTCCAAAGCAAGTGATAATATGCTTAAAATAATAAATGATTTTATTAATGCTTTAAAGTATAACCAGGAATTTGCTAAAGATTTTTCAACAATAGAATTAAAGCGCTCCCAACGTGTTGATATCGGTGATAGAGCGATTATGAAATTTAGTATGGAGTGTGTTTTAAAATAAGGGAAAATAATGAAAAAAGAACTTTCTAAAAAAGATCAGACATTAATCGCGGGAATTATTGGAATTTTTATTCTAGTGGTTCTGTCTTTTGTGACCGTATTCCAGCCTTTAATTACAAAAATTTTAAATTATAATAAACAGGAAAAGACAATGAGTGAACAGTTGGCTAAAGTTGAAAGCATGTCAGCTGATAAAGAAAAACTATCAAGGGAATTAGAAATTATTACTAAGAAAATAGATTATTATGAAAAAAAATTACCGCAACAGACTGATATCCCGGAAATACTCGCGGAATTGATTAAAATAGGCGAAAAAAGCAATGTTACATTTATTATGATTGAGCCGCAGAACACAAAGCAGATAGCTGTGGGAGATTCTCAGAATAAAACATATTTAGAAATCCCCATAGAAATTAAGCTCAAGGCAGGGTATCATCAGTTCGCGGCTTTTGTTAATGGTGTGGAAAATTTTCAAAGATTCATGAAAGTGGATAATATAAAGATTACTTCTAAAGATGACAGCGCTGAGAAATTACATGAGGCGAGTTTAACGGTTAGCGCATTTGCTATAGAAAGAAAAAATACTGATGAAAAAACAAATTAAATCGAAAGTAATTTTATTAGTGATATTAATAATCATTATTAATTCAATGGCTTTAGGGCTTAATGCATTGTTAACTGATGCTTTTGCGCAACAACCTATAGTAAGTGATGAATCAACGGAGGTATTTGTTTATACTCGGAATGAAAGACCTGATCCGTTTGTTAGTTTAATAAATAAAAGCGGAGATTTTAAAGATAATGTTCCCAGCGCAAGAGAAGAAATGATGGATTTAGTTCAACTGATTAAAGTTGATGGAATCCTTTGGGATTCTCAAATGCCCTTGGTAATGATCAATAAAGAAATTCATAAAATCGGTGATATAGTCAATAGGCTGACTGTTAAAGAAATTACTGCTGAATCAGTTACTTTTGCGTATTCAGATTTAACGTATACAATTACTATTATAGAAAAGAAATATTTTTGAATATCAAGGAGGAGTTAATGGACGTTAAAAATTTAATCTCAAGGAAGAGAATTACACTGTGTTTGTTTTTATTGAGCATGATCTGCTGTTTTTCTTTAAACTCAGAGCTGAAATTCGCGTATGCTCAGCAGAGCGTTGAAAATCAATCAGATTTTTCAGAACAGCTGAAAAATAATGATACTAGTGAGGATAAATTAATTTCGATTACTCTTAAGGAAACGGATATTAGAGAAGTGCTTAATATCCTGGCATTTAAGGGGGGAGTCAATATCGTTGCGGGTGATGATGTTGTGGCGAAAATATCTGTTCAGCTTAAAGATGTTCCTTGGGAGCAGGCGCTGGATGTTATTTTGAAGACTTATAATTTCACTTATAAGCGCGATGGAAGCCTGATTCGGGTCATGAGCCTGGCTCGCGCATTGGAAGAAGAAGGTAAGACACCGCTTAAAACTAAAATATTAGCGCTTAATTTTGCTGATGTTGTAGAATTGAAAGAGTCATTGAACAAAATGTTGAGTAAAAGAGGCACAATGGAGGTTGATAAACGCACTAATTCTTTGATTATTACCGATATCCCGGAAATGGTAGATGCAATTGAGGAATCAGCAACTAGGCTGGATACTCTGACGCCACAGGTATTGATTGAAGCGATGATGGTTGATATTAAAATAACTGACAAAAATCAATGGGGAACATTATTGAATGTATTAGATTTAAAAAATAGTCCGAATGGTTTAGACTCAGTATTGTCTGACGGCTCAGGCACTGGTCTTTTAAACTTTGGCACAATAACAGATAATTTTGATTTAACTGGGGCAATCGTGTCCCTGGTTTCACAAGGTATGGCTTCAATCCTGGCTAATCCAAAGGTGCTTACTTTAGATAATCAAAAGGCAATGATAGAAATAATCACGGAAATTCCTTATCAAGAGTCTGTTGATTCCGGTGGAGCAATTACTACTACGATTAAGTTTAAAGATGCGGGAATTAAATTGTCAGTAACTCCGCATATTACCAGTGGCAGATTTATTTCGATGAATGTTATGCCTGAACAAAGTTTTCAGTCTGGTTTTGCTGAAAACACAACGCAGCCGATTATTGATAAACGCTCGGCAGAAACAAATCTTCTGGTTAAAGATGGCCAGACAATTGTGATTGGCGGTTTAAGACAAACTACTGATAACATCGATCAAGGAAAAATTCCTTTTTTTGGGGATATACCCTTTTTCGGATTGTTTTTTAGAAGCAAATTAAGAACAAAAGTGGAGACAGAATTGGTTATTTTTGTTACTCCGCATATTGTGGAAACAGCGCTTTTAAGTGATCGAGAAATAGAATTGTTTGAAAAACTAGATAATACCGCTAGGTTATGTTTTGACGAACGGTCTGAAATGGAAAAATTCAAAGCTTTTATGAATATTAAAAAAGATGTAAATAAAGCTGAAAAAATTGCTGAGCATGAAAGTAAACGCTTACGCTTAGAACAAGAAGTAAAATCAGATCCCTTGATTGAGGCCAATTATCAATCAACAGCTTCGGAACCACTAAAAACGCAATTACGCCAGAGGCGTAAGCAAATTATCGAAAAAGATGCGCCGGCACCGGTTCAAGAGGTTCCGGTAGTTTTTGAGCAGGATTTTTCATCCGAGGTTTATCAACAAAACAAAGCTTTAGAACTGGAAGCTGATCAATTTCGCAAATCAATGGATTTGCTGAAAAGTGAACATTAAGGAAAATAAAGCGATGTAATTAAGAAATAAATCATATTTTCATACAATTATGTTTGGGGGCTTGACAATTGTATATTTAAGAGTATACTAATAAGAACGGCAATCATGAGTTTAAGTCAAAAAGTGGGAATTAGTTCCCGCTTTTTTTGTGGAGTAAAGCAGATGGATTTTAATCCAAAAGTTAAAAAGGTAGTCCAGGAAGTATTGGAACTTTATCCAGATATTGAACTTGTGGATCTTAGTATTAGATCGCAAGACGGTATTCAGATGATTACATTGCTAATTGATACTTCTAAAGGTGTGCGTTTAGATCAATGTGTGAAAATTAATAAGCAGATTGGGTATAAGCTGGAAGAAACCGAGGGATTTAAGCCAAAATACAAAATTGAGGTTTGTTCTCCAGGAATTGACAGAATCCTTAAAACCGCTGTTGATTTTAAACGGGTTTGTGGAAAAACTATAAAATTAACAATGTTAAATCCTGGATTAAATGAGCATGTTTTAGTTGGGGTTTTAAATCAAGTTGCGGAAGATAATATAGTTTTAGAACTTAGTAAAGATAATCAAGTGCAAGTAAATATTGATAATATTAAACAAGCGAGATTGGAAATCGGGTGGTAGCTATGAGTAATGAACTTATAACAGTACTGGATTATATAGAAAGGGAAAAGGGCATTGACCGTGAAATTATTGTCAAAGCCATTGAATCAGCTTTACTTTCAGCAGCGAAAAAACGTTATGGGGAAGAGGCGGATTTAGAAGTTTCTATTGATTCAAAAACTGGAAATATTAATGTTATGCACGATGGTGTAGATGTGAAGTCTGGAGAATTCGGAAGAATCGCGGCGCAAACTGCTCGTCAAATAATTACCCAGAAAATACGCGAAGCAGAACGGGAAGTTATTTTTCAGGATTACCAAACTAAAATCGGCGATATTACTAATGGGATTGTCCATCGTTTTGAAAAAGGGAATATTATTGTCGATTTGGGGAAATCTGAAGGAGTTTTGTCTTTTAAAGAAATTTTACCCAAAGAGGAATTCAAGCAAGGCAACAGAGTGCGCGCGCTTATTTTAGATGTTAAAAAGACAAATAAAGGGCCGCAAATAGTGCTTTCAAGAACTAATGCTGGTTTTGTCAGCAGATTATTTGAATTGGAAGTTCCGGAAATATATGAAGGGATTGTGGAAATAAAGGCAATTTCTCGTCTTGCCGGGGAACGCACTAAAGTCGCTGTTTCTTCAAAGGATGATAAAATTGATTGCGTGGGTGCTTGTGTCGGAGTTAGAGGCTCGAGGATTAAAAACATTGTACGGGAACTCCAAGGGGAAAAAGTGGATATTGTTCGCTGGAGTGAGGATATTAAGGAATATGTTAAAGCCGCGATTAGTCCGGCAAAAGTTGCCAGCATTGAGCTTTATTTAGATGAGAAAAAACTCGATATTGAAGTTGAGGATGATCAGCTTTCGCTAGCTATTGGAAAGCGCGGTCAGAATGTTAGGCTTGCTTCTAAACTGGTTAATTGGTCGATTAATATCAAAAGTCAATCACAGGGACATGCTGTTATTGAAGAAAAAAAGTTAGATAAGCAGGAATCAGTTTTAGATAAAATATCCGGTATCGGCAAGAAAACGCTGGATGCATTGGTCGAAGCTGGTTTTGATGATATTGATGTTTTAAATAATTCTACAGCAGATGATCTTACTAAAGTAAAGGGCGTTGGTAAAAAACGCGCAGAACAGATAATCGAAGAATTAAAAGATCTTACTTAATAGATTCTATAAACATAAGAAAAGGATGCTATGGGCGTTAGAGTATACGAATTAGCTAAAGAATTCGGGATTAGCAGCAAGGACATGGTGCTTAAATTAGAGAAGTTAAATGTCATTGTTAAAGGGCATATGAGCGCTATTGATGAAGATACCGCAGAGTTGGTTCGTCATGAATTTGCTCCAAGCCATTCTGAAAAAATTAAAGTTCCCAAAAAAGAAGCGAAAAAAGAATTAAAAAAAGTTGTGGAAAAAGTTGTGGAAAAAGAAGCAGTTAATCCTGCGGCCAAGACAATTATTGGGAAAGTGCCGATGAGTGTAAAAGAGCTTTCCGCAAAAATGCAAATCAATCCTGCCGAGATAATAAAAAAATTGATGGGTTTGAAAATTATGGCAACGGTCAATCAAAGCTTGGATAAAGATGTTTTAGAGCTTATTTGTTTGGAATTTGATTGTCATTTTGAAAAAGAACTTAATGCTGAGGAAAAGCTTTTAGTAAAACATATTCACTCTGAGGATAAATCAAGACATCCTCGTCCTGCAGTAGTTACTCTTATGGGGCATGTTGATCATGGAAAAACATCATTATTAGATGTAATTAGAAAGTCTAATATCACTAATAAAGAATCCGGAGGAATTACCCAGCATATCGGTGCTTATGAAGTTATGCTGGAAAAGGGAAGTATAACTTTTCTTGATACTCCTGGACATCAAGCTTTTACTGCTATGCGTGCGCGGGGAGCAAATATAACTGACATTGTAATAATTGTTGTGGCAGCTGATGACGGGTTAATGCCACAGACTATTGAAGCAATCAATCATGCTAAAGCTGCGCAAGTCCCGATAATAGTGGCGGTTAATAAAATGGATGTGCGCGGGGCTGATATTGATAATGTAAAACGTCAATTAGCTGAGATTAATTTAACTCCTGAGGATTGGGGAGGAAAAACAATGACTATTCCTGTTTCAGCTAAAGAAGGGACCGGGATAGATCATTTGCTGGAAATGATCATTCTTGAGGCAGAAATGCTAGAATTAAAAGCTAATGAAGAAGGTTTGGCTAGAGGGGCAATAATCGAAAGTAAGCTTTCTAAAGGAAGTGGACCAACAGCAACTATTTTGGTCCAGAACGGGACATTGAGAATTGGTGATATTTTTGTTTGCGGTAATACTTTTGGTAAAGTCCGTTCAATGATTAATGATGCTGGACAAAGAGTTGAGCAAGCTGGACCTTCTGTTCCGGTTGAAATATCAGGATTGTCTCAAGTCCCTCAGGTCGGTGATGAGTTCTTTGTGGTTGAAGATGAACGCAAAGCTAAAGAAATATGTATTAATAAACATGAAGCTCTAAGACGGGAAAGATTAGTCCCGGCGCAAAGAGCGACATTAGAACAGATTTTTGAACAAGCCCTAACCGGTAAGATAAAAGAACTGTATTTGATAATAAAAGCGGATGTTCAGGGATCTTTAGAGGCCTTAAGTAGTTCTTTAGAAGATTTGTCTACTGATGACATTAGAGTAAGGATAATTCATTCTCAGGTCGGCAATATTAATGAATCAGATGTTATGCTGGCAATAGCAAGTAAAGCGATTATTCTTGGCTTTCATGTGGGTGTTGAATTAAAGGCTAATGAAACAGCCGCGAAAAAGGGCGTGGATATTAGATTATATAGAATAATTTATGAAGCCATAAATGAAGTTCGTTTAAGTATGGAAGGGTTGCTTGATCCAACAATAAGAGAAACTTTTATTGGCCGGGCAAAAGTACTGCAGGTTTTTGCGGTTTCTAAAGTGGGCAAGATTGCCGGATCAACTGTTGTTAAAGGTAAATTTGTTCGCAATTCTGATCTGTTGAGAGTTTTTAGAGGTGAGCAGTGTGTTTATGAAGGAAAAATGGATTCTTTAAAACGATATAAAGACGATGTTAAAGAAGTTGGAGAAGGTCTTGAATGCGGAATAGGTTTTGATAAGTTCAGCTCGATTGAGCCGGATGATATCATTGAATGTTACCGCGTTGAAAAGATCGCTCGCAAACTCTAATTTAGCCCATGAAAAAAAAGATTCTAAGCGGGATGCGCCCCACCGGAAAACTTCATTTAGGCCACCTTGTTGGTGCGCTTAAAAACTGGAGTAAATTGCAGGATGAGTATGATTGCTTGTTTATGGTTGCTGATTGGCATGCCTTGATGAGTGAATACAAAAATCCTGAAAACCTAAAAGAATATGCTTTGGATAATGTTATTGATTGGATCAGTTGTGGTATTGATCCGGAAAAATCAACTTTATTCATTCAGTCCCAGGTTCAGGAACATTTGGAGCTATATATGACTCTTTCCTGTATTACTCCTTTGGGCTTGCTGGAGAGATGTCCTACTTATAAAGAACAGTTGCGTGAGCTTAAGACCCGGGAAGTAAATAATTATGCTTTTCTGGGTTATCCTGTTTTGCAGGCTGCAGACATTTTGCTGTATAAGGCTGAGGTTGTGCCAGTGGGTGAGGATCAATTACCCCACTTGGAACTTACGCGGGAGCTTTCCAATCGATTTAATTCAAATTTTAAACAGCAGGTATTTCCTGAACCTCAAGCTATGTTAACCCAGTTTCCGCGTCTGCTTGGGCTTGACGGAAGAAAAATGTCTAAAAGTTATGATAATTATATTGGCTTAAGTGATGATTCGGATATCATATTTGCTAAAGTAAAAACCATGATCACTGATCCTAAAAGAATCAGAAAAACAGATCCCGGGGATCCTGAGGTTTGCAATGTTCATAGTTATTATAAGGTGTTTAGTGATCAACAAATGTGCGCAACTGTAGAGAAGCAGTGTCAAAATGCTGAGATTGGCTGTACTGATTGTAAAAAAAGATTAGGGGACATCTTGGTGAAATTTCTCGAGCCAATACAGGCAAAAAGAAAAGAATTATTAAATGATAAGAAAATAATCTTAAAAATTTTGGAAACAGGCCAAGAAAAGGCCGCAACTATTGCGGGAGCTACCATGAAGCAAGTCCGTCAGGCGGTAGGCTTATGAGTTATAAAATTAAGTTAGAAATATTTGAGGGTCCATTAGACTTGCTGCTTTATTTGATTAAACGAAATCATTTGGATATTACGAATATCCCAATTGCTAAGGTAACAGAGCAATACATGCAGTATATGGAGCTGATGCGTTTGCTTGATTTGGGGATTGCCGGAGAGTTTTTGGTAATGGCAGCGACTTTAATGCACATAAAATCTAAAATGCTTTTGCCTCCGGATCAAACCGAAGAAGAAGTTTTGGAAGAGGATCCGCGAGCTGAGTTGATTAAAAAACTTTTAGAGTATAAAAAATTTAAGGAAGCAGCTAGTTTTTTAGAAAACAAAGAATCAATCCAGCGGAAAGTGTTTAAACGGGTAAATCCCTCGGCTAATGTGGAAGGCGAGGAAGAGATATTTTTTGAAACCCGACTGTTTGATTTAATTGGAGCTTTTTCAAAAGCATTACGTGATATTCCGAAGGATCTGTTTCGGGAAATCATGAAAGATGAATTTACTGTTGAAGGTAAAATTCATGATTTGCTGCATACTCTTGTGGAAAAAAGAAAAATTCTTTTAAATGATCTCTTCGCGGAATCAAAAAATAAGTATGAAGTAATTGTGACTTTTCTGGCTGTTTTGGAACTTATCCGTCAAAAAGAAATTGTTGGTGCGCAAAAAGGACTATTTGGAGAAATCTTTATTTTTTTAAATGAAGAAAGAATCTTGCCGTCAATGCATGTAAGTACAATATAGGAGTTTTTATTATGATCGAACTGGAGTTAAATAAAATTATCGAGGCGCTTTTGTTTGTCAGCGAGAAACCTCTTACTATAAAACAAATTATTGAGGTTTGCCCAAAAGCGACTCCTGGAGATATTAAAAAAACGCTTAAGGATTTAAAGGAGCAGTATAGCGCGCCGGAAAGAGGTGTGCAGATCATTGAAGTTGCTGGCGGGTATCAGTTTTGCTCTCATCCCGACTGTGAGCCATATCTGAGTAAGCTTTATAAAACAAAAAAAGTTTTTCGGTTGTCCGGCCCGGCATTAGAGACTTTAGCGATAATTACTTATAAACAGCCTGTAACCAAAGCGGAAATGGAATTTATTCGCGGGGTAAATGTTGATGGCGTTATGAAAAGTTTGGAAGATCGTGAACTGATAAAGATTAAAGGTCGTAAAGAAGTTGCCGGCAGGCCGATTCTTTATGGAACTAGTGATAAGTTTTTACATTATTTTGGCTTAAAATCATTACAGGATTTGCCTAGTCTGGAGGAGTTTGCCGCTACTGCTTTGGAAAAAGAAGCACAAATCAAGCAAGAGCATGATGAAGAAAACGAGCTCAATGAACAAGTAGAGCAAAATGGAGAACAAGCTGATATAAAAAAGCAAGAGCCGGAAAACGTCGATTCAGATTCAGAGCAGGATTTATCAGAAAATGATTCCGAGCTTGAGATAGAAGAAATTGATCAGAAAAATGATAATTATGAAAATACTGATGATTCTGAAGCTGAAATAAAATTAGATTCTGAATTGGAATCAGGAGCAGCTGTGGAAGAGATTTTGGAATCTGAGGATGAAAAAACGCCTTCAGAACAAATGCAAACTCAAACAGGAGATGCATGTGATGAGCAAGATGAACATACAGAAATTGCGAAAAGCAATTGATCTAATTGATGAAAAATTAATTGAGCTGCTAAATAAGCGTACCAATTATGCTATTGAAATCGGTAAGCTTAAAAAAATGACAGGCGAGCCTGTGTTTATGCCCGCCCGTGAGCAAAAAGTGTATGACAATGTGTGCAAATTCAATAAAGGCCCGCTTGATAGTAAAATGCTTATGGCTATATACAGAGAAATAATGTCTTCAACGATTATGCTGCAGCATCCGATGAAAGTAGCTTATCTTGGTCCACAGGCAACTTTTACTAATTTGGCTTCGATTAAAAAATTTGGTTCTCAGGTTGAGTATATTGCCAGTCAAACAATTACTGATGTTTTTTCGGAAGTAGAAAGGGGTAATTGTGACTTTGGCGTAGTTCCAGTAGAAAATTCGATTGAAGGTGCTGTGAATCATACATTGGATATGCTGGTTGATTCTGATTTGAATATTTGTTCGGAAATTCGTTTGGATATCGCCCATAATCTTATGGCTAAATGTCTGCTTAAAGATATAAAGCGGATATATAGCAAAGATCAGGTTTTTGGCCAATGCCGGATTTGGATTGAAACCCATTTACCGAACTGTGAATTAATTGAGGTTAATAGTACAACTAAAGCTGCGGAAATTGCGGGCAAAGAGGAAAATTCAGCAGCTATTGCCAGCTCTTTGGCAGCCCAGGTTTATCAGCTTGATATCTTAGCTGAATCAATCGAAGATTCTCCGCATAATATGACCAGGTTTCTGGTCATTGGAAAAAAACAGGCAAAGCCGACAAAGCGGGATAAGACTTCAATTGTTTTTTCAATAAAAGATAAGGTGGGAGCTTTGCACGATATGATTAATGTGTTTAGTTCTGCTAAAATAAATTTAACCAAAATCGAATCAAGACCTTCAAAAAGAAAAGCCTGGGATTATTATTTTTTCGTTGATATGCAGGGGCATATGAGTGACCCAAAATTAAAAAAAGCTTTTGCGCAGCTTGAGAAAAAATGTTATTTTCTTAAGGTTATTGGTTCCTATCCAATGAGTATTTAAAGCAAGCTATATATTTATAGACGTATTGTTGATTATTCAATATTTTTTGAGGGCTTTAAAATGAATCTTAAAAAAGTAGTCAGAGAAGTTGTTGCCGGGATTAAGCCTTATATCCCGGGGAAACCGATCGAAGAAGTAAAAAGAGAGTATAAACTGAAAGAAGTTTATAAGATGGCTTCTAATGAAAATCCTTTGGGACCTTCACCGCGTGCAGTTTCCGCGATAAAAAAAGCTTTAGCCGGAATTAATTTATATCCAGATGGTTCTTGTTTTTATCTTAAAAAAGCTCTATCTGCAAAATATAAACTAGATATGGAAAATCTTGTAATTGGCAATGGTTCTGATGAGCTGATTGTTTTGGCTTTGCACGCGTTTATAAATAAAGGGGATGAAGTTATTATTGCTGATCCCACTTTTTTGGTATATAAGCTAGCGGCGACATTGATCGAAGCAAAGGTAATCTCAGTGCCGCTTAAAGATTTTCAATATGATCTTGTGTCGATGAAGGCTAAAATTACTAAAAAAACAAAAATGATTTTCATTGCTAACCCGGATAATCCAACCGGAAGCTATGTGAATAATAAGCAGGTTGCGGAATTTCTAAAAGCATTGCCCAAACATGTAATTGTTTTTTTTGATGAAGCTTATTTTGAATACGCGCAAAATATAAAAGATTATCCAGATACATTGAAATATTTAAATCAAGGTAATATCATTGTCAGCCGGACTTTTTCAAAAATTTATGGTTTGGGTGGATTACGTGTTGGTTGGGCAGCGGCAAGCAAGGAGATTATTGGCTATTTAAATCAGGTGCGTGAACCGTTTAATGTTAATACTCTGGCCCAAGTCGGGGCAATTGCCGCTTTGAATGATAAAGCGCATATCGCTAAATCAAGAAAGCTGGTGGAAAAAGGACTTAAGTTTTTCACTCAAGAGTTTAAAATGCTTGATTTATTCTTTGTTCCCAGCGCGGCCAATTTTATCTTAGTTAAGGTGGGAGCAAATTCCAAAATTATTTATGAAAAATTGCTCAGCAAAGGAATAATTGTTCGGGAAATGTCAGCTTGGGGATTAAAGGGTTTTATTCGAATTACAATCGGCAATTCCAAAGAAAACAATTTATTTATAACGGAACTTAAAAAAACATTAAAAACAGGAAATAGCTAAATAGAGGAGACGTCAAAATGATTATAGTTCTTAAGCCGCATACGTCAAAAGAAGATAAGGATAAAATACTGGATAAAATCCATTCGCTTGGTTTGAAAACTTTGGTTTCCGAGGGAGTTGAACGTTCGATAATCGGGATCATTGGAGAAGAAGATATTATTCGCATGCAGCCTTTAGAAGCCTATCATGGAGTGGAAAGTGTTATTCCTGTGTTGGCGCCTTATAAGCTTGTTTCTCGAGAATTTAAACCGGAAAACAGTATTATTAAAATTAAAGACCAGGAAATCGGCAGTCAGAGAATAAGTATAATGGCCGGTCCTTGCGCTATTGAAAATTATGATTCACTGCGGGCGATTGCTCGAGTAGTTAAACAAAAAGGGGCAACGATATTAAGAGGCGGCGCGTTCAAACCGAGAACTTCACCATATTCTTTTCAGGGCTTAGGCGAAGAAGGCTTAAAAATAATGAAACAGGTTTGTGATGAGTTTGGGCTGCTGAGTGTTACGGAAATTATGGATCCGCGTGACATGCCTTTGATGCACAAATATGTGGACATTATTCAGATCGGGGCAAGAAATATGCAGAATTTTAATTTGCTCAAAGAAGTGGGTAAATCAAAAATTCCGGTTTTGCTCAAACGAGGAATGATGTCGACAATAAATGAGTTTTTAATGAGCGCGGAATATATATTAAGCGAAGGTAATTTTAATGTTATTCTCTGTGAAAGAGGAATTAGAACGTTCGAGACTTATACCCGTAACACTTTGGATATCAATGCTGTGCCGGTGATAAAAAAACTTTCCCATCTGCCGATAATTGTTGACCCCAGTCATGCTACAGGAAAGTGGGAATTAGTTATTCCGGCAAGCCTTGCTTCTATTGCGGCTGGTGCTGATGGGTTAATCATTGAAGTGCATACTAATCCGGAAATTGCCGCTTCTGATGGGTCTCAGACCTTGAACCCGAAAAATTTTGAAAAATTAGTTAAAGAAGTCAGCGCAATAGCAAATGCAGTTGGCCGAAAAATTTAAAAACACAAAAAGATTAGCTTATGAAAATAAAATTTAAAAATGTAGTGATTGTTGGCCCGGGATTGATCGGCGGCTCAATCGGCTTGGTTTTACGCAAGCAAAAAATGGCGGAAAATATTATCGGAGTTGCCCGCCATAAAGCTACTTTGCTTAAGGCTAAGAAAAAAGAATCAATTATAACCGGAGTTACTGATTTAAAAAAAGCGGTGGCTGATGCTGATTTAGTTGTGTTGGCAACGCCGGTTATGACGATTAAAGGGATTCTTAGCAGTATTAGTCATTTGCTGAAAAAAGATTGTATTGTTATGGATGTAGGGAGTACAAAGGCAGAGATTGTGGCTTACGCGGAAAACGTTTTGCCGGATAATGTTTATTTTATTGGAACCCATCCCATGGCTGGTTCGGAAAAAGCCGGAGCCGAATTTGCTTCCGATGCATTATTTGATGATTCAATATGTTTTATTACAAAAAATTCTAAATCTAATCGAGCAGCTTTGACAGTAGTAACAAATCTTTGGAAAATGCTCGGCGCAAGAACGGTGTTGATCGATCCTAAACAGCATGATGATATTGTGGCACAGATAAGTCACTTGCCGCATTTAGTTAGTGTTGCTTTGGTTGATTCTATTAGTTCGGGATTTTTTAAATTCGCCGCATCCGGGTTTAAAGATACTACCCGGATTGCCGCGGGTGATCCGCAAATTTGGCGGGATATATCTTTTAGCAATAAAGAAGCGATTTTAAACGCGATTGCTAATTTTGAGAAAAAACTGGCTTTAATTAAAAAAGCAATTAAAAACAATCAAAAACAAATTCTTGTTCGACAGCTAATAAATGTCAAAAGAAAAAGAGATTCTTTAAAGTGAGAGTATAATAGGATAGTTATGATTATTGCTGTTGACGGACCTGCCGGTGCTGGAAAAAGTACAATTGCCAAATTGCTGGCTGAGAAATTAGGATTTCTATATGTTGATACCGGGGCTATGTATAGGGCTCTGACGCTAAAAGCGGACAATCAAAATATGGATTTTTCTGATATTCCGGGTTTGGTTAAAATGGCAGAAAAAACAAAAATTGTTTTAGAAAAAAATAAAAAGGGTAAAACAATTGTTTTTTTGGATGGATTTGATGTGAGTGACGCGATTCGCGAGCCAATTATCACCAATGCTGTTTATAAATTAGCGCGTTTAGCGGAAATACGCCAGATTATGGTATCTTGGCAGCGTGATTATGGAAAAAAACACAGTATTGTTATGGAAGGCCGAGATATTGGTACAGTAGTTTTTCCTAAGGCTGAGATAAAATTTTATCTTGATGCTACTGCTGAAATTAGAGCAAAACGCCGGATGATTGAGTTAAAAGAAAAAGAAATTGATATTTTACTCGAGGAACTTATTAAACAAATTGAAGAGCGTGATCATAAAGATAAAACTAGAAAATGCGGGCCATTAAAAATTGATGATGATGCAATTTATATTGATTCATCTGCTTTGGATATCCCGCAAGTGGTGGATACAATGCTTAATTACTTAAAGGATTATAATGAAAAATAGTTTTTATTTGTTCTGTAGATTTCTCCTTTTTTTAAAATTAAAGGTATTGTTTTTTTTTAAAGTTAAGGGCAGAGGTTTTGTTCCCAAGAGGGGCGGATGCATAATCGCTTCTAATCACTTGAGTTATTTAGATCCGATTGTTCTCGCGGTGGCTAGTCCCCGAATTCTCAGTTTTATGGCCAAAAAGGAGCTGTTTAGTCAGCATGGTAATTTTTTTAAATGGTTAATAACTGCTTTGAATGCTTTTCCTTTGGAACGAGGTACTGCGGATTTAAAGGCAATCCGGTTTGCTATAAATAAATTAAAAAATGGTCATTGCTTGATTGTTTTTCCCGAAGGTACGCGCAGTAAATCAGGAGAAGTAAAGGATCCGCAATCCGGCGTAAGCATGTTGGCGGCTAAAGCTAATGTCCCAGTAATTCCGGCTTTTATTACTGGTTCAGATAAGGCTTTACCTGCTGAATCTAAAAAAATCGCTTTTTTTACCCCAATGAGTGTGCGTTTTGGTCCTGCGCTTACATTTAAGCCAGATCCCAGCCGAAATGATATAAAAGCTGATTATCAAATATTTTCCAATCAGATTATCGAGCAGATCAGGCTTTTAGAGGATTTTGAAAAGTAGAAATTGAATCCTGTTTATATTGTATATGTTTTCTTAAAAATAGCTTGAAAACAATATACATATTTGTTATACTCTACAGAACCAAATATAAAATAAAGAAGGAGGTTGTAATGAAATGTCTAGAAAAAAGAAGAAGTTTGCCAGTTTCGAAGAATTAGAAGAAAGAAAGGATAGTGTATTTGCCAAAGAATTTGAGGCTTTTTACGCTAAAGGAGTTACTACGCTTGCCGAGGGTGAAATAATCCAGGGTAGGATCGTAGGGATAACCGGAAAAGAGGTGTTAGTCGATATCGGTTATAAATCCGAAGGGATTCTTGCTTTAGAAGAATTTGATGATCCATCTGAGGTGCAAATTGATGCTGAAATCAATGTTCTTTTAGAGAAAAAAGAAGATGAAAATGGTATGGTTATTGTCTCTAAGCGTAAAGCTGATCGTTCTCTCGGGTGGGAGCGAATTATAAATAATTATAATGAAGGCGATAATATCGAAGGCAGAGTCTCGAGAAAAGTTAAAGGTGGATTAATGGTGGACATTGGTCTGGATGCTTTTTTACCTGCTTCTCAAATATCATTAAGAGGTGCTAAAAATATTGATCAGTATATTGGCAATACTTATGAGTTTATGATTGTTAAAGTCAATAAGCCAAGAAAAAATATTGTTCTTTCCCGTAGAGAATTATTGCTTAAGGAAAGAGAAGTAAATAGAGATAAACTGCTTAAAGAAATTGAAGTCGGGCAGGTTAGAACCGGACTAGTTAAAAATATCGCTGATTTTGGTGTGTTTATTGATTTAGGCGGGGTTGATGGTTTGCTGCATATTACTGATATGAGTTGGGGGCGGATCAGCCATCCTTCAGAAATGGTAGCGATCGGAGATAATATTGATGTTAAAATCCTGGGAATTGATAAGGAATCAAATAAAATCAGTTTAGGGTTAAAGCAAAAAAGCTCAAGCCCATGGGTCGGGATTGAAGAAAAATATCCAGCAGGCAGTAAATTAAAAGGTAAGGTTGTGAATTTAGTTCCTTATGGTGCGTTTATTGAACTGGAAAAAGGGGTTGAGGGTTTAATTCATATTTCTGAATTTTCCTGGACACGCCGGATAAGTCACCCATCAGAAATGTTGGCAATTGGCGATATGGTGGAAGCGGTTGTGCTGAACCTTGATATTGCGAATCAGAAAATTGCTTTAGGTATTAAGCAGACTGAATCAGATCCTTGGAAAGGGATAAGCGATAAATATCCAGCGGGAGCAAAAGTAAAAGGTAAAGTTAGAAACTTGACTGATTATGGCGCTTTTGTTGAATTGGAAGAAGGTATTGATGGTTTGATTCATATTTCGGATATGTCTTGGACTAAGAAGATAAACAATCCTTCGGAATTTCTGAAAAAAGGTCAAAAGCTGGAAGTGGTTGTGGTAAGTGTTGATGAAGTTAATCACAAGATCTCACTGGGATTAAAACAGCTTACGGTTGATCCATGGACATCGTTAGTTGAGAAATATCAAATTGATACTCAGGTCGAAGGGACAATTACAAAAATAACTACTTTTGGGATTTTTGTAGAGATTGATACTGAGCTTGAAGGATTAGTTCATGTTACTGAAATTGTGCTTGATCCGTCAATGAAAGTTGAAGACTGTTTTAAAGTCGGAGACATGGTTAAAGCCAAAGTAATTAAAGTTGATAATGAACAAAGAAAAATTGGTCTTACTATGAAAGATGAACCATATCAAGGTGAGACTAAGGCTGAAACTAAAGCTAAGGTTGAGGTTGAAACTAAACCTGAGGTTGAAGCTGAGTTTGAAGAAGCGGCTGAGATTGAAAACGAAGAAGAGGCTTAAGCTTTATTCTTAGTTGGATTTAAAACAGATAAACAAAAAGGCGAGCAGCAAAACTGCTCGCCTTTTTTTTATTAAACTTTTTCATTCAATTAGAATTTTAAAAGTAACTTGGCTACAAGATGCAGGTGAATTTTTAAGCTTTTCACAAATTTAGGTAAATACGTGTTGTATTTTTGGGGACCCGTTAGGGCACGAGGACCTGTTTGAGCTTATTCATTTAAATTTAAGGGCGAGTTCCGCAGTGCCAGAAATACAGCGCGGATTTGCCGATCTTGATGTTTAAATCAAGAAAATTTGTGACTTGCGTAAAATTTGTCTGCATCTTGTATACCCCGTAAGTTGCTTTACAGGCAAAAACACATCTTTTCGCTAAGCCTGAGCCTGCATCGTGCAGGCCCAGCCGCGCGTTCTCTCTAAGGATTCCGAAAATATCTGCTAGGTCTCAGATATTTCGGACTAAATTCGAGCAGGCTGACTTGACCTCGCTAACACTCCGTAAGTCAGGCTCTCATTTAAAGCGCCGCTCAAAGAGAATTTTTGCCTATCGAGATTTTAACTTTATGAACTTTATAAGTTGATGACTGTTTTAGCTTTGTAACTCATAACTAATCATTCATAACTTCATGTTTGTGATTTTGTAGCCAACTTGTCGAAGTCGGTCCGGAATCAATCATTTCTGCTCATTCTCGTCCCGCATCGTGCGGGACTCCGAGGATGAATCTCTGATTTTGCCAGTCCTATCAAAATCAGGCTTCAAACCCGCTAAAATGATTATTCCTGCCCTCTACACAGCGTTTAGTTATTTAGCAGCTTGTATTTTTTTTTGCGCAATACGCAATACTCAATACGCTTTTGTCCTTGTGTAAATCATCTCAAGCTTGACTGTACGCAAGTGCTGCTATATTATATTAATGAGGTTTAGTGGATATTAAAAAAAATACGCTAAAAGAAAGAAAAGGGGGGATTTTGAGGAAATATATAAATTGTTTGATTTTTGGTTTAATCATTGGCTTGTTTAATTTTAATGCTTTTGCATTTGAGCTTGCTTCTGAGTTTGTTGATTCAGAATACGGCTATTCTATAAAGTATCCTTTGGATTGGTATTCAAAAATCAATCGCTCGGGTATGGTGCTGGCTGATATCAATACTAAAGATAATAAATCGGGTTTACAGATCAGAGTTACTCAGAGCAATCAGTCAATCGATGATTATGTGTTACGATACATTGATAAGTTTAAGCAGGATATGCAGGCGCAGTTAACCAATCAAGAATATATGCTGATTGATAATAAAAAAGCTTACAAAATAAGTTTTCAAGCTAATCGCCGAGGCAAGGATTATTTGCTGTTAAGTTATATTATGGCTGATGATCAAACAGCCAGAGTTTTTATTTTTCAAGCAGGAGTTCTTTATGATCAAAGATATGAAATTATTCCTGTGCTTGATGCAATTGCCGGTTCTTTTGAACTGAAATAGAAGAACCTCAAAAACCAGAAAATTTCTTAAAAAGGATAAATAATGCTTAAGAAAATAGTCAGTATCGCAGTTGTCCCTTATGTGCTTTGGTTGATTTTTGCTTATCAATATCATTTTATTGACGGAGCTAATCTACTTTTTCATGAAGCAGGACATTTAGTTCTTTCATTCATGGGGCCAGTTGTTCATTTTCTCGGAGGGACAATCGGGCAATTAGTTTTTCCTACTGTTTGTATTATTAGTTTTTTAAAGAAAAATCAGAAATTTGAAGCGGCGATCTGCGGCATATGGTTTGGTGAAAATATGGTTAATATTGCTTGGTATATGGGAGATGCCCAAACCATGATGATCCCCTTGGTCGGTGGGGGAATTCACGATTGGAATTGGCTGCTTTATCGCGCTGGTTTATTAGCGCATTGTAAAATTTTAGCAGGATTAGTGCATATTATTGCCGCTCTGATTCTGATTGGTAGTGTGATAGTATTATTTCAGCAGTCATTTTTTACTGATTCTCAGCAGCAGGGAAATGATCCTGATATCGGTTTTTAAGCGCTATCTTACGGTTTGACAACAACTTATTTGTATGTTATTATTACTGAAAAAAGGAAAATTCAATGAAATTTAAATCAGTAAAAGAACAATTAGAAATTATTAAACGCGGAGCAATCGAGATTATTTCGGAAGGGGAATTAGAAAAGAAGCTGGAAAAGTCTTTTCAAACAGGCAAACCATTGGTAATAAAAGCTGGTTTTGACCCAAGTGCTCCGGATATTCATTTAGGACATACTGTTTTATTGCGGAAATTGAAACAGTTTCAAGATTTGGGCCATGATGTTAAATTTCTTATTGGCGATTTTACCGGGATGATCGGAGATCCCACGGGAAAATCAGAATTGCGCAAGCAGTTGACCAAAGAGGAAGTGGAAGCTAATTCTAAAACTTATCAGGTTCAGGTCAGCAAAGTTCTTAAAAAGGAAATTCAGCCGGTATTTAACAGTACCTGGTTTGAAAAATTCACACCTTATGATTTTCTTAGATTAACCAGTCACTTAACAGTTGCCCAGATCTTGGCGCGTGATGATTTTAAAAAACGTTATAATAGCGGTAAAGATATAAGCGTGCTTGAATTTATTTATCCTTTATTGCAGGGATATGACTCCGTGGAGTTAAAAGCGGATGTTGAATTGGGTGGTACTGACCAGAAATTTAATCTCTTGGTGGGCAGGCAATTGCAAAAAGATTTTAATTGCTCTTTGCAATGCGTTCTGACAATGCCTTTATTAGAAGGCCTTGACGGTGTTCAGAAAATGAGCAAGAGTTTGAATAATTATATTGGTATTGATGAATCAGCGGATGATATGTTTGGTAAGATCATGTCGATAGCTGATGAGCTGATGTTTCGCTACTATGAATTGTTAACGGATATTCCAATTGCTGAGATTGAGCAAATGAAACAGCAGATAAGCCGGCAGGAACTCCATCCTAAGGATTGCAAACAAAAATTAGCTCAGATTATTATTGAGTTTTATTATGATTCTCAGGCAGCCGAAAAAGCAGCGGAAGTATTTGCTGCTCGGTTTAGCGGCGGAACAGATTGGGATAATAGTGATAATTTTGAAGACAGAGTTATCGATAAATCAGATTGGGTAGAGGGGAAACTGTGGATCTGTAAAGTTCTTACCTTGGCTAAAACTTGCAAAAGTAATTCTGATGCCAGACGTTTAATTGAGCAAAAAGCCGTGAGTTTAAATGGAGAAGTGATCACGGATTCTAATTTTGAGCTGGCTTTGCCAACTGAAGAATGTCTGCTTAAGGTGGGGAAAAAACAATTCATCCGCATAATTATTAATGGATAATATTCAAACTATTAAGAAGAAACTGATCTTAAATCAGAGCGCACAGTTTGTAAAAGGTGTTGGGCCGCAGCGCATAAAGACCCTGGCTAAACTTAATATTCATACAGTTAAAGATCTCCTGTTTTATTTTCCCCGGCGTTATGAAGATCGCAGCAATTTTAAACCAATAAATAAAGTAATAATTGGACAAGTCGAAACCGTGCGCGGTCGAGTGCTTACTTCGAGTCTGCGGCGAATAAAAGGCAATCGTACGATATTTACTCTGGCTTTAGGTGATGAGAGCGGAGTGATATATGCTATTTGGTTTAATCAGCCTTATATGAAAAATGTTTTTGCCGTGGATGATGATGTAATACTTTATGGTAAGGTTGACCACTATGGAAAAATTCAAATTAACTCTCCGGAATATGAAATCTTAAAACCGGATGAAGACCATGATCCAGTGCATACGGGAAGAGTTGTGCCGATTTATCCTTTAAAAATGGATATTGGTCAGCGTTATCTGCGTAAAGTGATTAAATACAGCATTGACCATTATCTGGACAATGTATTGGAGTTTATTCCTCAAGAGATAGTTAAACGCAATTCCTTTTTAGAGCTTAAGCAGGCTTTGCTTAATATCCATTTTCCTGATAATTTTGATCAACTTGCGGCAGCGAGGAGAAGATTGATATTTGATGAGTTTTTCCTTTTGCAATTGGCTTTGGGTTTAAAACGCAAAGCACTAAAGGAAACAAAAAAAGCAATTAAATTTAAACTCAAGGCTGAGCTGATTGAACAGTTTAAAAAATCCCTGCCTTTTGAGCTGACCTCAGCGCAGAAAAATGTTATTAATGAAATTGAAGCGGATATGGGGAAAAAGCAGCCGATGAATCGTCTCCTGCAGGGAGATGTGGGTAGCGGGAAAACAATTGTCAGTATTTGGGCGATTGTTGTTTGTGTACAAAGCGGTTATCAGGCAGCATTAATGGTTCCAACTGAAATATTGGCAATGCAGCATTATGAAACTTTAAATAAAATTTTATCTCCCCTGGGTATTAAAGTAACCATGTTGACCAGCGGCTTGAAAAAAAAGGAAAAAGAAAAAGTCATTCAGGATATTTGCGAACATAAATTCAGCGTGATTGTCGGCACTCATTCCTTGATTCAAGGTGATATTAAATTTAAAAAATTAGGACTGATTATTGTCGATGAACAACATAAATTTGGGGTTATGCAAAGAGTTAAACTGCAGCAAAAAGCAAATATGCCGGATATGCTGGTTATGAGCGCGACTCCGATTCCTCGAACTTTGGCGATTACGGTATATGGCGATTTAGATATCTCGACAATCAGAGAACTTCCTCCGGGGAGAACACCGGTGGAGACTTATTGGATCAGTGAAAAAAAACGCCAGGATTTATATATTTTTCTTAAGAAAAAAATCAAAGATAAAAATCAGATTTACGTGGTGTATCCTTTAGTAGAAAAATCAAAATCAATTGATTTAAAAGCAGCAACTAAAATGTATGAGCATTTTCGCGATGATATATTTGCGGAAAACAGGGTGGGACTTTTGCATGGCCGGATGAAGGATTTGGAAAAAAATCAGGTAATGCAGTTGTTTAAGGCCGGAGATTTAGATATCCTAGTGGCAACAACGGTTATTGAAGTCGGTATTGATGTGCCTAATGCTTCGGTTATTTTGATTGAACATGCTGAGCGTTTTGGTTTAAGTCAATTGCATCAATTGCGAGGACGGGTGGGAAGAGGTAAAAAACAAGCTTATTGTGTTCTTTTATCTGAAGGCAAAAGCGAAGACTCAGTAAAACGTTTAAGCGCGATGACGAAAACAACTGATGGCTTTAAAATCGCGGAATATGATCTGTTGATTCGCGGCCCAGGAGAGTTTTTTGGCACAAGGCAGCATGGTTTGCCTGAGCTGAAAATAGCTAATATCATCACCGATACTCAGCAGTTAATAGTTGCGCGAAAAGAAGCAACTGAGTTTTTAGAGCAGTTTTTCTCGGAAATCAATGATTCTAATAGCTTGATTGCTCAGGAATTGGCTGAAAAATTCCCGAAAACTGGCGATTCTTTGCTGGCAAGGTAATGTATAATTTGGGAGATTATTGATTCGGTAAGGTTTAACGGTAACGAAGCCCGTATCAGTAACGTTAACGGTTACGGTTAAAAATAATAAATTTTAGGCCGATAGACGTGCCCTAAAACGAAACGGGCATCGTAACCTTTACCTTAACTTTTTAAAGCTGTAACTGTAAACCCGACTCTGGAATTATACACCACAGATAGTCACAGATGTTTATTTCTATTGACTGAAACATGAATTTTTGGTATATTCAATTTTAAGTCATCGACGAATAGAATGTCTTTAAAAGCAATCTTACAGGAATGATTTTCTTATGGCAAAAGACGTTTTTACCCAGCATAGACCTCAATGGAAGACACATATTGGGTTTTTGCTTGCGGCAATTGGTTCTGCTGTTGGTTTGGGGAATATATGGCGTTTTCCCTATCTTTGTTATAAAAACGGTGGTGGCGCTTTTCTCGTGCCTTATTTTATCGCATTGCTTGTTGTTGGTATTCCCTTAATGATTTTGGAAATAGGGCTGGGGCATAAAATGCGCGGGTCTGCGCCGGCAAGCATCGCGGTTATTTCCCGAAAGTGGGAATGGGCTGGCTGGTGGCAGGTAATACTGGGTATGTTTGGTATTCTGCTTTATTATTCCGTGGTTATATCCTGGTGTTTAAATTATTTCTTTTTTGCTTTCAATGGCCAATGGGGCTCTGATCCCAATACTTTTTTCTTTAAACAGTTTTTAATGGTGTCTGAGGGACCATTTGAAATCGGTGATTTGAGAACCCCGATTTTACTTGGCTTGATGCTGGTTTGGTTTTTTAACTGGTTGATTGTTTTTGTCGGGGTGCAAAAAGGCCTGGAGCGGGCAAATAAAATATTCATGCCTTTGCTCATGGTTTTAACTGCTTTGATCGTGTTTTGGGGAATTAGTCTTCCCGGAGCATCTGAAGGAATTAAACTTTATTTAAAACCGCAATTCAATCGTTTGTCAGATATCAGAGTTTGGATGGATGCTTTTTCCCAGATTTTCTTTTCTTTGAGTTTAGGCTTTGGGGTGATTTTGGCTTATGCTTCATATTTGCCGAAAAAAAGCCAGATTGTTCGAGATGCGGTTATAATTAGTTTTGTAAATTGTTTATTTTCAGTTTTTGCCGGCTTTGGGGTTTTTTCGGTTTTGGGTTATATGGCGCATAATACCGGTCAGCCAATAAGTGAGGTTGTTACTGAGTCGATTGGACTGGCTTTTGTGGTTTATCCTAAAGCAATCAGCATGCTGCCGGCATTTTCCCGGGAATTCGGTTTGATGTTTTTCGCGATTCTGGTCATAGCCGGACTTTCTTCCGGAATATCAATTCTCGAAGGCATAACCTCAGCAATCATCGATAAATTTCATTATTCCCGAAAAGTGGTTGTTTCCGCTTTATCAATTATTGGATTTCTGGGGGGAATAATTTTCACTACGCGAGCCGGGATATTATGGCTGGATATAGTCGACCATTTTGTGACTAATTATGGGATTATTATCGCCGCGATTTTAGAATGTATTATTATTGGCTGGATTTTTAAAGCTAAAAAATTAAGAGACCATATTAATCATTTCAGCAGCTGGAATTTGAATAAATGCTGGTGGGATATTTCCGTGAAAGTGATTGCTCCGGTAATCTTAGGCGGGTTGCTGATTTCCACAATACTCGAAGAGATTGCCCGGCCTTATGGCGGATATACTCGTTTAGCGCTGCTGGTGATTGGCCGCGATTGGATTGTGTTGACTGTGTTTATGGCAATTTTGGTTAGTGCTAGTGCTTGGAAAGTTGAACCCAAGCATAGAATAATTGAGCATTGAGCTAAACAGGTGATTTTTGATTATTTTTTACTTAACATAGCGAGGAGGTAACAAGAATGGACAAATATTCTGGAACTACTGTTCGTAATGTGATTTTGGTGTCTCACTCCGGTGCGGGAAAAACATCGCTAGCAGATGCGATGCTGTTTTCTTGTGGACAGGTGAGCCGCCAGGGTAATGTCGATGAGGGGAATTCGGTCAGTGATTATGATGCATTGGAAGTCAATCATAAGATATCAATTAATGCGTCAATTTTACATTGTATATCGGGTAATACCAAAATAAATATTATTGATGCTCCCGGTTATGCTGATTTTGTCACAGAACTGCGTAATGCGGTTCCAGCTTCTGATGCGGGGATTATTGTGATCAGCGCGGTTGATGGAATTGAAGTCGGGACACAAAGAGTTTGGCAGATATTGGCAAACAATAATGTTCCGCGGGCAATATTTATCAGTAAGATGGAGAAAGATAATGCTGATTTTTATAAAGTAATTGAAGAAATTAAAAATGAATTTGGAAAACAATGCACGCCATTATTTTTACCTATAGGATCGCAATCAGATTTTAAAGCTGTTGCTAATCTTTTGACCAAAGAAAAATGGGATGAACTCTCGCTTGAAGAACAGGCAAAGGCCGCAATGTTTCGCGAAGCGTTTATTGAGAGTGTTGCTGAAGCCGATGATGCTATGGTTGAAAAATATCTTAATGGCGAAGAATTAACCCATGAGGAAATCTGTAAATATTTTAAAATTGCTTTTAAACAAAATAAAGTCGTTCCGATTTTCTGCGGAAGCTCAGTAAAACAGCTGGGGGTCAAACAGCTGATTGAAAAAATAGTCAGTTATTTCCCATCGCCTGCTTGCTGGGAAACAATGCCGGCAACAGATCCGGAGACTGGTGAGAAAAAAGAAGTTTTAACCACTGAAGATCAGCCTTTTTCCGGATATATTTTTAAAACAGTATCGGATCCTTATGTTGGACAGTTAAGCATATTCAGAGTAGTGTCCGGAGTACTTAGCTCAAACACCGAATTCTTTAATGTGCAGGCAAATGCAGTAGAACGTATCGGACAATTATATGTTTTGCAAGGCAAGGAACAGCTGCCAGTGGATGCTATTTTGGCCGGAGATATCGGAGCTGTGGCTAAGCTTAAAAATACGCATACTAGTGATTCTATTTGTGATCCAAAAAGAAAATTAGTGTTTAATGTGAAAAAAGAAGCATCTCCGGCTATAGCTTTTTCTTTAAAACCAAAAACCCGACAAGATGAAGAGAAGATATCACATGCTTTGTCAAAAATGACAAGTGAGGATCAAGGGCTAAAAGTCAGCCGGGATCCGCAGACTAAGGAATTAATTCTTTCCGGTATGGGTAATATGCATCTGCAGCTTGCGATTGAACGTTTAAAAACAAAATATCATGTTGACGTTGAAGTCGGTACCCCAAAAGTCGCTTATAAAGAAACAATAAAGAAATCAACTAAAATACATCATAAATATAAGAAGCAGTCTGGCGGACGTGGTCAATATGGTGATGTTTGGCTGGAAATCGCGCCTTTAGAAAGAGGTCAGGAATTTGAATTTTTGAATAAAGTTGTCGGCGGAGCAATCCCTAGGCAATATATTCCTTCGGTTGAAAAGGGTGTGAGAAGTAAAATGCTTCAAGGCGTATTAGCCGGGTATCCGTTGGTAGATATTCAGGTAACTGTTTATGACGGTTCTTATCATGATGTTGATTCTTCGGATATGGCTTTTCAAATCGCGGGAGGAATTGCTTTGAAAAAAGGGGTGTTAGAAGCCTCGCCGATATTACTAGAACCAGTGATGGAGGTTGAAATTGTTATTCCAGATGAATGTATGGGGGCAATAACCGGGGATCTTAGTTCCCGCCGAGGCAGAGTCCAAGGTATGGAGCAGGCCGGCAGGAATGAAAAAGTAAAGGCTCAGGTTCCTTTATCCGAAATGTTGCGTTACGCGACTGATCTGCGCTCAATGACTCAAGGCAGAGGATCATATACCATGACATTTTCTCATTATGATGAAGTGCCGCATAAGAATGCGGAAAAGATAATTTCCGAGGCAAAAATTGAGGACGATGAAGAGCATCATCATTAAAACAATAGCTGTTAAGGTGGATGTCTATGATTAAGCGAAAAACTGGGTTTACTTTGATTGAAATAATCATGGCTTTAGCTATTCTGGGGATTGGGATAGTGTCGGTAATGGGCTATTTGCCAATTGCTTTAGACGCAGCTAAAAAAGCTTCTGATTTGACCCGGGCGTCGATGGTCGGGCAAAGAGTCTTAGAAGAAGTTAAATTAGCAGGATTAGATAATATTATTGGCGCTGACAGTTTACATACTGGAACCAACTTTCAAAGTGATCCTTTTCATAGTGAGTTTGAGTATAGGGTAATCGTTAATCCACTTTTAGCGGCAAATGCTAAGGATATAACCGTCATTGTACGTTGGCAGTCTCGGGGAAATCTGATTACTGAAGAATTTGAAACTAGAATCCCGAAATATAATCCGCATTGATTATGTGTGTTTAATTTTTAGATATTATTGAGTATTATTTAAAAAAAGGAGTTAAAGTTTATGTCAGGACATTCAAAGTGGGCAAGTATAAAACATAAAAAAGCCGCGACTGATCAGAAAAGAGGTAAAGCGTTTACTAAGCTGATCAAAGAGATAACTGTAGGCGCGCGCGAAGGCGGCGGTGATCCGGACGCGAATCCACGTTTACGTTTGGCAATTCAAAAAGCTAAAGACGCGAACATGCCAAAGGACAATATCTCTAATGCGATTAAAAAAGGAACTGGTGAGTTGCCGGGGGTTGTTTATGAATCAATTTTGTATGAGGGGTATGGTCCGGCTGGAGTAGCAATATTAGTTGATGTTTTAACTGATAATAAAAACCGCGCGGCAGCGGAAATTCGCAGCATTTTTACCAAGAGAAACGGTAATATGGCTGGAGCGGGATCAGTTGCGTGGCAGTTTAAGCAAAAAGGAATAATTATTGTTGATAAAGATAAAAGTGATGAAGATAAATTAATGAATATTATCCTGGAAAACGGCGCTGATGATATGGTGGTAGAAGATACTTGCTTTGAGATCAGCGTGCAGTTAAAGGATTTTGAAACTGTGAAAAAAGCAATTGAAGACAATGGAATCGCCATGACTCAAGCGGAGATAACCATGGTCCCGGATACAACTGTAAAGATAAATGAAAAAGCGGTGGCTCAGCAAGTCGTAAATTTAGTCAGTTTTCTGGAAGATTATGATGATGTTCAGAATGTTTATTCCAATTTTGATATTCCAGATGATATCCTAAATGAAATAGTAACTTAAGGATATCTATGCGTGTTTTAGGTGTTGATCCTGGTTTGCGGTGTGTGGGATACGGAATTGTGGAAAGTAATAATACCGGATACTTTCCGAGTCAAGGGAGAAATAAAAATCTTAAACTAATTGAAGCTGGGATTATCAGAACAACCGCGAAACAAGAGTTGCCTGTAAGACTTAAAAAAATATATGCTGGTTTATTAGAGGTGGTTGAAACTTATCATCCTCAGGTTTTAGCTTTAGAGGAATTATTCTCTCATTATAAAAATCCTAAAACAGCAATAATGATGGCTCATGCCCGGGGAGTTATTTGTCTGATTGCTGCTCAGCAGAACATCCAGGTATTTGGCTATGCGCCAAAGAAAATTAAAAAAGCAATCACCGGTGCTGGTGCCGCGCAAAAAGCACAAGTCCAAAAAGTAATAAAAGAAATTCTCGGATTAAAAACAGTGCCTGAGCCGAATGACGTGGCTGATGCTTTGGCAATTGCCCTAACCCATATTAACATAAGTAGCAGGCAAATATGATTTGTAGAATAGCCGGTAAAATAGTGCAGCGTAAAGAAAGCTCTTTGATTATAAATGTCCAGGGCCTGGGATATGAAGTGTTTATTCCCAAAGGCGTGTTTATGTCTTTGCCATTGCAAAATGCAGAGTGTGAGTTGTTTACATTCCATTATTTGCAGACAGATCCCAGTAAAAGTTTTCCGATATTAATTGGGTTTGTAAATGAAATTGAAAAAGAATTCTTTGAAAAGTTTATCACGGTTTCGGGAATTGGTCCGAAAGCAGCAGTGCGCTGCTTGAGTGAACCGATAGCGCATATTGCCCGGGCAATTGATGCGGGGGATGTGCTTTTTTTAAAATCATTGCCGGGAATCGGTACGCAAAGAGCTAGGGAAATAGTCGCTAAACTGCAGGGGAAGGTGGGAAAATTCAGTCTTATTCAGGTCTCGGGACAAGCTCAAATTGTGCCTGAGATTAAAACGGATCTTGAACAGGAAGCATTGACTGTCCTCTTACAGCTACAGTATAAAAAACCAGAAGCAGAGCTTATGGTTAAAAAAGCAATGCAAAGGAATAATAATATTACTAATTCGGAAGAGCTATTAAATGAAGTCTATAGACAAAAATCTAAACAATAATAATGATTCAAAAATACTCAGGGAGCCTGTGCTGATTCAGCAGGAAACCGAAGAAGATCTTGTCCTGAATTTATCTTTACGGCCGATCAAATTTGCCGATTTTATTGGTCAGGATAAATTAAAAGAAAATCTGCTGATTGGGATTGAAGCCGCAAAAGCCAGACAAGAACCTTTGGAGCATCTTATCTGTGCTGGCCCTCCTGGTCTGGGAAAAACAACTTTGGCGCATATTGTGGCTCATGAAATGGGTACAAAAATTACCACAACATCTGGTCCAGCAATTGAGCGGGCTGGGGATTTGATCGGTATTCTGACTAATCTTGAACAGGGCGATATTTTATTTATTGATGAGATCCATCGCTTGTCTAAAGTTGTTGAAGAATTTCTTTATCCGGCAATGGAAGATTATAAAATTGATTTTATAATTGATAAAGGTCCATATGCTAAGACGATTCAATTTAATTTAAAACCATTTACTTTAATTGGCGCGACCACTCGATCCGGTTTATTAACTGCTGCTTTACGCAGCCGTTTCGGGATGAATTATCATCTTGATTTTTATCCTTGGGAAGAACTGGTTAATATTGTTATAAAATCCGCGGAAAAGCTTAGTTTGCCGATTGATCAAGAAAGCGCGATTTTAATTGCCAAACGTTCTCGGGGCACTCCCCGGGTGGCTAATCGGCTTTTACGCCGCGTGCGGGATTATTGTCAGGTAAAAGCGCAAGGTAAGCTTACTCCTGAACTGACTGATGCAGCGCTTAATCTTCAGGGGATTGATAATTTGGGGCTTGATGATATTGACCGGAGAGTTTTAAGCGTGATTATTGATACTTATGATGGCGGGCCAGTGGGAATTGAATCTTTGGCTGCTACTTTAAATGAAGAAAATGATACAATTGTTGATGTAGTTGAACCTTATTTATTAAAAATGGGTTTGCTTAAACGCTCGCCAAGAGGCAGGCAGGCAACGCAATTGGCTTATCAGCATTTAAGCCGTAATCGGGTAAAGGATGAGCAAAAGGATATAATCAGCGATGAAGTCTAAAACTATCTTACTGCATGTCTGTTGCGCTCCCTGTATGATCGTTCCTTTAGAACGCTTGAGAAAACAGAGTTTTCAAGTCAATGGGTTTTTTTATAATCCGAACATTGAGCCAAAAGAAGAACTAGAAAAACGTAAAACAAATGTATTGGCTTATTCCAAGCGTAATGATTGCGCCATGTTTTTTGATCAAAACGAAAATAGTGAACAGTTTTTTGCTGCTTTTGCCGGAAAATTAGAAGGTCCTGAGCGTTGTCATACCTGTTGGTATTTTAGGCTTAAAAAAACTGCGGAACACGCTAAAAAAAATAATGCTGATTATTTTACTACAACTTTATTGGTAAGTCCTTATCAGGATGGGGAGAAAATCCGGGAGATCGGAGAAAAAGCAGCCGCGGAAACAGGAGTTATGTTTCATTATGAAAATTTTAGCACTGGATATCAGCAAGCAGTACAGATTTCCCGCTTGGAAAATATGTATCGTCAAAAGTACTGCGGCTGCAAACTAAGTTTAGCGCAAAGACAGGCTGCTAAAAAAACAAGAATAAAGCCTAGCTAATGCAGATAAATGAATTTGACTATCATCTTCCGACAAAGCTTATTGCCCAGTATCCCGCCGAGCAGCGTGATCAATCCCGACTTTTAATTGTGAATCGCAAAACTAATAAAATCACTCACAGTATGTTTAAAGATATTAGCAATATGTTTGAGCCGGGTGATGCTTTGGTTTTAAATGATACTAAAGTAAAGCCAGTGCGATTGATTGGAAAAATTCAGGAAAAAGAAATTGATATTCTCCTGGTTGAACGCCTAGAAAAAAATAAGTACTTGGTTTTTGCTAAACCCGGAAAAAAATTAAAAGATAAAATAAACATCAGCTTTGCTGATGGGCAATATACAGCGATTGTCGAGGATATAGAGCCAGCTAGAGAAAAAGGGATGAAGTGTATTAAGTTTCAGCTAGAGTTTGATATTGAAGCTGTTTTAGAAGAATTTGGAATGATGCCTTTGCCTCCATATATTAAACGCTGTGTAATGAATGCGGATAGTGCGAGATATCAAACTGTATATGCGAAAAATTCCGGAGCAATCGCTTCGCCAACTGCTGGGCTGCATTTCACTCAGGGAATATTAGACCAGCTGCATAAGAAAAAGATAAATACAATCTATGTTACTTTGCATGTGGGACTGGGAACTTTTTTACCAGTTAAAGTGGATGATATTGAACAGCATCAGATGCACAAAGAAGCTTATGACTTGACAAATTCAGCGGCGCAGGAAATTGAGGCGGTTAAAAAAGCAAAACATCGGATTTGCGCTGTGGGCACAACCGCCTGCCGCGTTTTGGAAAGCTGTGCTAATATTGATAATGGCTTTTCTATTGCCGCGGCAAAAGGCTCAACAGAAATTTTTATTTATCCGCCGTATAAGTTTAAAGCCGTTGATATGCTATTAACTAATTTTCATTTACCAAAAACAACTTTGCTGATGCTGATCAGTGCTTTTGCCGGTAAAGATCTGATCATGGAAGCCTATCGGCAGGCAGTAGAGCAGGAATATCGGTTTTTTAGCTATGGCGATGCCATGTTGATTATTTAGCGTATAGCGATTAGCGGATAGCGGTTAGGAGAAATAGAAGACATCAAACCGAGGGATGAGGGACGATCGCTACGCTAGGAAGATGGACGATAAAGCAGAAAAAGACATTAGGTCTCATGGGGCCCTACGTCATCAGGTTAAAGATGATGGGAAATTTTTAAGCGTTCACAAATTTAGGAAAATACGCGGTGTATTTTTGGGAACCCTTTAGGGCACGAGGACCTGTTTGAGCTTATTCATTAAAATTTTAAGGGCGAGTTCCGCAGTGCCAGAAATACGGCGTGGATTTTCCGGTCTTACTGTTTTTCAGTAAGAAAATTTTTGACCCGCGTAAAATTTGCCGATCATCTTGTAAACAATAACACGCAAGGAGAAAAAATGAGTTTTCAAGTTATTCATAATGATAAAAATTCCAAAGCTAGAGTAGGATTGCTTAATACTAAGCGGGGGATTATCCAGACTCCGGTATTTATGCCCGTAGGCACTCAAGCTACGGTTAAGGCGATAACTCCTTATACCTTAGAAGAAATGGGTACTGAGATAATTCTCGGCAATGCTTATCATTTATATCTTCGTCCGGGAACTGATTTAATTAAAAAAGCCGGTGGCTTGCATAAGTTTATGAATTGGCAAGGTCCGATTCTAACAGATAGTGGTGGATATCAAGTGTTTAGCCTTTCAATTTTAAGAAAAATTACAGATAAGGGTGTTACTTTTCAATCGCATATTGATGGTTCAAAGCATTTTATCGGACCCAAAGAATGTTTAGAAATTCAGGATATTCTCGGCAGTGATATCTGTATGGTTTTAGATGAATGTTCTCCCTATCCATGCGAATATGAAGACGCGAAAATTGCGGTAGAGCGGACTTTGAAATGGGCCGAGATCAGCCGCAAGGTAGAGCTTAATAGCGGCAATAAAATATTTGCGATTGTTCAGGGCAGTACATTTAAAGATTTAAGGCATGATTGTGCCGAAAAACTTGTAGACATGGATTTTGACGGTTATGCGGTTGGCGGAGTGAGTGTGGGCGAGCCGCCTGAGCTGATTTATGAAATCGTGGAATATACATTGCCTTTATTGCCGGATAATAAACCTAAGTATATTATGGGCATGGGCACTCCGGAAGATATTTTAGAAAGTGTGGGGCATGGAGCGGATATGTTCGACTGTATTATTCCTACCCGCTATGGTAGAACAGCTCATGCTTTTACTGCCAAAGGAAAGCTTAATTTGCGCAATGCTGCTTATACAGATGATCTTAGTCCAGTTGATCCGGAATGTGATTGTTATTTGTGTAAAAATTTTACCCGAGCTTATGTGCGCCATTTGTTTTATGCCAAGGAAATGCTAGGTCCGCAATTATTATCCCAACATAATGTGCATTTTTATTTAAATATGATCAAACAGATAAGAATCGCAATCAAACAAGATCGCTTTATTCAGTTTAAAGCTGATTTTCTGAAAAAATATAAAAATTAGTAATTCATTCAATAAGAACATTGACAATCTTTAATAAATCTTGTAAAATTAAAAAAGGGAATAAAACTTAATAACAGTAACATGCAAATCAAGGAGGAAAATTGTGAAGGGAGTAATTCCAAAATGTTTAGGAGAATTAGTTGTAAGTAAATTTGGTAAAGACAGATGGAAAAAAATTTTATCAGAATCCGGGCTTAGTGAGAATACTCTGTTTATGGCTGTACAGGATATTGATGATGGGGCTGTAATAAAAGTTATTGAAAATACATGCAAAATATTAAATATTACTTTAATTCAGGCCGCTGATGCTTTTGGTGAATATTGGGTCTGTGAATTCGCGCCTAAACTTTATTCAGGGTATTATAAAAATAAAACAACTACAAAAGATTTTCTTGCAGCTATGGATGAAGTGCATCAAAAAACAACGATAAACATTCCCGGGGCTCATCCTCCGCGCTTTGAGTATGAATGGACATCTGAGGATACACTCATAATGCATTATAAATCATCAAGAGGTTTAATTGATTTCTTGGTGGGTTTAGTTAAGGGGGTTGTTAAATATTTTAAAGAAAATCATAAAGTGACAAAATTAAGCGATACTAAAGTGCAGATTGTGTTTAAATAAGCAATGTGTTAAATAAATATTTGTAGATTTAGTTGTGCGGTAAAATAATAAATAGGGGAAGTTTTTAAGTTATCTTAACTTAAGACTTCTCCTGTTTTTTTTTAAAATATATTATTTGTTCGGTTGCGTATATAAGGGGGCATCAAATAATTATTTCTTAAAAAAATCAAAAATGAATAATTAAATCACGCATTTTAATAATATTTTAGCTCGTCTTTTTTGTAGATTGCTTAATTATTAGTTTGAAAAATCCTGATTTAAAACCGCTAATTTGTTAAGGATCCTAAATTATTAAACTTAAAAATTTAAAATATTTATTGTTTTATCGTATCTTGTTTGAATCCAATTAGTTGTGAGTGTGGGTATATTTGCAATATAGTTTTATTTGTGGTAGACTTTACAGTTCATATATATTGTCTAAAACTATTGGGAAAACTAAGTAATGAAATTTTTTAATAAAAAATCAATTCAATTAAAAATTATTGCTTTGCTATTATTAAATAGCTTTTCTGGAATTAATAGCAGCAATGCTTTTGACTTTAAAATAGAGCATAATTCTCAGCAACATTGTCTTGCTCCTGTGCTCCAGCTTGACAACTCAATCTTTTCTAAGCTTCTTATTGATTATAATCGTGAAGTATTAAGTATCCTGCATACCATGAAGTATGCGCCTCAGCTTGCCCTAGGTAATGACCGGGTGATCGGGGCTGCCATACAAAAAAATTCAAACCAAGAAGATCCCGAATACTGGCTGATGCTTTCTCATCGCGGTTCTCCCATGGCTGCGGATATTAATTTTCTCCCAGACAATCTTGAGCAAAAAGGTAATGGTCTAGGCGTATTTAATCCTGATCAAGATGATTATGTTTATGAGCTTGTCGAATTTTTTGATAATAATCAATCGGATATTAATTCAATTATTAATCCCAAACGCATGTTGGTAACCGGGCGTTCTTTGCGGGTATTGGGAATGGGTTTTTATCAGCCTTTGCCGATTTCAGTAACAAAGATATACAAATTTAGAAAAGTAGCCGCGCAAATTCCTAGTCAAGATAAAGCTGATTATAATGTATTGTTAAAATACTCATTATTAAATTATAAACGGTTTGCTCCCCAATACCGGATGGAGAACAGTTTTATCGCTAGAGAAATAATTAAAGCACTTAATGCCGGCAGTGTTGAATTTACGGGATTATTTTACGCTTTATCTGAAATGATTGATGACGATCAGAAAATTGACTTTAGTGAATTAAGCCGCATATTTAGTGATATTATTTTTTATGGTGATCAGCAGTTAAAAGATAATGCCCAAAAAATTTTGATTGATATTGCGATTGCTGGGCAAATCAAAGAAATTTCAGTCCATGGTTTAGCCAAAGCTTCAATTGTTGGCGCGCGTTCTAGTGAAAACGCGATTAAGCTCTTACGCAGTTCGACTGTGGGTGAAATAGTGCTTACTTCTCCGGAAAGTTTATGGAGTACTGGAACAGGAGGAATGGCTTTGTATGTTTCTGATCTGGCCAAAGAACTCGCGGCCTTGGGAATCCCGGTCACTGTTATTGTCCCATTGTTTAATGAACCTATTCGAAAAAAAGAGATTTTTCAATCATATAATTTGCATGATACAGGCCGAGGGATAAATTTAAACTTCGGTAGGGCGGGGGATGAAACCGCGCATGCAAAAATTTACGAAGCTAATCAGGAGGGGGTAAGAATATTATATTTGGAGAATGATAAGTATTTTAATCTGCTAAAAGGTTCTGATGGCGGAGATAATGCTTACAATGGATCAGTTAGTTTTCGCTTGCGGTTTGCCCGGATGCTTTCCTTAGGAACTTTGTTGGCAATCCGGGAAATGAATATTCATCCTCGAATTATTCAGACCAATGATTGGACAACTGCTTACTTAAAAGCTTATTTAGAAGGCAGAGAGCGGATTGATCCAAGTCTTGAAGGCTTACGCTTTGATCCTCATTTGCAGTCAACAAAAGTTTTAAGCATATTGCATAATTCACATGCTTATTATCAAGGGAATATGTGGGTTCCTGATTTAGCGCAGAGAGATAAGCACATTTGGGATGATCTGGGATTTAATCCGGAAAAAGACACGGATATTCTTGTTTTGGGCCATGATCATACCCAGCATGATCATAATCCTGTTTTAAGAGCCAGAGCGTGGCTGGATATTAATCCGACTTATACTGCGGTCAGAACAGGAGATAATATTATAGATGTAAGTGAAGGTCATCGAGATCGAAGTATTAATCCTGTTTATGCTCCGGAATTCGGATATCTTGATGGCGTTTTGGGCTGGAAAGCGAGTATTGGCGATTTTTATGGCCAGGCTAATGGTTTTGGCTTAGCGCAAAGGCAGCGCGATTTTTTAAGTAAAATGCTGATTGCTAATAAAGAATCCAAAGTATCAATTAAAGACATGGCTGTTAATATTAGCAAAAAGAATTCCCAGAGTAAAATTGAAGAGGGGTATATTAATTGGCTGTCAAATCCTGAATCAATGTTGAGAGGTTTTTATGGCATTAGCTCAGACCAGGAAAAATCATGGCTGAATAAGTTGTGCAATGATTTAAAACCGCAAGACAAATCAATGGCTGAATTTAAGTTGGAGATGCGCAAGCTTTTAGAAGCAGAATTGCTGCAAAAAACCACAAAGCTACTGCGTTCAAATATCTATATTGCTTTAGAAGATAAAAATTATTTTAAACATGACTTGGAATATAGAAAAATGCTTCAGGATTTTCTTGATAAACCAGAACAGTCGATCAAGAGTTTTTTTGATATAGGCCATGAATCAGAGCGGAGGAGATTGGCAAATTTTCATTTTGAGTTTATCAAACCTTTACAAAAATCAATATTGCAGAATATTTTTGGCATAGAAAAAGATGAACAAAAATTTACTTATTCCATGCTTCACCGTGTTGGAGAACAAAAAGGGCATCAATTATTAACTGCAGAAATCTGGAATAGCCATAATCCCGGATCGCTTAAGGCTATAAAGGGAACAATTTTCTATGATAAGATTGAGAGTCATGATTATGAAATAGGCTTAAGTCTGGAAGATCAAAATAAATTATCTGATTTTGCCAATAAACATAATTTGATTAATTTGCGGGCCATGGAAGTGGCAATGATTTTAAATCATGATGTGCAATTTGTTATAGTTGGCTCAGCTGATGGTGATTTAGATAAAGCCTTTCAGGAAACATATAAAATATTTAAACATACAAAACAATTTGCTTATTTGCCGGAATTTATCTCCATTAACAGTGCTTTGTATGATTTGATTTATTCAGGCTCAGATCGTTTTGGCATGCCTTCTTGGTATGAACCAGGCGGATTATCTAATCAAGAAGCGGCAGGATATGGTACCCCGCGGCATCTTACTCGGAGAGACGGATTACTTGACGGAGAAATAAAAGTTGAGGGTTTAAGAGAAAGTTTTGAGGAATTTAATCCTGTTGCTTGGCTTGTGTCCTTGCAGGAGCATAGTAAGTTTTTTAAAGAAAATAAATCCGAGGAAAGAGAACTGCGTTATCAGGCGATAACTCAGGATAATCGCTGGCTGAACCGGGCGAGAAATTATGTTGAGCTTTACCGCAAACTTGCCGGCGCGGAAAGAATCCCGGAATTAAAATCCTTGGTAATGACTGCGGCAATTCATCAGGCGGCGATTCGCGCAGATAATGATCCGGCTGATGAAATTATGCGCAATGGATATACTGCTGAAGAAACAGTAGATAATCTGATTAATGTTGTTAAATCTTCATCAAATAATGTTTTGGTTTCGGCATTAATTGAAAAATATATCCCTTATTTAGCTAAAATTTTAGAAATCAGACAAACTTTAATTAATCGCATAGATGTGATTGTTGAAGAGTGTAGAATTAATGGTGATAGTGGAATTTTATGCCAAAGATTTGAAATGCTTAGAGATAATATTATTCAATTAAATAAAATAACAGCTAAGGAAATTATGCCATACGCGAATGTGGATTTAGCTACTTTAAAATTAAAGCAAAAAGAATATATCCTCAGTTTAAAATTTAGCTTTGTTGATCAGGCGATTTAGAAATAATTAAGCTGTATGTTGTGTTAAAACTTGACTTTAAGCTGATAATATTTTATACTCTATTTAAATTATAAAATAAATTATCAGCCCTTACACGGATCGTATGGCGAGATCTGTAAGGGCTATTTTTATTTAATGGCAAATTATTTAAAAAGAAAAACAATCTAGTTATTTAGGAATATAATGCAAATATCAAAATTGTTTATAAGTATTATAATATCTATCTTTTGTTTGTTTTTGGTAATCTCCTCTTCTTACTGCCAAGAGGCAGTGCATACTGTTAGTGGTAATGTATCTAGTCTTAGCAGTGCCGGTCAGTTATTGTCGATTAATTATACTGATCAAACAAATTCTATTCAAAATGTCCAGCTTGTTATTGGAGAAGATACCGAATTTTTTGACCTGCCGGATATTTACTCCTTACACATAGGTGATGATATTACAGTTGATTATATTATAGATGAGCAGGGTGATAATCAGGCTGTTTCTCTATATAAATTTGCAGCAAAATAAGTTGTTTTGTGAAAAGTTAAACATCGGAGATACTTTGAGAATCACTAGTTGTTTACTGGTTATATTAGCTTGTATATCCTTTTTTGCCCCTTGTGCTGTTTTTGCGGCTGACCTAGCAGGTACTGCTAGTCTTAGTGGCTATGTAAAAGATTCAGTAACTGGGCAGCCGATTTTTGATGCGAGAATAAGCCTTAAGTGCGGGCCGGACAAGTTAAAAACAACCAGCAATTTTCAAGGTTATTATCAGTTTTCCGAGATTTTAATATACAGTAAAAATGGTGATTTGCTGGAATTCGCAGAAATAAAAATCTCCGCGCAGCAATACATTTCAATAATAGATTTCAAAGATTTGCTTCCGGATCAATCATATACAATGGATTTTAATCTACATACCCGGTTTACCTATCCGATTGTAAGAGGTAAGGTTTTTGATACTTCCACATTATCCGGTATTCCTGAAGCAGTCGTAACTGCCAATAGTGATAATAACGTATTTACCACGGTTGCTGATTTAAATGGTAATTATGTCCTGCGCATTGAATCTAAAAACCCTCAAGAATATTCAATTATTGCCAAAGCCGATGAATATTATGAAAGTTCACCTCAAATTATCAAAGTTTTTCCTTATGATACATATAATATAGATTTCCCCCTTGATATTATGGCCTTGGGTGTCAGTGTGTCTCCGGACAGTTGGCAGATTGGCAGCATTGGACCTAATTCAGTAGCCACCATGCAGCTAGGGCAGCAAATTACTGTTACAAATACAGGTAATGATAATTTGACTTATAGTTTGATGTTAATAAGTCCAGAAGGCTGGACAGCTTCACAAACAGCTGTGGCAGCAGAACAATATATTCTTAATGTCTGCTTTTCATCAGAAATAGAAACAATATCATGGAATGATGAAAATCATTCTCTTCTTGAAATATTGCAACGCTGCTCAGAAATAAAATTTGCTGGTGATCAGAATGGCGTAGATATTATCCCCGGACAACAAAGAACTCTTTGGATGCAGTTTAAAGCACCGCTTTCAACAATAATAGAAAATGAACAGGTAATTGAAGTTATCATTAATGCAGAAATGCCATAATTCTTTATTACGCTCAATAGCGTTTACATAGAAAGTATATTTTTTATAACTGCCTTAGGGCAAAAACAAGGAGGAAGAAGTGAAAAAGGGTTTAATTTTGGCTTTAATATTAACATTTGCATTTTCAGGGGCTGCTTTTGCTGCTGAGAGCGCACAAATTGCGGTAACTGTAACTATAACTCAAAGCGTATCTGTTACTGTAAATCCAGGCAGCTATGCCTTTGGGGCAACTGATGCTGGAGCAACTCTATCAACAGCTCCAGATACTTTTACCGCAACTAATGATGGAAATGGCGCTGAAAACTTAGTAATTACAGTTGCTAATACAACTAACTGGATAGCTGGTTCAACAGTTGGAACTGATCAGTTTGCAATGAATGTTGATACTGGAAGCGGATGGACATTAATTGATCCAGCAACTGGTTCTTCATTGGCAGCAGGGGTAGTGGCTGCAGGTACTCAGGATTTTGGATTGCAGTTGCTTGTTCCTAGTGCAACAACTAATGCAGGTGCGGAACAGTCAATAGCAGTTACTGTAACAGCTTCAGCTCAATAATAAGTAATTAATAGAATAAAGGGTTTAGGTGAAGAGCTGATTTTGCTCTTCACCTGGGCTACTTTAAAAACGAGAAAGTTAGTCTATGCTGAATTTAAAAAAATATCTTATTGCACTTATAATTATCTTAAATTTATTTATTACTCTCCCGGCCTTTGCCGGAGGACTTTCCTCGAATTGGGGAGAAGTTCATATTGATAATCTTGAGGTCGGCAAGTCATATGATTTAAATGACTTTTTGAACACTACTTTTAAAATCATGAATAATTTTGACAAAGTTATTCTTTTAAATATTTCTATTGTAAAACCTGAATTATCAGAGTTAAAGCCTGGTTATTTAGTGATTGAAGATACTTCTTGGGTACAGGTAAAAAATGAAGTTATTATTCCGGCACAGTCACAGGGAGTTGTTCCCATAAATATTAGTATCCCTGATTCAGATGAGTATAAAGGTAAGAAATATCAGTTTTGGATATGGACCCGCACATCTGGTCAGGCAGTTGGCGTGGGATTGAAAAGTCGGATATTGATTAGTATTGTTAATTAGAATTAATTTAGACAAAATTTATAATTATATGATAAAAAAACGCTTTTTAAAAATTATCGTAGGCATTCTTTTCATTACCGGTATGGTTGGCTCAGCTTATGCCCAGCCATTTGCTACTATTTTATTAAGCGTAACAGTAACTGATACCACAGCGCCATTAGCTCCTACAGGACTTACTGCTGTAGATGGTGATGGGATAATTAATCTTAACTGGAGTGCCAATCAAGAAGGAGATCTTGCTGGATATAATCTTTATAGATCTCTTACTTCAGAAAGTGGATACAGTAAATTAAATTCAGGATTGATCACAACAATATCTTATCAAGATACAGGGCTTATAAATGGTAATATCTATTACTATAAAATAACCGCAGTAGATGCAAGTAATAATGAAAGTCTTTATTCCGGAGAAATAAGCGTCAGTCTTGAGCTTTTAGTTACGGATGAAGTTGAACCTAATGATAGTTTTGCCCAGGCAAATAATCTGGGGATTAATTCACTGATGAATGGAGCCATTGCTGATTTAGGAGATATTGATTATTACCGGTTTACAGTTGATTCCCCCGGAATTTTAAATGTATCCTTAACAAATGTCCCGGCTAATATTAATGCCGCTGTCGTGATCTATGATTCTATTTATTCAATGAAGACTTCCCAGGGCGCAGGTTATGGCTCAGATATAGTTATAAATTATGAGGTTGCTTCTTCGGGGGTATATTATGTGAGCATTTTTGATAGTGGTAATGATGGAATATCAGCTTCTTTGTATGATCTTAAGGTTACACATATTCCTGGACTTGATGTATATGAGCCAAACCCTGATTTTGCTCAAGCGACGAATATAAATTCTGGCGATGATATTCAGGCAACGATTTTTCCTGTAAGTGATAATGACTATTATAAGATTACCTCAAATAGTGTTAGCATGATGCATGTTCACCTCACTAATGTTCCCAATAATATTAATGCTTATTTAACAGTTTATGATTCTAATTTTATTACAAAATCTGCGAAGGCTGGCATTAACGGTGCAGATATTGACTTAGAACTTGAGACAAAAGAAAATGAAGAATATTTTATTAGAGTATACGATACTACAAATGACAGTAGTTCTCTATTATTATATAATCTTCAGGCAATTGTTACCCTTGGACTGGATGCATATGAGCCTAATAATGATTTTGATAATGCTGCCGTAGTAAATCTAAATGAGCCTATCCAGGCAAATATATTTGGTATGGGTGATAATGACTACTATAAGGTTTCGGTAACAGAGCCGGGAGTGTTTACGGTCGCTTTATCTAATGTACCTGCAAATATAAGGCCGTATGTTTATGCTTACAGAGCTGATCAAAGTTATTTGATGTCTAAGATGGGGCAAACAGGTGATAATCTTGAATTTAATTTTGAAGTTTCAGCGACCGGAGATTATTATATAAGGGTTTATGATTCGTTAAACTATTTGGTTTCAACTGAGACATATGATTTACTAATTTCGCAGACACCGATTTCTCTGGATAATGTTGTCGATACCCCAGATGCATTTAGTCCTAATGGAGATAATAATGCTGATATTAATACTATAACTTATTATCTAACAAAGAACGGGCTTGTTACAATAAAAATTTATGATGCTCAGGATGCGCTTGTTAGAGTATTAAAAAACGAGCAAGCAGAAAATTACGGGACAAGGACTGCTGTTTGGGATGGAAAAAATGATACAGGGAATATTCTCGCGGACGGGATTTATAAATATATTATTGAAGCCGTGGATTTGCAGGGCAATCCTGCTTTATCACATCAAAGTACAATTACCATTGAAAATAATTTTCTGGTCATTGTCGAACCATCAAGTCCGATTGCCGGACAGGTAACTTTTAGAGCTGTGCCTTCGCAAAATATTACTACTGTGCGCCAAGTGCGTTTTCGCTATAACCTTAAAGGCTCAATTTCTTCTTATGATGTAGATCCAGTCAATATTCTTGCCCAGGAGCAGGCTGATAGCAGCTGGACAGTATCATGGGATACAACTAAAGTAAAGAACGGTGAGTATGAGATATCTGTTGGCGCGGCTTATTATGATTTAAATGGGATCCAGCGATATGAGACTTTGCCGCCAGTGAATTATATAATATCTAATATTATTGTAATTAATAATCTTTCTGTTAGCTCAAATGCGTTTAGTCCTAATGGAGATAATTATAATGAAATTACAAATATAAATTATCTGATCACCAAAGACGCGAATGTAACTATTAATATTTATGATGATCAGGGAACACTTGTGCGTGCGCTGATAACTGCCCAAGCAAAACTTGCTGGAGATAATTTGGAAATTTGGGATGGCAAGGATAATGATGCTGTGCTGCTGGATGAAGGTGTTTATACTTGTATTGTGACTGCCACTGAGAATTGGGGCGACGCAAGTCCTAAACAAATAGATATTGTTATTGATAATCATGCAATGACAATTACTGAACCTGTTGAGGGAAATATTTTATCAGGTGAAGTTAGCATTACAACAGTACCTTCTATATATGCTAATGCTTATTCTGTTTACTTGGAGTGCAAAGCAAAAAATGATCTTTGGTGGACAATGATCAATAATGCGGTAAAACAGCCTGATGCCAGCTGGATAAGCACATGGGATACAGCAGCTTTGCCCAGTGGGGAGTATGAACTCAGAGTGTGTGTTGCGTATCGGGATTTAAATAATCTAGGTAGGAGCGAATTCTCCGCGCCGATTACTTGTTCAGTATCTAACAGTTTTGCAATATTAAGTTTCTCAGATCGGCCTGACGCGTTCAGCCCAAATAATGATTATAATGCTGATGTAACAATAATAAATTATTTAATTACTGCTGATGCTCAGGTAAGCCTGAAAATATTTGATCAAAATAATCTGCTAATTAGAACCCTTAAAGACAATGTTCAGGAATTAGCTGGTAGCATAAATACTGAATGGGATGGTAAAGATGATCTTGGAGTCCTGGTTCCCGAGGGAGAGTATACCTATATCTTAGATGCCATGGATGCCCAGAATAATGCTGTTCAGAAACAGGGAACAATAACAGTTGATAATCATTTTCTAACGATTACAATTCCTGCTAGCGGAACTACATTAAGTGATACAGTAGTTTTGCAAGGAGTTCCTTCTGCAAATACAACTGTAACTTCAGGACAATTTCGCTATCGAATCTATAATGTCAATTATTGGATAAATATAGGTGCATGGGTAAAACAATCGGATGGAAGTATAACTGGTAGTTGGGATACCACAGTAATAGAAAACAACGATTATGAGGTGCAGGCTTATGTTAATTATATAGATAAGGACGGATTGGCTAGAAGTGAATATACGATTCCTGTACTTTATACGGTAGATAATATTGCGGTGCTTAGTTGCTCTACGTGGCCTGTAATAATTTCACCGAACGCTGATTCTGTAAAAGATACTACGACACTTATTGCTAATTTATCAGATGTATTTGATTGGATAATTACTATAAAGGATTCTTTGAATGTAGAAGTTAAGAGTTTTTCAGGTAATGGCAAGACTATATCATTGGACTGGGATGGAAAAGATACTAGTGATAGCATTGTTGCGGATGGAGTGTATACTTGTTATGTTCAAGCAATAGATCCCGATACTGGTTTGCCTGTTTCCACAAAATCCTGCGCAATTGAAATTGATAATACTCCAGCGCAGGCTGTTATTACATTTCCGGTAGCGGACAGTATTGTTTCTGGTAATTTGGATATAATAGGTACAGTTAATGATATTAATTTTAAATCAGCAGTGCTTCAGTATGGAGAAGGCAGCAATCCTTTGACATGGGTGGATATTGTTTCTATAAATACTGTGGTTATTGCTAATAAATTAGGCGAGATTGATACTGGTACTTTACCTAATGGGATTATAACTTTTAAAATTGTTGGAGAAGATAATGCCGGCAATATTAGCGAAGGCTCAGTCCAGGTTACTACTGATAATGTGAAGATTACAAATGTTTCTGCTAACCCAAGGACTATTGATCCTGCTGTGTCAGAAAGCACATCAATTAATTTTAGTCTTGACCGCGATGCAAATGTAACGATAAGAATTTACAAAGCTGAAAATCCGTATGACTATAATTATATTGTAACTTCATATGTAAAAACATATGTTTTTACTCCTGTTGATAATATACCTTATTCCTCCGGGCAACATGCATTTGTTTGGGACGGCAGAGATGGAAATGGCGAGTTGCTTCCAGTAGGTACCTATGTTTTTACTATGGAAGCTACCGCAGCAGGCGCAGGAGATGGCTATTATGATCCAGAGTATGTAGATGGTGATTCATTGATAGATAATACAGGTTTTAGTTTAATTTTTAATCCTTATAAAAATGAAAATTGTTTGATCGATTATGATATTGTATCACCTGCATGGCTAACAATAATGACATTTTCCAGCGATGGACAGACTGTGCGAAAATTGGTTCGTTGGGAATTTCGTGATGCCGGAAGCTATACTGAATACTGGGATGGGCGTACATATGATGGTAATGTTGTTAGCGTGGGGTCATATAATATTCGAGGTTATACAAAACAGATGCCTGAGAACTACATTATTATTAAAAATTCTCCAATTTCTGTCACCTCCTTGGAAACAGAAGCATATCTGATTTTACCTTTGTATGATCAGGTCAGCACAATTAAATACGCAATATCGCGTGATGCTTTTGTAACCATAAAACTGTATGATCCTAATGGAAGTTATTATTGTACTTTAGAAGAAGGATCCATACTAAAACAAGGCGGTAACTATTCTGTGGAGTGGAATGGAACTAATGATGATGGGAAATATATAAATGTTTCCGGTGATTATAGGGTTGAGATTACTTTAACTGATGCCGAGGGTGTGAGCATTGTGCGTAACGGTAATATAGTTGTTTATAAATAGGGTTTTGATTTATATGAAAAAGAAAATAATAATATTCCTTGGCTTATTTTTTATTGTAACAAATGCTTTTGCTCAAGGTTTAGAGAATAAGATTATATATTCCAGATTTACCAATGGGTATTGGCAGATTTGGAGTTATTCTTTAGATTTAAACCAGCATGAGCAATTAACAAAATCAGCATATGATAAACGCAATCCTATTTGTATAGATATTAAGGGAAAGATAATTTTCCGTTCAAGCAATGCTAATATGTATTTACTGGATACAAATACTGCTAAAGAAGAACAGATTTTAAAAGATCTGGGGAGAATTGCCTATCCTGCCTGGTCAGAGCAAAATAATTCACTGGCTTTTACAAGATATGATGATACATTAACTGATGAAAGTGAACTTTGGACAGTGGCTTTAGACGGCACAGGACAAAGAGTTCTGACTAATTTACCGGGCATGCAGTATGACGCTTCCTGGTCAAATGACGGCAAACATATCTTATATTCAGCGCTTGAGTCTTATGGCAAACATCATATCTGGATTATGGATATTGACGGCAAGAATAGTAAACAGCTTACTTCTAATGACAAAGCGTATGATTTATCCGCAGTGTTTTCACCAGATGATAAAACTATTGCTTTTGCTTCAAATCAAACTGGAAATTTTGAAATATGGCTAATGGATAATAATGGAAAAAACCTTAAAAATATCACAAACAACAATGCGTTTGACGCAAAACCAACATTTTCTCCTGATGCAAAACAAATAGCTTTTGTTTCATCAAGAAGCAATAGTTTACAGATCTGGATTATGAATACTGATGGATCAAATCCTGTCATGATAAGTGACGGTAAAGAAGAGGCGCAGGATCCTTTTTGGGTGAAATAGATAAGGTGACGTAATGTTAAGACAAATAAACAAAATAAACGCAATACTTTTTATTATATTGGGACTACTTTTATTTAGTCTGGTTAATTATTCTTATGCGGATAGTCAAAAGTTTCAAACAGCTCAAGCAGGAAAAAATTCAGCTAAAAAAAAATTAAAACTATTAATAACCAATGTTTCTTTAGATAAAAAAGCAATCAATCCTGTAAAGAATGAAGCAGCTAGCATAAGATTCCGGCTTAATAAAAAAGCGCAAATAAGCGCGAAAATATATAATTCTCTTGACCAGCTTGTCAGGGAAATTAAATCGCGGGATATGTGTAAATCTGGTTATAATGAAATTATCTGGGATGGTAAAGACAAAGACGGGCAAATTGTTATCCCGGATGCTTATGTTTACACCTTAACTGGTTATGATCAAAAAAATAATGAATTAATGGTCTTTGATCCGGCTGATGAAACCGGGGGGTTAACTCTTGCGATAAGAGAATTCGCTACGGATAGTACAAGGGGCCAGATTACTTATGTATTGCCCAAAGCTGCTAGAGTAAGAATTCGCATTGGCTTAAAAAATGGGGGGCCTTTATTACGCACGCTTATTGATTTTAAACCACAGCCAGCAGGCAGAAATAATCTGATCTGGGATGGCTTTGACAGTTCTCATGTTTTTAATTTTCTGGGCAATGAAAATCTGTTTATAAATATATCGGCTTTTAGTTTGGCGGAAAACAGTATTATTGTTGATTATTCGCAACCAATTATTTCTAATGAAACTAAAAACTATTCAGACGCGGAAATGAGGATTAAGAAAGAAACTGATTTGCCAAAAGATATGCATGCTTTGCATGAAAGAGATAAATGTCATGAGCCTGATTTTGGATTTCAAGTCATGTATGAAAACAAGAAGGATGATATTATTCCTATAAAAATCAGACTTTCAGATAAAGATAAAATTGAATTGATTGGCACTCGTTATGAAATTGTATTTTTTTTGGATAATGTTTTTATTTTTGAAGAAGAAGAAGGAATATCTCCGCTTACTTATCAATTTGATACTAAAGGGATTAATTCAGGCAAGCATTTATTGACTATAAATCTTCATGGTTTTGATAATCATGTGGCAACCAGGTCTGAGGAAATTATTATAAAGAGGGAATAATGAAAAGATTAAAAAAACTAATCGCAAGTTTATTAATAATCCTGTTTATATTGCAAACAAGTGGTATTCAAACTTTGCGTGCTGATTGCTGGAATGGAAGCGGGGATAGTTTTGGCGTTGTAGAAGCTATTGTGGATGTAATGATGCATTATGCAGGAGCTAAGAACTCCAATGAAAATGCTAATGAAAGTGAGGGGATTGATCCTGTTTATTTGAATAGCGGTGAATACAATTATTCTCAGCAGGATTTATTTATTCCAAGCCGTGCTATGCCTATTGAAATAAAGCGCTATTATAAAAGCCAAAAAGATGTTAATGGAGTTTTAGGCTTTGGCTGGTTTTTAAGCTGTAATATCAGGTTAAAGCGTTTAATAAATAATAATATTGTAGTTATTCAGGGTGATGGCAGAAAAGATGAATATCTTAGAGATTATGTAAATGATCAATATATTCCGCCTGCGGGAATTTATTCAGACTTGGTACAGAACCAAGACGGCACAGTTACGCTCACAGAGAAAAACGGTAAAAAATACAAATTTGATATTAACGGCAATCTGGCAACAATAATTGATCGCAATAATAATAGTATGAGTTTTAGCTATTCTGCTTTAAAAGAACCGATTGTCGGCAAATCACCTTATTTTGTTAATCAAGTGCAGGGTTTGCTGGGCTATGAATATAAACTGCAGAAAATAACTGATACTGTTGGCAGGGATATAGATTTTACTTATAATTCTAATGGTCGGCTTGAGAAAATAAAAGATTTTACCGGCAGGGAAATAATCTACAGTTTTGACAGCAATGATGATTTGGCTTCAGTACAGGATCCAATGGGTAATCTTGTTCATTATACTTATGATACAAACCATAATCTTTTGACGATTAAAGATAAAAAAGACCAGACCTATGTAACCAATGAATATAATGCTTCAGATAAACTTATAACCCAGAATTACGGTGGTTATACCAGTACAGTTAACTATGATGAAGAAAACAGTATTACCACAGTTACTGACCGCAGAGGCTACACAACTGTTTCCACCTTTGATGATGCGGGAAATCCAATAAAGAAGGAAGTATTTACTGATAATGTGCGGACTGGTGATCCTGCATCCTATGTAACTCAAACAGAATATAATCCTGATAAAGAAGTAACAAAGATTATATATCCAAAAGGCAATTCTCTTAGCAAAGAATACGATGCAAAGGGTAATGTTTTAAAAATCATAAGAAGTCCTGTTGCTGGATCAAGTGAGCCGGATATTGTAACCGAGTTTACATATGATTCGGTGTTTAATTTTATTAAGACAGTAAAAGACCCTTTAGGACGAATTACAATATATGACTATGATAATGATGGCAATATTATAACCATAACTTATCCTGAAGTTGATTCTCAAATACCGGAAGTGACATTTACCTATAATCAATACGGACAGCTGGAAACCAAAACCGATCAAAACGGAGTAATTACCAAATTTGAATATTATCCTGCTACAGGATATTTGCATAAAACAATCACGGATTTTGGAGATATTACCCATAATAATGTCACAACGGAATTCACATATGATGATAGAGGAAATATATTAACAGTAACTGATGCCAAGGGTAATATAACAACAATGGAGTATGATGTTTTAAACAGACTGACTAAAACCATATCGCCTGCACCGTTTAATTATCAGACTAAATATACATATGATGAAAATGATAATCTGATCAAGCTGGAAAGACAAAAAGACGCAGCTGCAACCCAGTGGCAGCTAACAGAATATGAATACGATAATCTTGATCAATTAGTTCTAACCAAACAATATCTAACAGATGTAGATATTTATACAACTGCTTTTGAATATGACGGAAGTCAAAACAGAACTAAAATCATTGATGCGGAAAATAAACAAACAAACTATGTTTACGATGAACGCGGACTATTGTATACAGTTACAGATGCTGAAAATAATATTACCACTTACAGCTATGATGCTAATGGTAATTTAAAAGAGATTATGGATGCAAAGACCAATACGACAGACTATGAATATGATGATTTCAACAGGGTTTTAAAGACAATATATCCTGATACTTCTTATGAAGAATTTACTTATGATGCTAATTCAAATCTAAAAACCAAACGCACCAGAAAAGGCGATACAATACAATATAACTACGATGAGCTAAATCGCATTAAAACAAAAACATATCCTAATGCCACAACGATTGATTATACATATGATATAAATTCAAGATTAGTATTTGTAGGGGCGAATGGCGGTTCGCCCGGTATAGAATATGTATATGATGATTTGAATAGAGTCGCTTCTGTTGATAATGGGCAAAGGGTTGTTAGCTATGAGTACGATGAATTAGGAAACAGAACCAAGCTCACATATCCGGATAATACATATGTAACTTATGCATATGATGAATTAAATAGGCTGACAGATGTTAAGGATATGGCAAATAGCAGTATCGCAAATTATACCTACGATATTTTATCAAGAAGAACTCAGCTTGATTATGCTAATTCTGTGCAGACAACTTATCAATACGACAATCTGAATAGATTGACTGAACTCGCTAACTCGCTAACTGGACAACCCGCTAACTTTAATTATACATATGACAAAGTCGGTAACCGCAAGACAATGACTGAAAATAGTACAGATGTTCATAGCTATACATACGATAATATCTATCAGTTAACCAATGTTGATTATCCGGCAAATTCAACATTTAGCGACACAACCTACAATTATGATGATTTAGGAAATAGAGATACTGTTGTAGATAGTGCAACAACAAGCTATACCAGTAATGAGGTAAATCAATATACTGATGTAGGCGGGACAACATTTAGTTACGATAATAATGGTAATTTGACTGATGATGGAAATAACACCTATGAATATGATTATGAAAATAGATTGGTTAAGGCGACGACTGTTGATAATATTATTGAGTATGAGTATGATGCTTTTGGTAGAAGAATTTCTAAAAAAATATATGATACGCAATACGCACTACTCAATACGCAATACTATACATACGATGGAGACCAAGTAATCGCTGAATATGATAACAATAATCAACAATTAAGAAAGTATGTGTATGGTACAGGTATTGATGAGCCGATAAAACTCACAGACACAATCAACAATCAATCTTATTATTATCATTTTGACGGACTGGGAAGTGTAGTTGCATTGACTGATTCCTCTGGGGCAACGGTTGAGAGTTATGAATATGATGTGTACGGCAATGCGGTAATTTTAGACCAAACCCTAAACCCTATACCCCAATCCCAAATAGGCAACGCCTATTTATTTACAGGCAGGCGATTTGACCAAGAAACAGGGCTGTACTATTATAGAGCTAGGTATTATTCCCCAGAGTTAGGCAGGTTCTTGCAGACTGATCCGATTGGGTATTATGCAGGCATGAACCTTTATTCATATGTATCCAATAATCCTTTGAATTATGTTGATCCGATGGGGTTGTGCGGGAAAGAATTTAATTATCTAACGGCTTATTGGGACTCGTTTTGGGAAGGGATATATTTGGATGTACAAGGGAAGGGGTTTGCTTCTGGATTTGCTTTTAGCGGTTCGTGGGTGAATCCTTTAACCTCTAGAGGGGGAGGTGTTCTTGGCTTTAATAGGATGACGTTTTGGGATAATAATAGAACAATTGATTATGACTATAATTCTTTTGACCGAGGCGCACTAGGTTTTGAGGTAGGAGTTGGGATGGAAAGTGTTTGGGCTTTTGGGGTAGGTGATTGGTCTGGTGATTTTGATTCAATTAATATAAATATAGCAATATTCACTGCATCAGTTTTTCGATCTTCAGGTGAAACAGATGGTAATGGTTGGGTAGGTTTTACTTTTGGTATTGGACCGGGCATGCCAGGGGGAGCAGTAGAGGGGACAACTTATCGAGAATCACCAACGCAACCAATGAGAGATCTTGGATATTAAAAAAAAGTTACAGGAGGTTAATACTATGGAAGCGACTTGGATGGATTATATTGGAATTACTTGCATATTAATCGCTAATATTTTATTTTATATACGTAAAATGATTCTGAGTAAATATGGTTTTGAACTGGATATTATTGATTCTAAATTGATAGATTTTAAACGCTTTAAAGATATTATAGCTACTAAGGTGCAAGGAGAGAAGAAAAAAAAATATACGTTGATTAATAATTCAATAAAAGTTTTTTTCTTTCTGGGGGTTTTAATATTATTCATGGTCCATTTTATAAAATAGGGGGCACAACATTTTTTAGTTTCTTGCCAATCGAAGGGCGAGCTCTTCATTGACTGCAAAACAAAAAAATATAACGCAAGCTCACTGGCGGACAAATATCCGCCGTGTCCATTGATGGACATATTTGCCGGAAAATCCGGCAAGTGCGCATGCTTTCTGCAAAGTAGCTTTTCATTGAAGCGAACTTGTTATGGGGTAGGGGTTTTGTTCTTTGAGAGATAGGGATTTATACATTAAGGCAGCTTCGAAACTTAAACATTGAAAATTCTCTTCAAGAATTTTCTGCTAATCTTCGAAGTAAATTCGCACTGTAACTTACGTTCGCTACGCTCCGTAAGATACGTGCTCATTTAGAATACGATTATGAAAACAGATTAACTAAAGCAACTACAGCTGATAATATTGTTGAGTATGAATATGATGCTTTTGGTAGAAGAATTTCTAAAAAAATATATGATACGCAATACGCATTACTCAATACGCAATACTATGTTCACGACGGCGATCAAATCATTGCCGAATATGACAACAATAATCAGCTGTTAAGAAAATATATTTACGGACCGGGTATTGATGAACCGATAGCATTTGTAGGGGCGGCGCTTGCCTCCGCCCGTTACTATTATCATTTCGACGGCCTGGGCAGTGTGATTGCATTAACCGATTCCTCCGGAGCAACGGTGGAGAGCTATGAGTATGATGTATATGGAAATACAATAATTCTAGACGCTAATCGCCAAACGCTATCCGCTAGTCAAATCGGTAATCCATACATGTTTACAGGTAGGAGATTTGACCAAGAGACAGGGCTTTACTATTACCGTGCGCGATATTATAATAGTGAATTAGGCAGGTTCTTGCA
>JAHITY010000063.1 GCA_018817165.1 Candidatus Omnitrophota bacterium
ATTTCACCTTGTCTATTATTACGGGCCGGGGCAAGCGCGGCCCCTACTTTGCAACCTTGTGCCCTTTATCCTTTTTCCTTCTCACTTTATCCTTCGTCATTCATAACTGCTTTTGCGTCGTAGCGCAGCGATCGTCCACCTGTCCTCCGAAGCCTTGGCAAAGGAGGATCATCCTTCGGTTTTCCGTCTTCTGTTCTCTGTTTTCTGTCAACCTATTTCAGGATATCACATTTTAACCATGAGCTATCAGCCATCAGCTATGAGCAAAGCTTTCTGTTTTCTAAAATAATGCGTTTTTATTTTTTCAAAAGCACTAAAAGCATTTTAAACTTTTGCTCAGCATTAACTGAATGCGGCTGATTTGCCGGCATAATAACCATTTCCCCTTGTTTTACGCTATAAGGCTGTCCCGATATACGCACAGCCGCTACCCCATCGAGAACCTGAACCAATGCGTCAAAAGGCGCTGTATGTTCACTTAATCCCTGGCCTTGATCAAACGCGAATAAAGTCACTGTCCCGGCATCTTTTTTCATAATCTCTTTACTTACAACTGACCCATCCTGATAATCAATCAAATCAATCAATTTGGCAATCTGCATAAATCCTTTCTTATCTTTTATCTGGCTTAAAACTAAAAACCAACTGATTATTTTATTACTGGTACCCTTCTATTTTTCAAAAAGTTTTTTATATTCAGCATAGCCCTCTTTTTCCAGATCTTCCATAGCAATAAATCTTAATGCGCTGGAATTAAGACAATACCGCAAACCCGTAGGCTCTGGGCCGTCATCAAACACATGACCTAAATGAGAATCCGCGTATTTACTTCTCACTTCGGTTCTCACCGAGCCCCAGCTTCTATCCTCTGTTTCTATAATATTATCCGGTTCAAGCGGCTGCGTAAAACTCGGCCACCCTGTGCCGGACTTGAATTTATCTAAAGAGCTAAACAATGGCTCGCCGGAAACAATATCAACATAAATTCCCGGCTTCTTATTATCCCAGTATTCATTTTTAAATGGAGGCTCTGTTCCATTATTTTGCGTAACTTTATACTGCAATTGAGTTAATTTCTTGCGAATCGTGGCTTTATCCCATTTATTATACTTTGCTTCAGTTGTTGTTATTTTCTGGTTGTGTGGAGTATTTCCCCAAAGCTGCTTAAGCCGCTTATCTCTTCCACATTTAAACCGATACAATTTATAGCGAATCGGATTCTTCTTATAATAATCCTGATGATAATCTTCAGCAGGATAAAATTTATCTGCCTTAATTATTTGCGTGGCAATCGGCTGTTTAAGCTTACCCGAAATATCTAAAACCTGTTTAGATTGCTCAGCTAAAAGTTTTTGCTGTTCATTAGCATAAAAAATCGCGGTTGAATATTCATGGCCCCGATCACAGAATTGACCTCCCGCATCAACCGGATCAATCCGCAGCCAGAATAAATCCAAAAGATCTCTATAGGTTATTTGCTCTGGATCATAAGTAATCTGCACAGCTTCTATATGCCCCTTAGCTCCATAATCCTGATAATTAGGATTTAGCCCGCTGCCCCCGGTATAACCGGATACAACCGCTTGAACCCCCGGCAAATCCTGAAAATCTGATTCCATACACCAAAAACATCCCCCAGCAAAAATAGCTTGTTCTTTTTGCTCCTGAGCATTAATATTAGATTGCATAAACCCTCCGATAATTAGACTAAAAATAAGCGCCCCAATTATTTTTTTCATATGCTATCCTCCCACTATTATTCTATATCTCCAGTTTATTTTAGGCAAGCTTATAAAATCGCTCAAGGATAGTTTTTAGGATAAATCAAACAATTTTTGGCTGCGCTTTAATTTTCAATTTTAACAACTTTAACTCCCGCGCAAGAAAAAACGCAGTGACAACAGTTGCCAAAATCTCAGTAACCGGGCTGCTCAGCCACACCCCCTCAACACCCCAAACTATTGACAATACATAAAGAATCGGAATAAATAAAAATAATTGGCGAGAGATTCCGATTAAAACAGCATGAACTCCTTTGCCTACCGCCTGAAAATAACGGGTTCCCAAAATTTGGATGCCCACCAAAGGATACATACAAATAAAAATTCTTAATCCATGCGAACTTAAGTCGATTAACCCTGGATCACTATTGCAAAACAACATTGCTATCTGCCGGGAAAAAACAATGATCAAAATTACGGCAAACAAAATAATAATCAATGTACTTATACACGCGTAACGAAAAGTCTGTTCTACTCTCCGATAATTGCCGGCTCCGTAATTATAACCAATGATCGGCTGCATACCCGCGGCCATACCAAAAGTAAATAAAGCGATTAATGAAGTGATTGAAAAAATAATTCCCATAGCCGCGACCGCGATATCCCCGCCCAAAATAACCAAACGCGAATTCAAGATAGTTATCTGAATACTCGCGGCAATATCCATCAATGCCGGAGATAAACCCAGATAAACTATTTGCCCGATATTCGGCCAATTAAAATTAAGATTCTTTCTTCTAATATGCAAAAGCCCTTGTTTACGCATAATATACAATAACCCCATCAGCACAATCACTGCTTCCGAAATAATTGTCGCCAGAGCCGCGCCGCCTGTGCCCATATGCATAATAAAGATAAATATCGGATCAAGGATCAAATTAACAACTGTGGCCACAACCATCATTAATGTCGCATAGACCGGATTACCCTCAGCCCGGATAATAAAGGTCAGAAAAAAACCATAAAAAAAGAAAATAGAACCGCCAAACAAAATTCGCAGATAATCCCGAGCGTACGGATAAACTTGCGGGCCGACAGACATCCAATTCAAAATTTGTTCGGAAAAGAATAAACCCAGGAAAGTAATTAAAACCGCGGTAATTGTCATGATCGCAAAAGTATTACCAAAAACCTGCTCAGCTTTATCTTTTTCCTGTTTACCCAGGAGCAAGGAAATCAAAGATGCTGATCCGCTGCTGAACAAAAGACAAAAAGCGAAAATAAAAAGCAGCATGGGAAAACAAAGTGTTACTCCCGCTAAACCCAAAGAGCCCACCCCCCTACCAATAAATATTCGATCAACAATATTATACATCGCGTGCAATACCAAACTGAATATCGAAGGAATAGCAAATTTTGCCAATAATCTTGCTATTGGCTTTGTTCCCATTTGGTTAGCACGATCCATACCCTAAAACCTTTCAATTCTATTTTTAAATAAAGTAAATTTATATTTTGAAAAATTCAATTATTCACTTGTCTCAATATCACTGATTTTCTCTTCGAATTCTTGTTTTAAAATTTCATATTTTTGAAAAATTTTATCCAGATCATTATAATGTTCATCAATCTGCGCTGGCAAACATTTGCTTTCTTTTGCCAGAGCAGCAATTGTCTGAGCATCTGAAGCATAAGCAGCCTCAACTAATTCATCATTGACTTTCTTCAATCTATTCTCTAAATCACTTATTTTATTCTCAAAATCAGTGATTTGGATTTCCAAAGGCTTTAAGGCTTTTGACTTATCATGGCGCAGATCAGCAATAAGTCTTTTTCGGGTTTTTCGATCAATAAATGGCGCATTGCTTTCAATTTTCTGAGTTTGACTCTTCAGACTAACCTCTTCATCCTGCCAACCAATCTTTGCTAAAAAATCCGCATAAGTCCCATCAAAAAAATTAACTCCTTGTCCATCAAAGATAAGCAAAGACTCGGCAATCCGATCTAAGAAAAGCTCATTATGCGTTACCATGATCACTGAGCCCTCAAAATTATCAATCGCCTCACATAAAGCCTCACTTGATTCAAGATCAAGATGATTTGTCGGCTCATCAAGCAAAAGTAAATGAGTTGGTTTCAGCAATATTTTGCCCAGCATAACTCGGCTTTTTTCACCACCGGATAAAACTGATATGGGCTTTAAAGCCAGATCTTGACTGAACAATAGCGATCCGCAAACACTCCGCACTCTTTGACCTAAAGCATCGGGATCAACACTTTTTAATTCATCCAATATAGTTCTTTCGGAATTCAACTCAGCTACATTAGTTTGCGCATAAAACCCGATTTCCAGCTTGGGATGAGTTTTTATTGACCCATTTATCGGATTTAAATGCCCGGCCAAAACCTTGAGCAATGTTGATTTACCTTTTCCATTTTTCCCAATTACGCATAATCTCTGCCGCTTACCGATCCTAAAAGAAACATTTTCAAATAAAGGCTGCGAATGCTGTTCATAAGCAAAACTAAGATTTGTCACATTCATCATATTTGCTGCTCCAAATTCCGCAGCATTAAATGATATATTAAAGGTTTTAATTGATTCTAGTTTTTCCTTTTTTTCTATTTTAGCAAGGCTTTTAATCCTAGACTGAGCCATGCCAGCCTGACGCGCTTTAGCTCTAAACTTGTTTATAAAAACTTCGGTTTTCTTACGCTTACGCTCATCCCTGACCCGCGTCTTTTCATAAATTTCTTCCTCTTGCGCTATTTGATCATAAAACCGCTGGGTATCACCTTTAATTTTACGTAGTTTTTTCCGATAAATGCCCAAAATATGAGTAGTAACCGCGTCCATAAAACAACGGTCATGCGTAATCAGAATAAGTTCGCCGCTCCACTGATTAAGAAACCGGATAAGCCAGCGAATCGCCACAACATCCAGATAATTATTCGGTTCATCCAGTAAAAGCAGATTTACTTCTGATACAAGAATTTTGGCAAGATTGATTCTGACTTGAAAACCTCCGGAAAACTCTTGAGGAGGTCTAAGCATATCCTGATCAGTAAAACCCAGGCCATGCAGTACTTTCTCCGCCATCCAAGTATTATCCAGATCACTATGCGGCATACTTTGGTATACTTCTTTGACTACTGTGTCTTGAGAAAAACTTATATCCTGCTTAAGATAGCCAATGCGATAATGCTTGGGAATAACAATTGTTCCGCTATCAGCAGAAAGTGTTCCATTGATTAAACTAAAAAGCGTTGTTTTCCCATGACCATTACGGCCAACCAGGCCAATTTTTTCATTGGAACCAATAGAAAAACTACCATTCTCAAAAAGCTCCTGGCCTCCAAATGATTTAGATATATCCCTTAATTCAATCATGATTTTTCAGTATATAGCGTTTAGCGTTTAGCGAATAGTCAACAGCCACAACTTATAGTTAATAGTTATGAATTATTATTACAATAATACAATTTTTTTACTTTTACTTTATAACTTTATAAACTTTCTACTCGATTTTTCTTTTTGTGTTTTTAGCTTTAGTCATTTGAGTTTATTTAGAGTTTAGAAATTAGGTGTTAGGTATACAAATAAACACACATAGCAAAAGTATACAAATAAACGCACATTAGGTATTTAATTTGATCCTTGATTTTTTAATTTTAATAAGCTGGTTATTATCATTTTGTTGGTAAAGATTTACTGTTTCTGAAGCG
>JAHITY010000064.1 GCA_018817165.1 Candidatus Omnitrophota bacterium
CCAGAAAAGGTTATCTATTTTGAATTTAGCCACATACTTCACTTTTTTTGTGATTTCTCTGCCTGTATAGTTTTTTGTTTTTGCTGATTCTAAAAACAGCCATAGATTTTTTAGGCATCACTCCAAAGACATCTTGGACATTCAAAAAGTAATTCTAATTGCGACCTCGATAATTTAATCATTTAATTTCTTTCCCTCTTTTAACTTCTTAATTGAGGAGATATCTACAAGAGATTTGATTTGGATGATGGCTATCTCGTTAAGCATTATTAGCCTTTTGCTTTGAGGCAGTCCTTGGCGGATAAATTCGGCATTGATACTCTCAAGATTTGCCAGCACTACAAGCTGGGTCACATTGGAGCAATCGCGAACATTTCCATCCTTTTTTGGATTTTTACCCCTCCAATCTTTTGCGGTCATGCCGAAAAGTGCCATGTTTAAAACATCGGCTTCGTTTGCATAGACAACATTGGCAGCAGATTTGGAGATATAAGGAGGGATCAAATGCTGTTTTACAGCATCTGTATGAATTTTGTAATTGACCTTTGCCAAAGTCCTTTTAATATCCCATCCGAGGGCAAGTCGTTGACTTTCTTCTTTCTTAAGTCGTTGAAATTCCTTGATGAGATAAATCTTAAACTCGGGACTTATCCACATTCCAAACTCGAAAGCGATGTCTTTATGAGCGTATGTTCCACCATATCTACCTGCGATTGCCTTAAGTCCGATGGCATTCGTCTTTTTGACCCACTCTTTTACACTTATTTTGTAGTTATTCAAACCCGCTCTATTTCTAATTGTGGCAAATTCGCCATAATTAAAATTCGGATTATGCAACTTCTCCCATATACCTAGAAATTCAACGGTGTTTCTATTTCTAAGCCAATCAGAAATAAAAAAATCACCATCTTTTGCTCTCAACATATCAGTTAGAGAGATAAAGTCGTCATCGCCTTTATGCAAGATAATACTGATTTGTTTACCCTGAACAGTAATTTTTTTACTTTTAGCCATACTATTTTTTATATTTTACCAAAACAGTATCTTCACCGAAAGACCCATGTTTAAAAAAGTTTTTCAGGTTTCTAAAGGGGTAATTTTAAGCTTCCGAGGTGTGTAGTTGAAGGTGGCTAGTTGAAACTCATCCCAGTGAAATTATTTGAAAACCGTATTTTTCGATATCTTCTTTCGGCCAGAAAAGGTTATCTATTTTGAATTTAGCCACATACTTCACTTTTTTTGTGATTTCTCTGCCTGTATAGTTTTTTGTTTTTGGATCCCACTCCCTAAGAATTAGAGTGTCTCCTTCTTTGCATTTCCAATCCGCAAGTCGCAATTCATAGTTTTTCTTGTCTTCTATAATTGCTTGAAAGTATTTCGGCCAAACCTTTTTTTCTATCTTCATAAATACATTATAACCAAAACTTAGAAATTGTTAAGTTTTTAAGGGTTTTTATGGAGGATAGTGCTTAATCTTTATCCACTGTTCCTGGCTCTGCCATTCCAGGTCCTAAGAATATATCATCTACCTTATTATCAAAATATTGGGTAGGGGGAGACACATCCTCATTATCTTTATGTTTCGGAAATGTATCTATGGTGTTCTTACCAGCCTCAATTACTTTATCAATTGTATCAATTCTCATTTTAATTTCCCTAACTTCCGTTCGCACCTCGTTTCCTCCTACTGTTATCTCAACCCTGCTTTCGCCACTTTTACTATCCTTTATTATTTCCCTTGTTAAATTCTGTTCCTCTTTTCCTGTAACCTTATCTACTAATTCCGCTGTAAGTTGAGTTTTTTCTTCTTCTAAAATGTATGTTTCGAAATTATCGGGCAAGTCTTCTTCCTCATTAATTCTATTAATTGTTTCATCAATATTAGTTTTTACATCATCAGCAATATTTTTTGAAACCTTATTTTGAACATATTGAAGTCTTTTTTTAGCTCTCTCCAAATTCAATTCTGCTCCCTCGGAATTTCCATTTTTGGTATTTGCAATAGCGGAGTTTAATTCTTTTTCTCTAATATCCAATGCTAATACCACTTTTTTGTCTCCAAAAGAGAAAAGCATTTTGGCATTATCAATAAATCTCTCAAAACCTGAATAAGCTCGGATTTGTTCTTGAGCCAGAGCGGAGGAAGGGAATAACAATACTCCTAAAAAAAGTAAAATTAGGATATCTTTTTTCATGCTATTTATTATTGTACACCGAAATAATTCCCCCGCGCAAGCATTTAGACTTCGCTCAGTAGCGGGATATTCTAGAATCTTGATATTTAATGTATAATCTCAAGGCTAGTTGTCATCCACCACATTGGGGAGTCGTCTTCCGACCTCCGATCTGCCGATTTTAGGTCGGCAATCGTGAGTCGAGAATGCTCGACCGAGCTGAAAGTGAGGGTCGGCATATGGCCTATGTTTATATATTAAAATGTTCGGATGGATCCTATTATACTGGATCAACAAAAGATTTAGTCAAGAGAATCAGAACTCACAAGAGTGGTAAGGTTAAATACACTAAATCTAGATTGCCTGTCGATTTAGTTTTTGTTAAGGAATTAGATAACTACAGTTTGGCGTTTATATTTGAGAGTAAAGTAAAAAGTTGGAAGAAAAGAAAGTCTATAGAAAGAATGTTGCAGAAATCCGATAATGTAGCCAATAAATATTGGGGAGTCGTCTAACGGTAGGACATTGCCCTTTGAAGGCAAGTATCATGGTCCGAATCCATGCTCCCCAGCCAGCCCCTGCTTAAATGTGATCGTAGAGCCAAAAACAGCTTATTGGGGTTTGATAATGTGGATAACTAGCTAAATCTCCCGAACCGTACTTTTGCCTTTGGTTGCTTGTTTATCTCCAATTTTTGTTAGGTTCTAGTCCTTCTTCTCTATTAAGTTGTTATTGTTGGGAAATTATCTATCCTAAAGGATGGGTATATATTGTGCCGTTATGGATATATAAGGGATTAGGCAAAGTCTTCACTACCTCGTGCTTTTCCTCGTCAGTCCCGTTATAAATAATATACTTAAGGTATTCGGTAAATGTTAATTTAGCAGGTATGGTTACATTTTGTTCGGCAAGTAAATGATTTCTAAGGCCTGTAAATTTTCTCATGCTCTTTTTTACCTCGTTTGTTAGTTGTAGTGAATCTGGTTTCTTTACTTCTATTAATTGAATATAGCTAATAAGCGACCCTGTTAAAATGTTTTCGTTTACATACGATTCTGGGCAGTCATGGTCTATTTGCCTTGAGCAGTGATAATAAGTATATAAGTGCCTTACGCCAACTTTAAGCATTTTATATTTTTCTTCTCCCACAAAGCTCGCCCCACAGTAAGCACACTTAAAAACATTTTTAAATAGAAAATCTTTTGCTCCCCATTTAGATTTTTTTGGAGTCACCAGTTTTTGCTGTACCTGATCAAATAACCATTTGGGAACTATTGGCTCGTGTGCTCCTTTGTACCAAGGTCCTGTACCTTCGGGGTATTGGAATTGTCCGTAGTAGAAGGGTGTTTTTAACATGTTATAAATCGAGCTTAACGGAATCTTTTTTCCTGTAGCCTTATTTAATCTTCCGTCTTTGTCTAAATATTTCTTTAAATCTCGACCGCTGTACTTTTTCTTTGCAACCAAGTCAAAGAGCTCCCTTACTAGGGGTGCTACTTCTTGGTTTACCATGACTTTTTTAGTTCCTCCGTGGGAGTAATTAATATAACCAATTGGAGCAGGGCAAGGTCTCCAACCCATCTCGCATTTTGTTCTAATTCCCCTTTTAACATTTAGACCTCTATTATCGTTTTCTAGCTTTGCTTGGGAGCAAAGAATCATTAGTAAAAACTTTTCGTTTGGATTGTTAGAAAATGATTGGGAAATAGTTCTTATATGTAAAAGCTTTACTCTATCCATTAAATCCACTAGCGATCCTAAATCTCCAGCGTTTCTGCTAAGTCTATCCGGTGCCCAAGTTAAAATAGCGTTGTATTTTCCATAATTTAACTCCTTTAGCATCTCCAAAAATAGCGGTCGGGAGCCAGAGATCTTTGCCGAATGACTCTCCTGTTTTGTATCAACTATCTCAATGCCCTCTTTTTCTGCAAGAGCTGTCATCTCCTTAATTTGTGAATCTATTGACATGGCTTGCCTTTCGTCTGATTCTGAGCTTTTACGGGCGTATAAGCAGTATTTTGGTTTACTTGTATCTGGTGTCATCTACACCAATGGATGACGCAAAAGAGAGGTTAAGTCAAATTGAAAATATCAGCCTTGCAGGGCGTTAATCACTTGCTGAAAATCACCCCTTTCGGTGTTTTTCTCTGTTAGAAATGGCATTCGGTAGTTTTTAAGTTCGATAAAAGGGTAACTACCTAATTTTGGTACGGACCGAATCCATAATTTTTTACTTCTCATGATAACGATTGTTTTGTTTTCCTTAATCGCTTGTTCTAATAAATAAAAAGTGAATTTTTGTGAAGGAAGAATACAGGGCGGTTCCCTAAAAGTTATTGAATGATACCCAATATATTGGAGGCACATTAATTTTTCTGACATAACCTTTAATCCAAAATCCTTAATAAGTGGTTTTAGCAACCTTGTCCACCATAAATAACCGCCAGAATAATCGAATTTAGTATCAAGACAATAGAAAGGTGTATGACTGGTGAATTTAAGAGATTCCAAGCTCTCGCGAAAGTAGTATTTGTCCTTAAAATAAGCCCGTTCGTCAAGTATTTTGTTATAGCCCGGATTTAAACAGAGAACAACAACTTTAGCTTTGTTTGGGTTACCAAGGTATGGCACCGGTAACAATTCCAGTTTCCAATTTAAGTTATCGGGATTTACGCCACGATCTTTCAGTACTTGTGAATCATCACTAAGAATAAATGGAGCATTTTTTGGCAACCCCAACCATGGATTTTTATTAAAGCAAGATATATCTATCATCGTTTAGGTTGATATTATCGCAACAATACGAAAAAAGCTAGATATATCTGGTAATGAAATAGGTTAAAACCTTGTAGCTTTAATTCAAGCGTTATGAATTACACATTTCTTTACCAAAAACTTAGTCAAAAAATAGAAAATACAAGAAGGGGCAAAGGTATGACTCAAGAAGGGTTGGCAGAAAAAGCAGGACTACATAGAGCCTATTTTTGGGACATTGAACAAGGCAGAAATATTTCTATCAAAACTGCTTATAAAATAGCGAAAGCCTTAGGTATAGATCTTAAAGATCTGTTTGACTTTTAGACTAAATTAGAACTGCTTTGACATTATATCTTCATCAGCTGTGTACCCCAAAGCCCTGTTCATCCCACTTATGCTAACAATAGGTCTATCCTCGGGAGGAATTACTTCGTCATATCTTAATTTTGGGCTACTGGGTCTGTCGTTCTCGATAATTTTTAGAACCATAATAGTTAACGCATCAACTAAGTCGTCGTGTTTTTCGATTCCAAAATTAACAATCTGATTGATTAATTCTTCTGCCCCATGATTAGGAAATAAAATTCTTGCTGAACTTATATAAGGGGATGCAATGCTTAATCTTGTTTTTTTATCTAAAACCCCAATCGGTACTGACTCACTAAACAACCCTTCAATTTTTAATTGTTGAGAGAGGCATTCTTGATAAGCTATTTTTTCGACATACACTATTTCGCGCCTTTTAAACTGAAAAAAATACATTTCGTTAAGGCGTTTTAATTCATCCACGGTTTGGGGAAAGGTAAGGCGTTTATTAACTATTAGAGGCAAAATATAAACCTCTAAATCTTTTCCGAAGCCAGTAACATAGGCAGATACTATTGTTGTAAAATCTGCATTTTTCCCTAAAGAACTCGCTAAGTCGGTTCCAACCGCAATTAATCTTGGAGGAGATTTTTGAAGATCTGGTAGCTCATCGTAATAATGAATCTCTTCTCTTTTAACAATTCGGTCTTCATCCGGAATTATTTTTAAGAGATACTCTTTATACCACGCAGTCTCCGAAGGGATAGAGGCTTTTAGTATTTCTATATCTTCCCAAGTGGGGAATTTTCCTAACCAGGCAATATTTTCGTCTTCATCTAAAAGCGGAAATTCAAAATATATATAACCTTTATTTTTTAATCTCATAATTAAACTATCTTCGTGGAGAAGGTTTCCGACTACTATAATTTTCAAATTTTTACTACCGAGTGTAACAATTTCGTTATTGAACCACTCCCAGGTCTTGTCTCTCTGTTCCATCGTTTTAACACTGTTGGAGTCCTCGACATCGTCGCATATGATTAAGTCTGGTCTATATTCTCCATATCTTGCTCCCCGGATACTTTGTTCGGTTGAAATAGCCGTAATTTTGGCATTATACTTTGAAAGTACTAAGGTATCTGATGTCCAATTAGTACTTTCCTCTTTAAAAGGTCCGATGTCGTTTTTAAGCAAATAATTATCCTCGAGTTCTTTTCTAACATTTAGAAGATGCTTTTTAGCCTGGGCTTGAGTCTGACTTGCAATTACAACATGATGTTTCTTATGGGTTCCAACTATCGCCCAAATGGGAAAAGATGTTGTATAGATTGTAGACTTGCCCGAATCTCTAAATGCTGTTAATGCTACCATCTGAACATTTTTTTCTTCTGTGTTCTCAAACATTTTGTAGTGAAAGGGGGCAAAGGCGTACTTAATATAATGGCTAAAGTAGATGGAAAAGAAAAGCAGATGACTATCGTACGCAAGTTTTTTTCGAACATTTCCGCTTTTTCTAATTGCTTCTAGTTGTTTTTTCGACAACTGTCCACTAAATGTCATTTTTCTTTCCCCCCTTCTGTAGATTCTGATGTTAATACTAAACCTGCTAATTTAAGCGCATTTTTGACTAAAGCTTCTTGTTCCGGGGTGAGTTGCTCATTATCAGTTTTTAATTTTGCTATTATTTCCATTTTTGTGGCGTATGAGGGATGGTGATGATTTAACCAGTAGATTATCGCTGTCATATTTTTATCGCGTATAGCTGACAGAATTTGCGATTCTGCCATATCGTTAATTAATTGACTTCCTTCAAAAAGAGCGCCGTCGGTCTGAATTGCAAATTCCTGATCGTCTTTTCTCCATCGGTAATAAGTGGCTCGGGCAACTCCAATTTTTTCACAAGCAAATTGAACAATAGGAGTCCTTTTGAGTTGCTCCAGTAATAGTTCTTTTTCTTTTGTCTGTCGTTTAGTAATTGTATTCATAGAATTCTCCTTGCTTCTTGTCCTGTGAGTTTTTCCCAGCGATGCTTAATTACCTCACAGTAAACTGGTGATTTTTCCATTAAGTAACAGCGCCGTTTCATTTTAGTTGCCGCGATTAGCGTGCTTCCCGATCCCCCAAATGGCTCTATTATCAGGTCGTCTCTCTTGGTTAGAACTTTAATGTAGGGAATTAGAATTTCTATTGGTTTACAGCCAAAAATAATCCCTTGCCCGGAGCTTTTTTCGTCTGAAGCTACATATTCAATAAAGTCTGTAGGCTGATACTTTTTTCCATGCTTATAACTTTCCCATTGTGGCTTGCCAGAAATTGCATATAAGGCAGTTTCGTATTCGTTTTGAAGCCCTTCTTCCTCGGGTTCCGTATTAAATGGAATATTTATATTTGGAGATGCTCCAACCATTGCGATGTCATGTTTAGAAAAAAATCTATATTTACCTGCAAACCCCTGTGTTCTGTTTGGAAGATGCCATACAATCATGTTTTTTACCCGCCAGTACACCTCCATTGCTGACCATATAGTTCTTATATTCTTCCAATTTTCGTAGACAATGATGGAGAAACTTTCTTTTTGGATTTTGTTGATGTTTGCCATCCATTTTTCGGTAAAATCAGGAGGGAGTGAATCTGTCTCGAGGTATCTCCGATCTCTTTTGGCTCCAAATCCTGTAATAGCTCTACCTGCTTTCTTTTTGCCTTTTAAGTAATCCAGAATGTAAGGTGGGTCGGTCAGACACATGTCCGCCTTTTCATCGCCCATAAGTTTTAAAATATCCATTTCAACCGTAGAGTCTCCGCACATAAGCCTAGAACCATTTAAATCGTATATGTCTCCTTTATTAGTTTTGATTTGTTGGATGTTAAGCTTGCGAAGCTCTTTTTCTAAGTCGAATTGTTCAATAGTCTCATCTATCTGAAAGATATCATCTATATCTTCGCTAGAAAAACCCACAGTTGAAAGAAATGATTCATCAAAGTTTGCAAGAAGTTTCCAATCCCACTCTCCGATATTTCTATTTAACCTTAGATTAAGCTCTTTTTCCTTTTCGACATCTGGGATGTTTACATACACAACTGGAGCCTCTTTAATTTTTAAATCCTTGGCAACCTTTAATCTAAAATGGCCCCCAATAACAATGTTTTTTCGATTATCGGCAGAATTGACGATAATTGGATCAATAAAACCAAACTTTTTAACGCTCTCTGTTAGTTGTTTAGTAGCATCCTCACTCCATTTACGAGGATTGTAATCGGACGATTTAAGTTCCAAAATTGGAACATAAACGATATTGATGTTGTCTTTGTTCATATAAATTCCTTTCGTCTAAACAAAAAAAGCGGGATCCTGCTAACAAACAATAAATAGTTTATTAACTGGTTCCCGCTTCAATCGCGGTCATCCACTTTGTGGATGGTACTCTACTTCAAATGCAATTTAAAATTCAAACACCCGCAGAATATCACGCAATTTATTCCGTGTCAAGGGTTTTTGTTGTTATGACAACATATTCATGTTGTTTCTTTGTCAAGGGATTGCGTAACACAGAGTCGTTATTGTTTACAATTTATGCCTTTTTTCCTCTTTTATTTATTTTGTTTCTTTGTCACAATAGTAGCTTTGTAACCATAAATTTAATATAATCCTCACTTATGGACAGAAACATTAACTACTTTGTTCAGCCTAAAAGAAGGTTAACAAGGCAAAGGAGTGGATTTAATGTTGGTGGGGTTAAAACAGGAAGTGAATGTAAAATTCTTCCTACTCAACATCTAAAAATAACTTCTAAAAATTTTGTTTTAAATAAGAAGCTAAATAATGTCATTTTTACCGAGTTGTTTGGTCAAAACATTGGTATTTTTGGTGTTGGAGGATATTTTAAAACAGACAAAAATGCCCTTTTAACTATTCGGATCAAGCTATTTGACAACGATCTCCTCGTTACAGAGTCTTATAAAAAAATCAGGACTACTTCTGATCAATGGATAAAGGTAGGAGCGGATCTTCAATTAGATATCGAAGATGTTGCCAAAGAATATCAAGCAGCCATCTACCTTGATTTTAAATTGACTAAGCAACCCTTCGAACTAGAGTTTTATGACTTATATGCTGATGTTGTCAAATATTATGCCGAAAAACCGAGCTATAAAAACCCATACTACGAAAAAACCGATTTGTACCGACCAGACATTTATTATTTGAATCCTACAGTTTTTGATTATAAAAAAGAGCATGTTGAGTTTTTAAAGCCAGGATTTTTAGTGTGTAAATCATGCAATCGATGTGCACGCTTTCTTCCAATAGATATAACAAATGAAATAAATGCATTGGGTTTTAGTAATCATTGTAAGAAAAAAATTCCGTGCACACACAATGCATTTAATCGATATAGAATCGAAAATATAGAAAATATTAAGTTGATTCCATCAAAAAATAACAAATCTGTGCTTATTCATGCAGGTAATCAATATATCCACACTTACTATGGTTTTCAGTTAGAGTGTAGAACATGTAAAAAATTTGTTGTTAATGCCCCACTAAATCCACTTAGAAATAAATCCCAGCATCACGAAGATGGGGCAAGAAGAAGGGCTTTTGAGCGTTTAATTATCGAGCTGACTGGTAAGGATGTTGTAAAGAATTTTCGATTAATCAAAGGTGTAGAGTTCCAGGACTATATTTGGAAAAGATTTTCTAAGAAATGTTTTGGGTGCGGTAAAGAATTGAAAAAAATTTCTGATATGGATATCGACCATACACTTCCTCTTGTTTATTTGTGGCCATTGGACAATTCTGCTACTGCTTTATGTCAAACATGTAATTCTCAAAAACACGAACTCTTTCCAGGTGAATTTAAACTTTATAGCAAAGAAAAATTGGTTGAGCTCTCAAAATTAACCGGTATCCCTTTAAAGATTATAGAGAATAAAGAACGGGTGGTAAATAAAATTATTGCAGACTTATTGGTACAAAAAGTCGATTGGTTATTTGACAAGTTCTTAGCACATAAAGACTATCAGAAGGTTAAAAAAGGTAAGAAAGTTGCCGATTTAATATACAAGGCATTAAATAAGATACTAACAACAATAAATATAGATTTAGTGACAATCTACAAAAAGAAAACTGGCAAATTACCAACTACGATAACTTTGGAGTGAGTATAAGATATTGGTGATCTACAACCGTTCCTTTATCAGTTACCCCGTGAGATTCTCCATTACGAACACTTTCTTCAAAAATATCGTATGTGTCAAACCAAGGTTGTGCTTTTTCAGACAATACCTTTGCCATATCGCATTTTCGACTTTTTCCTAGGTGCATCACAAGAACGCCATTTTGTTTTAATCTTTCTTTAGCTTGCCTAAATATTTGGTTATAGACAGAAAAATCCTTTTTTTGTAATTCTTCAATAAAATTAACGGTATCGGACTTAAAATTTTCTTCATTCCATCCAGCGAACCAAATTCTCATCCAGTTAGCCAAATAAAATCTTGTGCTGTCAAAAAATGGAGGGCTTGTAATTATCGCATTTATATCTTTAATACCTCCTGGCCATTCCCTAAGGGCATCTTGATAAAATATTTCGCCTTCAATAAAATTATTCCTATCTAAATGTACAAACACCCTATCAATTTTTTCCTTAAGTTTTACTATTAAGCTTTTGTATTCAAAATTACCTGTCGGAGCGAACGGTGTAATTCCATGGGACCTTCTACTTAGGGCATATGGTCTATTCCCATGAAGAATGTGGAGTATCCCAGCCATAATAAGTGATTTTTCTGGGCTATTGTAGCCTTCTTTCTTAAAGTAATTACGAGCAAGTACAATTTCCTTTAATGTATCTGGATGAAAATAATCAATTAATTTCTTATTGAATCCAAAGTTTCTAGCATCCTCTAAGTCTTTATCTTCTGCTTTATTGTCAAGAATATACTTTTCTAAATCATCAATTAATTGGTAAGTTAGATTTTTAGAAACAGTTGATAGTTTTGCTTTTGATATCGCTACCGCTGGTGCACTTATATCAAAACCGTATGATTTTTTTCCTTGCAATGCGGCTTCCAGAGGAATTGTGCCCACTCCTGCGAAGATATCTAGCACTGCCCCTCTAGGAGGAACAAATATAGAAACCAACATATTTGCGATAGAGGGTTTTAATTTTCCTTGATACGAACAAAGCGAATGTATAGGATCCCCCCAGTTCCTTTTAGAAAAAGGTGGTTTTTGATGTGGAAGATCTCTTTTGAATTCTTCCCAAGAATTTTGCCAAAAACATTGTTTGTTTAACAGCCTTATATCTTGAACGCCGATAACTTTTTGAGGATATTTGAATATTAATAGCACCTGTCTCAACTCTTCTCCATTCTTAGATATTCTCCTTCTTAAGGTAATATTCTGTTCAAACTCGTATCCAATATCTTTTAGAATAGATATTAATATATCGTCAGTTTTTACATGAACATTGCTATATATAGAGTCGCCTAAATCTATTGCCAATACAGCATTGGCGTTTAGGTGTTTCTTTAGTCCTTCGAATATAGTTTTCATATCTGCAAAATAATCGTGGATCATTTTAGGAATTCTTTTATCGTACGCTTTATCAGTAATCTCATTTAATAGGTTGTTGAGTAGTGGGTTGTCAATCTGTTTTTCCTCTTTTAGAGAAACATCGTTTATCCCTGCCGTTACCGCCCGTCTTCTAAATTCAGTTAAATCTGTTAAGGATTGTAGGTATCCTAAAAACCACAATTCAATTTTGGTATTTCTAAAATAGTTTGTTCCGTTTAGATATGGTGGACTTGTTATAACAGCATCTATCCCAACGCGATCGATATTTGCAATTTTACGAGCATCGTCTGTAAGAAAAATTGGTTCGGGAGTATTTTTTATTATTTTTAAATCACCAATGATGTTTAGAAGATTCTTTTTTAATATTTCAAAATATTCAACCTTATCCGATTTGTATAACTCCTCTTTTGTTTTAAACCTTAAATCTCCTTGCCTTTTTAGCAATGAGACTTTTATTAGACTGCCAAGGGTGGCAACACTGACCAGATCAGAAATTAATTGATCTATTTTACCAAGTTCATTTAAATACGATCTTGTCTTTAGAATAAAGGAGATTGTTTCATCATCAAAGAATTTGCTTTTACCAAAGGTATTTATATAACTTTCCTTACGTAATTTGTCTTCAGGACAATTTAGAATCGCGGTTTTGCTTTGATCAACAATTTTATTAAGCTCACTTATAACCTTTTCTTTATTTTTGATGTTTCTAGCTTTAAATTTGGTTTGAGATAGAAACTGTAATAAGGGATTTACTTCGGAATAGTAAGAATTATATTTTAAAGAAGATGTAACAAGGGGAGTAGTTCCTGAGCCAGAAAAAGGATCGTAAATGGTTCTAGTACTTTTGGGCAAGTAATTCTCGATAATATGTTCTACAAAATCAGGTGAATAACCCTCGAGATAGGGATACCAGGATTGAAGCGGAAGATTTTTTCCACCTTCGAAAGTAACATGAAGGGGATCGATACCAAACATAACAAGTTGTTTAGTACGACCAGTACCATTTAGGGATTTAGGTTGAATATCTTTTCTAATTTTCCATAAGCAGTAAGTGTTTAAAGATAGATGCTCCTGATCAGCTCGATTTTTTAGTTCTGAAAAAGAATAAACAGATAGGAGACTTCTAATCTCAAGGCTTGAGGTATTTTTAAGAAAATCGTACAGATCGGCATCTTTTTCCGAGAATGCAAGGGTAAATGATTTCGAATCTGAACTTTCAGATTCGCAGTCTTGGAAATATATAGATTTAAACAACTGGCCCATATTTTGTTTGTTGATATCATATTATGATACCTACTATCAATATGCAATAAATAATTCGATTGCTTATCTACTCTAGATATGATATATTATACACAATTATGAATAAATATCTAACACAAAAACAAAAACTTGTCTTGTCTACCATTCAAGATTTGCGAGCCAAACTTGGTAAATCGCCCACTCTTGAAGAAATTAGAAAAACAATGTGTTATGCAGGTATTAGCTCTGTACAACGCCATGTCGATGCATTAAAAAAGAAAGGGTATCTGTTAAATGAGAGGTATCAGGCAAGATCATTCGAAACACCTACTCCAGGACAAATGTTGAGTGTTCCGCTTCTTGGAAATATTGCTTGTGGTGTACCACTACTCGCAATTGAAAATATTGAAGCGTACATTCCTTACCCATCCTCACAGACTAAGTATTCTAGTGACGAACTGTTTTTCCTTCGTGCCGTGGGTGACAGCATGAATAAAAGCGATATAAATGGGAAAGCCATAGACAGTGGCGATTATGTTTTAGTAAGAAAAAACAATACGCCGGAGTTTGGTCAAAGGGTGGTCGCTCTTATTGGTGATGAAGCAACTATTAAAAAAATTAACAAAGGGGATGATTGTGTTCGTTTAGAACCCGAGTCTACTAATCCAAATAATAAACCGATTCTTTTATTCGATAACTTTTCTGTACAGGGTGTTGTTATTGATGTTATTAAAAAAGGAGGCGATTAAATATGTCTAATTATACTGTAGTTAAAAATTCAAATGGTGGCTGGGACTCTAGGCGCGATAATGCACTTCGAGTAAGTTCTCACAATAATACTCAAAGTGAAGCAGAAAAAGATGCTAAAAAATTTTCTGCGAATTCTGGTGGTGGTGAAGTGAGAATCCAGGGACGAGATAGAAAATTCCGTGATAGTGATACGGTTTTTCCAGGTCACGATCCTAATCCCCCTAAGGATAAGAAGCACTAATCTGATTTAAAAAGATAATAAATCAATTGTAATTACTGGTTTTCTGAGTGCATTTATTTAATTGATACTGGAAAGGATAAGTTTGGTAACGCTATTAAGAAAATCTTAATAGATATTACACACCATTCTAATTTTATTGATGTTTTTACGAACAAATATTGCAAGGTACATACTAGCCAGTAAAATAAGACAGAAAATTATATGAACCAAAACAAACCATTACATATTAATTGGTTAGTAGATACCAAAGAAAGATTAACAACATCTGAAGGTAAGGAGGTTGTGGTTTTGGAGTTTCAGCACAAAAACGACCCGACGATACTGTCGGATTGGGCAAAGAACTTCAGGAATCATTATTGTCTCGATTCAGAAATCGATTTTTTTAGGAAAGGGTATGGGTTTACTCGTTCGGAGTATCTAAATAAAATCAAATTTCCCGACCAATCAGTTGCCCCAGGACCAAGTATCCGCTCTGGAGACTTTGGTGAGATATTAATGGCAGATTATTTAGAATACTCACTAAATTATTGGGTTCCAAGAACTCGATATGGCAACAAAACTATTAGGAATGAGTCAACAAAAGGTTCGGATATTCTCGGCTTTAAGTTTGTTAATGTTAATAATGAATCTTCCGAAGATACATTAGCGATATTCGAATCAAAATCTCAATTTTCTGGTTCTCCTACATCAAGATTACAAGATGCAGTAAATGATTCCGGTAGTAAAGATCAGCTTAGAAAAGCGGAGTCATTAAATGCAATCAAACAGCGACTGCATGATGCCAATCTAAACCAAGATGCTGAGAGGATTGAGCGCTTTCAAAATCCGATAGACAACCCATATAAGGAAATCTCTGGAGCGGTAGCATTATTTTCTACGCACCTTTTCGATATGAATCTTACGACTAACACCGTTACAAATGGCCATCCCAACAAAAATCAATTGGTTCTCATAGTTATTAAAGGAAATAACATGATGGATCTTGTACATGATCTTTATAGGAGGGCTGCAAATGAAGCCTGATCAGAGGTCGAAAACATTTTTGGCTATTACCAGATCAAAGGGTAAAATGTATGAGTATGCGATACCAGAAAGAGATCATATCGCTATATCTATCGATCCCTCCAAACTTCTAGTTTTATCTATCGGTATTCTTGGCGATGTAGCTGCTAATCGTAGTCATGAAACAACTAATTTACCACTTGTAAGCCCTCAATTTTCTGCAAGTTTTTTTGATTCATACATTCAGTCAAAATTAAATGTTGACCTGGATCAATATTTAAGACTAATGGGTTCTGCTGCTTATTATCTTTCCGATTTACCAGGAAGTTCAAAAGTATTAGCAAATTTAATTGTAAATAATACGCTCGATCTTGATTGTAGCGGACTAGAAAACTTACTCACCTGGTTGTTACAGGGCAAATATTCAAATGTAGTACCTGTCACCGAAGATCTGTACAGAGATCCAATTAATGACATATCTGAGCTAATGACCAAATTCTCTAAAACTGGATCACAGGATGAAGATCTTATTAGGGCCTGTGATGGACTACATCAAAAAATCTATAAAAATGGAAGTCCAAGAGAACTTCTTTTCTCAGACGCAATAGGCGCTGTTGTAAAAAAGAAGCTTCAAAATTCTGTATGGCGTGCGTTGCCATCTTACTCGGATTTACCTAAAGAAATTTGGGCACCTATATTTCAAAAATCATCATCAATAAAAGAATTATGGCCAGCTCAACATTTGCTTGGACAGAAAGAAGTATTTAAAGGTAAGTCGGCTATGGTACAAATGCCTACAAGTGCAGGAAAAACGAAAGCAACAGAACTTATTATACGAAGTTCATTTTTAGCCAACAGAACTTCGTTAGTCATTATCGTTGCACCTTTTAGAGCTCTTTGTCACGAGATTAAAAATAGTTTATCTATAGCATTTCAAGATGAACAAATAGCCGTAGATGAAATGACTGATGTTTTACAAATGGATTTTACCTCCGATAATTTGTTAGAAGGTAAACAGATATTAGTGGTTACACCTGAAAAGCTAATGTATGCTCTCCGACATAATATAGAATTAGCATCAAAAGCAGGTTTAGTGATATTTGACGAAGGGCATCAATTTGATAATGGTGCCAGAGGCATTACTTACGAGTTACTCCTAACTTCCTTGCGGTCTATTTTATCTACTACGACACAAAAAATCATCATTTCTGCTGTAATAAGTAATGCTGACGCTATTGGAGAATGGTTTAATGGAACCGGGTCAACAGTTGTTTCAGGAACAGACCTGGTGCCCACCTTTAGATCTGTTGGATTTGTCAGTTGGTTAGATCAAGCGGGAAGGGTCGAATATGTTTCGAGTGAAAACATCGAAGAATCAGAATATTTCGTGCCGAGAGTAATAGAAACTTATCCATTAAGTAAAAAACCAAGAGAGAAAAAAGAAAGGATCTTTCCTGATAAATCAGATAGTCAGGCAATTGCCCTATATCTTGGTCTTAAACTTGTTAAGAATGGTAGTGTAGCTATATTTTGTGGTAAAAAATCAATCGCTTCAAGTATTTGTGCAAAGGCGGTTGATATTTTTGAGCGAGAAGTATCGGTTAGGTCGCCAGGGATATTTTCTGATCAGGAAGAACTTAACAAGCTTTACTTTCTCTATCTTCAAAACCTGGGACGAGAAGCAATATCAACAAAAAGTGCTCGGCTTGGAGTTTATACACATCATGGTAATACTCCTCAAGGAATTAGGTTGGCGGTTGAATATGCAATGCAACGGGGATTAATCCATTTTGTAGTGTGTACATCAACACTTGCACAAGGTATTAATCTCCCAATACGATACCTTGTCGTAACAAGCTTATACCAAGGATTAGAAAAGATGAGAGTACGAGATTTTCATAATTTGATTGGAAGAGCCGGTCGTTCCGGAATGTATACAGAGGGAAGTATTTTATTTGCTGATCCTCTGATATTTGATCGGCGAAGGGTTAGAAAGGATATGTGGAGATGGGGACAAGTTAAAAATTTATTTACTCCAGAAAATTCCGAACCATGTATAAGTAATTTACTTTCGATTTTTGATCCGATTAAAAGTGATGATGATGAATTCTCGATTAAAATGGATGCAATGGCTTTTGTTAAAATATATGTTGATAATCCAGAGGAAATAACAAGTTTATCCCAAAAAATAGTAACTAAATATGGAGATAAAGGATTTTCACTTTCTGGAGTAGAAAGACAAATTTTAGAAAAAATGGCTCTGATTTCGTCAATAGAGAGCTTTCTGATGTCTAACTGGGATATAACCGAAGAAATAATGACCGAAGAAAAAGTCGTTGGTCTAGCAAAGGGTACATTTGCATACTCATTGGCAGACGAAAAAAATAGGCAACACATTTGTAACCTTTTTAAATTATTGGCAAGCAATATTTCGCAGAGAGTCAAGAATACAATTTCTAGGAAAGCATATGGTAAAACTTTGTATGGTATTAGAGATGCACAAATAATAGACCAGTGGGTGCACGATAACATTAGCCAACTATCTTCCGTTGATGCCGATCATTTACTCGATGTTATTTGGCCATTACTTAATCGTTATATTAATAACAATACTTACAATAAATGCGACAAGCCGTCTTTGCTCAAAGATGTTGTCCAAGGATGGATTTCAGGAAAATCCTTTTATGATCTTTTGAAAATTCTACACAATGGAAATGCTAAACTCCTATGGGGAAAGAGATGTCGTGAATACAATATAGAAAATTTAGTAGAAATGTGTGAAGTTGGTTTGGCTTATGGCGGCGCGTTACTTTTAGGCGCAATTAATGAATTTGTCGATCTCCTAGAATTTGAAAATAAACAAGAAACATTAAGTAAAATTCGGCTATTTCAAAAGAGGCTGAAATATGGTTTACCTTCAACCGAATCAGTTGTTATTTTCGAAATGGGTTTTTCAGATAGGGCTGTTTCTCAAGAGTTAGCTAATAAACTTGGACAATTTAATCTTAGCCTCGAAGCGAGATCTGCAATATCGACAAATATTGAAAGGGTTAAACATATCGTTGATCAATATCCATCTTATTATGGTGAAATTCTTAAGCGTTATGTATGAATGATGTAACATTAAAAACACAAAAAATAACTGTTGGTGTATCTAAATCTGACTATATGCTGTTTCTTAGACATCCTGCTTGGTTATGGCTAAAAAAGTTTGATAAATACAAACTCCCCCCTATTGACGAAAATACCCAAGATATTTTTGACACAGGCCATAAATTTGAGTTATACGCAGAAAAACTTTATCCAAATGCCGTAAAGATTGGCTTTAATGGTTATGACGATTACAAAACATTAACTGTTAGAACCAACGAAGCGTTAAAAAAGGGCGTAAAAACAATACTCCAAGGTGGCTTTGAAGTAGATGGTTTAACTTGTATTGTAGACATACTAAATAGTGTAGGTGACAACCTCTTTGATTTAATAGAGGTTAAGAGCAGTACACAAGCAAAACAAGAACATAAATACGATCTGGCTTATCAAACTTTGGTATTAAAAAAGTGTGGTCTAGAAATTAATAATATCTATATTATCTACATAAATAATGGATATGCCCGTAAAGGGGATATTGATCCGGTCGGATTAACTACTGTGACTGATGTTACAGATGGAGTAAAAGATTTGCTCGAAGTAACTAAAGAACAAGTCATTAAAGCAAAAGAAGTATTGAGCTTTACAAAAATACCTGACCTATCGCCTAGATATGTAAACCAGATAAATGTTATTGGTACCACTTGGTTTTTGGATTGGTTAGAAATATATAAACATTTAAATCCCCAACTAGATCATTACAGCATATACTCTCTTGTAAGCTCCAATTCCGAACAAATAGGCGATTTAGAAGATAACAAGATTACATTAATTAAAGATATACCAGACGAATTAACACTAAAACCCAAGCAACTAATACAAATTAAGGCAACCAAGGAAGATAAAAGATTTATTAATAAAGTAAAAATTAGAAAATTATTAAACACATTTGAATACCCATTGTATTTTTTTGACTACGAAACAATGTCATCGGCTATACCTACTTTTGAAGGTTTTCAACCATATCAAGATTACCCATTCCAGTATTCCCTACATATACAAGACTCTCCAAATAGTGAAATAAGACATCTAGAATATTTACACACAAAAAATTCGAATCCAATGCCAGGTCTATTAAAACAATTAAAACTAGATATAGGAGAAAAGGGTACCGTACTTACCTGGAATATGACATACGAAAAAAGCTGTAACAGCAGAATGGGTAATTTCTATCCAAAATATAGAGAATTTCTTGACTCTCTTAATCTGCGCATAAGCGATCTAATGATTCCATTTTCAGAAATGTGGTTTGTCGATAAAGATTTTTTTGGCAGTGCATCTATAAAAAAAGTATTACCAGTAATGGCAGTCGAACTTAATCATAAAGATTTAGATATATCAGATGGCCTTAAAGCCCGCAGAATATGGACAAAAACAATAATAGAAAATGAATATTTAGATACTCGAGAAGAAATATTAAAAAATTTAAGCGAATACTGCACTCTAGATACTTATGCGATGGTTAGGATATTTGAAGAATTAAAATCTTTATAAAATCCATAGCTTATATATCTGGATGATATCATGGATCTATGGAAAAACACCAAGAGGCATTCATGTATCTTAAACCAATGGAATATTACACCGATCTCTACGATCTTTTTACCATAAAGGCGTGCTTAGAGGTTATTGAACTTTGGAAAGATTTATACAAGAAAAAAGACACCGACGAAAAACTAAAAGAAATCCCTGCCGACGAGGTTGAAGGAGATTTTAATTATTGCTTTGGTTGGGAGATAAGAATCGAAAAAGGTGAGAGGTATCGTAAAAAAGCTAAGACAATTAAAGAATGGATTGATCGAGACACGGTTAAACAAGATAAATTAGACGCTACTTCCCCTCCAAGCAATATCATTTGTCCTTACTGTAAGGTAGAAATGTTAGCTGGTGATTTTAAAGACCTTGAAGATTTTGACGAGGGTAAGCCGCTTAGAGTTCTTTTTTTCTTTGAATGCCACAAATGTAAGAAACGCAAAGGCTTTTTTGATAATGGCAAAGAGTATACCTCCAAGCCTAATTTGTGTCCAAACTGCGGTAAGAAAGTTAAGGTTACCTTTATAAAAAAAGGCGAGGTAATTACAACAATCACTAAATGTCCTTCGTGTAAGTATAAAAATGTAGAAATTGATGACTGGGAAAAAAGTAGACTTGAACACGAGGCTAATAAAAAGAAAGACAAAGAGCTTCTCGAAAAGTATCGAGAAGAATTTTGTTTGTCCGATAAAGATGGTCAAGCATACCTTGAATTGATAGAAGCAATGGAGGTTGCTAATGCTGTACGAGAGGAAGAAATGCAAAAATATGATAACCCGGTGTATCAACGATCTTTGCAACTTAAAAAAACTACCATTGTTGACTTGGAGAAGTTACTCATTAATATTCTAGAAAAAGCCAAATACACTAAATTATCTTTCGATAAGCCAGATATTGGACAATATGTAATTGTTCCCTTTACCGTCCAGGATTTGGATTCCTTAAGAAAAGATAGAATTAGCGTCTCTGAACTTGAGAAGTTGATTAATCGTGCATTGGAGGACACAAATTGGCGATTACTATCTAACAGCATTATGTACAGACTCGGTTATTTAGAGGGACGATTAAAGGGGTATGAAAACGAAGAAGATATGCTCAAACTGGCTGGTAAAAAAGAGAATCCGAAACTCGAGCAAAAAATAGATGATTTAAAAAGGCAAAAATATATTTCTAATAATTTAGTACAGTTAGCAAGGTTACTTGGTGAACAAGAGGGTATTGAGAACATGAGAAAACGCCGGCTTGCTAAAGAACCCGATGGATTTTTCCTTGAGGCAAGCGAAGGACCCCTAGGATGTGGTATCTGTGGTGGGCAACATCCGGGAAACGAGATTTGGTGGAATTTGGATGGCCTAAGATGCTCAGATTGCTGGAGAAACATCAAGGAAGGTGTAATACCTTCGAACCTAAAGCATATGTACGACAACGATGGTCAGTGGATCTCTAACTGGCAAATCCATTCCGATTATGGTGTCCATCCTGGTACAAGAGATAAGTTAATTAGACAGGGTTTTCTTAAGGCAAAGAAACTAAAAGACAAAAAGGGAGCAATATACTGCACATTGTTTTTGGTCAGCGAAAACAAAGATTTTTTGGATAAATATCCAAAGCAAAAATCTGAGATAGAAGTAAATATTGTCGATTCTAAAGGTAGTAAGGTTATGTTATAAACAAAAACTAACTATGGATAAAACTAACTTAAATTTTATTTTTGAACAAGCTCAAAAAAATGATGAAAACGGTAACTTTTTTAATGCGTCCGCTTTCTATAAAGAGGCCTTAGAGTTGGCATTAAAAGCACAAAATTCAGAGTTAATAAAAATCTGTAAAAGTAAGGTTGTTGAAATGAACAAGAAATCAATTGAGTCAGGAAAAGACTTTAATGAAGTGGATATTTCTGTTGATTTTAGTGATAAAGATCGGGAGGAAATCCAAAATAATATTGAAAGAATTACACGGCTAGATAGTATAATTGACATTCTAAAAACAATAGGATGTAATTCTTGGTTTTGTCCCAATATTAATGATATCGAGCGACAATCTTTGGATTCGATCCCAATTTTCTACCAGTTAGCTAACCTATCAACAATATCTGATAGTGGTCATAGTCTTAGAGGTGGGTCAGACGCGAAATATTCATGGTTTATGGATACATATCGTAGGACTCAAAAATTTATAATGGATATATATCTTAACCGAATTTTTTATATGCTCATCAAAAATAAAAAGTTAACTATTAAAGAGCTATCCAAATATTTTAATAATTCGGGATTATTTAACTCTAGTCAATTAAAAATTGTAAACATTGGTTTGCAAAGGTATTTTTGTAAGGATTATATTTCCGCTCTTCACATACTCGTTCCTAATTTTGAATCCTTTTTGCTGGATGTAGCAAAAAAACTTGGAATTAATATTGTTAGGATTGATACAAAACTCGACATTTCAACAAGAACGATGATTCTATCAGAAGGCGATTTAGATTCTGAAGACTTTAAGAGAATATTCGGAGCGAACTTTTGTAGACAAGTTAAATTCGTGTTATTTGAGCCTTTAGGTTACAAAATCAGACATAAAATTGCACATGGGGAGATAGATTTCAACGAGTGTAATTTTCAAAATACAACTTTAATTATCTATTTGTACCTTGTTTTGTTAGGAAGAATTAATGTTAAAAAACAAAAATGAAAATGAAAGACAAGAAAAAGTTAATACTGCTAGATATAGATGGAACAATCGTTGATGAAAAACACGATGTGAATGCGAACTTAAAACCGATAATTAATCGTTTAAAAATTCTAAATTGGACTGTAGGTTTAAACTCTAATAGAGCGTTGGAAGATATGACTCCGATATATAGAGAACTGTCTTTAAACGGTCCGTTAATAATAGAAAATGGTATATATTATAAAGAGTCTATTAAAGGAAAATCGCAATTATTATTAAAAAGTGCTGAGAAACTACAAAAACCATTAGCGGACTTATTAAAAGATTTTATAAATACAAGTGGCATCCCCAATCTAAAATACTGTATTATTGATACATCTAAATATATCGGAACTAGAAAGGAGAAAATCAATACTGACACAAACATCTTACTAAATAAATTTCGTTTATATACAGGTAGCATACATGTATATGAAGGAAAAAATCCCAATTCGGATGTTGCACAAAGCCTTTATAACTACCTAAGTACTGCATTACCCAAAAATCTTACGGTATCAAAGCCGAATAAGGTTGCCAATATAACAATACAACCTAAAAATTCTAGTAAAGCTGATGGGATAAAATATTTAAAAGAAATCTCTAATAATAACTTCGAAAAAATTTATATGGTTGGTAATTCTTTGTCTGACGCCAAAACTCTACCTTTTGTAAATGGGTTTTTTGCTGTAGGAAATTCGGATAACGAAACAAAGAAAGAGGCTACATTTGTTGCAGAAAAAGACTATACCGCTGGGGTTATGGAGATATTTGAATATCTCATCAACAATTTTTTAAGCATATAAAGATATTAGAACCATATACTTTTGATCGGCGGAGATATTTTTTAAGAATTAAATTAATTCCTTTAAATAGTTTCCCTGGAAAAATGTCTTTACAGGTAAAATATTCAAATTGTTCTATACACAATCCTACTTTTTTTGCCAAGTAAAAATGTTCTCTTAAGGTAAATGCGTTTTTATGATCATCCCTACCGAGTCCAACTTTCATAAGTTTGGATCTTTTTGAAAAGCTAAACAGTGCTTGAAAATACAGAAAAGGTCTATAAATAACTTTTTTAAAATTCAAGTTTACAAGGTCGTTTGGTATATGTTGAAACAATATCCTAAATATGTAGTGATATATTGTTGTAGTTGTTAAAATTAATCTACCTCCATCACTAAGTCGCGATTTTAAATATCTTAGCGTTTTTTTTGGATTATCGATGTGGTCGAGTGTTTCGGAACAAAATATTAGATCAAATTTAGTGTTAGAACTATAAAAATCTACTAGATCTACAAAATGTACATTAGATATATCTTTATTTATTTCTTTTGCAATTTGTATACCAGACTTACTTATATCTGTTCCTGTATAAGTAACGCAATATTTTTTGAGTCGTTTGGCATATAAACCGCTGCCACAACCAAAGTCCAAAATGGATGCCACAGGTTTATCTACAAAATCTTGAAATATTTCCCAAATTATTTCGTTAGAGTTTTTGCTCCAATAAAAAGTGTTTAAAAGATAATACTTAAAGTCGTAGTATTCGTCATTAGAAAAACTAGAGACCAGTTTTTCTAGATTCTGGTATTTTTTACCAGTTACACTTTCGTAATATGTAATTATTTCATTTATTTCAGGATTGTTATTCATGATAAAAACAGGGGGAGTAATTGGAACTTTTTAACTCCCCCGATTCAGGAAAATATTAATTTCCCTGTTTGCCTCATCTTTATTGTCTGGACAATGTAGAACATTCATGACTTTGGATTTGGCGTATTTTTGGCGTAGTGCTAATTTGACAGATATTACTTTGTCAATTGCATTCTCTCCGCAAACAAGCCAAATCTCAACTGGGGAAGAAGTCATAAAGTCTACATGTTCCCAGAACCAATCATCGTAATGGTCCCAATCACGCCATGTTAAGATGAGGTCTTTGGTCAACTGTAGCAACACTCCTTTCAACATACAGTGCAGTCCTAAGCTGGTCAAAGCCTCCTCCAGCTCAGGTTGGATGCCCAATGCCACGGCATCGGGTTTGAGCAGAACGATTGTCTTGTCCATGGAATCACTCCTTCTGGTTGTGAGTCAGTTCTATGTGATGTACAATCAATGTACATTGTATATGAAAGGAACTGTGAAATCAAAAAATAACTTATTCGTTAGTAGTAACAAAGAGGAAGAAGCTTGGTTGTTGCCTGAAATTGACAGTATACTAAGGCACAGACGCTTATATATCTCTAAGACTTACGGTAAACACATCATTATTCTTATGTCTGGTGGTTTAGATTCTTCTGTATTAGCTAGTCTCTTACTCGATAAAACAAAATATGTTCTTCATCCCTTGTTCATTAGAAGAAACTCCAGAGCACAGCTATGGGAAGAACGGGGATATGATTATTTTTACAAATTCTATAATGATAAATTTCCAACTAGATTTAACTATGGAAAAAAAATAGAAGTTGAAGTTCCTCCTAAAGACTTAAAAAAATACCGAAATATTGAACAACTTAAGAAATACGGTCACCCCATGAGAAATGTCGTCATACAAGCTTTAGGTGTACAATATGCTGCAAATCTTAGTTCCGAATTGGGCGTAGATATAAGAACCGTGTTTACTGCCACAGTATCCGATGACTCTTTTCCCCATTCAAGCCTATTAGCCCTAAGAGCAACCACCCTGCTTACTTGTATCGAATCTGGTGATTGGAGGTGGAATGTAGCATCTCCACTACTTGATGATTCTTTTTTTGGACAAATTTTTAGTAAAACCGATTTGGTTAGATATGCTATAAAGCACAACATACCTTTAAAATATACCCGTACATGTATAGAGGATACCGAAGAACAGTGCCTAAAATGCCCAGAATGTTTAAGTAGAGTAAAAGCATTTAAAGAAGCAGGAGCATGTTATGTCTAAAGCTATTGTACTTGAAGGTCTTCCAGGTTGTGGTAAAACCTCGCTTATTAATCTTCTTTCCTCAAATAAAGAAATAAGCATTGTACCCGAAATTTTAGATCGGGGAGAAATTTGGGCTAATGCAAAAGAAGCCGAAGATCAGGACTTTTTTTGGTTAAACGATGTTAATAAGATGAAAATAGCAAAAGCAAATGACAAACCAACAATAATAGACAGAGGTTATGCCTCGACGCTTGCATACAATTATGCTAAAGCCAAAGTTGATAATACCGAAGACTATAATCACATTTTGTCCAAATATTATTCCGACATAGTAGAAAACAATCTTAAAACTGATTTATATATTTACATAGAAATACCTATTAACATTACATTTAAGCGAAAGAAAAGAGAAAAAGAGCTAAAAAATCCTTGGCAAGATCCAAAATATCTAATGGAGGTTATCAATTTTTATGACATATTTTTTTCACAAATAGAGCCCAGTACAACGGTATTACGATATTCATATGAATTAGCACCTCAAGTATTAGCGAATAAAGTTGGCTATGAAATTAAAAAAAGATATGTCTAAGATTAAAAATATTGCAGTTATATATTTTTCACATGATGGCATTAGTAGTTTGTACACTGGGGTTGGTACATCGGGTAGGGATATATGCTATTCGATGCTCGATATAAAAAAATCATTAGAGGTTAATGGATACAACCTAACTTTTTATCCCGGAACGATTAGATATAATAAACAATTTCATGGGTACTCCAAATCTGTACGGGAAGAAGTAAAAAAAATTGCAAATAGTTTTGGTACCAAAATTATAGAGGTGGAAAATGGTAGCGGAGGTACGCTATCGTACGGAAATGTTAACTACTGGATACAGGCATCCCAAAATGCATCCTCCGAGATCGATAAATTGAGTAACCTGTATGAACATATAATTGTTATTTCTAGCGATACGCCTTTTGCTGGAGTGGCACAGTACACAAAATCTAAAAATATTACTCATGTTTGGGTTCCTAGAAGTACAGCAAAGATTCATTCTAGTTTTAAGTTAAGAAAAGAGGATGGGAGTATGGATGAATTTATGAAATCTAGAATTACTTGGGAAGAAAATGCAGTAAACTTTGCTAACACCAACAAAAACTCCTACATCGGTCATATTGGTGATTTTGTAAAACAACACTTAATGACCGATTATGGTGCTAAGGAAGATTCTTTAATTGAAATGAGAATAGGTTTGTACTACCCACGGTTGAATGAATATAAAAAATCACAGGAACAAATTAAACAATTCTTAAAAGATATAGGAATTTCCGCAGATAAAGGTTTGTTGGTTTCGTTTGCCAGAGCAGAACACTACAAAGGACTGGATCTTGTGTTAAAACTTGGTGGTTATTTGGAAAAAAAATACGATGTCCAAACTATTATTTTAACTGTGCCCTATTCTATGGATGACCCATACATTCAAGAATTAAATAAAGTTAAAGAAGAACATAACCCAAACGCAATAATTATTTTTGGGCACGATTTTATTACACCACACTATTTGATGCAGTGGGAAAAAACAAAAATTGTGGCTGTACTATCAAGACAAGAACCTACTGGATTAGTCCCCGGAGAATTTAGATATTATAAAAATTCAGAGGCACAACTACTTGTTTCCAACAAAGATGGGTTGCCCGAAAGAGTTGCTGATGGGATAGATGGTTTTGTTTGCAACATAGACAATATTAACGATATTATAGATAAAGCAGAGGAAATTATGAACTTGAGTCAAAGTGAAAAAAAGTCTGTGAGTGATGCCGGGTATAAAACTATAATGAGTAAGTACTATTTGCCTGATAACTTAACAGCCATGTTACAGAAATTATTAACGAAACTGGAAGTTAAGTAGATATGCTAAAATGAAACAATATGAAAAATAATAGCGTTATAAAAGAAAAATATTCTAAGGAAATCTCCATATTAAAAGATATCTTTGGAAACTCTATAGAAAAAGCAGGAGGAAAGGGTCATAGGTTTTATCACCAACTTCGTGTTGCGCATTACTGCGAGAAACTAGCAAATAAAGTAGAATTACCAAATGATAAATTGGACAATCTAATATTGGCAGCTCTTTTTCACGATATTGGAAAAGCTCCACGCATAGGAGAAGATGGAGCATTGGACGGTAGTCATAAAGCAGACGAAAAGCATGGGGATCATACGGATAAAAACCATGTATTTTATTTGTTAAAGCAGTATCTAGGTCATCTACATGACGAAAAAAGTCTAAACCTTGTATCAGATATCATCTCATCAAAGGAAATGGAAGAATATAAAATCTTATCCGATGCCGATAATTTAGATGAGGTGGGTTTAATAAATATTTGGAAAATGTTCACCTATGGTGGTGCTTTTAATGTGGATATTCAAGAGACTATAGATTATTATTTTAATGAAGATAGACCAAGACTTTTAGAGAAAAGTTCGACTCGTTTGTATTATGAATTTTCTAAAGAACTCGCCAAAAAGCGAATACAAAGAGTTGATGATGTTTTGAACGCACTTATATCAGAGACTCTATCCGAAGATATTGCATGAAGTACCCATTTATTTATATCTGCACTCAAAATAAATCTAAGTTTGACGAATACTTAGCATGTTTTGAATTTTATAAATACACAGCATCGTTATTTACTAGAAACGATGTTGATTTAACTGAACCCAAGTCACTTTCTTTGGAAGAAGTCGCTATCAACAAAGCCACTCAAGCATATTCTATATTGAAAAAACCTGTGTTAACCGACGATACAGGATTATTTTTGTCGAGGTTTCCTAATTTTCCCGGAACTTACACAAAATTTCTTAGTAAAACATTAGGAATAGATTACATATACAAACTAATTTCCGAAAGTAAAAGTACACTATGCTTTAAAATCGTTTTATGTTTCTATAATGGGTTAGATTACGAAATATTTAACGGTACCATGAAGGGAACATTAAATCATAACTTTACTAAAAGTTCTGCCACACTAAGTTATAACGATTTGTTTATACCCGATGGGAAAACAGAACCTCTTTCAGAAATTCCTCTTAGTGAGAGAATAAAAATATCACACAGATCAAAAGCAATAAAGAAATTTGTCGACTGGCTAAATATCTAACCCGTTGCTGTTGTCAACCACCCCATAAGTATGCTAATGTACATCCAATGTACATAAATGATAACAACTTTGGGGTTCAAATAAATGCCAATTCCATTGGTGAGGCTTGGGTTAGTATGGTAGAGGCAATTATTAATGAAGGTAGTGCAAGTTACGATGAAGAAAGAAAAAGAACAGCATTGCAAAATCTCCGTCTTAAAGTAAACCAACAAAACTCCTCCGATCCTATTTTTGAACAATTTGCAAATAAAGAAAACCTGAATCATATGAAAAATTTGATGTTTAACAAAGCCGAAATGTTTGATTTTGATGTTGTACCAAGCTTTAGCAAAGGAGCTAAAAGCTATTATCAAAGAATAACAGAAGGAAAAATGTTTGATTTCGTAATTAAAAGGCTAAGTTATATTCCAGAAAGTAAGAAGGCAGTAATGGTTTTTCCTACCTACGAGGATTACAAACAAGTACTTGAGAACCAGAAGGATGATTATTTACCATGTTTGGTTGCCTTCCAAACAAGACTTTTAAAAATGTCTGACGATTATTACATACAAAATAATATTTTCTTTATGCGATCGTGGGATGCTTTTCAAAAGGCTCCGGGAAATTTGCTTACCATGGTAATGCTGTCAGAAAAAATATCACGAGGATTAAGCCTTGCCTTGGGAAAAGAAGTTAAATTGGGATCTCTCGATGGGTTAATTACAGACGCTCACATATACGAAGAAACAATTGAGGACGCTAAGAATTTGTTAAAAACTACACATACCAATTAGCGTTTTTCCATATCCTTTAAAATAAGTCTACGAATTTCGTCACTCTTACTTGTATTATTTTTATTAGCTAAATCCTTTAGATAATTATCTAAATACTTTTCCAAAACAAGGTTAAATCGTGCGGATTTGTGTTTTTCTTTTATAATATCGAAATAATTCGATAACAACGCCCTAATATTACTTTTGTTATAGTCGGCAATGTACATCAAACCAATCTTTGCAGGGTCAACCAGATAATTCATTTCATTTTGATCTCTAACAGTTCCTACGGCTTCGCCACGAGCGTTCTCGTTATAACACAAGAATAAAACCGGAAGATTCCTTTCTAAGCCCATATGATATTGCTGACCGACTTCTAAGGAAGAATTTGTTTTTTCTAGTACTAAGGCATCTGCTTTTGATATCCCCTTTAAAGTTCCTTTAAATTTGTCAGTAACAGTATCGTTATCAGGATTAGTATCATGAACCCATTCGTTAGATATTGAATGACCTAAAGATTTAATAATGTCGTTTATTAATTTGTAGAGCTCGGGGCATTCCCTATAACCTTTAGAGGAGCCTCCTAAATGTATTTTCATGATCATATTCTACCATTAAAGGAGTATTATCAGCTACACTGAGACGATCCCCTTTAGCACTGTCTCATTTGTCTCATTTACATCCTAGAGAATAGATAGGTTCTAGACCACAGTGTTCAGCCACGTAATATCTTAGCGAAGCTCCGACATAAAGTCGGAGCAAGCTTAGAGATTACGATGGGGACGTTTGTTCCGCCAAATGCGGAACATTACGTTCACACTTTCCAAAATCGCTAAGATAAACGTGGCACAGCCACTTTATACACAAAATAGGTCAAGTCTTAGCGAAATGACGACCAAAAGTCGTCATAAGCTTAGAATTTACGTGAGGAACGTTTCCGTCAAAGGCGGATTACGTTTCCACGTTTCTCTGACCCCCGCTTCGCTAATCCTAACGTGGCCTTCGGCCACAAATAATTTCAAGTTGTATAATTAAAGAATGTATTATGTTTATGTACTTCAAAGTTCAAAAGATAAATCTCTTTATATTGGTTACACCGCAGACCTTAAACAAAGACTGGTTGATCATAACGAAGGTAAATCAAAGGCAACAAGACTTAAAGTTCCATTCAAATTAATTTACTACGAAGCTTTCTTAAACAAATTTGATGCTTTAAATCGAGAAAAATATCTTAAATCTGGTTATGGAAGAAAAACTTTACAAAATGCTCTAAGTGAGTA
>JAHITY010000065.1 GCA_018817165.1 Candidatus Omnitrophota bacterium
ACCTATAATAAAAAACTCCGGGAGTTAGATGACCATATCGTTAGCTATGACAATGGAGAAATGGGATTTGAAGACTATATCGAATACATTTCCCAACTATATGATCAGGAAAATATAAAGCGGGAATTTGATCAAGTAAATCAGCTGGTTGAAAGCATAAACATAAAAAACTCAATCAGCTTAGAAAAAGCCGAGAAACAGAGAAAAGAGCTGATCGACTATTTAACCAAAAATCTGGTTCGCTATGAAATGGAAGCATTTCTAAAAGCAACCGTAGCATTCAAAGCCAAAACCATGGACAATATGGAATACCATGCTACCCTGCAGAAACTCTACAATCAAATGGAGAAAAAAAACCAGACCCTAGATCGGAAATGGCCGGATCTTTATGGCTATATTGAATATTTAAAACGCCATGAGACCTTGGATAAATTTGCCTTATTTACCCAGATCGATAAACTAGTAGAACTGATCAAAAACTCGCTGTATACCAGCTATACCCAAAAGACCTTAGATTACAATCTTAAAATAGTCAGACTAGCGAGAAGCTTATTTTCCACAAAACTCTTAAACAAAGACCTGGGCTTGGTAAAGAAATACCAAACAGACTTTAATGCCAAGAAAATGAAGACCTATATTGATCGAGAAGCAAAACGTTTAAAACTTGACTTGGCAATACCCGATGATGATAAATTAGCGCAAATGGAACAGACCCTTCCGGCAGTAGAAGATTTTTATGTCTATGCCGCCAAGCGCAATGATATCTTAGCGACAAATACGCTAAATGGGATGGACAAAGAAAACGAAGAAATCGGCATCCTGATCACCGGAGGATTTCATACCGAAGGAATCACGGATTATTTAAAAGACAAGCGGATAACCTATATTGTAATAGTACCGAAAATCGATGAATTAGAAGCGGATGATACGCGTTATATCAATGCTTTGCAGGGCAAGAAAACGCCTTTTGAAGAGATGATTGAAAGAGAAGAAACCGTTATTAAAAATTAATCGCAAAAGAAAATTGTTTTTAATCCTGGAAATCGGTTTGTTTTTAAATTAAACATTTTGATTGTTTAATTACACAAGGTATTTAATATTAAGATGTTACATCATGTAAATCAATTAAAATATATTGCGGTTATGGGGTTGCAAAGAAATACTTTATCAGGTATACTTTGACAACCCTTTTTTTTAGCCAATAAAGGGTATTTAAACTTGATTTATTTAAGATTAAAAAATTTCAAACAAAAGTTTAATCAATAATTAGATTTGAAACAATCGGAGGATTAAATGGGAATTTTTAGGGATAAGAAATTAGGGGTTTTTAGAATAACATCAATTTTAATTGTTTGGTCATTTATTATGTCAAGTGCTCCTTTATCTTATGCATTGTCAACCGTGGATACTGCCGATACTGCTACTCTCTCTCCCGCGCTTATAATTGGCGCGGAGAATTTTCGTACGGGTGTAACAGTGAAAATTGACAGCGAAAATGCTTCAGCTGAGAAAGTTGACACATTAGATGGATTAAAAGCTGTGCATCCTGATATATATGAAGAAATAGCGGGCTTAAAAAAGACGTATAGCTCTTGGGTGCGGGATAATTATGAAAGCGTTCTGCAGGATCAGCCTAAATTAAAAAATGATCATTCTGTTGTTGTGGCAATGAAGGGATTATTAAACCCTCTTGAAGAAAGAATTCAGAATCAGCTGAGTAAGACTGTATCTGAAGGAATACAATTTACCGCTGAGGAATTAAGTGAAGAGATGAGTCAGCAGAAAAAGAACAATGAAAAATTATTTAAGGAAATATCAGATTCTGTGGATTTAAGCCAGAAGCAGAAAGGTATATTGTCCCGATGGCTAGCTTACTCGCTCAAGACCCAATTGCCTTTAGCTACTATTGAGATGACTGCTCAACAAAGAGCACAATATTATGCGCGGATGAGAGCCGGGTTTAGAGAAATAATGACAGGTGTTATTGCCTACAGTAAGATGCTTAAAAACGGAGAGGTTAATCCTGACGCTGTACAGCTAAGATATTCGCCTAATGATGAGATGACAGATGTAAGAATTGACAAGGTTAAAACTCCGGACGGTAAAACGCGCCGCGCAAATATAACCAGTTTCCCGGGAAAAGATGACCCCAAACACTTGGGGCATATTATTGCTGCCTTAAATGGATTAGTAGATGGAAAAACCGATAAAATGATAATGCTTGTCGATAATTTTGATTACCGTAAAGCTTCTATGACAAGCTTGGTTTTGCGTGAAGCTCAAGCAAAATGGGGTGCGGAGATGTTGAATGCTCTTTTTGGTAAAGAAGTTGCGGTTTATTCTCCTTGGATGAGCGAAGACCGTACTCTTGCCCCGGATGGGGAGCATGTATTGCCTTTAATTATTGAACATAATTTTAAAGCAAACCGTCTGGATGTAGTTTATAATGCAGTATGGCGGCATTTAGCAGGCGGGGATCATCAGCATTTTGCCTATTCGGATAAGAAAGATGCCGGTCTTGATACTATAAGTAAAATAACATGGATAAAAAATGAACTTATAAAAAAATTAAAGATAAGTGACCCGAAAGCGCTTAAAATGGGGATTAACTTTAATGGACGGCCGGGAGAAGTAGCAAGCAAATTATTAACTAAGGTGCAGGAAGAGATAAGTGGATTAATTATAATTTCTTCGGTACAAGGTCTTCAAGTATCTTCTACAGAAGTGCGTGATAATTATATTTGGGCTTTATTGCCGCTTCCAGTAGCACAATATTTAGAAGATATTAATAGTCCACGCTGGCAGTTAAAGGATTCAATGGCTGTAGATTATGAAAAAGGCAGAGGCCTGAAAAACTATATACAGCAACAGGAAGCTATTACGGCAAAAGTCATTGCTTACACAAAAGAAGTTATGGATAATGAGATTAATGACCCTGAGCAGATAAAGCAAAAAATTGCCGGGCTTTTGGCTGGTGCTGACGGAATCGGGCTGCAGGAAATAGATAGATTTATATCTTCAATTAGGGACGCGCTGTTAAGGGCCCCTCAAGGCAGTAGTAGTATAGATTTGGAAGAAGTTTACGGATATGATTATAGTTTAACATTTTCCGATGCTGATTCCGCGATAAAAAGGATCGAACAGATTAGAGCAGGGCTGTTTGATTATGTGGATATGCGCTGGGAACAAGCGCAAGGCAATGTTGCCCTTGAAGGTATAGCGCCGAAAAATAGAGAAGCTATAAGAAACAATCCGGAGGTTATCGAAACCATGATTTCTGAAGGTCTTTTGGAATTTAATAATGCGGCTTTTATGAATTATATGCTTGAAGGAATGTCCGATCGATTAGCCGTTGAAAAAAAAGGGTTTATTGATTTTAGAAATACGGCCCTTATTGAATTCGCTATTTAAACTTTTCGGCTTTGCAGAGTAGTCTTAACATGTTGATTTAAAAAATTAATAACATTTTTCTGATAACAGGATTTTAATATTATTAAAGCCTGTCAGGATAAATACATAGTGTATATTTTTTAAATCTTTTTAATAAAGTATATCTAAGGGGATTAAATATGAAAGAAGAACGTAGAAAAGCAGTAAGAATACCGACTAGGGATTCAGTGGCAAATTGCCGGCTTTTAACTACAGAATCAAAAGGGCTGTATCAGTTTACAGTATGGCCAATAAGGAATATAAGTGCTGAAGGAATTGCAATTTTTAGTGATGAAAAAGTCTCTAGTGGTTCATTGGCTTTTTTAAATGTAGATTTGGATGTTATTTTAAGAACTATTGGTGTTATTGCCAAGGTTATTTGGTGCAAAAAGAATAAAACAGGTTATGACTTAGGCTTGAATTTTTCTTGGTGGCCAAAACCATTTGATAAGTCATTAGTTTTGGATTTTGTAAAACAAAAAATTAACGACCAAAATTATGAGTAATAATCATTATTTATTATCAACTTAATGAGGGAAACGATGAAAAAGAGGACATATTTTAAAATCATATCATGTATACTTATCCAAACATTTTTAGTCTTAGATATTTGTTGGGCAGCTGCTGGCCAGGATATTATTCGTAATGTGAATGATTCAACTTTATCGCCTTCAATAACTATTAATAATGTTGATTTTCAATCAATTATTAATCAAGTTGATGCGGAAAATTTGGTTTATGACTTTAGTCAGGCTGATTTACTCGCTGATGAAACTGCTAAGCAAGAAGAACGTCAACCTATTAAAAAAATGTCTATAATTAATGGCTCTGTCACACCGGTAAATAGTCATAATGCTAGCTCTGTTAATTCAATTTCTCCAGGTAGTTTTATTGGTAATAACGGATTGGACAATGGTGACTTGGTGACTATTCCCCCTCCAGACAATAATGCGAATCTTAGTCAAGACACGTACAATGCTTTTGCAAATATTATGGGAAATATTAATCCTGATGATAAGAAGAATAAGCGCAGGGTTGGTTTTTTAAAAATGATGACCGGGCAACAATCTATTGACACATATCCTGAGGATATAGGTGTTGAGGAGGTTTCATTTAAACAGCAAATTATTGATCCGCTTGTGCAGGACTCGAAGTATTTTGAACATGTTAATTGGGCTTTACCAGGTCAATTCACAAGTGCAGCTGATGGTCCATTTGCAGTGGCTACTAATACGCCGGCGCAGGATGCTATTGATATGGCTGCTTCGGCATTATCTCTAGGATTGCCATTGAGTGAGATAATAGCAAAAATTATTGCTGTTTTGGGATTTAATCTTTCTGATGTAAAGAAAAAAGAAGCTGATTACTTTAGAATTTTTCGGGAGACGATTTCTAGAATAGGGGCAATAGAATCTTTTTCGCTTAATGATGTTTACGTTTTGGCTACATATCTCTCTAATGAATTTAATCGGATAGGTGTTGATGTTGTTGACGCCTCTTCGAAAAATAGAAAAATACTGATATTAAATCCGTTCGTTGTTCGTCCTTTAAAAAAAGAATTCATTAAAAATCGCCAAAATGTTAATAATTATTTTAAATATATGATAATGCTTCATGAAGAAGGTCATGTTGTGCCTGTTGGGGTTTTAGCGCATTATCTCCGTTGGATAGTATTTAAAACAAAAGAAATAACATTAAATATTTTTAAAAAACTAATTTTTGGTGATCTGCCCGGAGAATTGATAAGATTAGGGTCAGGTGTAACAGTTCTTCACCCATCGCAATACAGGAGCTTGGGGGATGTTATTAGACAAAGTCAATGGTTAGATGGATATAATCCTGATAGAAAAGAATTTAAAGGGGTTCTTTGGCAGGAAGCAATTGCGAATTATTATGCATATTTAAAATTGGTTGAAAAAGAAAATGGTGATGATGGTTTTGCTATTGAAACGCTTGCTCTTGGTACTCATTATGCAATTCAAATGGATGATCGTATAAAACCTGAATATTTGGAAGTTGTTTTAGTAGATGCTCTAAATAGTTTTTTACCATTTTTAAATAAAGACCAGTCGAATATATGGATGAAAAAAGTATTGGAATTACAGGCAAAAGATGGAGTTATGTCGCAGGAAGCAACTAAACTATTACAAAAACCCAATCTTGGGCAAATGAGCACATCAGAATTTGGCGCAAACTTATTTTCTTTGGCAGCTCCTGTAGTATTTACTACAACCGCTGCAAACCAAGCTGCTATGCCAATCTTTGGAACTGGCAATGAGTGGTTGTTTGCGCTGGGCACGGCATTGGCAGTTATTGCGGGGGTATGGTTATGGAAAGCTTCTCCGTTTTTTAACTCAGTGGAAAAACGCACAGCCCAGTTAGTTCGTAAAGCAATTAATAGAAAGAACCCAACTGATCTAATGAAATATTATCAATCAGCTAATATCAGTGATAAAGTTAAAATCATGAATATTGCTGTTCAGGAATTGAAGGAAAAAGCAGGTAAAGTAAATTTGGAATTATTTCAAAACTTTTTCCTTGATGGTTTAAATGAAAAGGCTGACAGTATTACTCAGAATTTGCAGAATAAAGTTAAGGATTTGTTTAATAAAAGTGTAGCGCTGGGAGTTAATGATCAGGAAATGCAAGCTGTTTTTGATGAAGTAGCTCGAGAAACAGGAATAAATTATCCTGTATCCTTAGAGCTAAGACTAGCAAATATAATAAGTGCTTTAGGTCGGGATAAATATTTAAATACAGATTCATTTATTGCCGCAATTGAAAGAGATAGTGATCTTATTAATTCGATGAATGGAATGATAATTAGGGAATTTGTTAAAAAGACAATAGAAGCCTATCAGCGAATACCCGATCCTGCCCAAGCACTTAAAACAGTAATCTCTGATTATAATGATAAGCATAATTTAGGGATTGATGTTGATTATGTTAGCGCTCAGGTAGAAAATGTTTTTAAAGACTTTTCTTCAACTTCTGAGCAGCAAAAAACTGGTAGATTGTTAGGAAATGCCAGGTTTCTGAGTGCATTTTGTGTTGCTCAAAAAAATGTGCTAATAAGAGTTTTCGCTGATTCTATTCTGAGGAATATTATTCTCACTAAGGAAACACAAAATGCAGAATTATCCAAGATAATTCATCAGGCGATGAAACAGGCTAAATTGTACGGCCCTGTTATATCTCCTGAAATTTTTATTTTAGTTGGCAGATTAGCACTTGAAGGCAATTTACATAAGCAGGATGTTTTTGTTAAACAAGCGAAAAGCATGGCTTCAATCGCTAGCGTTATCAATGCTGAGCAGCTACGCGCATTACATAATGCAATAGTTAATCTTTTGGAGAAAGGGTATAAAGATCCGCTAAATACAAAGCTGGAACTAGTTGCCGCTGAATTGGATAAAGCTGAAATTAACAGCAGTGTGGGAAAACTTACATTAGGATTTGCTGCAGTTATTCTTGGATCAACAAATGGAAATAATGCTAGATTACTGGATACTCCTCTTTCACAAGTAGCTGAGATAATTAAAGTTTCCTCTTTGGAAGAGCAAATCAGCAAGCATTATTTATTCAGCAATGAAAATAATTTTAATTCTTCTGACCGCGAAAAAGTTAAAGGAATTATTTTAAATTTAGATAAAACCTTAATAAATAAAATGACTATTGGTTTGGTTTCTGAAAATATTAATTCTTTGGTTGCCAATGAGCTGAAGAGTCTTGATTTAAAGAATATAAATAAGCAAAGAGCGCAGTTGGTGCTGATGAATGGTTTGGTTAAAGGTGCTTTATTGAATGAGCAACAAAAAATTCCGGCAGGGGAGTTTGCGGCAGCAGTTGAGAGTAAGTTTGATGAATTAAGATATCCTGCAGCTATTGGGTTAAGAACTATTTCTGAAGTTGGGAACGGTACCGGTACCGGTGATCTGGTAAATCAATTAAGAAAATACCTAAATGATGTTCCGAATATAAGTATGAATTTGCGAGAGATCTTAGAGGAAACATTAGAGAATTTAACTGGTCAGAAGAAAGCCGAAAAACTCGCGGAAAAATTGAAATCAATGGAACAAAATAGATCAAGACCAGTTCCAGTCAATAGCGAGTCAGCAGTGCCGGATTTAATAAACAAAACAAAGCCAAATATAGTAGTTCCGGAGCTGGGTGTTCCTAAACCGTTTTTTTCGATGCAGTTGTCTTTCGTGGATTCAGCGATTTAATTATAAAATTCAAACCGGATTGCGGTTTTTAAATAGATATTAAGTAAAGGCGAATAGAAATTTATGAACAAAGAAAATGAACGCAGAAAAGATAAAAGAGTAATAATTGAAAAAGTTGACGCTGATTATAAATTGGTTGATTTCAACTTTTGGGCTGAATCGCGCTCAAAAGGGACAAATTTGCTCAAAGATATAAGCGCCGGCGGAATGTCTTTTAGCACCAGTGAAACTTTACCTAAAGATTCATTGATGAGTCTTAATATTACTTTAGGCGATATGGTTAAGGTCAATGATGTTTATGGCCGAGTTGTTCGGATCAGAGATATTGGCAATAATCATCATGAAATCGGGATCAATTTTTCTTGGTGGGATAATGATGCTGATAAAAAGAACCTGGTTAAAATACTGGAAAATCAATCCGATCCGCAGAATCCCGCATAAGTTTTTTATCGGCATAAAATGCCTGTTTATTTAATTATCTTGAATTCCCCTCCATTTTTTTAGTATAATAAAAAAGAAGACTTTTTTAAATTGTTTATAAAGGGGATTTAGAGTCTATGTTGGAGACGGGATTAGTCATAGGGATATGTTTTATTGTTTTTACCATTCTCGGGATGTTGCTTCAGTATTTTATTTCTGCGCATAAAAAAGTCATAAACTCAGTGGAAAGTCTTACTGAGCATGTTACTAATATTCCCATTCAAAGTTTTAATAAAGAAGGGATAATTCTTCTTTGGAACAGGGCATCGGAGCTGACTTATGGCTATCTCCGCAAAGATGTTATTGGTAAAAAAATTACGGATATTCTCTTAGTTGAGGGCGAAGATGAGCAATTTATGGAAAATGTTGCTCAGGTTTGTGATACGAATAAGCCCTTGCCTCCGCGTGAATGGGTGATGATCACTCGGAATGGACATAAGCGCTCAATATATTCGACAATGTTTCCTTATATTAAAGATGGTATTTGCGAATCAATATTCTGCATAGAAGTCGATATTACTGATATTAAGAATAATGAGGAAGGGTTAACTTCTTCCATGGAAAAGTATAAATCAATATTTGAGGGAGTCAATGAAGCGATTTATGTTATTGACCCGGTAAATAATAAAATAATTAGTGCTAATAAAAAAGCTTGTGAGCTTAGTGAGTATAGTAAAGAAGAACTTAAGAAATTATCAATTGAAGACTTAAGTTATGGCGATAAGGAAGTTTTAAGAATAAAAATAAAAGCAATTACTGCCAAGGCTTTTTATGAAGGTGAACAGCATTTTGAATGGCTAGCGCTGAAAAAATCAGGGGAAGTTTTTGAAATAGAAATTAATATGCAAAGAGGGTTTGTTGAAAAAAGAGAATGCGTGTTTGCCACAGTTCGGGATATAAGTCAAAGAAAAAGAATAGAAGAGAAATTAAAAGCAGCGGAAAAGCGTTATTCTGACCTTTTGAGAAACACTAGCTCTTTAATTTTTTCTTTGGATAATGACGGCTTGATCACGAGTATTAATTCAGCGGCTAATAAAGTATTAAAATATAAAAAGAATGAAATTATGGGACATAATGTTTTAGATTTTTTACCTCAAGATGAACATCTAAAAGCAATAAAAATCATAGACGAAATTAAAAGTGGGAAAAAAAATAAAGATGCTGAGCTGCGTTGCAATAAAAAAGATAATAGTGAAATTGTAATCCTGCTCAATGCTTGGCCAATGTATGATAAAGATAAGAAAATTATCGGGATACATGGAGTAGCTAAAGATATTACTGAGCAAAAGAAAGTTCTTGAACGTATGCGGGAAATGGTCATCCAGATAGTTTCGATGCTTTCTGAAACAGTGGCGGTTGCTGATCGATATACTGAAGATCATTGCGAAAGACTGCAGGAGTTTTCGCTGAAAATAGGCGCGGAATTAGCTTTAAGTGAAGCTCAGATGGAGCATTTAAAATTCGCGGCTTTATTGCATGATGTGGGTAAAGTAGGCGTGCCGATTCATATTTTACTTAAAAAAGGAAAATTAACGGAAGAAGAATGGGAAGCAATTAAAGAGCATCCGAAAAAAGGCGCGGATATTGTCCGCCAGTTAAGCGGTTTTGAAGATGTTGCTCTTATCATTGAGCAGCATCAGGAGCGGATTGACGGCAAAGGATACCCCTTGGGACTGCAAAAAGGTCAAATTAAAAAAGAAGCAACAATCATCAGCGTGGTTGATGCTTTTGATGCCATGACTTCTGATCGTCCTTATCGTAAAGCGATGAGTTTTGAAGAAGCAGTAAAAGAACTTAAGAAAAATGCCGGGGCTCAGTTTGATTCTGAAGTTGTCGATGCATTTATTAGAATTCTGGAAAAAGAAGCCGCAAATAAGCAAAAAATTCCGATTGAAAATTCTAAAAAACAATAAAAATAAGCATGTATTTTGCCATTCACCCCTAAGCTGTATCACTATAAAGACTTACGTATTAAAAATCAACACTAGTTTTACCCCTTAAACCCTTGTAAATCAACAAAACCTATGGTATACTTTAGCACCTTTATTTTATTTGGGATAAACCATGTTTAAATCTCTATAAATAAAAGGGTTAACTATGGAAAATTTAATTTAGAACAATCAGTAATTAAGGGCTTTTCGTGATAAAAAAAGTACAGCGATCAATAATCAATTTAATAGTTGTATTTATGCTGCAAGCATTCTTGCTTGTCAGCATAGCTTGCGCGGAATATTCTTCGATTCAAAGTTCTAATCTTAGTCCATTAGTAAATATATCTCTACCTGATTTTAATCAAAGTTTTAATGCGCTTTTTTCTGAGCAGGTAGCTGTTTTAAATCAAGCTGATACTATAAAAGCGAGGATAGAATTTAAAAATGATTTATATGAATATAAACTTGCATTTAAAGTGCTTTTCCCTGTGAAAATCCAATACCAGCTATTAAATGCTGTAAAACAAAATTTATTAAAAAATTTAAGTGAGCAGGAAATCCTTGAGATCAGGGTTGAATATGTATCAGATGATTATATGTATCAGCTCTTTAATCAACAGGGAGAAAAGAATCTTAATGATCTGATTGGTAATGACAAATTAAAAAAAGCTTTGCTTCCTCCAAAAATTTCAAGGAACTGGTCGGGCTATACACTCAAAGCTTTAGGCTTAAATACTCCGAGAATTAAAAAAAATGAAACTCAAAAAGCCTATAAAAAAAGAATAGATCCAATAGTAAGAAGATGGTTGCTTAAGAGTGTTCTTGGTGTTACAGGCTATACTAGAAAACAACTTAAAGAAAAAACCACAGGCGCTCTTTGGATAATGTTTTATCGTTATAAACTTTGTCATGAATTTGGTTATAGATTATTCAGGGATATTAATGATAATAGGCCGGCTGAATTTAAAGTGAATATTGCAATTAAAAACAAAGAGCATATTGAAGCTTATATTGCGATAAGCGGGGAAGATTATAATATGACAGTTAATCAGACTAAAGGTTTGGCTGTTGAATTATCAAATGTTGCTGATTTGCTGGAAATGGCTCGGCCTTTATCTTTTGATGAGCGTATTAGAAATCTGAAAAATACAACCGAAGAATTTAAAGGTGAAATGCATACGCTCCAATCCCAGACGCGGGATATGGATAGCGTTATTCAGGCAATTGATCTGCTGAAAAGAATAAAGAATATTGATTTAGCTGATTGGCAGAATGGGGTTTTAGCTGCAACTAAAGATAAAGTTAAACAAGAATTAATCTCTTTGGACGCTTGGTTGGCTCAATCCCCGGAATATTTTCAGAATAGATTGCAGGAAAAATATCAGGCGCATTTGTTGATTGATCAAATTGTTAAAGCAAGAGGTAAGATTGCGTATAATGATTTTACTGCTGTGATTGATAATATCACCGAGGCGATTACATGTCTTGAGGCCAGAATAATTTTTCTTTTTGAAGGAATAAGTAAACGCAATGCCAGCTTATTTAAATATGCGGTAGAATCAAAGGACGATTATTTCTATGGCGAGGTTATTAAGAATACATTAAACATTTCTAAGGCAGCGGTTGAAAATGATCTTTTGATTATTGCTTTAGGCAATATTGAGTATTTAGAATCGGAGATATTAGCAGAATCTACTTTTGAAAATAAGCGAGCTGCTTATCAGCCGGCAATTGAGGCAATAAGCCTTTTGCGCAATAAATTAGACAAGGCTGATAATGCCAAATCAGCAAGCACGGCGCTTCGTCTGATCAATCAAGTAGAAGCTGATAAACAGCAGGCAGTCGCTGGAATTATTGAGAGTTTAACACAAGCAAAAAAATGGGTTAGCAAAAGGAAGCTTACTTATTATGAAAAAGAGTTAGACGAGGTAATTGATGGTTTGGGAGAAAATACAGGATTGTATACTCTTATCAATAGTGCTTTAAATAAACTCAATAATTTGATTAAAAAAGTAAATAATTCTCCCAGTAAGAAAATGGATAGTGAGTTTAGACAACTGATAATCAAACAATTTATTTTACCAAAACAAAGACTTAATAATTTCGGATTAACAGTATTAAAACGGAATGATGCGATTAAAAAAACATTGCCTGGGTACAAGCTAGTTAGTCTTGATCAGACAGTTGCGGATTTAGAAAATGATTTTCAGCAAAAAAGCGGCTATGATTCTTATGCGCAGCTGCAAACAGATTTGCTTGAGCAAATGCAATACGCCGTAAAGCTTCTAACCGAGGAAAGAAATAGTTCTTCGCGCAGGCATGGATTGGTTCCTGTGGGAGAATTGTTGCCTGATTTATTATGGCCAATAAATAAACAGTATCAAATGCAAATGATTGGCCAGGCCATATAGTTATTAATGCCCTAAATTTCAGGTGTGTTCAAAACTAATAATCCCTAGGATATAGATTGATAAAAGGATAAATCAGTAAATGAAAAAAGTTAAACAGATAATTATAATTATTCTAATTCAAATTCTTTTATGCGGGCAGCTAAGTTTTGCTGAATCTTTTTCGCTTAAAAACAATCATCTGATTGAAAAAGCGACATTGGCTCCGCAGGTTTATATTAATTCTGATTTATTTATTCAAGGGTTTGAGCAAAAGCTTACAAGTCGTGAAGAATTCTTAGGCAAGCGATATCCTTTTATTTTAAAAAAGGCTTCAGATTTATTAAACTGTACTGAGGTTAGTCAAGTTCAGGATATTATGGAAAAAGTAGTTACTTTGCTTGGATTTGGCCGAGCCAAATTTTATGAAGTGATTAAGTTTGACCCAATTGAGAAAAAATGGCATATAAGACAGGAAATGAAAACCGCTTCAAAAGGTGAGTTTTCAGAAAGATATCGCGAAGAGGGCTTGGCAAGTGATGAAAAAGAATATGTGCTTAATCAAGCCAGCCGGGGCGGCTTAGACTTATTTCACGAGACAAATCGCTGGGCGCATTTAATTGGTGATCCTGTCGCTGAGGGAGCTTATGTTAATCCCAAGCTTATTGCCTTGGATGCTGCAGAGTTTGGCCAAGACAAAGAGCAGCGAGTAAAAGAATTTCTCCATATAGTGTTGCGTAATTCCAAGGGCAAGATATTGGGGATTCTTAGCGTTGATAATTGGCAAAAACCGCTTGCTGGAAATCCGGAATTATCCGAGCCGATTCTTCAGCCCGATAGTGATAGCATTCAAAAAATTAAAATCCTCACTATGTTTGCTCAGTTGAGTGGCTTGGCAATGCAAAGGATCCGGTTTAAGGAAAAAGAACAGGACATAGCTAAGCTGCATGAATCAGAAAAAATTTTAAGAGAAATATTGCATGAGCTTTGGAATAAAATTTTTAGGATTAGAGCTCAAACTAGCAGCATTAAATCAAGGGGTATAAGGCAAAGAATTAAAGAGCAGGTTGTTGCGATTGAGAAAGCTTTTAAAAATTTTTCCAGAAGAGTTAGAGCGGGTAAAGTAAATATGAATATTGATCGAGTGTTAACCAAAGATGGACTGGTGGAAAGAGTTTTTCAGATTATTGAAGAGTCGGTAGCCTTGATTCGAAGTCAAGACATTGAGCAAGTAAGTAATTTGTTTTCAACATATGAGACTCAACTAGGAAAAGAATTCAGATCTGCGGGTAATGTTTTTACTCCTGAACAGCAAAATTATTTTGACTTTTTGAATGATTTTAAAGAACTGGCAATTTATCAGACAGGTTTATTTGATCGGCAGGAACAGTTATTTATGATTCAGCAAGAAATACAGAAAAACTGGAATAAAATAGAGCAGGAAGTTATTGATTTAAGAGAAAATAAAGATCCCGACGTTGAAATGGTATTCGAAAAAATTTTTGCGGCTTATCAGGAAGCTCAAATAGAATATAATAAATATACTAAATTATGCGAAGATCTTGCCGCGAATGGCTTTTTACAAAGATCATTTAATTATCAACAATTTAAAATCAGTGATCTGATCACCATTGTTAATAATAGATGGCTGGAAAATAAGTTAGAAAGTTCAATTAAAATAGCTCCGGCATTGCCCAGTATAATTACGGATAAAGAAGTTTTAATTTCAGTGTTTAATGAGCTGATAATGAATGCTCAAAAGTATGGTAGCGGATTTGTCGGAATTGAGATAAATTTAGACAATGACGAAAAAGATTTTTTGCGCGTAGATTTTAAAACCAAAGGTAGGGGTATAGCCCAAAACGAATTGGGCAAAGTTTTTCAGGAGGAATACCGAGTTAATCAGTCTGATGGCTTGGGCAACGGGCTGGGACTCAACGTTGTGAAAAAGAATATTGAACGTATGGGCGGTGAAATCTCGATAAGCAGTAGCCGTTTAAGAACTGATTCTCAGGAAGGCGAGACAGTATTTACTTTAAAGCTCCCGGTAGTAAAACAAGCGGACTTAGCTAAAGATGATTTTTTAAAAATAGATGCATCTAGAGGTAAAATTGTAAATACTAATTATTTAGTTCAGATTTCAATTTAAAATTTTAATATAAACAAAGATAAATCTATGAAAAAATATAAAAATTTAATTTCAGTTTTACTATTAAATATATATTTATGCTTGAGCATTAATATTGCTATTGCGGGTAATATTAATTTTGATAAGACTACTTTGTCTCCGCAGGTTTCTGTGAATAGTTCATCTTTACAGGAACTAGTCAAATGGGTAGATTTAAATAAGGAAAAGCAGGTTCCGGAAATTGAGTTTCTGAAAAGAGCGGTGTCGGGAAAATTAAGCCGAGAAATAAAACCTTTACCTCACACAAAGGAAAGTTTTCATATATTTAAAAATGAGTTTCAGCAGTGGTTTGAAAGTATTGAAGATGGAACAGCACTTCATTTTGCCGCGCCTGGTGGAGGCGGAGATAGTCTGGGGACAATATTTCTTGTTAAAATATTAAAGAATGTTTTTGAATCAATGGGCAAAAAGGATATTAAATTCAAAATAATTTTTCCAAGTATTAAGTATGGCAAAGAAAATCCTTTTGGTGGTGATTTAAACATTAACTATATTCAGGGCATAAGCCCAATAGAAATTGAGGGAGTGAAAAAATCGCACTTTTATAGAATCACAAAAAAATTAAAAGCGCGTATCCCTATGTTAGATAAAAACGGGAAACAGTTAGTTGTTAATGGTAAGCCTGTTTTTTTTGAGCAAGATTGGAGTGAAGGGAAGATCATTGATCTGGCTAAAAAAGAAGGTGTTGAACTAATAATGATGGATATTACGCAAAAAGGTAATGATCTTCGTGCTCAATATGAGAAAATGACTGATGGTAAAAAAATTAAAACATCTTTTATCGATATGGGCGGGGATAGTTTAGCCCAGTTCCCGGGCCCGATTACTGACAATAATCATATTGAAGCCTCGATTGCTTCTCCGGTATCTGATCTTATGGGATTAGTTATTTTTGACGGGCCGGCTTGGATACTTGCTTTGGGAGGCGATGGAGAATCTTTAAAACAGACTCAAGAAAAACATATTTCTGATTTGGTTATGAAAGATCAAATAGCCGGGATCTTTGATCTTGAACGATATCTTAAAAAGCGTTATCAGGACCCTGATGATACTATAGATATTTTTTCTGATATGGATGAATATTCAAATCTTTTTAAAAGTGAAGTCTCAAAGAATTTATTTGAAAGGTTGAAACTTCTGGCGCTTGAATTATCGGGAAAATCTCCGATTGAAACATACGGAGTGGCTAATTATACAGACCTTCTGCAGGCTCATGATAATATTCAAGCAAAAGTTTTGCGTTATGAAAAGCGCGAAGAATTTACATCAAGGCTGTACTCGTCGATTATTGTTATTGATAGCACTAAAAGCATGCGGGATAATATAAAATCAAAGCAGGTCTTGGATGGGAATCTTACATGGAATAAACTTAAAAGAATTTTGCGTGATGAATATAATTACTCAGCTGAGGGAATATATTATGTTGTGTATCGCTCTAAGATAAAAAATTTCTCAGATATGTTTTATGACATGCTCAATAATCACGAAGCAAGTCCGGATGATATAATAAATATATTTTTTAATGAGGAGTTTGATTTGACTTATCAGCTTGCTGCTGCAAGAGCTTTTTATCGATATAGTCACTATATTAATGGAACTTCTCGAATTACTGAAAATATTGGAAATAGGTTAGTTAAAATGATGCAGGATGCGACAGAAGACCCTGATATGCGCCAGGAAAATGTTTTTATGATCGCGGAAATAGCTAAAACTTTGGGGATCATTGGTTATCAAAAGTCAATAAGCATCCTGGGTGATTTTATGGATTTTCCGAGAAAGTATGGACATTGGCCATTTTTTAATGTTTATTTTGAAAAGTATGCTTATGAGAGGATTAACGACACTGCTGAACGCTCAATACGAATGCTTATTGAAAAAGTGCTTTCCCAGGATGGTCCGATGGTCGCAGAAATGGTTTTTAATGAAATAAATGGGACTCATCCGGAATTTGTAAACTTAAAACAGAAAATTCAAGATGCAAAGAAAAATATGCTTGGCAGATCTAGGCTGAAGCAGAATGATAAAACGATCGCTTTAATCGAGCAATCAATATAATTATGAAAATGTTTAATAAGATAATCAGTTTATTTTTAGTGCAAATATTTTTTATAAAAAACAGTTCTAATTCGCCTGTTTTTATAGTACAACTAGAGATAAATCAACTAGGAATCTGAACATAAAAAACAATTTTTAAAAGATTGAGAAAAATATTTAAAAGTGCTAATGCATCATGTTTGTTTTCAATGCTTTATGATTATGAAAAAGTTAAAAAAAATGTTGCTCAAATACACTTTTCGTGCTATACTTAAAATGTATTAAAAAAGGCGGATGTAATAAATATATCTGCTTGAAAATAAAGAGACTTAGGTAAATTTACAATTTAATCTGAACAAATGGTTGGGTGGGTGGGGTGAAAGTTAATTGAGCTTTCACCTTATCCTGATTTTATATTTTTGCAATAAGTTTGCGAATCTTGGAATTTAGGGGCCAAGGTGTAAGCACTTAAACCGTGTTTAGCAGGGGAAATATGTTTAATTCAGGAAAAAAATACAATATATATTTCAGAGCGATTTCCGCCTTAATTATTCAGGCGTTTTTGCTGACTGATATTGCTTTTGCCGCCGGCGGTGATTTGCGCTGGATCAAACAGGATAATTCTCAATCTTCCACACTTGCTCCTACTGCTGCTATTCAAAAAGGTGTATTTCGTACGAAATTTGATTTGCTTTCGAATTTGATGGAAACATTTGAAATCCGTAATAGCCTTGATTCTGAACAGTTGAAGCAGCGGGGAACGAATTATTATGGTGATTCTCAGTCTATACTTGAGCTAAAAGGCGAGACGGAAACTCTCTACATTTTTGATACTGAGAATAAAAACTTACCTCCATTTTTAAAAGATGAAAAAAACAAGGTTCAATTTAATGGCTATACGATAGCTGCTGTTGCGAGAAAAGACATTGAAAAAATAAGCCAGGTAAATCTTAAAATCAGTAATGAATACTTCCGCGCTCAAGGTCTGTTATCTAGGATTCGCATTAAAGCTGAAGAATATAATAACCGTAAAATAATTTTAGAAAACAGCAGCCATAGAAAACTTGCCATAACTCTTTTAAACCAAGCTTTGAATATTCCGGGTTTACTGGATGAGCTTTTAAAAAATACTGGGAATATTCAAAAGCTGGATAAAATCCTTTCCCAAGCTGCAAAAAAATATAATTTAGATAAAGAGCTTACAATAGCGCAAAGGCTGTTTATTCTCAATGCTCTGCGCGATTTTGATTTTATGGGCAGGGAAACAGTGGGAGATTTGAAGTGGAGAGCTAAGCTGGAAGGCGGCGACATAAAGAGTTTGGAGAATTTAACTTTCGCGAAACCCCGAGGTGATAATCCTGAGGTTACGATAAAGGCACAGAATCCGATTGATGTGTTTGAAATTATTAGTCAAGTTAATGCGCGTGAGTCGGAATTCGCGGCTTTATCTGATCAAGAATTGCAAGCCAAAACCGCTGAATTTAAAAACAGACTGCATGAAAAAAATGAATATTGGGAAATAGTACTGGTCGAAGCTGTTGCTGCTTTTAGAGAAGTATTGCGGAGAAAACATCCGTCAAAACCTTTTTTATATGATGTACAGATGATTGCTGGAATTGTCGCGGCTTTTGGCGGCAAACTTTTGCAGCAGGCAACTGGTGAAGGAAAAACTTTTACAACTGCATTGGGCGCGTATTTACTTTCCTTGCAGGATGCCCAGGGTATTGGGGTGCATACAGCTACTGTTAATAGTTATCTGGCACAGCGTGATGCGGAAGAAATCGGTTCGGTTTTTGAAGCTTTGGGACTGAGCGTCGGTGTTTTAGGAGATAAAAATAATGGTTTTGTAATTGCTAATGGTTCTTTAAGTGAAATAAGCCGCAATGAAGTTTATGAATGTGATGTTATTTATGGCACTGCCTATGGCTATGGTTTTGATTTTTTGCAGGATCATTTAACAACTAAAGTAGGGGCTAAAGTTCAAAGAGGATTTTTTGCCGGAATCCTTGATGAAGCGGATATGATTTTAATTGAAGAAGCAAATACTCCGCTGGTTATTTCCAATCCATCAGGAGAAATGGCGGATAATGTAAAGCAAATTTATTATAGTATTGATCAAATTATCCGCAGTCTTGATTCTAAATCGGATAAGGAAAAATATTTTACGATTAAGCAGGAAGGTGATAGCCGCAGTGTAACTTTAACTGAAGCGGGATATGATTATGTTGCCATAATGCTGTTTGGCGCAAGTGAACATGATTTTACTGCTCCCGCGCTTGAACTGATTGACTATCCTGAGCTTCTCGGAATGACAGATAATGCTTTAAAAGCGCACCATATTTATGTCAAGGATATTGAAAACGCTGAAGATAATGAATTATTAGCGGGAATGCAAAGATATCGAGTTAATAATGGTCAAGTATTGACTGTTTCCGCTGGCCGGACTCAAGAAGGTCGGAGATTTAAAGATGGAATTCATGAGGCTTTAGAAGCTAAAGAACATAATGAGCAAATCCTGGCTAATAAACCAGCGACAGTAGAAGTGCAAAATCCTTCGATGAGCGTTGCCAGTATTTCTTTGCAGAGTTTTTATAGTAATTATCAGGTTTTATCAGGACTTACCGGAACAGCTCAAGGCATACAGCAGGAATTAAAAGATACCTATGCTTTGGATACATTAATTATTCCCACGAATAAACCGAATATCCGTGAAGATTTTGCGGGTGTTTTATTTAAAAATGTTGAACAGCAAGCCCAAGCAGTTTCAGACAGAGTTATTTCTGAACATAAAATTGGCATGCCGATATTAGTTGCCGCGGATGGGGTAAATAAATCAGCGGATTTTGCCAAACATATTCAGCAGTTATTTGATTCTTCAAGCAATGCGGTTATTATTGATTCAGAACAGAAATTGATCGATCTGGCTGCAAAAGTTTTAGGCCGCTCAGTAACAAAGGATAATCTTGATCAGGCATTGCGAGACATTAAAACAAAAGGGGATTTTGCTGAGCAAACTCCGATATTTGTTTTAAATGATGACTCCAAACATCTGGAAAAACAAATAGTTCTTTTAACCGGTGTAAAAGGGGCGATTACTGTTGCTACGGATATGGCTGGCCGTGGTACTGATTTTAAACTGGTTGATTTTGCCAGATTAATTGAAGGTTTAAATGTAATTATTACTAAAAAATTAGATATAAGAGTCGAACAGCAGCTAAAAGGTAGAGCCGGAAGACAAGGCCAGCCGGGTAAAACTTGGGAATATCTATCCTTAGAGGATGATATCTTTACCGGGATGGGTTCTGATCTGCGTGAAAAACTGGCAAAGCAATTAGATGCTAATGGTTCAGAAATAGTCGGTAATCTTAAAAAGAGAATCGATATATTGCTTTCCAAAAGAACCGGAAATGCTTATAAACAAAGAGAAGAATTAGGTAAGGATGATCAGAACTTAGGTAGATTTAGAAATTATATATATGAAATAGTTGACGCGCTCATAGCTGAAAATTCTGAGTTTAGTTTAGAAGAAGTGCTGGCTTTCTTGTTTGGCGATAGTCTGGACTCTAGAGTATTAAAAGCTCAGCTTCAGGCGGTTAGCGGTAAGATAACGGAAACTGCGTTAAGGGAAGCTATAGCTGATCTGGTTACAACCAGCTGGACAGATTATATTAATAGTCTGGAAGATCTTAATCGCAATCGAAATATCATTAATCTTGGATTGCAAAAAGATGAAAAAGCTGTGCGGGTAATTTTTGAAAAGCAGGCCATGGATATGTTTGAGGAAATGCTCAATGGCTATCAACCTGAGGAGGGAGATTATGTCCCAGGCCTGAAGCAGTCAGTTATCGGGGCATTAATCCAGTCCTTAATGTCTGAAAATGATATGAATGCATTGAATGCTGAAGCAGATGAGAGTCTTGCTCAAGAGCAGCCACAATCCGGGATTTTTGATGAATTAAATCCGCAGGAAATCGCGGCCAGAATCGAGACTAAACTAAATATAGAAGTCGAAGAAACCGCGCCTAGTTTGCTGACCAGATTCAGCCAATGGCTATTTGGTAAAGAACGCGGAACAACCGCACATTTTTATTCAGTTTTGGCCAAAGGGTTTTATGCTTTTATTACAATTATGGGGATTTTTTCAACCGGTCAATCTCAGGCATCTATTCCTCCTTCTGATTTGGGGCAGTTTGTAACTATTCAACAGACGCAAGACGGTTTCTCTTGGGAAACAAAACTTAAAAAGCAAAAAGTAGCGCAATTATCTAATACAAAGTTTGCCGAACTTGTTGCAAAAAAAATGAGTTCTCCGGAATTTAAAGCAAAACATCAGGGAAATACTTCAAAATCAGAATTAGCAAACTTTGCTCACATTGCCGTTCTTCGCGAAATTACGGAAAAAGTAAGTCGCGGGGAAAATGTGCTGTCATCAGAAAATTTGCAGAGCGTTTTATCTAATCAAGCAAGAGCTGAGCAAATAATTCAAACTCCTGATATCGCTCAAGAACAGTCTTTAGAGCAATTTATCAGTAAGTTCAGAATTCCCGTGCAGACTGAATACCGGACAAACCTGAAATGTGAATTCGGGGCAGAGCGCGGGGAAAAAGGAAATCGTATCCACCTAGGTTTTGATTTTCTTGTCAAGGCTGGTACGAATGTTTATCCGACAATGTCAGGTAAAGTTATTTTTGCCGGACAAGGTACTGGTTATGGCAACCTGGTTATCGTAGGGCATGAGGTTGAAAACAGCATCACAGGGAGGATAGATTATTTTTATACTCTGTACGCTCATAATCAATCCAATACTGTAAAAATCGGACAATATGTGAACGTTAATCAGCCGATCGCAAAAGCCGGATCAACAGGTAATGCGACTGGTGGTGGTGGATGTGTACATTTTGAAATTAAGCAAGCTAAAAACAAGATCAACGATTATTATGAATACCTCAGATTAGCTGCTTTAGATCCTGAAAAGGTTTTAGGTGCGGATCTGCATCTTATGGCTGATATCAGCGAACGTAATCAGCCGATTCAGTTAGCTTCATTAGATACAGACAACATGTCTTTGTTTACTGCTAAAAAGACTCAGCCAAAAGTTATCAGGCTGACAAATCCTCCGATTAAGAAACAGGTCAATGTTTCTAAACCTGCGCCATATTCAAATTATGCCGGAATAATTGGTAAAAAAATCGCTTTGCAGCCATTTGGTAATTCCTGGGCTCAGGCAGCGCAAAAACTTTTCGGCAATCCGCATCTTTGGTCAGAATTGCGCGATATATATGCTCAGCAGAATCCGAATAAAAAAGTTATCGGGACATTAATTGCGGATGCTGCTACTTTAGAGATCACTGAGCAATTATCAGCCTTACTTAGTCCTAAATTTAAAGCTACTATTTCTCCTGTTCAGGCAAAGCAGCCTGTTTCGCAAGCAGTTAAAACAACAGTTCAGCCAACAGTTAAAGCCGCTGTTCCGGCAGAAGAAAGTCAAGTAAATGCGCAAGTTTGGCAGCATGAAGTCAAAAGAGGGGATTGCTTATCTAAAATCGCTCAACAGTTATTTGGCAGCGCTAATATGTGGACAAAGTTCCGGGAAATTTATAATTCACAGCATTCGGATAATAAGATCAAGGGAACATTGATTTTATTAGGCGATACTTTAACGTTGAATATTACTGATGAAGTTGCTGCGCTTATGAATCCTGGGGTAAAAACGAGTTCAATCTCGGGCACGGTTCAAGCTCAGCCTCCGCCTGCAACTGTAAAACAAGCTAAAGAATCAAAGACCAATAATGTAAAAGCAGTTAATACTAAGAAAATAGCTTACTTCGCAAAATTACAGCAGCAATTAGCTGATATAAAATCAGGGAAGATTAATGAAAAGACGCTTAATGCCATTACCCCAGAACGCAATTTTGAATTAGGAATCGCCAATATTATTGCCCAGATGAGGGTTAATACTATTGAAAAAGGTGACATAGCAGTTGCGGTTAATGTTTTAGATAAGAAAAAAGGATTACAGAACCTCGGCAATGTTTATTTTTATGATAAAACTACTGGGAAGAGGATTGAATCTCGCGATGGCAGATTAATCCAAAAGGTGCTAGATGATTTTAGAGATAAAAAATTAACCAGAACTAATAATATTGAAATATGGTATGGCGAAAAAGGTAAGGCTGGCTCGATTCCTTATTTTGCTGAAGAAAATAAAACCCCAATTAGCTTTAAAACCCTTGCTGATTTAATTGCTCGCCAGGACCAATTCCACTTATATACATTTCCTTTAACTGGAGAGCGTACTGATTCTAAGGGCAGAGGCAAGCTTGTTACTAATCCAAAAGAAATTTCTGACTTGCAGCAAAAAGGAATTAAATTCGATATATGGTGTGAAGGCCGGGATGCTCAAGGTTCATATGAGTACCGGATGCATTTTGGTAGTGTTACTGCTGAGAAAACTCTTGCGGGTATAAAAGAGTATGCTTTAAGCCGCGAAATTCAGGATCAGGTAATGAATATTACCAGTGTTCTTGATGTTAATGAACAGAATCAACGCATTCAACAGCTAAATGCCCAGGGAATCGCTCCTTTAGGGATTAATCCTGATCAAGCAAAACCGCTTGATGCTCAAAAGATGAAAAATCTTTTTGGTCAATTGCCTGCTGTTCCAATGAATGAAAAAGCTCCGTATATTGGAGCAATAGTTAAAAAAGAAAATGGAGTTATTAAAAGCGTAAATGATTATGCGCAGTCTGATAATATTAATCAGGCAAATATAGAAGTATATAATCAGCAATTGATTGAAAAATATGGAAGCAAAGACAAAGTTCCTAGAGGCTTATTGCTAGATAAGATCGAGCCTAAAACTGGTTTTGATAAAGTTTATTATTTCACCAAAGACGCCGAAGGTAATTTTAAAGCAAAACGCATGCATTTTCTGGCATATAATCGCCAGGGTAAACTAGTTGAAGTAAATGCCCGTTCCAGTCATGATGTTATTGTTATGGCAACAGACGCGGCTGCTGAAGCAAAAGGCGATTGGTCTAACAGTGACACTGTTTTATTTGGTAAAAATGCTTTAAATAAGGAAATAGTTAATGTGAAGATCGGCAGTTTGATGCATCAGATCGCTAAAGACAATGCCTTGAAATATCAAAAACAGCTGAAAAATAGAATAATTTTTGAAAGTATAATGGTGCCGATAAATCTTGTCGGTGGATATATGGGTACTGGCTTTATGAATACTTTAGCGCAGCCTGCTTATCAGGCTAGCATGAAAATTTTGTTTAGCTTGTATAATACTGCGACAACCAGTCCTTCTGATATAAAAATAACCGGAGAGGCTAGTAAAGAAAACGTAGAAGCATTTTTGTTAAGTTATCTTTATTATCATGGAGAAAACCCCCAGATAAAACTAAAAGAAAGTGAAAAAGAAAAACCATTTGACCAACTTTTAAAAGATGATCAAGGATTTATCCCATACTTAAAAGATCAGCAAGTCAAGAATCGTGAATATGAACAGCAGATGCAAAAATATGAAACAGGTGAAATCGCGGTTGCTCCAAAAATGCCGGAACTTTATGCCTGGATTAATATGGCTATGTCTGATGCGTCTAATCGGAGTTTAATTGATTATATTAATGGGCAGAAAACTTATGGACAGGCAATGTTCTTTGCTGGTTTGCTGGATAATCTAGCGCGTTTAAATTATGAAAATTTTAATACTCCGGGTAATGCATTTAAAGACATTCTAGCTAGCCGTTTTTTTGGCTGGAATGGCGATATCAATATATTGGGAATAATTGGTCTGGCAACTGGCAATGAAGTCCTGGGGTCAGGTGTGCACTTGGGAGCCATTCGTGAAGGCTGGGGAAATTACTGGGAGAATTATGCTAATTTCTTTGGGTTTACGATAAATATCCAGACAATCTTTAATACTTTTTTTGAGATGGCTGGGGATGATAAATTATTTAAGTATGAGAAATCGGGATCTGATCCCAGCATAATAAAGACTTATCTGTTTACTTTCCCCTTGGATCCGGCTTTTGAATTAGTTAGTTCCAAACGTTTTACAAAACACGCGGATTCTTTTGCTTTTGAAATTAAGCCAAGAAAAAGTGTGGTATCAAATATCTTTTCAATTCTAACCGGCAAAGAAGACAGATGGGCGGATAGAGTCACTCCGTATACGCAAGCAGAGTTCTTAAAAGAAAAATTAATACCTCTGGGTGATGCTAGTTACACAAATGAACAGGGTGAAACGATTAAGCGCGTTTATTATTTAAATCCGAGGACAGAGGGATTAGTATTTTTAGGTACAGAAGGATATGAAAGTAAGCTTGCCCGCTTAGAGCAAGATGTTAAGCAGTTTGACCGCTTTAAATCATTGATGGGGCAACGCGGTGGAAGAATTGAAAAAAGAGAATATGATGTAAACGAAATATTCAATCAGAAAGCGCAAGGACCGGTTAAAGGTTCTGGATATCCTAAGCTTATCGGTGGAGTAATGTCCTTGTGGACAAAAGTAACTCATCGTGATACGCAGCTTTCTCCCAGTCATGTTTATGCTCCGGAATATTCAGACCAAGCTTCAAATTCCTTATATACATATGATTGGGCGCTAAAATCCTTGGGTTATTCTTTTGCTGGTTTTGATACTCAGGCGGATCAAGTGCTTAATGATTTTGTCGGAGAAGGCTGGTTGTATCAATACGCGGATAAGACTGAAAAGTCAAAAAAAGTTACGATTGAAGATAAGTATAAAGGCGGGATATACAATGCGATCAGCATAGCTGATATCCGCACAGAACAGCAGGATCCGATAACTGAATATACAGTGCATGCAGGTCCTAATGCTTGGGTAGGCGCGTCTTTGATGCAGGGAGTAATGCGCAATAGCAATTCTAATGCTTGGCAAGCAGTGCTTACTGAGCAGGCAGAAAATAGTCCTGATGCCCTTAATGATTTTCGCAGAACAGGCAATATTGATAAACTGTTTGAAAGTAAAGGCGAGACTCAATTCAGGTTCTTTGGTTTAAGAACAACAAAACTGGATGCTTTCCGTAAATCAATTACTCCGCAGGCTCAGAAATATCTGGATCGAGCAAAACAGACAGGAAATTTTTTAATTGAATTGCAGGACGTAGATGGCGGAATTAGACATGGCACAACTCAAGAAGAATTAAAGGTAAAATCCACTGAAGAAAATATCGGGGCTTTTGGTTTGTTTAAAATGTTGTATGAAATTACCGGAGACAGTAAATACAAGGAAGCCGCGGAAAAAGTTCTCAAATGGCTGGATAAAGTTTATGATGAACAATCCGGAGTATTTTATCGCGGTATTAGTAATGGAGTAGTTGATAAGACTTATGCTACTGATGCCAATGCGCTGGCTGTGATTGTTATTGGTCCTGAGCTTTTAAATAATTTACGTGACGGGGAAAAACATGTATTTTCGCCTGATGCCGCTCAAAGAATACTTGATGCCTTGAAAACAAGGTCAGTAACTGTCTCATATAAGGTCAATGGTAAATCAGTACAAGTATCGGGTTATGATTATACTGACTCTGCTGAACGGGCAAAGATCGGCCGCGGCGCTGTAGTATCACCTGAGATGACCGCGCAGGTTGCTCAGGCACATCTGGTAATGTCTGAATATTATACAGATTTAAATAGTAATCAAGCTAAAGACGTGGAAATAAAAACAGCCAAAGATTTGTTGGAAAATATCGCGAAACTTGCCACTGAATCGGAACTGGGGATTTCTTTGCCTGACAGTACTTTGCCGATTAATTCTGAAAACGGAACAATCAGGCGCTATGCTGATAGCCGACCTAATGTAGTATCTCAAGCCAGTATGAACTCTATTTGGACTACTTTTGTTGCCGCAAATCTTAATTCTCTAAGCTTAAATATTAAGGGTTTTGTTAATCCCTTTGATTTAAACAGTGTTTCAGCCGAACCTCCGGTTTTAGCTGAGGATTTAAATATTGATATTTTGGGTACTCTAAAGTCGGAGATGGCAGCGCTTGAGAAGGAAATAGCGAAAACCGAACAGGATAAAGCCAGATTAGCCAGGATTAAAAGAGAAATAGCAGTTAAAACTGAAATGGGACAACTTGTTCGCGAAAAAATGATTTCTCCTGATACTTGGACCAGAGATAAAGAAGTTCGTTTAGGTGAGCTTGTAAAAGAAATCTCTACTTTAGTTCAGCAGTTTACTCAGCCGGATATTATTGCTGCTGATGAAGATCAAGATAAAGAATTAGATCGGATCCTTGTAATGCTCAAGCAAAAAGCATCTGGTATCTGGTCTAGCAATGATGAGAAGAACTTAAATATCTCAAAAGCAAAGCATCCTTATTATCAAGGATGGATTCGTTTTATGCGATTATCTGAAAAACAATGGACACAAGACGCAATCAGAAAGCTTGAATCCAAAGCAACGCTTAGCGCAAAAGAAATGCAAAGCCTAAATAGTTTACGTCGTCAGCTGGCTGCTTTTGGTCAGGATTATCTGATCGGACAACCAGATAGGATTAAAGGGATATTTAAATATTTTGATACGGAAAATCAGGTAACAGTAGAAGTAACTTTATTGCCTCCAGCCAAGGCTATGGGTTTTGAGTATGAACAGAAGCAGAAAGAACAGAAAACCGCTGAAGCGCAGTTTACTTTGCAGCAAAACGGCGGAGTAATGTACATTGACCCGGTAAGCGGAAGAATGCTGGATAATGGCATTGAAATCGGCCCGGAAGTTCTGAACCATTACCTGGATGTTCTTGATTCGCAAACCACAGATTTTCAGCAAACAGCACAAAACAATAAATGGATTTTTTCGACTACTTATAAAGGTAAAAAAGTTAATGCAATGTTGGTTTTTCCAATGGGTAAAGTCTTTGAGAGAGAAAGAATAAATCCTGTTACTAAAATCAAGGAACTATTGATATATGAATATGGTCTGCTTACCAAAACTATAACAGTGGATACAATTACAGAGCATACTTATAATGATGCTGAAATTGAGCTTCCCAGTAAAACATATTCTAATGCTTCTGGAAAGTTAACGAGTGATGCGCAAAAAGGCGATACTTTGCTTGAGACTTCAACAACAATTGCTTATGAAAAAGGAGAAAATTTCCCGATTGTAACTAAAAAGGTTGAAGATAAAATAAAAGGTGATATAAGAATTGAGGTTTATGCCGGAAACTCATTGCCATCCTTGACCGTGACAGACAAAACAATTACCGCTACAAGTTTTGATGAGTATGGCAGATTTGTGACATCATTAGCTTGGATCAATGAAGGAACTCTCGAGGCTCCGAAACAAGGCGCTTTACAATTTATAGATACAGATTCGGGAAGAGAGGGAAATAATACTATAAAGAAACGTGAAGATCTCAGATTCCTGGTTCTTAAGAATGGCAATCTTGAACATACAATTTCAACTATTGTTCTTGATGTTTTGGGTAGGGAAATAAGGGTGGAAACAGATAAAGAAATTACTCATAAGCGTTATTCAAAAGAGCATTATTATGGAAAGGTTCCTGAATATATTAAGATAGTAAGCGCTAAAAATAAAGAAATAGTATTAAAGGAAACTGTTAGCCCTCCTGCTTTTGATAAAGCTACAGGTGAAATGAGCGCGACGTTTAAAGATTTTCTAAATAAAGGGGCTCAAGATACTTATATTTATAGCAGAGCATATGAATCACCGATTAGGCATGAAACAGCTACCACCCGGACTGAGTTTGATTATAAAAACAAATCGGAAACAATAGTTGAAGCTAAGACTTATGATAAAACAACTAAAAAAATAGTTATGAATTCTTCTGCTGAATATGTTAATGATCATTGGGAAAAGACAGTCAAATCTTATCTTTATGATCTTCAAGGTAAACAGCATATAAGCAAGGAAGAATCGCAATATGCCAATAACTATGGCGATTTGATTCATGGCATTGATCTGGGAAAAAACAAAATCTATTTTATTAATTATGATGATCTCGGTATCCAAGAATCAAGTAGAAAAGTATATCAGTATGTTGCGGACAAGGCTTTTAATGATTATCGTAATGATCAAGAGATTGAAACTTACACTGCAATAAGCGATATTCAGATTAGTGCTCTTGAGGATAATTATAAAAAATGGCTGATAGCTGCTGGCTTGCCTGAGGATACATGGCTAAGGCAGGTTAGATTTATTGATAATACTGGGGTTACTTCAATTCGGTATTTTCCGGTAGGGAATAATGATTATGGCCGGTGTGTTCTTGAAATAACTCAGGATAACTATAAAATTTTGCGGACTCAATGGATTGCTGGAACTGATATCGCGGCGGTATCAGATTTTTACAATCCTGGAAACATTCTTGAAGCTACGCAAAAAAATAAAGTTTTAGAAGCCCAAACAAAGCCAATTATTGAAGAAAAGATGTATGATGTTTTAATTGAACCTGGTAGTGAATTCCTGATGAGAATTGTTTCACGTGATGTGTATAAAAATGAAATTGTGGGTGGAAGTATTGAATCTGAGTGGATAGAGCTGCTTAGAAAAAGTCGTGTAAGTAAAATGAATTTGCCTGATTTTATGCCTCGGTATACAAAAGATGCGGAAGAATTTATAGCTTTTGTTGATACAAATGTGGGGAATCTTATAAATAATCCATATGAAGCTCAGGCTTTGTTTGAGAAATCCGTTACTGTTCTTTCCCGCCAGGTACAAAAGAGAGCGTCTTTGATCTTGCAACTTGACGAGCTAAAATTCCAGCGAACTGAGCTTGAAGTTAAAATTCAAGGATTAAGCGATAGTCCCGGAGTTTGGTTGCCTGATATGAAGAACTTGGCAGAAAATCTGCTGGAACAGAACTCTATTTTAGAACAGGAGATAGCTAATTTTGAATACGGATTAAATTTAACAGATTATTATATCAAATATCTAAAAGTATTTTTTATGGAATTAGGACAGCTTGGGTTTAATGGTAATCCTTCGGCCTTAGCTACTTATTATGCTCAAGTGCTTCCTGCATATGTAAATACATTGGAACATAAAATTTATCAATTAAGAAATAACTTTCTTGTTAATTATTTAAATCAAGATTCAAAGACTATTTATGATTGTTGGAAAGATAAGTTTACCTTGAAAAGTGATTCTATAAAAATACAGGGGCAGGAACATGCTTTAAGTCAAATAGTTTCTGACCTAATAGCCCGAATAGTCCAGATTGAGAATTCAGATTTTGTTTTTAACCAAGAGGATAGTCAAAAACTAATTAAGGCAAAAAGTACTTTGCAGTCGCTGTTAAAGCAATATGGAACAGCGATAGAAATTGAAGATTTGAAATTAGTCTTAAAAGATATAAAAAGAATATTTGAAGCTGTAAAAGTAGCAAATGGTTCTAATCTTGTAGCTGATGCTTTAGCTGAATGGAGTAAAGATAATAAGTTTGATTATATTGGTGTATTAGACGTAAATAAGATTAAACTTGCATTTTTAGAAAAAATAGAAATTAGTATTTTGCTTGCTGATAAGTTAGTTGCTCTTTGGCCGGAAGTAAGTGAAAACAGGCTTGCTCTTAGTCGGGGTGATATTTCGGCATTACCGAGGCTTGTGGGTTATATAGAGGCGGTTAAATTAGAAATTAGCCGCTTAAAAGCTAAAGTAGTTGCGAATAATGATTTTAAATTGCTTGCTAAAATTGAAGAATATGAAAAACTGCTTGTTAAGAAGTATACACAAGAAGGGGAGGTTGGATATCGTTATTCCCAAATTGTTGCTATGCGGCAGGATTGGAGTAATAAATCAGATGAGATTAATCAGATTAAGGGCTATTTTCTGGGTCATCAAAAAGTAACCGCTGATTTAGAAGTAATGCTTTTAAAAGATAATCGCTTAATTGAATATCTTCGTTCTAGAGTTGATAATGGTGAAACCCGGATTAAGACAATAATAGAAAATTTGGAATTGATATATCAGGAAATAGAAACCAAAAAAGCAGAGATAATGGCTCTGTCGGACAATTTGTTATCAAATGTTGATAAACTGGAGGAAAACCTTTATCCCGGACTTATAAGTTTTTCATTAAAAGATAGTAAAGGGCAAGAAACGCCTATTTTATTTAAAGATTTATTTAAAAATGGGGAATTGAAATATTCTATAAAAAAGACTGAAGATGGGAGTCTTTATATTATTGTAAATGATAAAACTTTATCTTATGGGGAAGGCCTTAATACTGAGATAACAAGTAGATTTCAAGAAAATATTGGAATCTCCCTCCGCACCCGTCAAATGAACAGAAAGATTTTAGAATTAAAAGATAGTTTGACTGGATTAAAGAAAGTTCATCGTACTTCTGAAATTGGACTAAAAGCCTCTCTTGAAAATAAAAACAGGGCTGGATTTACTGATAGAATTTTAAATGTCCAAGGGGTTCTTCGTCAGGGTTCAGGGTTGCCGGTGGCTTTTGGGGGAACAACTAGGTCGTATACTTCAATATCAATGCTTTGGATTGATGATATTTTTATGCAATTGCAAGAAAGTAAAGAGCCTGTTTTAGTGGATAAACTGCGTGCTGTATTTAATTTCTATTATTTTGACTTGAAGCGGCAGGAAGTTAAAATAGGAGAATTTAAAGGCATATTCAGTATGTACTGGTCTGATTCCGGAGCGTTGGGAGAAGATAGTATTTTTATTGGTGATAATGCTAGATTATTGCAGAACTTAGTCCGGTATATGGAGATTACGGGTGATAATGACCCAAGATATATTGAACTTGCTCAAAAAATTTCAAAATATTTATTATCCCTTGAAGATACTACTAGAGTGGAAAATGGTGGAGGTATATTTAGGTTTTCTACTCTAAAAGAAAACAATAAAAACGATTCTGATTTTCATGGAGGAAAAGATACTCTGGATAATATTTATGCGTTTGCGGGATTGAGCAAATATAAAGCGCATCTAGAGGCAATACATGGCGATCAAAATATAATAAAAGAACTTGAAACAACATTAGTTGGGATTAAAGCATTTATAGATTCGCAATATTCTAGTGAGGGCTTTTATCAAGCGGGAATAGATTTAAATAATAAGCAGGATAAAGCGATGAATGTTGATTTGCAGCTTTCAGCCTATCTGATTTTATCTCAGGTTGATCCGGTTAATGAAGCGAACTATTTTAAATTAGTGGAAAATGTTTTTAATAATTGTGTGACCGAAGACACTGTCCGTAAGTTTAGAAGAGTCATTCCTACTGACTGGGCGCAAGATGATGTCACTCGCCAGTTTTGGTATGTGAAGCGGTTTGAGGGTATTGGCTTTGGTTATAGATATGATCCGCTAAAAGAGAAAGATTTAAAAGAAGATAATAAACAAATTTCTTATACGCTTACAGTTAAAGCCTTGATGGCCTACAAGCGGCACCAAAGTCTATCAGGTGATTATAATAAATTTAATGACCAAGTTAAAAAGTTTGAAGATATGCTTGAATATTCAGTTGTTCCAGATGTCTCTGCGGAAAGTCAAGGTTTACCAGCTGCTTCAGATTATGGGACTAATTATCGTAATGTTGTTAATACAAACCATGATGATTTGAATAACTTACAACCTACCTTATGGTATACATGGTTGCTTGATTTTAATAAGAGCGACCCTGATGCTGTAATCCCTAATTATAAAATTGTTAAAGATTCGATCATTCCAGGATTGAATTTGGAAGTTAAAGGAAAAACAGAGCACACTGCTATAATTGATGATTATAAAGATACACGTGTTGAAACGGCAATAACGGGAAAAAATAAAACATGGGCATTTATAACAGAAAAATTAAATTTTCCAGCATTGTTAAATACTGAATCTGTTTCTACTTTCTTTAAGCAAAATGGTTGGTTAGTCGGAATTGTCCTGGCAGCAGCTTTTGTTATTGCCAATCTTTGGTATTCAATGAAAGACCGTGCTGCTAAAAGAAAAGATAAGCAGAAAAAAGAAAATGCAGCTAAACTTCAGGTCGGGGACGGGGGCATTGCTCCGACTGATGGGATTAAATCAGGCATTTTAACTGAAGCTGTGATTGAAACGAAACAAGATGCCGCAGATTTTATAAACGAACAGATAAATGTCAATATAGCAGATTTGCCGGAAGGCATTAGCACCCGGATTAAAGAGTTACTCCAGACTAGCCCGGCAATGAGAATGTGGGTTCAGGCGCTTACTTCTGGAATAGATATTGATGGGGTAAACAGGACTGCTGTAAAGCCGACGGATATAACTCAGAGCATTAAAGAAGTTATTGCTGATTTTGCCAGAGGCGGTAAATACGCGGAGCTGTTAACTGATGAGAGCATTGAATCAATAGTTAATTTAAGAATTGACCATATAAGAGCGGACGCGGATAAGGAATTTACTGTACTTAAATCTGCGAATAGCTTTGATAAAGCTGAAAAACAAAGGGAACTAGGAAATAAAATAAAAGATTTTAAAGATAAAGGATTTAATAATCCAGAGGGGTATCATCCAGCGGAAAAACTCGATGCTTTATTTGAAATAATCAAAATTGCTATGGTTTTAACAAAAGCAGAAGATGACTCAATGCCTTTGGCAAAAGCTTTGCTGCTGCTCAAATCCTCTGGTCTGGAAATAAGCATCGAAGAATTAACCGCGCTGGCTACTGAAAGCCGTACGCAGCTGGTTCATTTCTTTTTAGTAAAAACAGCCAGTCGGGTATTTGATAATTATTTTAAAAACCTACTGCTTTCTGAAAACATCCTGCCCTATATTATAGATAAAGCATTACTTTCTTATAATCAACCAGTACTGAATGATTTAGGTAAGACCGAAGCCTTTACCGCCGGACAGGTATTGTCTTTGCCGAATATGATTAAAGCTTTGAAGCAGGGACTTTTTGGGAGTGATAAGGCTTTAAATGAATTGTATGAAAATTTTGCTGATGACTCTGTGCAAAAGGTTATATCTGGCGATAAAGTAGAAGCACTTAAAATGATCGATTTCTTGAGAAACAATAAATATCTTGTTGAAAAACAGGATAATGCTGCTGTTTTGATGCTTGGCAAACTTCTTCAAATAGTAGCCATCGAAAAGCAAGTCAAAGCGATTAACACCAGGACAATGGATATAAATAAAGATAAAGGCGATATTTTTAAGAGTAAATATGAAGATTTGAGCAGTGATGAACAATCCGCAATAGATTATCTGGCTGAGCCATATGTTAAAAAAATGGCAGACAGATATTGGCGGAATGCGGTTGCTCGGGAAGAATTAGAAAGGATACAGCAAGAAGAAGAAAAACGTTTTGGCTGGAAAGGTCTAAAATTTCCGGGCAAGGTTCTCGCTGGATTTTTAGCTAGTGCTGTGATAATCGGGATTGCTTCTTTAGCTATAAATACCCTTATTCCTTTGGCTGCTCCTTTATTCGCAAAAATCGGATTTTCCTGGTTCTGGTCTTCTGGAGTATTAGCGCGGATCGGAGTAATCACCGCATTTGTTGGATTAGCTATGCCTACGATCTTTAGCTCGATCGCGGGATTTGTCCAGATGTTTGGCGAGTGGGCGACTAATCTTCATATTCCAAAGGCATTGCATGATTTCAGCTTGTATAAACCGGTAAAATCAGGTGAGAATCTTAAGTGGGATACCGCAATGGGGCTTGATTTTATATTTAAGTCAGCAGTTGGGTTTATTGGCTTCTCGCTTATCGGGATTGCGTTTATCGCTGGTATGGGTATTGCTGCAGGTATACCGGCATTCTCATTGAGCGCTTTATGGATCGGGCTTGCAGTAATTTCTCCTGTATCATTGATGTTTGGTTATATATTTAATCAGCGTACAGTCCGTTTATCAGTAATTGATGATAAGGATATGCTCGGTAATGTTACTGATTTATTCTACTTTTTGTTGATCGAAAAAGAAGCAAATCTTCTTAATATGAATCCCTATATAATTAAATATGCCAAGGAAAGATTACGTAAGGGCGATGATTTTAATGATGTGATCAAGTATTTACGCGATTGGAGGAATCTGCTTGATTTTACTTTATTTTCCAAGAAGAAACTAGAGGCAGAACAAGGTGCCGACCGAAATCTTGTGAATGGGTTTATGAAAGATGATAATTTTGAAGGTATTATTGAAACCTGGACATTTAAGCTCAAAGAATATGCTTTTACGATAATAATGGATGTTGAGATTAATGAAGAAGATAGCGCGGCAATAAAAGAATTACTGAAAAATAATGATTTTTCAGATACTGGCGATTTAGCTGTAATAATAAGTTCATTATTAAATACTTTGAGCCCGGAATTGCAGGAAAAATTATTTGAGTTTTCAAGGAAAAACTTTCAAGAAGCATTAAATGCTTTAAGATCAGGATGCGATAATATTATAGCAGACAAAGATGGAAAGTTTAAAATTAATGATTCGACAAAACAAGAGATATCCGGATTAATTAGTCTTATAGAAACAACTCTTCAGCAATTGGATGGGACAAAAACCTTGCAGGGATTTGATTTTAACTCAATAAAAAATATTAATAAAGCAGTGCAGTTGCTTATTAATAGTAAAAATTTTTCTACTATAGTTGATGGAACAGATGGTGAACAGAGTGGTCGTAATAAAAATATTGAAGGAGCTTTAATAAATGGAATAATGTTTAATGCTGTTTCCAATGTCTTGGTCAGCCCGAATGTTTTCATTAAGAGGTCATTAGAAGCCATGACTCTAACGCCGGAAGCGAAAAAAACGTTTAAAACTGTTCTGGGAAAAGAAAAGATAACTGGTTTCTTTGCCCAAGAGAGGTTTAATGAATTTTGGGCGCAGCAGATGAAAAATGGTTGGAAAGATGTTGGAGGTGTAGATAATTTTACCGGAGCACGGAATGTTTATCTTGAATCTCTAAATAAAGAAGTATCAAAAAAGCCTAGCTACTCATATAATTTATGGTCAATGTATCGAACTACTTTGGCATTATTATTTGGTTCAGTGATGACCTTATTCTCTTGGGCAACTTCTCTAGATCTTGTGCCTGGATCGACTCTCGCTAATTTAGCCCAAACAAAAATCCTCGGGCCGTTTATGAACATGGCACAGGGTAGGGGAGGCGAAAATATCTGGCAGGTAATGCTGGGGATTACAGTGGCTGTGGTTATTGCGAATATGCTTCCCAAAGCAAAAAATTTATATCAAAGATATCGTAAAGTAGATGAAATTGGTTTTGTCCAATCATTGCTTAAGAGCATATTTAAGACTCCTTGGGAATTTATGAAAGATTTAAGGAATTATTGTTCAGGAGGAATCGACCCTAAGACAGATTCTATCTGGCGAAATAAATTTTGGATGGTCGGAATGTTGGTTGGTTTTGTCGGACTTAATGCAATGGTTTTGGCTGCGGTTGGCCCATTTTTTATAAACTTATTAGCATTTGCTCCCAGTGGATCATATTTTATGACCACCTTGATTGTGGCATTGGTTGTGGCCCCGATTTTAAGTATATTTGTTAAAGGGTCTAAACTTGCCAGAAAAGGTGAGGGCTTAAAATCCTGGTTAAAGGTTTTTGCTGTTTCCATAGGTGCGCCAATGGCATTATTATTGGCGGGCGGAACTTTTATTTCAAACCCGCACGCGATATTAATTTTTTCTTCAATTTTTGTTATTAATAATACTTTATTTATGTCTTATACTGCAATGGAGCTGATTGAGTCTTTGATGGTTCTGGTTCGTCCAAGAGAAAGTGTCGAGCGTCCGAGCAGGCCTTTTTACCATCGGTTGCCTTTGATGACCAATATATTCTTTAATATGGAGGAAAAGAGGAATTATTCATTTAAAGAGTTATTTAATAATTATAATGAATTTATGCAGGAAGGAAATAAGGTCGGTAAATATGGAGAGGATGAGGTATTTTATGAAGATGAAAAAGCCGGAGACCCTTTGCATAAAATAAAGTCGATGCTTAACTGGGCCATTGCTTCTGATACTAATAAATTTATACAGGTAATCGGAGTGCTTTGGCTTGCCGGCTATATCGATGGGCTGGATGAAATCCTGAATAAAGAAGTTAAGAATTCTTTGGGCGATGCGGATTTAGCAAAACTTAAGATGCTTATAAGAAATGAATTAGCTAAGGTTGATGCTAATGGGGCTCTTACTCCAAAAACAATATCAGAGGGAAGCATTGGAGAACTTTTGAAAAATCCTTTGTATGCTTCACTTTTAAATAAAGTATTTATAGCGATAAGGGCAAGATCCATGACTTTAATCACTGAGGGTAATATTCATGAGTTTATTGATCCGCGTAATGATACCGCGCTCGATAAGGCAGATAAGGAAATAGTCCGGGAAGTTGTTCGTCAATGGGCTACTGATTACTTGCAGACAATTGTCGGGCTTATGACTGGATTGGATAATGTATATGAATATGGTTATGGTGAATTTGTTGAAGAGGAATTCATGCTCAATGCCGATAAACATGCTGATTTAAAGGCAATGCTTATCAGAGATAAATTGCATAATTATCAGGGGGATGCTGGTTTGGGCTGGAATGACTATATGAGTAAAACATCAGATGATACTGAGACTTATAGTGCTTATCCTAATGGCCAAAAGGAAATGATTTTAAATGGCAGCATGAATTTATATGAAAGCAATGTTACTGCTGGTGGTCGAGCCAAAGCCGGAAATTGGGCATGGCGGATATTTGATGAAGAAGGTGATATGATTCTTGATTATGATTGCGATACTTATATTTCCCGAAAAGCAGCGCGAATGTTTCCTTATTTTGCCAGTGAATTTACTAATCCATTGGTAGCGATAATTCAGCCGCCGCATTTGATCAGGCCTATAGATACTCCGATTATGTTTCCAGCCGCTGAGGCGCATAATTCATGGGATCAAGTAAGATTATTTAATGAAGGATTTACCGGGCATTATGGACATTCGATTGGCATTTCCGGAGATGCGTTTAAAAATGATTTCTTGCCTTTATTAAATGTTTCCGTTGATGTTAAAAACTCAAATATTTGGGAAAGAGAATATTTGCATAATCAAAAGACTCTTGCTGATAATGAAAAGGCAATGTCTCCCGGTGAGTTTGGAATGGATTTTGCCAGTGAAGATATTATGTCAACATTGGGTATGTATGAAAGAGAATTGGTCAAGGGCGGGATGGAAGCAGGATATAAACCTTATATGGAACTGGAAGAAAGCTTTGAACGTAATCTAAAGCAGGTCCAAAACGCTTGGACAAGATGGTCAAATGTTGAAAGATGGCGCTCTGAGGTTCTGGATGCTTTTCCTACTAATCCGGCAATGCCTTTTCATGCTAAGCAGGAAAGAATGGCTAAGGAGCAGTTTTATGGAAGACATCTGCCGGCAATGGTTAATTTTGTATTAATGCCGGTACTAGTAGGTTTATATGGAACTGCTTATCAAGCAATATTCTGGTTTGCTTTATTTGCCGGTTTGAGTATTATCTTCAACCAGTCCATTACCAGTCATTTACTGGTTAATAAGATTAAAACTAATACTGCTGATTATAAGGAAAAATATCAGAATTCGAACTGGTTTTTGAAGAAATGGGCATATTTTATCGGATCATGGGAAGGAATGCGTAAGTATTTCGGACGTAAATTCTTTAGTTTTAGCTCTCTAGCGGAAAATGTAAGAAATGGAATGAGTCAGAGAGAAGATAATAAAGTGCTAGGGTTTATAGTCGGGTTTTTGGTCGGATTATTTGAATTCTTCTTACCCACAGATTTAATCCGGCGCACAGTATTATTTGCTGGTTTTCAGATACCGGTTAATACAATCGGATACGTCATGTCAGACTTATACAATTCTTTCTTCTTGCCGAATATTAAGGGGCCGGGGCTAGAGGCATTTAAATTCATTCATATCCCTAAAGGTGCGCCCAAATGGAACCCTTTTAAATGGGATTATTTTTCAGTGTATGGAAATGCTGACAAATTATATCTCTCCAGAAGTTCTACCTTTGTTGCCGGTGCAGTAATCTGGTTGGGCGGCCTTGCCTGGGGATTGGCGAAAGTCGGGCATTCAGTGTTCTCAACCGCGATTATTGCCGGATTTTTTATATCCGCGATATTCTCGATCATGATCGCACCGTATATTATTGCTGAAAATCGGGGATTTACGGAAAATATAATTTTAGAAAAAGCCCTGACATATCTGATGTGGCCTTTAGCGTTTGCGGTAGTTTTTGTGCTTCCTTTTATGTCAGGTATTGGGGGAATTGGCCCGCATATCGGAATGTTTATCGGTAGTTTATTAGCTATAGTCGGATTGCATTATGGATTTAAAAATAAAATAAAGCAATATCCGGCATTAGATAGAATTTTTGGAATTATGAAACGCCATTTTACTATGTCAGCGATATTATCAATGATGATGACAACATCGATTTATCATACATATCTGCTGCATGGATTTTTTGGTAATAATCAGCTTAGCGCATGGCTTTGGGGTGGAGTTGCTGTTGTAACAACTGCTCTTTCTGGATTTAGTTTTTGGTCTATAAAAAATAAGAGTCGAGACTCAAATAAAGGACATCTATTAAGAGCATTACAGAACAAGGATAAGAATGTGATTTTTGCGAATTTGCCGGAAGTTAAGGCACTGGAAGGTATTAAGCCAGGGGGCGGTTCGCCTAAGTACGCAGAGATGAGCGCATGGAGACATACAGAGAAAATGCTTGAGATGTTAAGCGCGGTTGCTTCGAATAACCGTGGTTTATTCAATAAGAATGCGATACAGGAAATCAGTGAAGATAACTTCAATCTAATGGTTGAGAAATATAAAGAGATAGCAGCTGATCAGGATAGACTGTTTGCTATGTGGTTAGCGATAGCTTTGCATGATGTAGGTAAAGCAAAACATATGTCAATGCATCCGACTCATAGCGGGAAGATGACCCCTGCTATTCTAAATAGATTAAGTGTTGGACTAAGCAAAGAACAAATATTATCAATCCAGAATATAGTGTATAAGCATGCTTATATTGGCAATTTATTTCTCGGCGAGGTGTCTGTAGATGCTCTTCGGAATGTGGATATGGAAGTTTTAAGATTGCTTAATCTTATGGATATAAGAAGTGTCGGTGAAGAAGGGGATTTGACTGATCAGAAAATAGAATTTGCTTATAGTCTGGATAATGAAAAATTAAATGAAATTGAGCAAAACTGGGCAAGAGAGAGAATAAAACATTTGGTTGCAAACACTCTTGGTGAACTTGATCCGGCTGCTAATCTAAAATTGCAGGAGATTAATGAAACAATCGATGATATTGGTAAAGCTGATGGTAATGGAGCAAGAGCATCTTTTGAAAAATTCTTAAGTGAACTTGATATGTTTGCCTATTATCTGTTGAATCAACTTGATGCCCAGTCTTTTGTTAAATTTATGTATTTATTGCATAAATTTGAAGCAAAAATCAAAGGTCTAAAATTTGAAGCAAAAATTGAAGGTGTAAAGAAGGATGTTTTGATTAATACTAAGCAGTTTAATCTGACAGATACAAGCGATAAAACTGTTCAGCTATTGCAAAATAATTTATCAGGATATAGCAACGCGGATATTGATAAGCTGATAAGTGATATAGATGCTAAGGATAATATTAAAGGTGCTCTAGCCGCAGGGTTGACTGTTAAGATTTTAGGTATTCCGATATCTGCTAATGGAGAACTTGGCGTCATGGTTATTGATACTAATAAGATCGAAGAGATAAAGGCTGCAGATAATGTTGCCGAGGATGTTCTTGTCGCTGATGCTGAAAAAACAGAAGACATAGTTGTTGAGCCTAAAACTGATGCTATTGTGGAACAGAATGAAGTTGTTTTTGAATTAGTCCCAGAGGAAATAGCTGAAGCTGAAAAACCGATAGCAGATATAGCTTCGGATATAATTATTGATGATACTTATGTTGCTTTGCTTGATGAGCTGCAGGTAGAATTTCTAAGTGCTACTAAAGTTACAAATGATGAAACAAAGCCAGGGCAAAGCCTGGATCAGGAAGTGGAATCGCTTAACCAAGAAATATCTCTTATGTGGAGTGAGTTAGCAGATAAAGTTACAATTTATAATGAATATTTTACTTTTAATCCGGAAATTAGAAAAAAAATAAATACCGCGGAGGATATTGATGAGTTTATAAATAAAGAAATGAAACAATATATTTCTAAGCCAAAAGAAAGAAAAAAACTAAATACTCTTCAGGAGATTATAGAGTACGCAGCTAAACAAGTGGAACAATTTAGTCAAGATATGGATAATCTATCATTGATAATAGAACCTGAGGAAGAGCTAGAAATCCGAAAAGCGATTGAAATCTTAAATAGAATTATAGTTAAGGCAGAAGGTATTGCCCAAACTTATACAGATGAAACTTCCGGCGATATAAACCAAGGCGCCAAGCCGTCAGATACGCAACAAGATCAGGTTGAATCAACACCAGATAAGGCAATTGATCAGCAAACTGTGGATGATTTAAATAAGGTAGTACCGCCAATTGAGAAGAAATTATCACTAGAAGATGTCAGAGAACTTATTAATAATGCAATATAAATAACTAATGGCTCATGGCTGATAGCTCATAGGAAAAGCAGAATAAGTTATTAATTATAAATTAAATGAAAAGAAGAGTTTACAATCAATTAAAATCAATGTATTTTTTACCATCAGCCATGAGCTATTAGCTATGAGCTGATTACGGAGTAATCGCAATGGATAATGATAGACGTAATAGCACTAGAAAAGAGCCTACGCATAGCTTTATAAGTCTACGGCCTCTTGATCCCAAAGTCTGGTTTAGGTTTTGGAATGGCGCGGATTATTCAATGAAAGATATCAGCATGGTTGGTGCTGGGGTAGTATCTAATGAGAAAATACCGCTAGGCACTCCGCTAAGTATTGACCTGCGGCTGGGTAAAGACAGCAGTACAATTCGTATTTTCGGTAAGGTGGAATGGATAACCGAAGATGCTGGAAAATTTAGAACCGGAGTTAGTTTTGCTTGGTGGAAAGATGATCAGGACAAACAAGTGGTAGGTGAATATCTCGGTAAATTAGTAAATATAAATTAGTAGTGTTAACCAGTTTGCGCGTTAGCGCGTTTACGAATTCTGGTTTTCACTTTATGAACTTTATAACTTTCCATTCGATTTTTTTTGTGTTTTGTGTTTTGGGCTTTAGTCATTTAAGTTTATTTAGAGTTTAGAAATTAGTAATTAGCAATTTGTTTTCTGTTCTCCGCTTTTTCGTGTCTTGTCCTAGCGCAGCGATCGTCTACCTGTCCTCTGAAGCCTTGGCAAAGGAGGATCATCTTTAGGTTCTACACTTTTCACTCGTAACTAATAATTTATAAATTTTTAACCTATTTATTATCAATCAGTTACACATTGTAATACCAAAGTGATAATGTCCTATATAACCAAAGTAAGAATGTCCGGTTTTTAAGAACATGTGATACCTTCTGGTAAGGAGGTAAATACATGGGAGAGGACATTATCAGGATGAGCCAAAAGGAATTAACTAGAGTCC
>JAHITY010000008.1 GCA_018817165.1 Candidatus Omnitrophota bacterium
AAAAGCAAAACGCGAATATTTCAGACGATAGTCACACAATATATACGCAAGTTAGGAACGACTTCATTTATTGCGTTATTCCTATCTGAGTAAACGATGTCCTGAGACTTTCGGGTAAACGATGTATAGATATTTATCAATTAGGGTTTAGGGTAAAAAACCAGAACATTCCTCATTTTTCCTCAGCTATTGCATTATGTGCAATTCTATGGTATATTTTTTCGGGTTTTTTATAAGCTCTTTTATCTATTAGAACATAATCATTTAACACTAAAATACAAAAATTTCAACATACTGGTAATAAATCATGAACAAATTACTTTCCAAATCATTGTTTCGTTTCGTATCTTTAGTTTTAGTTCACACTTTTTTAATGCTTGATGTTGCTTGGGCAGGTGATATAAAACTTAATCTACAAAAAAATACAGATACTCTTTCTGCTCCTGTCCAGATAAATAGTCAAATGCTTATCGACAATTTTCAAAATATCTACTTGAATAATTTTATTTTATTTAATTCTAACGAAGAGCTATCGTTAGAACTAAATAATTTAAATTTAGCTATAAAAGAAGCAACTAAAAGCAGAGATAACTATAATAACAGTAGATTGTGGTTAAAAAAAATCACAAATATTCTAAAAACATTAGGTGAGATGAAGAATGCAGGTGCGGTAAAAACTCTGATTGATTTATTAAATACGGGTTCTAATCTTATTTTTGATAGGGTAGAGGTTGCAAAAGCATTAGTGAAAATTGGAGATGACAGAGGAATTGAGCCGATAAAGAATTTATTGCTTACAATCCCTGAAGAAGTTCGATCTATAAATGATGATCATGGCGAATATACATTTAGGTCAAACCCTGTATATGAGGACATTTTATTTGCCTTAAAGGAATTGGAGCAAAAGCAAGAAATAAAGAAAATGCAGAAAATAGAACGGCTGATAAAAGTATTAACAGGTAGTAACCGTGAGGAAAAAAAATTGGCTGCGAAAGAATTAGCTAGGATAGGCGATGCCAGAGGAATTGAGCCGATAAGAAATGCCTTGTTTAAAATGGAGAAAATATTTTTATCTAGCTCGATGAATGATGATCATGGCGAATATTCAATTCAGGAGCCAAATCCTGCTTATGAAGAGATGCTTCTTGCCTTAAATGAATTGGAAGAACAAGTCATAATAAAAAAACATGTAGACATAGAGCCGTTGATTAAGGCATTAACAATAAGTAATGAAGAAACAAAAAAAATGGCTGCGAATATATTAGTTCAGATACTAGATCCCCGACAAATTGATGACGTAAGAATTAACTTAGCAGATGCGTTGAGATACAATGGCAATAATTTAGCATTTAAAGAATTGATTATGAAAACATTAGGCAATATCGGTGATAAGAGAGCAATAGATCCGCTAATTATGAATCTACAAAGTCTTAATTATTATATACGAGGTAGCGCGGCAGATGCCTTAGGCAATATAGGTGATATCAGGGCAGAAGAGGCTTTGATCGCTGTAGTAACAAATGATAATAATGATTATGTTAAAAACCGCGCTGAGAATGCATTGAAAAAAATAAGAAATGGTGGTGAAATCGATAAATTAGAATTGCCATCGCAATATAATCTTCCCCAAGGAGTAGATAAAGAGTTGGTAGAAAAAGCTTTTGAATCGGGGCGGATCGACATAGATAGTTTGCCAGATAACAATCTCAAGGCATTTTTAAAATTTTTAAAGGAGAATGGACTCAATGATGTAGTGGTTATTGGCGGAACTGTCAGGGATATATTTTTTCGAAAGGCGACAGATGATTTGGATATTACAGTTAAGGTTGAATTGTCGGATTTAGAAAGAAGTGTTTTTTCTGATAGCAGGGCTCCTGTAACTCCACGAGTAGAAACTTATTGCAAGCATGTGCTCGCACAACTAGCCGCAGCATTGCAGGTTGATGCAGCGGAATTTATTCAACCCTTTGGCAATAATGAGCCGCTCTTTAATAATATTCCGGTTCAATATGCCGGTCCAAACGAAAAAAACAGAAGGGTTTTGTACGATTCAGAAAACAAAAAAATTTACCCCTCAAATACAGGCGCTGGTTTGTTGCAATTGGCATTGGATTGTGATGGGAATATTTATGGAAGAAAGGAAGCTTTGATCGATTTGCTTGAAGGAAAAATTAAAGTTTACGGAGACAGACATAATTTCTTTTCGGGTGAATTTTTAAGATTGTTAAGACTTAAACATCAGTATGGACTGGAGATTTCAGAAGAAGATTATCAGCTTATAAAAGACACCATATTGGAATATAAAAAAGGTGATCGGTCCTTGTCAGGAAAACTTAAAAAAACAGCGGAAAGATTGATTGAAAAAATCATGAAAAACGCTCTAAATCCTGAAGCTGCTAAAAAAGAATTAAACGAATTGGGAATTATAACTAAACAAGGAGATTTAAATTTAAATAAAGAGACCCAAGCTGTTAGTATGCCAAAACTTTCTCCTGATGAGATGCGAACATTTATTAACCAAGCGATATAAATAACAGTGATAAATCCTTTTTGAGAACCCCCATTAACACCTGAAAACTATCGACCATTCCCACTTGACCATGAAAAAATGAATAAATGTATTATTTATTGACGTACTTCGACTAAAGCGGTATGATTTATATATCAAAATGCGAATAAAGGCTTTAACTCAAAACCGGAAAGTCAAGATGAGCATCAAACAACCACCAAATAACCAAGCAGCAATCTCTCAAAAGCAGCGTATAGCGATTAGGGTTTAGGGGATCCTCCGTCGCTAAAGCTTTGGAGGACAAGTAGGGTTTAATAAGACAGGAAAAAAATAGAACCGTCCCCATTTTAAAAGCTTTAACTCAAAACGAGGCAGTCAAAATGAGCATCAAACAACCACCAAATAACCAAGCAGCAATCTCTAAAAAGCAGCGTATAGCGATTAGGGTTTAGGGGATAGGGAAAAATAAACCTTTCCCTTTTTTTATCAAAACAAAAAGAAACAGGGGATTGCTTTTTTTGTTGTAATGACTTAATTACAGACTTAACCCCAACAACTATTAATTTAAAGAAGGAAATATGAGCAAAAAATATAGATTAGTATTTTTAGGAATATCTTTAATGATTCTTGTCTCTGTTGGATATTTTACAACTAGTAATTTCTCTTTTTTGCTTGATGATTTTTGGTTTACTTCTGGTTTTTTATTATTAATCTTATTGTCTTTAATAGACCAGCCACATTTTTCTAAAGATTCAAATATTTTTATAAATGCAGTTGCTGCTGGCATCTCATTATTATTAATCGACTCTAGTGGTAGAGATATAACATTTTGGATATTTTTAGGTATCACTATTTATTTAGTTGTTTCAAGTTATATCTTGCTCTGGGTACGCAAGGACGCATTAACTGATGAGCCTGTAATTGTACAAATGCTTTCCCGAATGAATCGTATTATCGGAAGACCCGAAGCACTATTCTCATCTTTTTTTCTATGGGGTGCAATTAAGCAATTCGGGGTATCATCCAATCAATTTAATGCCCTTCTACTATATTGGGTGATTTTCATGATTTTGAATACTCCTGCTCTAGCTAAATCTATCGAAAGTATCTGCAATTCTCAGAAGGAAGAACAAGACAAGAATGCAATTGGACGAATTTTTGGCGTGCAATCAAAAAATACTTTTTTGGTTAAATTAGCGGATCAAAATAAGCGAAAATCAATAAAATTATTTGATTTCGTAGAATTTAAGTATTCAATTGATGAAAAAATACGACAAGGGATATTGCTTGATACTTATTTGTTAAATCAAGAACAATGGGTGAAAGTTCTAGCGAACAGAGAGATAGAAGCAATTTTTAATAATAGTCAGATTTTGTCAAACCATACTACCAACATTGTTTACAAATTAACTGATATACCTACTACTGATTATTTAGATCGTTTTGTTGGTATTGTTACCGAAGATTCAAAAATAGGTAAAATCAAGTTTATTTTTAATTCAAAAATAAACATAAATGAAGGACAATTACTAGAAGCAATTGTAAGTAACCAAAAAGTTCTTTATCAAATTGTAGAAGGTATTACAAGGATTGAACAATTAGAACATAAAAACCAATCAGCTCTCATCATTGGAGAGGCTGTGCAGTTAGGAACATGGAACCCTACCAAGTATAAATTTGAACAATTTGGTTGGGTTCCTCAAATAAATTCACCAGTATATTTAGCTTCAAAAATAGATGATTACACCATAGAGGAAGATGAATTCATTACAGGGTATATACCCAATACAAATTATCCAGTAATTTTGAATAAAAAAGCTGCGATGTCACATCATATGGCAATAATTGGTGTCACTGGAACAGGTAAGTCCGTTTTTGCTCGTAATTTAATACGAGAGTTCTTAAATGACAAGGATGCTAAAGTAATATGTATTGATTTTACTGGAGAATATATTGGAAAATTTAAAGATTTGAAACCTGCTCAGACAATTTCTAGTGCTATAGCAACCCAGCTATTTCAAGATATTGATTTTATTGAAAAGGAAATTGCAAATAATTACAATAAAGATACGGATAAATCTATTGCTAAAAAAAAGGAAGTATCTTTAGCTATTAATAGCGAGTTAGAAAAATTCTTAAAAGGTGATTCTCAATTGTCTATTTTTGAGCTTCCACATGTAGAGAATACATCGGGGGTATTAACATATACAAAAACATTTTTTAGAATACTATTTCATATAGCTAAACATAATAATAACTTTGGGAAGAGGATTTGTCTGGTTTTAGAAGAAGCTCACACTATCGTACCTGAGTGGAATTTTTCCGGAGTCTCTGATAAAATATCTCAACCTTTATTAAATAGTATTTCACAAATAGCTTTGCAAGGCAGAAAATATAATGTTGGATTACTTGTTATTGCGCAGAGAACAGCAAATGTCTCAAAAACTATCCTTACTCAGTGCAATACTATCATTTCATTTCAAGAATTTGATAAAACAAGTAGTGATTTTCTCGCTAACTATTTTGGACAAGAGATTGTAAATAGCTTACCCAAATTAAAATTTAGACAAGCAATAGCAGCAGGTAAAGCTTTTAGGTCTAGTGTACCTATGATATTTGAAGTACCTGAAATTATTGAAAAATAAAAAACAGTGATTAGCCTGTAAGGAAAAAGCAACGTGTAGGAATAACAAGCTTCCCCTTTGGAATTTTAAGCTGAGGTTCTTTGATGGAGGGGATTTGTACGGAGCCAGGATGGCGCAGCGCCACTTAGACAGGATGTCTTGTTGGCGTGAAGGCACGCTGGTATTTGCGTGCCTGAGTGAATCACCGGAATCATCTTACCTGCTGAACCAAAAAAAGAAGAACATCGCATAAAAATTACAGTGGGGCGGGATTTCTTTGCTTCCCCAGTACCAGAGCAAAGCTCGATACTGGGCATGGTTTCTTTTAACTGGTGAAATGTAATCATGGCATTGTTTTGCCATGCCATGCAAAGAAATGAAGGGATATGAGGCAGAAATTATGAAAAAAATAATATTAATTATTTATACAATAATCTTACTCTTGAATGGAGGTTTACTTATGGCGGAATCTGGCTATAGAGCATTGCCACTTCAAATTAACTCCCCTGCAAATGCAAAACTATTAACCTCTGAAGAATTCAATAAAATCAAAAAAATAAAAATCGAGACTGGAGGCTCCTTGTGTAAAGGCCACAAAGGAACCGTTGTCTGGTATAACGAAAAAATTGGATATATTTTAGAAATTCAATTGGAACAAAAAGCTATTTATGCATTATCAATTTGTACTTTTACTCCTACTCAGGGAATGGATAAAATTGATGGAATGTTCGCTCAAGATATAGAAGATTATATATTATCAAAAGAATTAGATTATTATTCTGAAAGACTGAAGATTTTCAAAGAACAAAAATCTATAGACATTGATACATACTTAAATGATCGAGGAATAAAAACAAATCATTAATAACAGCAGCGTGTAGGAATAAGAAGCTTTCCCTTTGGAATTTTTACGCTGAGGTTCTTTGATGGAGGGGATTTGTACGGAGCCAGGACGGCGCAGCGCCACTTAGACAGGATGTCTTGTTGGCGTGAAGGCACGCTGTATTTGCGTGCCTGAGTGAATCACCGAAATCATCTAACCTGTTGAACCCAAAAAAGAAGAACATCGCATAAAAATTACAGTGGGGCGTGTTTTTCTTTGCTTCCCCAGTACCAGAGCAAAGCTCGATACTGGGCATGGTTTCTTTTTCCTGATGAAAAGAAATGAAGAATAGCCTGTTATAAATAAGACCAAAAGTTATGAGGTAATTGTATGAATATAGAATTAAACGATTTGGAAAAACAATATCTAGAAAAAATAGTAGCATCAAAAGAATCTAAAAAAAGAAATGGATACGAACTTACTATATTAAAACTAGTCTTTTCAACAATATTATTTTTTTTGGCTTATCATTTTCGATTATCTAAAGTATTGATTGTTTTCTTATTGTGGTTTTGGTTAAGCTACATGGTTGTATGTATTGGATATATAAAGACACTTTTATCTGACCAAGAACTTATCTATAAACTTTGGAAAAAGAATAATATAAATAAATCAAAATAATCTTTAACCATTGTCTAATACACACACATTCCAATGTGTTTTAGTAGACAATCCTTGCATACAATGGTAAGATATCAATAATCTTAGCGAAATCAATTATATAATATAAGGAGGATGATATGAAAAATATTCTTGTTATTCACGGCCCGAACTTAAATCTGCTTGGGGAAAGAGAACCGGATATCTATGGGAAGGTGACTCTGGAGACAATTAATAATAATATTTTAGCTTGGGCAAAGAAGCATGAGCTTAAAGTTGATATCATCCAATCCAACCATGAAGGGGAAATTGTTGATATTATCGGCCGAGCCAATTCGACTTACGCGGCTTTACTGATCAATCCCGCGGCTTATACGCATACCAGCGTGGCGATCCGCGACGCGATCAGCGCAGTGGGCATCCCAACTGTGGAAGTGCATTTATCAAATATCTATGCCCGCGAAGAATTCCGTCATACATCTTTGATTGCTCCGGTAGCCTCTGGTCAGGTATCAGGCTTTGGCCAGCACAGTTATATTCTGGGATTAGAAGCGATTTTAACGATTATAAATAAGTAGACTGAAACAATAAATCAAGAAAAACCCAAAATATGACTAATCACAGAGTTAATAAATTAAAAGCTTATCTTAAAAAATCAAATATTGAAGCCATGCTGATTGCTTGCCCGGCAAATGTCCGTTATTTATCCGGGTTTACTTCCGCTGAATCTTGGCTGCTGATCAGTCCTAAGCAAAATGTGTTTATCAGTGATTTTCGCTATAAACTCCAGGCACAGCAGGAAATAGACTCCAGTTATCAGATTGAAATGGTAACTACTTCGGTTTATGCTTTGCTGGCAGAGCTGAGTAAGAAATTAAAAATCAGCTCGCTTTGCTTTGAGCCGGATCATATTACTTATAATCAGTATTGCCGGATTAAAGCCGCTTTACCGCCGGAAACGCAGATAATCTCCAGCCAGAACTTTGTCGAGCAGCTGCGGATGCTTAAAAGTCCGGAAGAAATTGCTTTGATCCGCAAAGCGGTTAAAATCGTCAAAAAATCCTTAAATCAGTTAAAACCCTTGATAAAATCCGGAATCAGTGAGCGAGCGCTTAAAACAAAACTCGAGCTGCTGCTGCTGGCCAATGGTTCGACTCAGCCGGCATTTGATACAATTGTTGCCTCCGGGCCTAATGCCGCCATGCCGCACGCGGTTACCACTGATCGCAAGATTAAGAATAATGAGCCGATTATTATTGATGTGGGAGCAACTGTTGAGGGTTATAAATCCGACTTGACAAGGACTTTCTTTTCAGGTAAAATTAGCGAATATATTGAATATTATAAACTCGTTGCTACTGCTCAAGATAGAGCAATAAAACTAATCCGGCCGCAGGTTAAGATCGAGAAAATCGACGCTGCCGCCAGACAAGTGCTCAAAGCAGCTGATCTGGACAAATATTTTGGTCATTCACTGGGTCATGGAGTTGGCTTGGAAGTTCATGAGGCTCCGAATATTTCCGGGAAAAATTCAATGCGCTTAAAGCGTTCAATGGTATTCACGGTTGAGCCCGGGATTTATATTCCCGGATCAGGCGGAATAAGAATAGAGGATATGGTCTTAGTTACTGACAAAGGATGTGAGATTTTATAATTATGATAAACGCGAATGATTTTAAAACCGGAATGACAATCGAATATGATGGCGGAATTTATGTAATTGTTGATTTTCAACCAGTGAAACCCGGCAAAGGCGCGGCTTTTACCCGGACAAAAATGCGCAATCTAAGAACAAAGAAGATGTTAGAACGAACTTTTCGGGTTGAAGAAAAATTAGAAGTGGCGTTTATTGAAGAAAAAAAAGTCCAGTTTCTCTATGCCGCGGGCAAGACTTATCATTTTATGGACCAGGATACTTTTGAACAATCAACCATGGACGCGGAAGTTTTAAAAGATGTTGTCGGATTTTTAAAAGAAAATATGGATGTTTCCCTGATCAGTTATAAGCATGAACTATTAGAAGTTAAGCTGCCGATGTTTGTCGAACTAGAAATTACGCATACTGAGGATGGAATAAGAGGCGATACAACCGGCGGTTCGCTAAAGCCCGCTACCTTGGAAACCGGCGCTAATATTTCTGTGCCTTTGTTTATTAATCAAGGAGATAAGATAAAAATCGATACCCGAACCGGCGCTTATGTGGAAAGGGTTTAACTTTTTTGTGAATTTAATGTATAATAGGGCTCAAAGATCAACTAAAATAAATAATAATCAGGCGGTTGGGACTTTTAAGGTTAGGAGTTATTTATGAATTTAAAAGAAATTAAGGAAATGATAGGATTGATGAAGGAAAACGATCTGACCGAGCTTGAGCTGGAAAAAGAAGGCTTGAAAATTCGTTTAACCCGCGGCGGCAGCGGAGCTTCTAATGTGGTATATGAAAGAATGCCGCAGCAGGTAAATATGGGATACCTACCGCAGCAGCAGGCGGATATGAATCAGCCGGTGACTCAAGCAGTGGTTACTCCGGTAAACGGTGGATTGGAAATCAAAGCGCCGATGGTCGGAACTTTTTATCGTGCGCCATCGCCTGATGCCGCTCCGTTTGTCGAAGTCGGCGCTACTGTGGAAATCGGACAGGTTATCTGTATTATTGAAGCAATGAAATTAATGAATGAGATTAAATCTGAGATTAGAGGCAAAGTAAAAGCAATTAATGTGGAAAATGCTGACCCGATTGAATTCGGTCAGGTACTTTTTGTTATTGAACCAGTTTGATTAGGAAAAAATTATGTTTTCAAAAATTCTTATCGCTAATAGAGGCGAAATCGCCTTAAGAATTATCCGTGCTTGTAAAGAAATGGGTATTCGCACTGTTGCGGTTTATTCAGAAGCTGATGCCAGTTCGATGCATGTTCAGTTTGCTGATGAATCAGTTTGCATTGGGCCGGCTCAGGGATCAGCAAGTTATTTAAATATCGCGGCAATAATGAGCGCCGCGGAAATCACGGATGTTGAAGCAATTCATCCGGGTTATGGTTTTCTTTCGGAAAATGCTCATTTCGCGGAAATCTGCGAATCCTGTCATATTACTTTTATTGGTCCAACCGCGGATAATATCCGTTCTTTGGGGGATAAGATGATTGCCAAGGATTCAATGCGCAAAGCCGGGGTACCGATCATTCCCGGCTCCGCGGGATTGGTGGATAATAAAGATGAAGCAATTAAAATCGCGAATAAGATTAAATATCCGGTAATTATCAAAGCATCTAATGGCGGCGGGGGCAAAGGCATGCGGGTTGCCCATAATGATGTGCGCTTGGTTAGTGCGATTATTACTGCTCAAACTGAAGCTGAAGCAAATTTTGGCAGCGGTGCCGTTTATTTAGAAAAATATTTTGAAAAACCCCGACATATTGAAGTCCAGATCCTGGCGGATAAATTTGGACATGTTATTCATTTAGGGGAAAGAGATTGTACTGTGCAGCGCCGCCATCAAAAATTGATCGAAGAAAGTCCTTCTCCGGCAATGGACGCGAAAACCCGCAAAAAGCTGCATGATACTGCTGTGCGCGCGGCCAAAGCGGTAAATTATACCAGCGCGGGCACAATTGAATTTATGCTTGATACTGATGGTAAATTTTATTTTATGGAAATGAATACCCGGATCCAGGTGGAACACACGGTTACGGAAATGGTAACCGGGGTTGACTTGATCAAAGAACAAATTAAAATCGCTGCCGGAGAAAAGCTAAAACTCACGCAGGAAGATATAAAAATCAATGGCTGGGCGATTGAATGTAGAATTAATGCCGAAGACCCGGCAAATAATTTTATGCCCTGTCCGGGAACAATCGAGACTTTGAATATGCCCGGAGGCAGAGGGGTAAGAATTGATTCGCATGTTTACAGCGGATATAAAATATCGCCTTATTATGATTCGATGATCGCTAAATTGATCGTTCACGGAGCAAATCGAAAAGAAGCGATTAAGATCATGCAAAGAGCTTTAGACGAATTTGTGATCGGTCCGATAAAAACAACTATTCCTTTCCATAAAGCTGTTTTTACCAATCCGCAGTTTATCAAAGGCGAATTTTATACAAATTTCGTTGAGAAATTTATGGAAAAGAAAGTTTAAAAGGGGGCTGTTGTGACTGAAAAAGAAAAGAAAAATGATCTGGGAGTATTAAAGATAAACAATGAAGTAATTGCTTCAATCGCCCGAAACGCGGCATTGCAGGTTGACGGAGTTGAAAGCGTAAAACGCGGTATGCTTTCGCTGTTTACAGACTTGTTTAGCAAAGGATATCAGAATAAGGGAATCAGTCTGGATATTAGCGAAAGTGAAGTCAAAATCGGGGTAACGATTGTAGTCCGCTATGGTGTGACTATTCCCGATGTTTCTGCTTTGGTACAGGAAAATATCCGTACCGCGATTGAAGAAATGACTGGATTATCTGTTTCTGAAGTTAATGTCAATATCGCTGATATTCACTCAGAAGAATCAGAAAACTAAAAGGGGGCATTTATGCGCATCTTGAACAAGATCATTGTTTTTTTCTACTCGCTTATTTTTATTTTTATTGGTAGCGGCTTAGTGTTTTTTTCCTTTCATTTAGCCGGCAAATATGATTTAAGTGTTTTGATTGATTATATTGTTAATTTCCCGAATCTACATGTGCTTGTGGGTTTAACCGGATGCTTATTAGTTCTGGTCAGTTTATCTTTGGCTAATATTTCCTTTAAAAAATTCCAGTCAGAAAAAACCATCGGCTATTCAACTAATGGCGGACAGATTATTATTTCTTTGAGCGCGATTGAAGATTTTATCCGTAAACTTGTCCATCAATTACCCGAAGTAAAAGAACTGCGTTCGGAGGTTTTTGTTACCAGAAAGGGTATCGAGATTGAAACCAGAGTAGTCCTTTGGTCAACTTCTAATATCCCTGAGATCACGGAAAGAATCCAATCTTCAATTCAGGTCCAAGTACAGACATTATTAGCTGGGATTGAAAAACCGATTATGGTTAATATGCATGTAGTTAAAATTTCTCCCAAAGATACTGACAAAACCAAAAAAATCAAACAGCAGGAAATTCCTTTTCTGCGTTAAAGGCCTATATGAAACTAATTGTCCAGGAATTATTGATTAATTCGGCTCAAACTATTCACGCGATCGCGGAAAAAAACACTAAACAGATTGTCACAATCAGTAAAACAATTATTGAAGCTTATAAAAATGGGAAAAAAGTAATCATCTTCGGTAATGGCGGCAGCGCTTCAGACGCGCAGCATATGGCCGCGGAGCTTGTCGGCAGATTTAAAAAAGAACGTAAAGCTTATCCGGCAATAGCTCTGACTACTAATACCTCCACGCTTACTGCTTTGGCTAATGATTATAGCTATGAATATATATTTGAACGCCAGATCGAGGCCTTTGTCCAAAAGGGTGATATTGCCATTGGGATTTCTACCAGTGGAAAGGCAAAGAACGTTATTGCCGGGCTTAAAAAAGCCAAAGATATGGGAGCCTTTACCATTGGCTTGACAGGAGAGATGGGGATCAATCTCAAGAAGATCACTGATATTTGTCTGATGGTACCATCTGATGACACTGCCCGGATTCAGGAATCGCACATCACGATTATTCATATTATTTGCAAACTGGTAGAAGACGCGCTTTCAAAATGATAAAAGCTAAAATTAAAACATTACCTAGTTTGACAAAAATAATCGCTAAACATAAACAAGCGAAACAAAAGATCGTGTTTACCAATGGCTGTTTTGACATTATGCATCGCGGGCATGTGAATTATCTGCAAACCGCTAAACAAAAAGGCGATATTCTCGTTGTCGGATTAAACAGTGACGCGTCAATTCGAAAGATCAAAGGCAAATCCCGTCCAATTAACTGCCAATTAGACAGATCCGAGGTTATCGCCGCTTTAGCCAGTGTTGATTATGTTACAATTTTTAACCAGGATACACCCCTGGAATTGATAAAAGCAATCAAACCGGATGTGCTGGTCAAAGGAGCTGACTGGAAGGCCAGCGATATTGTCGGCGCTGATGTTTTAAAACAATATGGCGGGAAAATCGCGCGGGAAAAGTTTCTCAGCGGATATTCAACCACAAAACTGATTGAAAAAATTGCCCAAACAAAACCCTGAGGTCATTAAGCTATACAGATTAATCGATGCCAATGCTAATCGGCTCAAAGAAGGACTGCGCGTAATTGAAGATATTATGCGCTTTATTATTGATGACGCGCGATTAAGCGGCGAATTTAAAAAAATTCGGCACGCGGTAACCGCTTGTTTACAAACTAATACAGCAACAAATCCTGATCAGATTATAAAAAATCGCCAGATTCAGACTGATGTCGGCAAAAAGACAATTGTTTCTGAGGCGAAAAGAGAAAATATTATGGATATTTTCTTGGCTAATTGCCAAAGGGCCAAAGAGTCTATCCGGGTATTGGAAGAATGCGCTAAATTGTTTGATCCTCAAGCAGCGCAAAGCTTTAAAACAATGCGCTACAGTATTTATCATCTAGAAAAACGCGCTATTGAAAAAATTAGCAAAATATGTAATAATAAATATGTTTAAATCAGGACATTTTAATGCTGTATTTGTTCTATAATAATTTAATTAAAGCATTAACACGGCTTTTATAGTTTGCGCTTAAACATAAAGTAAGAATATTTTAAACTGAGGTTTAATTCCAATTTGATTATTAATTAAAATATGGAGAAACTTGTTTATAATTTCTCTTACAGGTGATTATTCACTGATCGCCTTGTATTCTCGCGCGGCTGTTAAATCCAAAACCAAAGAATAAATACAATGAAAACTTTGATTGAATCTGCTATATCCGGTAAGTCCACTTTGCTTGTAGAACAAATAGCAAAAAAAGAAAATATCGCGCCGAAATTAATCCTGGAAAAAATCGCTCAAGGCAAATTGGTTATTCCGGCGAATAATACCCGTAAACTGGAAAAACCCTGCGGTATTGGGCAATTGATGAGCGTTAAAATCAATGCTAATCTCGGAACATCTCCGGATGAATCGGACACAAAGAATGAATTAAAAAAATTAAAAACCGCGATTCAGTTTGGCGCGGATACTGTAATGGATCTGAGCATTGCCGGCAATATCCGCAAAAATCAAAAAATACTGATTGATCACTGCAGTATTCCTTTAGGAACCGTGCCGCTGTATGAAATCGCTTTATCAGCCAAAAAACTCAGAGGAAGTATTTATAATTTAACGAAAAATGATTTTCTCGATGTTTTGATCGAACAGGCTAAAACCGGAGTTGATTTTTTTACAATTCATTCCGGGATCACCAAAAAGACTTTAAAATGCCTGGCAGATTATCCGCGATTTATGGGCATTGTCAGCCGAGGCGGGGCAATTACTGCTGACTGGATTAAAAAAACAAACAAAGAAAATCCATTTTACGAATATTTTGATGATGTGATCAATATCTGTAAAAAATACGATATTACCCTTAGCTTAGGCGATGGTTTAAGGCCCGGGACGATTATGGATGCCACGGATAAGCCGCAGATCGCGGAATTAAAGCTGTTAGGCAAATTAGCCAAACAAGCTCAGGCTCAGGGCGTACAGGTGATGATTGAAGGTCCTGGTCATATTCCGATTGATCAGATACCCCGAAACATCACTTTACAGAAAAAGTACTGCAATCAGGCGCCGTTTTATGTTTTAGGCCCATTGGTAACTGATATCGGCATGGGCTATGATCATATAACCGCGGCAATCGGCTCCGGCATTGCCGCAGCCAGCGGTGCTGATTTTATTTGTTTTGTTACTCCGGCCGAACATATAAAACTCCCAAATATTGAAGATATAAAGCAGGGTGTTATTGCCAGTAAAATCGCCGCGCATGCCGGAGATTTGGCGCGTGGCAATAAACAGGCTTGGGAAAAAGATAGATTAATGAGTTTGGCCAGAAAAAAAAGAGATTGGGAAACCCAAATCAGCTTGGCGCTTGATCCGGAATTGATCCGGACTAATCGAAAAGCTTCCCAAGCCAAAGTCAGTGATGCTTGCACGATGTGTGGTGAATTTTGCTCAATGAAACTTATGGATGATTAAAATCCGGGACAAGGTTAACGGTAACGAAACTCGTATCAATAAAGTTTAATGGTTTAGGCTAAATATAATAATTTTCAATACGCCTGCCGTTACCGTAAGACAAAACGGACATCGTAACCGTAACCTTTTAAAGATGTAAACTGAAAGTTGACTTAAGACTATAAATAAAGCGGGCGTAGTTCAGTGGTAGAACATCAGCTTCTTCAATGAGGCTTAAATTTATGGAGTTAGCGAACATAAATTTTTAGCCGAATTAATCCCGCTGTTTTTTGGCGGGGCCAAGCGTAAGTAAGTTGGCTGAATTTAGATTTGTATATCGCGGGCGTAGTTCAGTGGTAGAACATCAGCTTCTTCAATGAGGCTTAAATTTATGGAGTTAGCGAACATAAATTTTTAGCCGAATTAATCCCGCTGTTTTTTGGCGGGGCCAAGCGTAA
>JAHITY010000066.1 GCA_018817165.1 Candidatus Omnitrophota bacterium
ACATTAGATGGCCGATGAAGCGTAGCCAATAAATATTCTTGTTTTTTTATATTTAACCGATCAAGAATATCCGATTTTTTTGCTTTTTCTATATTCTTAAGCAGCGAATCTATCATGACATTACCCACAAAGAATATCTTATTACTTGAAACACCTTCTTTCAACAAATTAATCTCTCCGCTTTTTTCAGTGGTAAAAAGATAGTCAGAAATCGAATCAGTCAATATCCGATTTATCTCTTCCGGCATAGTTCTATCAAAACTACGCAAACCAGCCTCAACATGAGCAACTGGAATATCCATTTTTACAGCGGTAATACAACAAGCCATCGTCGAATTTACATCACCCACCACTAATACCATGTCTGGTTTTTCTTTGAGTAAAACTTTCTCAAATTCGATCATTATTTTAGCGGTTTGTTCCGTATGACTTCCTGAGCCAATATTTAAATAAATATCAGGTTCAGGGATTTCAAGCTCCTGAAAGAAAACCTGAGACATCTTGAAATCATAGTGCTGTCCAGTATGCACTAATAGATATTCCATATCTTCTCTTTTTTCCATTTCAGCTACTATGGGTGCAATTTTTATAAAATTTGGTCGTGCGCCAACAACATTAATAATTTTCACTAAAATTTACTCCTTTCCCGTTAAACTCAATGTTTCATCCGATCCAACAATCTCGGAATAAAATAAACCAACCCTGTAGATATTTCCTTATCATTTGCATTTAAATATTTTTCCACATTCAATGTTCTTAGCAATGTTGGTTCTAGATTGCTATTTTTAGAAATGATGTTCAGCAATACTTCGAATTTAGCTATTTCATTTTTCGAAAATTCATATTTCGTTCTTTTTTTATTCCATTTTAAAAAACTAAAACTATGATAAACAAAATTTATTATAGGAACTCGCTCTTTTATTTTGTTTTCCAGAACATATAAAATCTCAGAAAGCGGATTGCCATTTGTGGAAAGTAGTTTCCCGTTATTAAAAATTTTCAAACCATTGATTTTGTAAGTTGATGGAGGAAGCTCGATTATGCCTTTACTTTGTACCAGACTGCTATTTCTACTTAATTCGCAATACTTATATCCTGCAAACATAGAGCTATCCAATCTAATCCCATTTTTAAGCAAAGCTATTAATGTATCGTTATTAGCCCCCCAATCGCCTGCTCTATGGGCTAGGGGAGATATCCTAAACCAAGACTCAAACAACTCTTTACCCTTTTTAATTATTTGAATCTGTTCGGCTAATGAATACAAGCATAGTTTCCCTCTATTTTTATCAAATAATCCATCCGGATGAGTATGCAGCTGCAATTCATGACCTTCGACTATTAGTTCATTGCATATTTTTATAAATTCCTTTTTAAAGATTTCTCTTACTCCATAAACATCAACAAAAAAAGTAAATTTAATATTATATTTTCTTGCTAATTGCATAAATAAAGGAATTCCATAAAATTTACCCGCAATATTACCAAATATTCCCATACCATCTTTATGCGATGAAAATTCAGTATCAATAGTTATCAAAACTTTAGTTTTCATTTATACCTATGTCTTGTAAAATTTTAAAAAGACTTTTCGCATTATCTCCCCAACTATTACATAATACTTGCTCTTTCAAAAAAACACAATCCCAATCAAGCATTAAAGCTTGAGAAAGGCCGCGCACTAAGCTCTCGACATTATCAGGCTCAACTAAGATTCCCCTTTCATTCGAAATAAACAATTCGGTAATACCTTTTACTTTAGTTGCGACAACAGGCTTTCCACAAGCCCAACTTTCTAAAATGACATTAGGGCATCCTTCACTCATACTAGGAAGACAAAGGACATTGCAGGCGTTTATATATAAATTCATTTTTGAATGAAGTTGCCGACCGGCAAAAACCACACAATGAGCAATCCTTAATTTATTCACTTTTTCCCGCAAAACATTCCTCATTGTACCATCTCCAACTAGGAGCAGCAAAATATCTTTATCCAACCGAGATAATGCATAAAAAGCATCAATTAATACATCCAGTTTTTTTCCTGAAACAAAATTTCCTAAATATAAAATAATTTTACTATTAATCGGCAAATTGAGTTTTTTGCGGCATTCTCCAATATCCATAGGTTTAAATAAATTAGAATCTACTCCATTAGGAATAACATCAATTTTTTCTTGAGGCACCCCAATTTTTATCATTGCTTCCTTCAGACCATTACTTACCGCTATCACCTTATCACAATTAGATAAAGCCCAACGTATCATCTTTCTACGCAAAAAATACGCAGAATAAGCATTAATATCTGAACCATGCACTTTTATTGCAATCGGTTTCTTAAGCATTTTAGCGATCAAGTAACTTCCAAAAGCATCTGGATATGCCCAAGTAGACAAAATAACATCAAAAGGAAACTCTTTATGTAAATTTTTCATAAAGCCACATAAAGACAAATAAAAGAAAACTCCATATAATGATCTTCCAATCAAAGGAGTCATAATATATCGTGGATGATAAGTTTTAATGCCATCTATTTTTTCCCTTCTAGGGACATCGATTTTTATATGCCAAGGAAGAGGCGCAACAACCTTCAGATCACACAATTTTGCTAATTCTAAAAACTGCTGTTTATTGAATATCCCTCGTGTAGGCTCCTTACTACTAGGAAACAAATTGGTAATTGCTAACACTTTTATCTTATTTTTTTTAAAATCAGTCGCGGGAATATCTTTATCCTGATTGATTTCCTTGAATTTATCTTTAACTTTATTGCATTCAAAAAGAATTTCTTGAGCAGCATCGTGCCAACTTCTATTGTTTATTACGTTTTTAATTTCTTCTATATTTTTCTCATTAGTAACTGCACTTGTCAGAGCTTTTGCTAGTTGTTTTACATCTTTAGGTTTCACTAATTCTACTCGACTGTAAGAACTAACCATTTCCGGGATTCCACCAACACACGAAGCAACTATCCGACTGCCACAAGCCATTGCCTCTAAAATAACATTTGGGCACCCCTCGTTTAGACTCGGTAAACACAAAACATCACAGGCATTCATCCATAAAGAAACATCTGAGTGAGATACTTTCCCGCAGAAATTTACCTCTATATTATAATCTTTAGCCTTCTTGACTAATGATTGCTTTAAAAACCCATCGCCTACTAAAATAAGTTGTACATTCTTATCATTACTAGCAACCATTTTATAAGCATCAAGAAGGAAATTTACACCTTTTACAGGTACAAGATTACCAACAAACAAAATTATCTTTGAACCAACAGATAACTTTAAAATTTCCCTGGCTTTTCTTTTATCTATCCTATTAAAAGCAAGGCTGTTCACTCCATTGCTAATAACGCTGACTTTCTCAGAATGGACACCAATACTAGCCATAGTATCCTTAAGTTTTGTACTTACTGCAATAACTCTATCACATTTATTTAAGATGCTAGAGATAATTTTCCTTCTTAAAAAATACTTAGTATAAATATTTATGTCCGATCCTAAAGCTTCCACAATAATAGGCACTTTAAGTTTTTTTGCTATATAATAGCTCCCCACCCCATCCGGGAACACCCATAAAGCTAAAATAATGTCGAATTTAAAACTTTCATGAATCTTTTTTATTTTCCCGTAAAGCGAAAGATAAAAATATACTCCATACATCACACGCCCTATCTTAGGTAAAATAAAGTTTCGAGGATGAAAAACCTCTATACCATCAATGATTTCTTTTTCGGTGATATTATTGTAAAATAATAACTTTTCAATAATTCTAGGCGCTGGGACCCAAGGCACAGGAGCAACAACCTTGAGCTCACATAATTTTGATAACTCATTAACCATCTGTTTATTATACACACCCTTTGTGGGTTCGAATTTATTAGGGTATAGATTTGTAATTACCAGAATCTTCATGCCTTTATCCTTTTTTTAAACCAATGATCATAAACATTCTCATAATTCTGGACCATCCTATCTAAACTGAATAACTGCACTACCCTCATGAGACCAGCCTCTCCCATGCGCATTGATAATTCTTTATTGCTAAGCAAATTTTTCATTATTTCTGCCACCTTATCAGGATTTTTTAAAGGCAATAAGAAACCCGTCTCCCCATCCACTACAACATCAGGATTTCCACCTACATTTGTTGCTAAAACAGGAAGTCCTGACGCCATTGCCTCCAGTATACTCAATGATATCCCTTCATTAATCGAAGTCAACGCAAAAACATCTAAGATCCTTAAAATTGCAGCGATATCATCTCGAACCCCTAGAAAGAAAACTTTATCCGCTATCCCCAGCTCAATTGCCTTTGCCTTCAGGATTTCAGATTGGCTTCCCCCTCCTACTACAACTAAAATAGCATTAGACATAAACGGAACAACTCTATTAAAAGCATCAAGTAAATACAAATGATCTTTAACCGGCTCAAGTCTCGCTACATTACCTATAACCAAACTATCTTCGGGAATACCTAATTCTGCTTTTTTAGCTTTAATATCTATCACTTTTTTAAACTCATCAAGGTCTATACCGTTAACAATAGTAGTTATTCTGTTTTCACGGATTCCAAGCTTTTTGACTAAGAAATCAGTTACCTTATCAGAATCGCTAACAACCGCCTCTGTTATACGAGATAAAAATTTTTCTGCCAACATAAGCTTATTTTGTTCAGCAAATAAAGAACTATGTTCCGTGTGAACAGCTGCTTTAACTCCAGCAAGTTTTCCGGCTAGAACTCCATAGAACCACGGAGCAGGATTGTGAGTGTGGATTATATCTATTTTATTTTTTTTCAAAAATCTCGCCAGCTTAAAATATAACGAATAATCTATTCCTTTGCTTTTCTCAATATGATACACCTTAACTCCCATTTCAATGAATTTATCCTCTAACTTACCGGTAGGACTCAAACTGCACACAGAAATATTATATTTGGTTTTGCTTAGCTTTCTCACCAAATTTAAAACTAAACACTCCAAACCTCCAAGTTCCAGTGTAAAAACTATTTGCATTAGATTTATACGTCTCATATATTGATTTAAACCTCTATATTTTAGGGATCAACGCAGAAAGTCATTTAAGCCATCTGCCATTTTTTCTCATTTAGAACAAAACTGTTAAAACTACTCAACACCCGATACCTGATTGAAAGTTACGGCAAGGTCACTAGTTAAATTCCTTCGATTAAACCTAGTAGTAGTTGCATCTCCCCCATCAATTTTAAGCCCTTCTTTTTTGAATCTCAAAAATAATTCAAAAATTTTCTTTTTAATATCATTCACACTATCAGGATCTGCAACAACCCCATTATTCAATGAAGCAATTAAATCTGTAGTTGCAGTATTAATAGGAGATAATGACAAAATTGACTTTTGAGTGTATATATATTCGTAAGCTTTAGCAGGAACTTGCAGCTTAAAAACTATTGTAGGCTGCAATAACAAGAGTAAATCTGATCCCCTTAAAAATTCTATACATTTATCATGTGAAACGTGTTCTACAATTTTAACAACATCCCTTAATTGCATAACATTAAACGGAATAAGAAAATCTTCTGTTTCTAGGTATTTTCCACCTCCGACAAAGTTAACTATAATCTCTTCACGTCTAATTTTATTCTCATTAATCAATTGAGATATTGCTTCGAGAAAATTAAGTGGTTCCCGCAACTTTTCATGAAATTCGCCAGTATGAGATATAACAAAAATATCCTTATCCTTTGATTGCGAGCCAATTTCCTTAGGAAAATCATTATTATCAAAACCATTAGTTATTGTGATAAATTTACTACTATCTAAGTTAGGATATCTTGTCAAAAAATCATTTCTTGTGCGATCAGTATTTAAAATAACTTTATCGGTCTTTTCTATCACCTTTCGTTCAAGAAAAATCTCAAGATTCCGCCTAAACGGAGTAACTTTTGTTTGCAAGAGAATAGATGTCCAAGGGTCTCTAAAATCAGCAATCCAATTTTTACCAGTCAAAAGCTTAATTCCTAAAGCGATTAAATGCGAAATAACCGATGGGCTTGAAGAAAAAAGCAGATCTACATTCTCTTTTTTAGTTACATATAAACCAGTAAAGAAGCCAAAGGGAAACCAACCAATCTTATCATCAGGAGTTTGAAAAAAAGAAATAACTAGCCTTTTAATTCCATCAAGTAATCCTGGTTTTGACTTAAAATTACTTACCGAAGCATCTTCTTTTTTGTCACTATATGGGGGTATATTCCCACCCCTTTTAGCGCCCCCTTTAATTTTATATAATAATTCAAAAATATTAAACTCGTAAGTCCTAAAAACCTTAGTAGTTGATGAAATTTCTCTAAGTAACGTATCATCTCTTAACTCATATCGCTTCGGTTCTTTCACAGATAAAACTAGCGGCTGCCATCCGAATTCAGGCAAATATCTAACAAATTTTATGATACGCTGAGCCCCACTCCCACCAACTGGTGGAAAATGATATGCTATTATTAATACTTTCTTCAATTGCGTTCTCCCTTCTAATTTTCTACTAAGAAATGATCCCCCATAAAACATATTTTAGCATCTGTTACTCCTGTTCCAACCGCATCTGTAGCTTTTAAGAATAATCTAAGAGTAGATCCAGTTGGAATTAACACAATTGTTGAAAATTTTTTAAAATCTACTTCAACCCATGATAAAAATTTATCAGAATTAAAAATCATAGCTTCTTCAATTTTCAAGAAAGATCCTTCAGACATAAAAATACTAACTAAACAATCATTTGAATCAAGACGCAAATAAAGAAATGCAGCATCAGTACGAAATTTAGAAAATTTCTTTTCACTCTTTTGTAAATCAGAAAAAAGCAAAAAATCTGTGAAACTGTCAATTTTAATTTCATAACAAGATGAATTATCTACTTTGATATTTTTTTCATTGTTACAGTTAACTTGTTTAATCTTAATCAGAGGCTTAGAACTAGGTCGAAACGGATACAAAAGTGTACTAAATCTTGTTGAGCCGATTACCTTCTTTGAATATTTAAGTGCTGGGGCTTTCATTTTTTGTCCATAAGAGCAAGAAACCCATCCTTGAATTGGATTCTCAGCACCTTCAAAAATTTCTGCTTTCCTAGCTTCTTTTTCAACTGGCATTAACAACATTTGCGCTTTAACATTTACCACCTCTAGAGTCTGATCTGAAAGTTTAGCAATTACTTCAGGAGGAAAATGAAAATATATATCATATTGATGTTCCCCTTGACATATTAAAAAGTCATCTACAATCCAGTATTCATGTTTCACAAAAAATATCTTTCGTTTATGTCCAACTGGATCTGCTAGTTTTAAATACCCATCATGAATACCTTCAACCAAATCGAAATTATCTGTTGAAACCCAAATGGAACACTTACCATCTGCTCTCACTGCCCAACCAAAAGGGTCTTCGTCATTTAATACTTTTGATTGATCCTCGTTATCAACTACAACTGTATTATGAGCCTTCGTACCACGAAAAAAATTCCTCCACTTATCCGCTCCATTATAAATAAAAGTTCCTGGATCGATTAATAGCCGTTCGCCATAAGCGTTAATTTCAAAACTTAATGCATCTGCATGTCCATGTCCCGCTTCTCCCCAACCTTGGGGCCCACAGTCAAAACAAAGATATAATGATTCTTTCGACCAACTACTCCTCATTATGTACATACCGCAATCAATAAAAGCAATTGATTTATAAATTGGGTCTTTTACTTCCAGACTAAAAAATTCTTTACAATTTTTAGGTGCCATTAACCAAATAAAGTCACTGCCAAGCTTTCCTGCAACTTTTTTCATATCTCCTCTTGCAAATATTGCCGCTCCTATCGACAAGAGTAATCTTGTATCTATATTCGACCTTTCGGAAAAGGTTGCTACCTTTGCGCTATCATTATCACCAAAACCAACATAGCTTCCATCAGGTTTGATGCTATACATTAGAAAAACATACATCTTTTCGATTCGCTTCATTAAATCAGTACTAACTTCAATATCGTAATATTCACATAAAACTAAATACAATGTATAAAACTCCAGAACAAAACGATGATATCCTATTGCTTGCTCTTTATTAGATCCGTCTTTAAAAAATTGAAGTTTGGACTGTTCTTCTAATAACTCAAACCCCTTTTTGCCCCATCCATTAGGTTTAGAAAAACTTGGAAAAACTACACCAACGATAAACAATGCCAATGCTTCACCAATAAGATGATTATTGGGATATGATTTATTTGATAAATTCTGCGCAATGTAGCTTGCTTGAGTATATATTGATTTATGAAATTTTAAGAGAAATTGCTCATTAACGACCCCATCTTCAACTATACAACTAAGAGCATATATCCACGACATGACTCTCAAACTTATTTCAAGACCAGATTTCCAATTAACCCCAACTTCTACTGGATTAGCTCTTATCCAATCCTCAATTTGCTCGGTGATTTTAATTGAATATTTTTTGTGTCCAGTAATTCTGTAAGCTTTTGCCAAAGTCACAAGATGTTGATGACGATTCAATTCCCAAACATTCTTAACATCTATACCTTTGCGAAAATTATCAATATCTATGTATTCAGAACAAAGCTTCGGCCAATTTACACTTTTAAAATAATCTCTGTGCCAATTAATACGGTTTTTAATATTAATACTATTGTCACCAAAAATCTTTATCCTCCCTATGCAAATATCATCTGCTTCATCAAGAATGATTTTTTTTTCCAAATGGCAAAGTTGATCCTTTATACAAACACTTTCTTGAGCATATCCTAACTGCAACTTTAATAATTCTTTTCTTATTCCCATACTCCAATCACAATCATAAAAAGCTCTACTTAGTAATTTGCCATATTTCTTGTCAATAATAATTGGATTAATCAACCTACAGAAAAAAGTTCTGCTAATTCCGTGAAACATATTCACAACAAATTTAATTTTTTTTCTAATTTGACTTTTCATCTATGATTAATTTTATCCAATAAAGTTTTAAATAACTTTCCAATTAAATTTCTTATTTTTTCATCAACTAAGACAATTGCACCACTATAAATAACCATTAAAATTACTGTCTTTATAATAATAATAATTAACTTACTACCAGAAAACAAATGAACCCGCAATAAAAAAAAATGGCTGCAGAGTGCCACAATCGAGCACTTTATTATGATAGCCCATGGAAATTCAATTTTCATGTACTTAGAAGTAATAAGATATGTACTAAAAACAAGGAACATATATGAAAACAATGTAGCAACAGCAGCTCCAACTATACCCCAAATTGGTATTAAAAAAACATTGAGAACAATATTCAGTACTGCTGAAAGAAGTATTCCGATTGGCAGTAGTATTATTTTCTTGTAAATAAATAGCACTCTTGCAAAAATATTATAAATGCCATAGAGCATCACACCAATGATAACAAAAGGTACAACAACGTGTGCCTCAGCGAACTTTGTACTTGCAAGAACAATAAGAATCTCTTTTCGGATAGACACTAGAATAAGAACCGTAAGTCCAGATACCGCAATGAAATAATATAAAACTTCAGACAAAAATCTACTAGTCGCTTCCTTTCCATGCTTAACCCAGATTTCCATGCATAATGGGCCAATTGCCATATTAAAAGGCGTAACTATGGCAGATTGAACATAGCTTGACAAACTATAACCTACAGAATAAATCCCCACCGCTTCAAACCCTTTGTAATACTGTATTATGTATTTATCTCCTGAATCAAACAACAGAAAAGCTGAATTCAGAAACATAAAAGGGAAACCAAAAAAAACTGCTTCTTTTAGGAACGATTTAGAAAAAAAATAAAAATTCACCTTTTTCTTATACATGAACGCAAATATAAAAAAAATCACAAATATGCCCTCAGCAACTATAATTCCTGTATATAAGCTATAGAGATTTGCCACAACAAAAAATATTAAAGCTAAAGAGCCCCCTAAAGAAAGATATTGCTTTCCTATGTAACATAAATTATATAAGATTGTCTTTTGTTCAGATCGATAAAAACTCAAAAAAAGCTTGTTTAAGGTCTGAAATACAATTATTATTGCCGTAAATCTAACAATTTTTTTAGTCCCCAAAGAAAAAGTACTATCGGGAAGGAAAAAAGAAAGCAAAATTATACCTGTCATTACGAATAAACTTAAGATTAGAGAAGCCCAGAAAAATGTTGAATAAAAAACATTTACTCCACATTTCCTCTTGTTCTGCGAGAACTCATTAAAAAATCTAACCGTAGATTGCTGGAAACCACCATTAGCAAAAGTTACTCCCAATCCCAACAAAACTGAGATAAGACTCATTTGACCATACTGTTCTTTTGAAAAAATCCTTGTAAGAATTGGAAATGATATAACACTTGCTAATATAACCAATATTTCACCAATGAAATAATGCGTAGAGTGCTTAAATAGATTTTTTTTATAAGACATACTAGTCAACCATTCTTTTCTTTATGATCCTAGCAGGGATACCCGCAACGTAAACAAAACTTGAGACATCCTTAGTTACAACAGCACCTGCTGCAACAATTGCCCCCTTACCAATCTTCACTCCTGGAAGAACAATACTGCCAGCACCAATCCAAACATCATCTTCAATAACTACTTTCTTATACATATGTCCAGCAGATTTAATTGTTTGCTTAATTCCGGGCACTCTATGATTGGCTGATAATACTTTAGCCCCATATCCAATTAATACGTCAGCCCCAATCTCAACTCCACCAGCGGCAGTAATAATAACGCCAAAAGAAATAACAACATTATCACCAATCATAAGATGCTCAGGATTTCTTATCAAAACTTCTTTATCAATCGAAATATTCTTCCCAATTTTGGCACCATTATTAACTAGAAAATACTTTTTTATAAAACTACCCCCTAATCTTGATGGCAAACTTTGAACAATAATAATACCAAACTCTTCTCTCAGAACGATCATAATTTTAAACAATATTCTCAATACTCTTTTAATTATTCTCATAAATAATCACAATTCCTTTGGTACTTTAATTCTGCAAATTAAAAACTTTTGATTTACTAATAAATAGACTCAAATTGATAACTATTCAAAAATATAGACAATTATTCACTAATTAATCTGAATGCCATCCGGTATATATTAAATTAACATGAAATATTATACTAAAAAGCAATAAATATCATTTATCTTAATTATCAAGAAAATTATCAACATTAAAGATTTATAACAATTTTTAGATTTAAATGCAAAATCGCATCGAAACCCAAACAAGGAGTAGTATCCCAATAGTTAAGATAGCCGATATTTTTACATCCTTTTTTGTAAACTCATATTCTTTCTTATCAAGAATTGTATACATAAATGAAGCAGATAGAGCAAGTAAGATATATAGAACTGCAATAAACGACCTAGATAAAAAGAAACTCGCTGATAAAAATCCAAACAAACCCGCTTCAAGCCCAAGCATATACGGCTTATCCTTAGATGATTTTCTTGATACTAAAACCAATCCCTTAAAGCAAGAATAAATCAATGATACCCATATAAATATTCCAAGCATTCCCAATTCTGCAGCAACTGAAATGTACGAGTTATGTGCAGCACGAAAATGATGTTCGGTAAACATTCCTTCCCCAACGCCAAAAATTGGTGCACTCTTAAGCATTTGAAACCCCTGATACCATGCTTCAATTCTGCCATATGCAGAAGCTTCAGAAGCACTAACTTGAGACATTCTAGAGGGGCCTAGAAGTATTCCACTTAAAGCGATACTTACACCAACAATTATCGCAAAAACTTTATTTTTCATTTTCATTAGCAAAAAGAAAGTAATTGTTGCTGCCATTGCTAAAAAACCGCCTCGAGAATTAGTATAAAAAAGTGCTTGTCCGATTAGAAACAACATGCCACAGCTTAGGATTTTAACTAACAAATTATTTAATCCAAAAATAAATGATACCAGAAATCCTGCACTAACAACAAAAATAAGTGCCAGATCATTTGGATCATTAAATATCCCTATCCAACGGATACGAGTTTCTCCACTTTCAGTGTCAACAATAGGCATCTGTCCAGCCCAACCAAGACCACTATGATGCTGTTGTATACCTTCTACGGCTAAGATAACTGTAAGAATTATTATTAGCCATATAGTTATCTTTATTTTCCTCTCTGTCACAAGAATATTAACAAAAAGAAAGAACATAATCACATTTGGTGCAAAAAACCTAATTGAATCAATAGAACCTTGTAAATACGCATGCGAAATATGTGACATTAAAATACACCCAAAGAACCCCAACATTAGCATATTGGGGGGTTCTTTTAGATAGACTTTCCTGCCTCCCATAGATTCTAAAAAAACAAATATGGCCGAAGTAAAAGTAAGAATGTAAATTAAAGGCCATCCATAAACAGCCAGAACCCACTCTTGAGGACGCATATAAATAGCAATTACATATAATAATAAGCTTATGAAAGACATTTTATGTATAATTCCGTGTATTTTCTGCCCATATTTTCTAAACTGAATGTACTACTAACCATTCCCTCTGCCTGAGTAATTATCTTTTCTACAAACTCTTTTTCCGAATACATTTTTAGAATCGCTTCTGTTAAAACCTGAACATTATCGGACTCAATTAAAATTCCAGTTTTACCATTGAGCACTATTTCCCTTGAACCACCTGAATCAGTGGCAATAACCGGAACACGCGAAGCCATTGCTTCCAGAATACTCACCGGCAATCCTTCTGCATCCTTATATGAACTAAGAACAAATAAATTCAGAACACGTAATATTTCAGGAATATCATTCCGCCGACCTAAAAACAAAACATCATTACCTAGCCCTAAATATTTACAATAATTTTCAAGTTCCAGCCTTAACCCGCCATCACCTACAATCAATAACTTTGCTTCAGGTAATTTAGATTTGACCTGCGCGAAAGCATCTAGTAAAACTTTGTGGCCTTTCTTAGCTATTAATCTTGCAACAATACCAATAATAAACGAATTTTTCTGCAAACCAAGCTCAGCTTTTTTTTCTAAAATATCTTTAGGCGATATTGACTTTATAATATCAGTTCCGTTATATATCAATGTTATCTTATTTGGATCAATTTTTGCTTTAGCAATCAAATAACGTGTAATATATTCCGCGATACTGGCTACCCCAGCCGTTCTGTCGGATAAAAATTTCATTGTCCAACGCAATAACAAATGCTTATTTTTCTTTTTTTTCAAAGCTTCTTCTTTCTCTAGAATAGTATGCTGAGTATGCACTATGGCCGGCATTTTTTTTCCAAAACAAGAAAAAACTCCATATAACCATTGCGTAGCATTATGCGTGTGCATAATATCTATTTCTAACTTCTTGCAAAGTGCTCTCAGTTTAAACGGTAAAGTCAAATCTATGCCGCCACTTTTTGCCAAAACAATAAGCGGTATACCCATATTCTTGAATTCTGTCTCCATAGAATTGCTCGTCGAGAACGAACACAAAGTAATATTAAATGATTCTTTATCAATATACTGACATAGATTTTTAATCAATACTTCTATGCCTCCAACATCGAATGAGTAATTAACAAATAATAAATTTATTTTACGCTTTTTCATTTAATCTCTCACATAATGGTAATTCTTGTAATTATTAAAATCTTTATTTATTTCCCCATTTTCTAAGCATTTTATGATATTAATCATTTCTCTGGCAGTAACAAAGTGGAAATCAAAACCTTTACGACCAGCATAATCCTTTGTCAAATTAAAAAAATCCGTTATTCCACGCCCCAACAAATACTCACTATTGAGCTCCTGACAACCGTGTGTGTATAACTTAATAAACACACACTCAGCATTTCCCTTAACACTAATACCCGCATTGATCCACAGTTTTAATCGTTCAAGCCGAATTCTTGTTGAGTGACTGATGTCTCCGTTCTCAATTCTAGGAAGCACTCCCCATTTTCTATCTTTGAAATTCAAAGCCAACGGGCCCTGAACCATTAATAATCCCTTATTATCAATCAAATATTGTTTGACATCAACACCTTTGTTATGCGATTTTGGTCTTTTAGGATCATCAATAGCATAGTACAGGCTATTAATCTTAGTTGTCTGAGTTTCGTTCGGCGCAGATGGCATTGTGAAATCAGCATAACACCCGGTTTCTTGTAATATGTCTATTTCGTTATTAACTCCGCACCATCTCCCATCTTTTCTTGAGTTATCTAGAGCCCAATTGCCATGTATAAAACCGTATTTTATTTCATTACTTATTCTATCCCTA
>JAHITY010000067.1 GCA_018817165.1 Candidatus Omnitrophota bacterium
AACTTGCAATACAAAGATAAAATATTGGCTAAGGTTAGCAGTGTGGTTGACAATCAGTATCCGGATATTTACCAATATTCTGCTTTCATAGTTAATAAGTATGGGAATGATGAACAGAAAAAATTGTTGAAGCAGGTTGCGGATAAACCAACAGAAGGGAATAGAAAAGAGTTTTTAGAAAGAGTGCTGTCTGGGAAACAGGAGTAACTAAGATTTTTCAATACTGCGACTATGTGTACGCTCAGATTTAAGACCATATCATTTAGAGATTAGTAGAGTATAGTATCCTGTTTAGTGTGACAAACTGTTTCATAGCACAGAAGGACGTCAGGCTAAAAATTAAGTTTTATGTGGTAAAAAGGTATTTAATGTTCAATCCTTAAAAGAAAGTTCACATTCCTAATAAAAGCATTTATAAAATGATACAAGGAAGATGAAATGATAAAACGATTAGTAATGTTAATAGTTATATTTAGTATGCTTGTGCTGAGTACTAATGCTTTTCCTGAAGTTAATAATATTTCCGTTCATGGTGAGGTATTTACAATAGGGGCTGACAATTATTGGATAAAACAAGAAGCAGCCTCTAAGGCTGATTTCGTTAGTCTAATGACACAATCCGATCTTATTGTTGTCGGAACAGTTATTGCAAGAAACAGGGATAAAGGGAATAACCTCTTTAAATTCTCAGGTTTAGGTGAAATTGATTATATAGCAGAAATAAAAATAGTAGAAGTAATTGCTTATATTGGGGATCAAGAAGGGGGAAACCGAAAGTTATCTTTGGATGAAACAATCTATATTTTTCAATATCCAGCGGTAGACGGAAGGGTGAATGACCCTTTTTTATTAAAAGGAGGAAAGTTTCTTTTATGGCTAAAAAATATTGAGGTGTTAGAGACAGATATTGAAAAATATGGTTTATCTCAGAATGCTTGCTATAAAGTAAATTCTGGAAGGAGTGGAGCAATCTTTCTTTCTAAACTTGAGGAATTAAGTGTTTATCCCTATTTCAAAAAATTGAACAGAGAGAAGTTTAATCCATATTCTTATCAAGAGAACTTAATAAAAGATTGTTTTGGCGATATCAGCTCTGCTGAATTAGTGAGAATAACTAAGGATTTTTCTGGAGCTCTTTTAGAAAATGAGTCAAATGAAAAATTAAATAATTTTGCTAATAGCAACAACTCTATTTATTCAAATACTGCAAAAAAAATCTTAGATTATGGAAAGCATAAAAGGTTCAAAAATATTGATTTCAAAGATTAGAATAAACATGACGAATCGACTGCTATTATTAGGGGTTGTCTTTATTGTAATTACCCTATCTCAAAACGGAATGTGTGAAGTAAAGAATGTAGGAGCTGCTAGCTCTATTGAGGGCAGGAAAATAAAAAGTGGTAGTGGTAAGTTTGCTCCTATAGCCTGTTCGTATGAAGATGCCGAAATGAAAATTCTTCTTCTGGACATGATTAATTCAGAAGAAGAGCAAGAATCAAAAAGAATTGCTGCTGCTAGAGTTCTTAGTGAAGTACCACTTGATAATGAATCAACTATTTTGGTAGAAAAATTTTTATCAAAATATGAGAACTCAACTGAGCTGAAAGAATTAAAGAAGGTTCCTCCTTCTGTTGTTTTTATTCAAACAGGGATCCCCGCGCGGCTTAGCTTGTTAAATAGGATTAAGAATGCGCAAGATGATAAAGCAATTAAGCTTTGTGCTGTTATGTTAATGAAATTGAAAGCTGGGCTAAGACTAAATGAGAAGAAAGATCCCGGGCGTCAGAGAGATAATTAAAGGCATTAAATATGAAGTTAACTATATTGTTAACAATCGAAGGTATTAATACCGGATTAATGCCGTGTCTCTGACTGAAGCATATAATAAAAAATTACAGGATATGGCCGAAAAGAGCAGAAACATATCTACTCAGGTAGATAATGGCCAGCGGCTTAATGCCGGATTTGATGATGCACGGCAAAGACTATACTCAGATATCCTTGCTGACAACCTGCCTAAAAAAACTATTCAGCATTATTTAAGAACCTACAATCGGTTATTTAATGATTTTCTAAATTTAAAGTTCCCTAATCTGCTTGGTTTTAATCAATTAAGCCTATCCTTTTTCAAAGAATACAAAAGTTACTATGTTAATGATATTAATCGGCCTAATGGCTGGAGAGCAGAGCTGATCTTTGTTAAAGCGATAATTAAACGTCTTTACGGCTTGGGATATTGCAGTAAAGATTTAGTTGAGGCTTTAAAGGAAATGAAAAAGCCTAAGCGTAATAAGAAAGAGTATCTGGCTGTTTCCAGTCAAAAGATAAAAGAACTATTTAGAATTATTAAAACGGAAAGACCGGATTATTATTATCCATTGTATTTTATTAATCGAACCGGACGCAGAATCAATGAAACAACGCTTATTGAGCGCAAAGATGTGGAATGGAAAGGCCTGAACCCTTTAAGAATCAATATAAGGGCAGAGACCACGAAAATGCGGCAAAATGCCCCATTAACAAAGTTGGATCAGGATTTAGAACGGATAATCGCTGAGGCATATAAAACCGGATTAAAAACTAAAGAGCCTTTTTTATTTCTGAATATGTTTGGCAGGCGCTGTACTCCAGGTAAAGTCAGAGAGTATCTTAAGAAAGTAAGCAAACAATATTTGGGCGTGGAAATCACCCCGCATTTTTTCAGGCATAGGTTTTTAACTGAATGCGGCAAAGTAAATGTGCCGATTGTTGATGTTATGGCTGTTTCCGGGATTAAGGATATAAATGTTATTGTTAATTATTACAGCCACAGCACGGAAGAAGGCCAGGCTAAAGTGCTTGAAGTTAGCCGGGGATAATAATGATGGATTCGTAATTGTGAATTAGTTATGCAAATGATATAATATTATCAAAATACGGTCTTTAAAATAATTATTAGAGGGGTTTAGGTTATGAAATACAAATTATTTATCAGCGCCAATCAAAAAGAATTAAAAGATGAACGGTTTGCTATTAAAGAAGTCATTACCTCTAATACAACTTTGCGCGGATTTTTTGATGTTTTTCTTTTTGAAGATCTCCCCGCCAAAGGCAAATCAGCGGTTTCAACATATCTTAAGAATGTTTCCAATAGCGATGTCTATATCTGTGTTGTTGCCAATATCTATGGGGATAAGGGCAAAGACGGACTTTCCGCTACTGAGCGAGAATTCCGACATTTTCTAAAATCAAAATCAAGCACAGAAATACTGGCATTTATTAAGGGAAGTTCTTCAGAAGATAAAAAACGCGATATTGATACCCGAAATTTTGTCAAAGAAATAAGAACGTCTTTTATTTACAAGCGGTTTCGCAATATTGATGACCTAAAAACGCAGGTACTTAATAGTCTCATATCTTTTTTAGACGATAAAGGTGAATTTAGCCGAATGGCTTTTGATAAAACAGTTCGCAAAGATTTGGATTATGATGCTATTGATGAGAAAGCGGTAAAAGATTTTCTTCAAAATCGCGCGGTAAAATTGAAAGTTGCTGTTCCGAAGATCTCTGTTAAAAATTTTTTAACAAATACACTTAAAATTGTAAAGAAACAAGACGGAGATTTGTACCCTACTAATACCGCAGTACTTTTCTTTGGTAAAGATCCGTCTGAGCATATTTCGCATCATGAAATTCGTATCGCCCGGTTTAAAGGTGTTGATCGTATGGAAACAATCGATTCACAAGAGATTAAAGGGCATATCTATAAAATGCTTGATGCTGTTGAAGCTTTTTTTAAGAGAAATACGCGATTAGCAAATAAGATTGTGGAATTTAAACGTGTCGATATCCCTGAGTATCCATTTGAAGCGGTTCGTGAGGCTATAATTAATGCTATGGCGCATCGTGATTATACTCGCAGAGGCGCGCCCATTATGGTTTCTATTTTTGATGACAGGGTGGAAGTACGTAATCCCGGAGGGCTTCTTCCAGGTCTTAACATAAAGAAGCTTGAAGGAAATCACGCTACACGCAATGAGGCTATTTGTAATATATTTCATGAGACCATGGATATGGAGCGTTTTGGAACAGGCATTGGCAAAATGAAACGTCAGATGGATAGCCATGGATTGGCTATGCCTAAATTTTCAGAAGAAGGTGATTATTTCGTTGTTAAATTTTATGGGCCCGGAGACAAAATTTTGGATTTAGTTCCCAGTATTCCTGAGGGACGTCAAACAGATCTTAAAGAAATGGGTTTGAACGATAGGCAGATAGAGACATTACGATTGATGGTAAATGATAAAAAGATTATTACGAATGAGCTATATCAGAAGATGCATAAAGTTTCTCGGAGAACAGCATTGCGTGATTTGCAAGGATTGGTTGAATCTAGGCAGATAAAACCAAAAGGTGTTGGGAAAGGCACGAAGTACTATGTTTAACGAATGGCGCATAAAGTTAAAAAATGGCGCAAAAAATGGCGCGTATTTTTATGGCGCGCAAACAATTAATATGGCGCAAAAAATGGCGCAAAATCAGAAAAGTTAAATATGCACGCATATTACAATCTTCCTGGTGGTAAAAAAATAAGAGTATCTTGTTCTTTCCAGATTTAATAACATAAACATGAATTTATGTGGTGGAAGATGTGGTGAAATGGGTGTTTACCGACTGAAACGAACCAGAATCCCTGCCTCTCCGCCAGAAATACTCTAAAAAGGGAAAGCAAATAAACTTGCTTTCCCTTTTTTTATTCGTATTTCTGTGACTAATCACTAAAAATATGCGATTAGCCGTGATTTTTAGAAAATCACTGCGTTGAGGCCGGGCACTGCGCATTGCAAAAAGCGCAATGCTTGTAAGCCCTGCCTTTCCGCCAGAAAATAACACCCTCGAGTTTTTTCGATGGTGTTTTATTTTTTGAGAGCAAGCTGGATTCGAAACCTAAAAAGGGTTTTTAAATGAAATAGAATTTATGGAAGAAGCTGAACATAAATTCGTTATTGAATTTATCCCGCAGGTTAACATCTCTGAAAAAGCTATTGCGGGGAATAGGAAAAAGATGCTTGGACTTATAAAACAACCAGAGAGCCTTTTGACGGTTCATGTTTAAGTATTTTCATATGATTGTTTTAAATCGCGCTTTCTACAGCCAATTGTTCTTGCCAGGGAGGTATGATCGGGGCAGCTTGGTTTAAAATATCGTGACTCAGCCATCCGTTTGCGTCTTTTGGGGCGTGTTTTAAATTGCGGAGCTGGGTTATTGCTTGCTGGACGATAAATGCGCCTTCATTTGAGGATATTCCTAGATCGGTGCATACCGCATTGAAGGTTTCTTCTCCAGCGATATAGCGGATGAGCAGTTCTTTTGCCTGAGGATCAAGGAGCGGTAAGGCGGTGGCCAGAAATGTATCATTAGCGTGTCCATTGCGCATATCGATTGTTTCTTCAACTATGTCTGCGGGGTTGGTTCCTCCATCAATAAAGGCTTCAAGGGTAGTTTTTTCGCTGTCTCCGGATTTGCTGTACAATGGGGCAGATATGGAACGTTGGGGATATAATCGGGTGTTATTTTTTTGGCGTAATATTTTTAGGTAATCGGTTAATTCCTTCAATAAAGGCTTCAAGGGTAGTTTTTTCGCTGTCTCCGGATTTGCTGTACAATGGGGCAGATATGGAACGTTGGGGATATAATCGGGTGTTATTTTTTTGGCGTAATATTTTTAGGTAATCGGTTAATTCCTTTTCAGCAAAGGAGGCAAAGGTTTGTTTCTGCGGTTGGGTAAGTTGGGCATATGCATCAGCCAGGTCATATAGGTGAATAATCCCTTCATGCACAAAAATCTCAAAGAAATCTCCATCGCGGCGGTATGTTTTTTCAACAATTTGTTTGACCATCCAGATATATTTTTCAACAAGTTCGCTGCGGGCCATTGAATCTTGGCGTGCGATCCTTGCGAACAGTGCTTGTTCTTCTTCGGCGGCAATGGCGATCTTGTCGTTGAAGTACGGAGCGATTGAAAATCGTTCAACAGAATAACGTTGATTGGCATTATATTCCAGCGCGCGGATGCATTCATCGATATTGTCTTGTACGTTTTTGAGGGCTTGCTTGCTGATGAACGGGGTCTTGGCCAGTTTTTCGAGTTTATTGAGTGCCGGCCGGTATTGGTGCTTTTTTTTGAGTTCCATGGCACGATTGAATGTTTTTTCAATCGCTGATTCTTTGATCATGGCAATGGAATCATTCAGAAAAGATTGGGCTTCATCTTGTAACTGTTTTAGTGTTGGATCCTGCTTTTGGTTCAAAAGTTCGATGATTTTTTGAAAGCTTTTTTTTGCCGCAGCGTATTTACCAGTAAAAAAATATTTTTTTGACTTTCGCACGGCGTCTTGCGCCGCGCTGATTTCTTTTTCCCGCGCTGTGAGATTTTCTTCCTGAAGTATAATAGATTGGTATTTCTGGATTTTTGCGATGATGTCACGATATTGTGACCAGGTATCAGTGGCCGAGATGGTAACAAACAGCTGAGCGAAGCGGCGGTGGGCCTGGTCAATTTTTCCCTCATAAAACAGCTTTTTGGCAGTTTCGTAGCGTTCTATGAGTTTGAGACGCATTCGCTTTTGGGCATTTTTTTCTGCTTCGGCGTGCAGCATATTGCTGCAATTCAGCAGGTAAAAATCGATTTCTTCTTTGATTTCGTTAAAAGGGGGATTGGAGGCAAATTCGCTTATTTGCCGGTTCATTTGCCACAATAATTTTTGCGCTTCAGCAAACTGTTCGTGATGAAAAAAATTATGGACCTGAAGCATGCTCTCGCGTAACCTGTGCAATTTTTGCGCGGTTATTTGCTTTGTATTTGCCCATTGTATTTCTTCTCGGCAGTGTTCGATATATATCCGCGCTTTTGTTTGGAGCAGACTTTCATGGAATGCTGTGGTTTTTCGGCCATGGTTTAGATACAGGACTGAAATAAACATCTTGAGCGCTGAGTGGTATTGGCCTTGTTCAAATAGAGAAAGGCCTTTTTCGAAATTTGCATGTATCATGGTCAGATAATGCTGCTCATAGAGAGGGGATTTTTCAACAAGCTGGCTGTAGATATCCTGTTGTATATTGATCAGCAGAGGATTACCACGATAGTCGTTGATCGGATTACCGTTAGTGTCTTTGCAGAATTTGACATAGGTATTTTCGCCATCGATGATCAGTAATTCGACGAGTGCCGACGGGAACTTTGCAAAACGGGCCCAGTATCCATTGTGTTCGAGATAACCGCTAGGGCTGAGCCGGATATTACTGACGAAATATGTTTTGAGCGGGGTGCTGTTGTAAATCATTTTGCGTTTGCTTATTTTTTCGAATACATCGATGACAGCCCCTAGGGTAAACCCTTGTTCTGTCTCAGAGGTAATGGCTTCGTGTAACAGGCTGAGAGAACGACGTTGCGGAACTTTGTTTTTATCAAATGCCTGAGCGCTGGTGATGAATGTTTTTTCCCCGGATTTAATTAATTGATCAATATTGACTTTTTGGTGTCCAAAGCGCCAGCCGAAATTGATCCAGTCTTCCCGTCCACCGAGATTTAGCGAGCCGTCTTTGCTGAGGGTGAGACCATGAATCTCATAGTCTTCATCCAGAAGATTTAATTCTTTTTCCCATAAGCGGTTTAAAAAAGCGGAAACATATTGCTGTGCGGATTTTTTCCAAATAAGTACGAAATCCTGGGTGAGCTTGGATTCCATTGATGCACAGCGGTTGAGCAATCCTTTGGAAAAAAACACCTTGGCCTTTTCTCCGGCATATTCTGCTCCCAGTTTTCCCCAGGGGAGTTGTTTGTCCGGCATGCTGCCGTCAGCCCGCAGACTGCTGCCGCCCAGCGATAATCGTCCTTCATCGCCAAGGTATAGCGTGGTCTCAATATCTCCATATGCGAGAAGCCGCTTGCGTGTTATGGTTCCGGTATGGACTCCGATGATTGTCCCGCTTTCGCGGTTGATAATCGGAAAGAATACTTGTCCGATAGCTTGAGTATCAAAAAATATTCGCCGAGGAAAGCCATTGTAAAATTCTGCTTGGAATTTTTGTCCGGCGGGGAATTTCCCCCAGCGCTGGCCGAAATAAAATACTCCACTCTCCGGTATGCTGCCTGTGAGCATGAAATGTCCGAGTTGTTTGATCTCATCGGGGTTTATGTACCGCAATTCTTCCTGCGGGTATGTTTGTATCGGTTTTCCCTTGCCGAACGAGGCGGCAATAATCATAGGGAAGAGATCTGTTTTAAATGCGCGGTAGGTTTGCGATAATCCGCCGTTTTTTTCCGGGAGAAGCAGTTTTTCGATTTTTATTATCGCTCGTTCGCCACCGTGCGCAAGCATGGCTTCAATGAGGGCTTTTGCTTTGCCGGGGTTCTTTGCTTTGAGAAAACGGTTGATGACAATGGGGAATTCTCGCAGTTTTTGCACTACGGCTTGAGGGGTTTTGTCAAAATCTCTGGCCAGGATACTGAAATCATCGGACATCCGGGCGAATAAGGACAGGGTTTCATCCTGTGTCCAGCGATGCAGCTTCAACTCGGTATTGATTAGGCTTAGGAGCGCGCGGCTGTTTGCGTCATTGCGGGCATAGCCGTAATGGACGCAGAGAGCGTCAAACCCCTGTGTAAAATATTTTTCGGAAATATTTGTATAAAGATCAAGCATGATTTGGAGTTCTTCTGCTGGCTTGCCTAATTCATTGGCAAGCATGTCGATTTGTGTGGTCGTGATTCCATCACGGAAGTAGTCCCAGAGTTGTCGTTTTTGTTTGCTATCCCAGCGGGAGTAGCCAAACCAGTGTAATCGGCGCTTGACCGCACTGTTGTTCCATTCTAATGTTGTTGCCTGCTGGGTTAAGGCTTCTGTCAATTGGTCATTGCTCAGGGTGAGAAAATGGTTTCGGATAAATACCAGACCAGTCAGTTTTTCCCGCAGTTTATTTTTTTCAGTGCTGAGTTCGTCTGAAAGCACGGCTATTTCATGTTCGCTGGGAAGTGTTGTATAGGGTAATGATTCTTTTATCCAACAAATCAGCTGTTTTTCTTTTATGTCGCTCCATTGACGGCGGTTCTGAGGGTCTTGGAGCATTACTTCGCTTGACTCGGGCAGATTTGTGACCACATATTTGAATGAACGCAAAAATTCGCCGCTGTTTATCAACGTAGCAGGGGATAGTGTGTCGAAGTGTGATATTTCTTTGGCCAAGACTGCGGAAGTGGTCAGGATGGCTTCTATTATGATAATCGAGATGATTTTTCGCAAAATATGATTATGCTTCAATTTCAGTATCTTCCTGTTTTGTTAGACTAATGATTACGGTTCTTTGGGGGAAACAGAACCTGTTAAGCAAAATTAAAAATGTTAAAAGATATACTCTATAACCCGCATTTTAGCAACTTTAATAGGGTAATGAATTGACTTATATTAAATGTATCGCATAATTCAGGGTTTTTACCAGTTGCATTTTTGGCAAAAAAGCCCTGACGTTAAGGTGTTTAAAATATAGTGTTAAAGTATACCCTATACGAAAAAAGATTTCAATATTAGAAGACATTTGGATTGATATTAGGGTTTTTAGTGTCCCAACAGTGCCCATCTAACAGCTAACATTAGTTATTTATAAATGTGAAGGGTTGTTTTTGTGATTTAGGGTGTTTGTTTCGAAATCTAGCAGAGTAGCTTTTTTGTAAAAAGTTAGGGGATTTTCTGGTATTATCGGTATTAAACAGTGCTTGAGTTATAGAAGTTAAGGTGGTAATATCAAAGGCAATAGGGTCGAACAGCTTTATTTATTAGATCCCGGGAGAAAAAGTTGATTAAAATATTAAAAACTTTTAGCGATAAAAAGCATGAAATAACTTTATTATTGTTAATAGCTTTTCATCTGCTTAATATCCATGATCTGGGGCTTGACGGTTGTTAAGCTAAGGCTTGTTTTACAGAGGATTCTTGTTATTCCAAAGAAAAAGAAATATAATAGTAACTTAGTTGTGATTGTTAGCAGCATAAAGATGATTCGTAATCCGATGGAGGTTTGTGATGGCGCGTTTTATTAAAAAGATATCGAAAACTGCGGGATTGTCTCCAGGCGCTTTGGTGTATGTTGGTGATGCCAAAGAAAATAATGTAAAAATTACGGTTATTGACTATGATCCAAATAATTTGGTAGAAAAAGAAGTTAAAGAGGTTCAGGATTGTTTTCCATTTAAAAATACTTCGACTATGACTTGGATTAATATCGATGGACTGCATAATATTGCAATAATTGAAAAACTTGGGCAGCATTTTGAAGTGCATCCGCTTGTCTTAGAAGACATTTTAAATACAAGTCAAAGACCAAAATATGATGATTTTGAAGCGCATATCTTTGTGGTTTTAAAAATGATTATGTTTGATGAAAAAGCTAAAGTAATTGTTTCTGAACAGGTGAGTATAATTTTTGGGGAGAATTTTGTTATTTCTTTTCAGGAAAAACAAGGTGATGTTTTTGACTCAATCCGTACACGGATTAGAAATAACAAGGGCAGGATAAGAAAAATGGGCGCGGATTATTTAGCCTATGCTTTGATGGACGCGATAGTTGACAGCTATTACGTTGTATTAGAAAAAATGGGGGATAAAATAGAGCTGATGGGGGAAGGCTTGGTAATTAATCCTGATCCGCACATGTTGCAAAAAATCCATAAGCTGAAAAACGACGCGATTTATCTGCGTAAATCAGTCTGGCCTTTGCGTGAGGTGGTCAGCGGTTTAGAGCGCGGGGAATCAGCACTGATAAAACGTCAGACGCACATATTTTTAAAAGATTTGTATGATCATACTATACAGGTTATTGATACAATTGAAACTTTTCGCGATATGATTTCCGGGATGGTTGATATTTATATGTCTAGTTTGAGCAATAAAATGAATGAGGTGATGAAGGTTTTAACAATGATCGCTACAATATTTATACCAATGACTTTTATTGCCGGGATTTATGGAATGAATTTTAGTCGCGAAGCGTCACCATGGAATATGCCGGAATTGGGATGGAAATATGGTTACGCGGGTGTGTGGGCAGTGATGTTGTGTGTAGCTGCGGGAATGATAATGTTTTTTAAAAGGAAAAAATGGCTATAGAAAATATTTTACAGGTTTTGCGAAGAATGCCGCGTTCGGGGATATTGCTTTTGGGCGGAACTCTCATTGTATTTATCGGGTTAATTGATTATTTAACCGGATATCAAATCAGTTTGTCTTTATTTTATTTATTGCCGATTGCCTTGGTATGTTGGTATGTGAGTAAGGAGCATGGGATAGTGTTTGCCTTGTTTAGTATCTTGGTATGGTTTGATGTAAACATGGCAGACAAAGGTCAGGAGTTTAATCTGTCGATTCTTATTTGGAATGCGATTATCCGCCTGGGATTTTTTTTAATAGTAGTTAGTTTGCTGGGAAAGTTAAAAATTGCCTTAGAGTTTGAAAAAAAAGTTTCGCGCACAGATTATTTAACCTCAGTAGCGAATTCAAGATTTTTTTATGAATTAGCTGAGATGGAAATAGAAAGAGCGAAAAGACATAATCGGATGTTCAGTCTGGCATATATGGATGTGGATAATTTTAAAAAAGTTAATGATAATTTCGGCCATAAAACCGGGGATTTGCTTTTACAAACTATTGCTGAGACAATAAAAAGTTTATTGCGGAAAACTGATTTGATTGCCCGTCTGGCTGGTGATGAATTCGCAATATTATTGGCGGAAACAGATAATGATAAAGCTTTAGAGACAATAAAAAGAATAAAAGAGTGCTTGAATGTTAAAGTGCGGGAAAAGGCTTGGCCAGTTAGCTTTAGTTTTGGACTGATAACCAATATTTCGAATCCCGGGACCTTAGCGGAAATAATCAATAAAGCAGATTCGCTAATGTATATTGCTAAGAAAAATGGGAAAAATACCATTGAGTGTAAACAGTATAATCAAGAATGAATTGAATAATGTGCTTAAATTTAAATTGAATAAAATAGGAATTGTTTTTGCTTTGGGCTTGGTCATGATGATCGGGCTGATTTATTTGTTTATTTTTACTAAATCCGGCGCGCTGATGCTTACTCGTTTCGGAACGAGGCATTATGCCCAAACAGATGAATTAAAGGTTGCTGCCACGCAGGGGAATCTGGCGCAGGGCATTACATATCACAATCTTGAGCTTAATAATATAAAAATTTTTCCTCAAGGGAGTATTGTTAAAATACAACAGCTTGATGCCCGCTTAGATAGCTTAAGTCTTGATGGCTTAAATATTCAGGTGCAGAATGCCAGATTGTTTTTGCCGAGCATTGATACTGTTCTTGTTTACGGTACTTATGGAAACAGTAGTTTTGATGTTTCGGTTTATTCTAAATTATTGCATGTTCGAGCTCTATTTGATCTTTTACCTGCGATAAAGAACGTAAAAAACATTTCTGGAATAATTGAAGATTGTGATATTAAAATAAAGGGGCAATTATTTAGCCCGATAATATCAGGGACTCTTTTTGTTCGCGAATTAAAATGGAATCAGTTTGTGATGAGAAATTGTCCGGTTGCTTTTAATTTAAATTTTAGCGATGTTTCGAAAGAGTTAAAGCTTACGGGTAAAATTAATTTTAAGTCAGGTGAATTGTCGGGTAAGAAAACAGCTTTAGTTAAATTACAGGAAAGCAGTATGGTTTTTATGCAGGATCCGATGCAGCCGGTTATGAATATCTCGGGGAATGCGGTTGTTGAAAAAACAAAAATCAGTATTATTGTCAAAGGCGATGTTAAAAATCCGGAAATAGGATTAAATTCTGAGCCTGTTTTAGCAAAGGATAAGTTGGTTGTTATGCTGGCTACCAATCAAACATGGAAAGGCATATCCGGCAGTTTGGAAAACAGCAGAATTAGTCCTGAGTTGTCCGCGGATTTATTTGATTATTTTGTTTTTGGTACAGCGGGCAAGCGAATTGCTAAATTGCTTGGGGTCGATAGCGTATCAATTAAATATGACGGCAAGACAAAAGAAGCGCAAGTAACCAAGGAAATTTCCAGCTCAACTGGAATTAGCTATGGCGTTGAACAAACAGGGGTTAAGCCGGAAAATGAGAATGTCAGTCAGAAATTGGGAATTGATCAAAAGATATCAAAGTCGTTTTCTTTGGAAGCGGAAAAAACAATAAATAATGGGAGTAAAGAAAACTTGAATCAAAACGGGGAAGCTAATTTGTGGCTAAAGTTTAAGAAAAGTTTTTAACAGAAAAGGAGTTTTTATGAATTGGAAAATTAGTGTAGCGGCAGGATTGGTTGGTTTATTATTGATTTTTATTATGCAAAATCAAACACCGCTAAAAGTCTCATTTTTATTTTGGTCTTTTTCTACAAGCCGGGCAATGATAATCGGGATAGCAGTATTAATTGGTTTTATTTCAGGATGGGTAACATCTTTATTTATCGGCAAGAGAAGGTAAAAATAAGCTATTTAGTAATTGCGAAGAAATGCTTTTAAAAAGCAATTGTAAATATAAAAAAATTAAATAATAACTGGTCAGATAAACATTTAAACAAGATTGACTTTAGAGACTGTTTGCGATAATATTAAAGCAGGTTAAACATGCTTATACAAACACTTGTCTGGGTGTTTTTGTTTTTACATTCCTGAGGGAGAATAATTGGGTATTTATAAGGATCTTATAATTCTTTTTGTGGGAATTTTTGTTATTATAAAAAGCGCCGATTTGTTTACTAGCGCTTCAGAGGTAATTGCCGCTTTTTTTAATATACCTCGCAGTATTGTGGGGTTAACTATTGTTAGTCTGGCCACCACAATGCCGGAATTTGCTGTATCCGCAATTTCATCATATATGCATGTCGGAGGGATTGCTGTTGGCAATGCCACTGGTTCATGCTTGGCTAATATCGGACTAATTTTAGGTATTGCCGCGGTTATAGGAACTGTAAAGCTAAGCCAGCAAACAGTTAATCAAGAGTTAAAATTTCTTTTTGTGATTGGCGTGGGTTTATTGATCCTGATGTGGGATGGAATGCTGAGTTTTGCTGATGGTTTTATCTTAACATTAATGATGGTTGGGTTTTTTGTATTTGTGGTTAGACGCCATTTAAAAGCTAACCATAATGCTAAGCAAAGAACCGGATCGCTAAAAACAATCAGAAAAGATATTGTGAAATTTGTAGTTGGCGCCGCTGGCGTGGTAATTGCGGCAAAATATGCAATTATTCCTTCAGGAACAGCGGTGGCGGAGTTTTTTAAAGTTCCAGCGATTGTGATCGGTGTATCAATGATTGCGGTGGGGACTTCATTGCCTGAGCTGGTTACGGCAATTATTGCCAGTAGAAAAAAAATGGGTGATTTGGCCGCGGGTAATATAATTGGCGCCAATATATTAAATATTTCATGGGTTTTAGGCTTTTCTTCGATGATCAATCCTTTGACCATTGATGTTCAGACTAAAATGGTAACAATGCCATTGGTTATTATTTTTGCTTTGATGATTTATCTTTTTACTCGCAAGGATTGTGAAATAACGAGAAATGAAGGTATAATATTCATCAGTTGTTATTTTGCGTATATAATATATATAGTAAAGTTTGCATATTAAATGAGGCCATAACTTAAAGAGCGATAGCGGATTTAAGTTATAAGGCCGAATTTAATCCCGCGGAAGGCGGGGTTAAATAACAGCGTATAGCGGTTAGTTGAATGTATTGTTAAAATTTTTTATATGTTAAAAGAATGTTTTTTATTGATTGGCTTTTAATTTGTTATGCGTAACTTGTAATTAGTAATTAAATTATCGGAGATAATTATTGTGGCTCATTTAGCATATGCACGTAAATATAGACCTAAAGATTTTGATGAATTAATCGATCAAGAGCATATTGCGACAACTTTAACCAATGCGATTGAGCAGGATAATTTGGCGCATGCTTATTTATTTTCCGGATCAAGAGGGATTGGGAAAACATCTACAGCCAGAATTTTAGCAAAAGCCTTGAATTGCAAAAAAGGACCAACCGCTAAGCCCTGCAATGTATGTGATTCATGCCTTGCGATAGCTAAAGGCAGCAGTTTAGATGTCTTAGAAATCGATGGCGCGTCTAACAGAGGAATAGATGAAATTAGGACTTTGCGTGAGAATGTAAAATTTGCCCCTTCCTCGAGCCGGTTTAAGATTTATATTATAGATGAAGTGCATATGTTAACAACCGAAGCATTTAATGCTTTACTTAAAACATTGGAAGAGCCGCCGGCCCATGTTAAATTCATTTTTGCGACAACCGAACCGCATAAAGTTTTGCCGACTATTCTATCCCGCTGTCAGAGATTTGATTTTCGCAAGATTACTACTGCTGGGATTATCGTTAAGCTTAAAAAGTTGATTGCTGAGGAAAAGATACAATGCGCGGAAGATGCTTTATATGCTATTGCTAAAAGTTCGGACGGCAGTTTGCGTGATGCTGAGGTTATTCTTGATCAGTTAAATAGTTTTAGTATTGGACAAATCACACTTGATTCAGTTAATGCTGTTTTGGGGCTTGTTTCCAAAGATGCTATTTTTAAAGTAGTTGATCAGATGTCTGCGGCATATCTTGCCGATAATATAGCGCTAATTGATGAATTATTAGAGTCGGGCAAGGATGCTGCGCAGCTTATATCATCATTTATAGATCATTTTAGGGATATGATGATGTTAAAATGTGATAATGAAAAATTAGTCACATTACCGCAAGAAGATAAGCAAAAATTAAAACAGCAAAGTATTAAATTTGAACTGGATAATATTTTATATTGTCTTACCGTATTATTACAAGCTCAAGAACGGATGAAGCGCCAAGGGATGGTTCGTTTATTTCTTGAAATGGCATTGATAAAAATATCTCGGCAGGATGGTTTATTACCGGCAAATAAATTATTAAAAAAGCTAAATGATTTAGAGCTTAAACTGGGAAATAGTCAAAAAAATGTTTCTAGCGATGCTGCCGCTAAATCGCCAGTAAACCATAAAGCCGTTGCGGCAAAAGCTTATTTTAATAAGAGCGCAACGGATGCAGTGAGCTATGAAAAGCCGGCTATTTTTCCGAAAAAGGCAAATGATATCAGGAGCTCTCCGCCGTCAATTAATCCTTCGAGTATTGATCATCCAGGTGGTTTTGGAAATTCAGCTGCATCTTTGAGTCTCGATGTAGTTTGCAAGGCTTGGCCGCAAATTATTAAAAATGTAAAAAAACAAAAGATAACACTGGGAGTCTATTTGGCTGAGGGGCGGCCGGTAAATATTCACAACAATAAAGTCGAGGTCGGATTTCCTGATGCTTGTGAGTTTCATCGAGAAAATTTAATTGAAAGCCAAAATCTAAAGATTATTGAACAAGCAGCTAGCGAATTTCTAGACCGGGAGGTTCGTCTTGATTTAATCAGACAAGAAAGAGTGGCTCAAGAGGTATTGGTTGAAAATAATGATGTTGAAGTTGATCTGGATGAGGGTTTTGGATTAATTGATCCGGATGAAGAAAATGAATCAAGTATGGATGATGTTATTCAATCCGCCATTGATGTTTTTAAGGGAAGAATTGTTACCCCCGATTGAAGCAGGACTTAGCTTGTAGCTGATAAATATCTATACATCGTTTACCCAAAAATATCAGGACATCGTTTACCCTGATAGGTTTTATACTGAGTTCCAAGGAGGAATTCAGTATGGACGAAAAATCATTGCGAGAATTAGCAATTAAACGTTATGAAAACGGTGAATTACCAAAAGCAATCTATACCAGTTTAAATAAAACTAAACAGTGGTTCTTTAAATGGCTCAAACGCTTTCAAAACGAAGCCGATGATTGGTCAACAGACCAATCACGCAAACCACATAATAGTCCAAATAAAACGGATCCAAAAATGGAACAAGTAATAATAGCACAACGCCAAAGTTTAGAAGAAACTCTTTACGCCCAAATAGGTGCTGATAGCATTTGTTGGCAGTTACGTAAAAAAGGAACGAAATTACCTTCTCCGGCAACTATTAACCGTATTATTAGTCGTAATCATCTCACCCGTAAACGTCCCAAATACGTATCAAAAAATAAAGACTATCCAGCTCTTGCTATTACAAAAAGTAACTTCCTACACCAAATGGATATTGTTGGACCCCGTCACCTTAAATCTGACGGACGTTTCTATTCGATCAATATTAATGATGCTTTTGACCGTAGAACATTAGTAAATCCAAAACGCCGCCAAACAAGGGTTGAAGTTGCCCAATCACTCATTCGAGCATGGCAAACACTTGGTATTCCAACATATCTGCAAATGGATAATACTTTAGCAAATCTGGGCAGCCATTTGCATCCGCATTCATTTGGTCTTATTGTTCGTTTATGCCTTAAACTCCACGTTCAACCATTGTTTATTCCTATACGGGAACCATGGCGCAATGGCATTATCGAACGTTTCAATAATCTTTTTGATAAAACTTTTTTTCGAGCTCAGTCCTTTAAAAACTTTCGCTATCTCTGCCAAAAAGCTCTATCTTTTGAACAATTTCATATGCACAATCACAGATACAGCACCATGCATGGAAAAACACCCATGCAACAAGTATCAAAAAATATAAAACGGTTATCAAAAAACTTTACAATTCCAAAGACTCTAACTATTACTGATGGTTTTGTACACTTTATTCGGTTTATTCGCAGTAACCGTACTCTTGATATAAACGGAGAACAATTTCCCATGCCCATGTCTGTAGTTTATGAATACGTTTGGGCTACTATTGATACTGAACAAGAAAAACTATTTGTTTATAATAATAAAAAACTAATCAAAGAGCTAGAATATTCTTTACCAAAAACATCGTTGGACCTTTCTCAATTAGAACGTTAGGGTAAACGATGTCATGATATTCTTACTCGCTAACTTGGGTAAACGATGTCCTGATATTCAACAGTTAAGATTTAGGAAAAGCAACTAGTAGTGTTTTTAACGTGATACTTAATACAAAATAAACAAAGAAGCGTAACTAATTATTTATAATAATAACTTTAAACCATGGACTGTTTGCCTATGAGCTATCAGTCATGAGCTAAGAGCTATCTTATGGCAGGATATACAAAATCTTTAGAGGATTTGATTAAGGAATTGTCAAAGCTCCCGACAATCGGGCCTAAATCAGCAGAAAGAATGGCCTTGTCACTGCTTAAAGCTCCGGCTGCGCGTTCTAAGGCATTAGCAGATGCGATTATGAATGCCAAAGAATATACTAAAAAGTGTAATCTTTGTAATTATTTTTCTGAGACTGATTTATGTTCAATTTGTCAAAATAAGCATTTAAGAGATAAGGCTATTTGTATTGTTGAAGACGCGCAGGATGTTATGGTTATCGAGCGTACAGGGTATTATAAGGGATTATATCATGTTTTAGGAGGCAAGCTTTCTCCTCTTGAGGGCACAGGTCCTAGTGATTTATCGTTTAAAAAGCTATTTTATCGTCTAAAGCAAGAAAGTATTAATGAGATTATCATCGCAACTAGTTCTAGCCGTGAAGGCGAAACAACCGCTCAATATATTAAGCAGGTTTTGCAGCCTTTACAAATAAAAGTTTCGAGAATTGCCCGGGGGATCCCAGTCGGCAGCAACCTGGGGCATATTGATCAGGCAACAATTTTAGAAGCATTAGCAGGGCGAAGAGAAGTTACTTCTTGACAATGTCGTACATTCTTGCTAAAATTTCTTTTTACAATAGGTGTATTTTTTCGACCACAGACAAAGGAGTAAATATGGGAGTGTTCGAATCATTCAAAAAAGGTTTTGAAGTATTAAAAGGTTCAACAGCATTAGTAATTGCAATAGTTGGTTTTAATTTTGTTACGGCTTTAGGCATGTTAACGGTCATTGGTGTAAACCCGACGCCTGAAAAAATTACAGCAATAACAGGAACACTATTAGTATTATTTCCAATATTACTTCTTTTATGGATTTTCATGGAAGGTGGAATTTTTTCTGCAGTATATGGTCAGATAAAAACAAAGCAGATTAATTTGAGCGCTTTTATTGGAAACTGTACGAAATATTTTGTACGCTTATTAGCGATAAATTGCATCGGAGGAGCTGTAACAGTTGTTCTTTGGTTTGCTGGTGCATTCTTAACTGGATTGTGTATTGCCATGGGCGGTGGGAATAATGTATTTTTTAATGCCATGGGTGGAATTGTTTTACTAATTACAATTATCGCAGCTTTTTTAGTGGCAATCCCTTTGCTTATTGGTCAGTATTTTGCAGTAATCGAAGATGGAAAAGCTATCGTATCTTTGAAAAAAGGCATAGCCTTTACAAAACAGTTGTTTTGGAAAAATATCGGATTATTTGTAATGCTAGCTATAACTTTATCAATTGTGTCCTTTATTGGTAATTTTTTCGGCGCATTGCTTACAAATACAGTAGGCGGTTGGTTAGCAGCAATTGTTAATATTGCCTTGAATTCCACGATTAATGGGTTTATCGGTATTTTTGCTAGCGCTACAATAATCAGCTTTTTACTCGGAAGTTTTACTGTTAAGACCGAAGAGATTGAATAATAGTTAAATAAAAAATATTTGTTCCCCTGTCCCGAAAGAGGAACCCCAAGATGAAACACATCGGGATGCCGAAGAGGGTTGTGAAAGTAGAGCTTCATTCGGCATAGCGCATAGACATGTATACGTTATATATACTTATAAGTCAGTCAACAAAGCGTTATTATGTAGGTCAGACAAGTAATTTAAAAAAGAGAATAAAATATCACCTGTCTGGATATACAAGTTTTGGTAAACGAAATAAAGATATTGAATTAGTTTTTAACAAAGTATATGATACGCGAAGCAAGGCAGTAAAAGCAGAGCGATTTATAAAAAAGCAAAAGAGTCATAGTTTTATACAAGATTTAATAGCAGGAAAAATATCTGTTCCCCTGTAGCTCAGTTGGTAGAGCAGCTGGCTGTTAACCAGCTTGTCCGAGGTTCGAGTCCTCGCGGGGGAGCCAAACTGTAACATGGGCAGAACTTCACTTTTTGAGGTTCTGCCTTTGTCGTTTATTATGGGGAAGTTATAGAAAACTTCTGCTTCCGGGTGGTTAACAACAATCCTCTCA
>JAHITY010000068.1 GCA_018817165.1 Candidatus Omnitrophota bacterium
ACTAATCTAGTATAAAGTTTATAAAGTTGTAATTAAACCTGACAAAAGCTTTTCAACTTTCTCACTTTATAACTTTCTACTTTTAACTAGTTCCTAGTGAACATTAGCCATGAGCTATTGACTATTTTCTTGAGCAAATTTCATGGTTTAGCAAAACCAACCCGTCCCCTTTATTTCTTTTAGTTTTTTCACTATTTAAATAAATCAATTTATCAAACAACGTCCCCACTTATAAAATCAGCGTTTAGCGTATAGCGATTAGGGTTTAGGAATCAGCAAAAACTTTAAATCTCGTCAAAATTTTTTATTTTCCGTGTGAGATTCTTAATATTTTTCCTGTTTTTTTATCAATTTCTGCTTCTGCTACTCCACCCAGCCATCCTTCAGGAAGCGAGCCGGAAACATACCAAACATCATCTTTTAATATTGCCTTATAAGGCTTTTCATTCTCAATATTCTCTTGCCCATAAATCGGAACCCACACCGCCACTGCAATACTTATCGCCGTCTGTTCACTTGCAACATACCCACCTTCCGGCATATAATTATGCTTTTCCATATCCTGAGCCAAGCCACTACCAGCCGCCCCCAAGATAATACCTAATCCGATCATTAAACATAAAATAGTTTTATTTTTCATTTTTCACCTTAGTTTTCCATCCAATTTTATCAATAGTTCAGACCTGCCCCCTTTATCCTTTGGGGAAAATATCATTGATCATTTCTTCTACATTATTTAACCAAGCTCTTCTTTGCTCATCATTACTAACAGCAATAATATTGAACATATTTCGGTAAAATTTATCAACGCCGCATAAGCCAAAAATGCAATTTTTCCATATTGTCTCAAGAGGATCACCAAACATTTTGGCTTCTCTTTTAGATTCCGTATTTGAAGTATTGAATACAATTGCTGAATCTGCTTTTAAGAGACCCTTTGGTATGCCTTCACCTTCATCACCTTCATTAAACTCATAAGCAATACCGGGTCTAATAACCCTATCTACCCATCCTTTAAGAATAGCCGGCGGCTGCCCCCACCAATTAGGGTGAACAATAATAATTCCATCTGCAACCGAAATCTCTTCGCAATGTTTTTTAATTGCAGGAGCTACACAAGAATCCTTCAAGAACTCTTCATAAGGCAATATCGGATCAAACCCTTCCTTATGTAAATCATGAAAATTAACAATATGCCCATTATAATTCAATACCTCCATAGCTTTAGCTGCTATAGCGTGGTTAAAACTTTCTTTATTTGGATGCGCAAGAATCAGAGATATTATCATTGTGTATTCCCTTGATTTTATTTTTATTATAACAGTAAATATAAACCCTTTTGAGTTGTCTATGAGCCATGAGCTATTCTAGCTCCGTACAAATCAATAAAATTCCAAAGGGAAACCTTCTTCCTGCCCCTTTTAGCTTCAATTAAAGGTGTCTGTCCCTATTTTGTTTCCCGGGGAATTTGTAAAGCAAAAGCCACACAATTATTAATAATATCCAAGAAATAACAGAAAAAATTAATTTATTATTGAGTAATTTGTCAAACTGAAATCGTGGACCAAAAAAGCCAAAAATGGTTGGGCATGTCCAAAAGATCATTTCTAAGAACCCTGTAATAATTCCTACAATCCCCACCCATTGCTCAATAAATGCATAAACAATAAAACCGATTAATATACTAAAAAATCCGCAAAACCAAAAAAATCTCATTTTTTGAATTTCTAAATTATCCTCTTCCCACTTTTCAATTGCTTGCTTGAGAGTTCTTTCGGTTTTATATGGTTCCTCATGATACATTTTATCATGATCTATATTTTCAGTATTTTTTTCATACTCTTTAACTTTCTTATAAGCATTATCGTAAAGAGCTAAAAGCTCCTTAATATCTTTTGATTTTGCTATATCTTTTTCAACATCTTCATTATATTTCACTAATATAGATTCTTTTGGTTCAAACCATTTAGTATAAACATGCCTAAATGTTTGTGTTGATAAAAATAAAAGAGCAATTATAAATAATACTTTCTGAAAATTTCTCATCCCATCTCCTTGTCTTATTTACATTTCCTTTAAGATTATCGAAGCTCATACACCCTGTCCCGCAGCATTTTTTCGGGGAAGCAAATTTTATGGTTTGCCAAAAACAACCCGTCCCCGTATAATTAAGTATTGTGCTCCCTTTTTTCCAGCCACGAAATAACCAATTGTTAATTAAATATTACATCCATCAAAGCCCCTCAGCAATAAAATTCCAAAGGGGGAAACCTCATTCCTAAGATAAAAAGCATGTAGTCAAATAGAGACTTGCCCCCTTATTCTCACCAGTTAGGTGAATAGCCTTGTTATAAATTTCAATTATTTTTGACTGTTATTGTTTTACTAACAATTCCAAATCCTAGTAGTTTTAATTCAGTACCTTTTTTATGCATTGAAAATTGCAAAATATTTTTATTTAGCTTAGAAGTAGAAATTTCATAAAAAAATACAAAGTGCATGGATGTTGTTGCATCATAATAAAAAAATGTTGCTTTTAAAAATTTAAATTGCTTAATTATTCCGTAGGTTTCTGCAAACTCTTTAGCGACAGCTTCTATTTTTGAAGATTTCAATAGGTTATTATCAAAAAGAGCTGCAAATTTTGCAAAGTCTTTCTGATTTAACGCGTCAATAGCATTTTTCGATATGCTTTGATCTAATTCAATTAATTCAACTAATTCATCCGATCCATCAAAGTGTAGGGGGGGATAGTGAGAAAATAATTTTCCCCAAAAATTAAACTGTTTTTTATCCCCATAAATATCTATAAATTCTTTTGCTTTATTTTCTGCTTTATAAGTTCTTTCAAAATTTTCATCTGATCGTAATTGTTCTGATTCATTTTTTTCTTTAGCAGAGAAGGCAACCTTCTTGATATCGTATGGATCAAGTATTTGGGAATTAGAAAATTTAATTCCATATGCTAAAATGCAGAGCATAAAGATAATTGTTTTTTTATTGTTCATAATATCCTATTATTGTTTATCATATAACATTTAATACACAACGGTCAGAATTCATAGATACTTTAATAGTTTATCAAAGAAACTTCATTAATACTATACAAAGGCCGCTATCCCATTTATTCTTATTTTTCCTGCAACATTCAACTTAGATCCCCTTCTTTTCTTTTCACTAGGAAAAAGTATTCATGGCATTGTTTTGCCATGCCATGCAATAAAAACACGCCCCACTGTAATTTTATGCGATGGGCTTCTTTTTGGGGTTCAGCAAGTAAGATGATTCCGGTGATTCACTCGGCACGCAAAACAAGCGCGCCTTCACGCCAACAAGACATCCTGTCTAAGTGGCGCTCCGCCGTCCTGGCTCCGTACAAATCCCCTCCATCAAAGACCCTCTGCGATAAAATTCCAAAGGGGAAAACTTCTTCACCCTATACAACACTTTTTATTCCTATCATCCACTAAATTTTATAAACAGTTCAGCCCCGCCGCCTTTATTCTTTAACTCTGCCCCTAATTTTTCCTTCTTCTAATATAACAACTGTAGATATTTGTTTATTTTGTTTTGCAAAATCAATAGCAGTCATTCCGTGATTTCCTTTAAATATCGGATCAGCCCCTTTAGAGAGTAACAATTCCACAATATCATCAAATCCATACTGAGCAGCAAACATTATCGGCGTTGAATTATCTTTATCTTTAGCATTTATCTCCGCATTGCCAGTTAATAGGATTTTTACTACATCTAATTTTCCAGCATTACATGCAAACATTAAAGCAGTAAGTCCTTCATTATCTTTTTGTTCTATATTAGCACCAGCCTTTAAAATAATTTCAACAATCTTTGAATCCCCCAAGAACGAAGCGGCCATCAAAGGGGTAAGACCTGTTTCATCAGTAATATCAATATTTTCTCCTTTATTAATCATTTGCTGAACAGATTCTGCTTCACCACTTGAAGCAGCAACAATTAATGAAGGCATAACTTTCTTACTATTTTTTGCGTTTTCGTCTATTATTCTTAATTGAGTAATAACATTTTGCCCGGCATAGAATAATGCAGAGAGCGGATGCCTTTTCTCTCCCAAATCATTTTCCGGTGCTTCAGCTGTATAAACACCCGCAGTTGTTAAAAAATAAAATACTGTTTCGCCCTCTTTAGGAAGAGGATAGCTTGTTGTTTTTTGTGCAGATTCAAAAAAATTATCCGCTGTCTTTACCATACTTATGGCAGATTTAGCCACATTTTCATGACCTATACCGCCAATTATGCCTCCCCCATTAGAAAAATAAATACTCGCATCTCCTGTAATAATAGAAACAAGGGTAAAAGACCCTTTTTTAAAACCTGTTTCCATCAGTACTGCCCAGATTTTATTTTTTCCTGCCAGAGATTCTTCTGGGATGTTTAAATCTTCAAATTTCGTGTTTATTAACTGATTCCTTAATCCCTGAAATGCTTTTGGATTTTCTTGCGCCCACATTGTTCCCCCAATATTAAGAATCCCAACGAATAGTATTAAAATAAAACCACTTCTAATAATTTTTAATATAACTTTTCTCATAGAGTTTTCCCTACTCATACATTAAATAGAACCGTCCCTTTTTTTTCATAGCTTATAGTTTTTTACTATTGACCATTAGCCATAAGCTATTAACTGTTTTCTTAAGCAATTTTCATGGTTTACCAAAACCAACCCATCCCCTTTATTTCTTTTAGTTTTTTCACTATTTAAATAAATCAATTTATCAAACAACGTCCCCGCTCACATCTGCCCAGGTATAAACACCTTTACCTACCATAAGCCATTTCTTAAACTCCCCCTCATATTTATCGCCATTAAAGATGAACATCACACCTTTGCCATCAGCCATACCTTTTTTAAATTCACCCTCATATTTTGATCCATAAGTCCAAGTAAATACTCCTTTGCCATCAATAACACCATTTTTAAATTCGCCTTCACATCTTGAACCATCGGCATAAGTCAAAACACCTCTACCATCAGCTGATCCATCTTTAAGCTCACCATCATATCTGTATCCATTTGTTTGCGTCTCAACCCCTCTACCTTCCATCAATCCGTCTTTAAATTCACCTTCATATTTATTCCCATTTCTCCAGTTCAAGGTCCCTTTTCCATTGAATAATCCGTTTTTAAATTCACCATTATAGACTGAACTGTCTGGGAGCGAATAAGTCCCAACGCCATCCTTGATCTGGCTAGCCACGGCATTATTAATAGTTAAACTAGTAACAAAAAAAATTCCTACCATTATATATTTCTTCATATTTCTCCTTAATCTACTTGATTGTCAGGGTTAAACAGGCTGACCGAGAATTAAAAAAATCATATTATTTTTAAATAGTTTTGGTTAAATATATTCGAAGTCAGTAATTTATTTTGAGATAAAGTTTTTGCCTTCTTCGGATATCAGCTAAAAGCCATAAATTTATGCATTTTC
>JAHITY010000136.1 GCA_018817165.1 Candidatus Omnitrophota bacterium
AAGATGATGAAGACTCATGACAGGACAATTGTTATCGTGCCGAGAATGCTTGATAAGACGATTGGGGTTTATAATGGAAAGGAATTTATGAAGATATTGATTACTTCGGAAATGCTTGGTCATAGATTAGGAGAGTTTTCGATGACTAGGAAAATAGCTAAACATACTTCTTTGGGTAAGAAGAAAGCGAAGAAATAATGGTAGAAGAAAAGAAAATGGAAAATGAGAAAGTTGAAACTAAGAAAGAAACCGTTAGGCCTAAAAAGAAAGTTGAAATTGTTAAGCGAGATGTTGCGATTGCGAATGGATTTAGTATGAAGATTTCTCCTAAGCATTGTAAGTTTATTTGTCGAATTATTTTAGGGAAATCTCCTGAGATGGCAGTGAAACGTTTGCAAGCTGTTATTGATGAGAAGAGACCGGTTCCTATGACTTCTTTGGAAGTTGGACATCGAAAGGGTGTAGGTTTGGCTGGTGGTCGTTTTCCTAAGAATGCTTGTAAGAGTGTTATGGAAATTGTAAAGCAGGCTGGAGCTAATGCTGTTGTTGCTGGAATTGAGAATCCTATTGTTTCGATTGCCAAGAGTGATCGAGCTAGTCGACCTTTTAGGAAGGCTGGAAGAAAAGCTAAGAGGGCGCATATTCATATTGAGATTCGGGATAAGGTTAAGATGATGGAATCTAAGAAAGCTAAGGAGGAGGCGAAGAAATAATATGGAAGAGAAGAAATTTGTGGGAGTAAGAAAGGATGAATATAATGTTAAGCAGTTTGTAAAGAAAATGTTTGGGAAGGGAAGGGTTTCGAGAGTTACGATTGAGTATACACCTGTTGGAGAAAGAATTGTTGTTTCTAGTCATAAGCCTGGTTGGATTATTGGTCGGAAGGGCGAGAAGATTAGCGAATTGACTGAGATTTTGAAGAAGCGATTTAGGATGGAAAATCCGCATGTTGATATTGATGAGATTGCTCATCCTGAGTTTGATGCGCAACTTGTTGCTGATGATATTGCTGTTACGCTTGAAAGATTTGGTTCTTCGAAATATAAGGCTTCGAGTTATCGGGCTCTTTCAAGGATTAAGAATGGCGGAGCTCTTGGTGCTGAGATTGTTGTTGCTGGGAAGTTGCCTAGTGACCGAGCTAAAACTTGGAGATTTACTTTTGGTTATTTGAAGAAAACTGGAGATGCTTCTAAGTTGGTTGATAGAGCAGAGGCTATTGCTCAGACTAAGCAAGGTGTTGTTGGGATTAAGGTTGCTATTTTGGCGCCTGGAGTTCGAATGCCTGACCAGATTATTATTAATGAAGCTTTGCTTGAAGAGATTAGGAAGAATGCTACGCTTGAAGAAGTTGAAGAGACAGTTAAGAAGAAAGCTAAACGGAGGGTTAAGAACTAATGGCGAAAGAGAATAAGGTTTTGAGCGAGAAAGAGATTTCTAAGAAAGTTAAGGAATTGAAGATTGAATTGTTGAAGAGTCCGACGAAGAGAGGAAGGGTTAAAAAGGAAATTGCGCGACTTTTAACTATGGAAAATTCAGCTAAATCAGTGGAGGGTAGTCGTTAAGTGGAAATTTGCCCTAAGTGTGGTTTGCCCGAGGCTGCTTGTGTTTGTGGAGAGATTGCTAAGACACAACAAAACATCGAGGTGCGAACTGAGAAGAGACGCTTTGGAAAAGTTAACACGATAATTTCGGGATTCGACGACGGTGTTGACATTAAAGCCATCGCAAAGAGGCTCAAGGAAAAACGAGCTTGCGGTGGGACGATGAAAAACAAACAAATCGAATTGCAAGGAAATCACAAGGGCTTCATTAAACCGATTTTGGTTTCGGAAGGATTTAATGAGGAAATGATTAAAGATTAAAATGGTAAAAAAACAGGAAAAGAAAATGGAAGAGAAAGTAGTTGAATGTAAAGATAGACTTTGTCCTAAGCACGGCGATAAGAAGTTGAAGATGAGAGGTCGTGTGTTTCAAGGAGAGGTTATCAAGGTTTTGCCTGGACGAGTTACGATTCAGTTTGAGCGTATGATTAAGTTGCCTAAATATGAAAGGTATGAGAAGCGAAAGACTAAGGTTCATGCGAGACTTCCTGATTGTATGAAGATGGACGTTGCTGTTGGGGATTTGATTGAGATTGCGGAAACTAGGCCGATTTCGAAGATGATTCATTTTGTTGTTGCTAAGGTTGTTAGGAAATTGGAGGTGAAGGCATGAAGGCTGTGAGTGCTAGGGCTACTCGGTCTTTGAATATTGGTAGTCTCTTAGAGGCTTGTGATAATTCGGGAGCTAGGATTTGTAAGATTGTTGGAGTTAAGCATTGTAAGACTAGTAAGGGTAGAATGACTTATGCTAAGATTGGGGATCAAGTTAAGGTTTCGGTTAGGAAGGGAGATCCTAAGATGAAGGGAGAGATTTTTGATGCTGTTCTTGTTAGACAGAGGAAGCCATGGCTTAGGAATACTGGAGAGCGAGTTTGTTTTTCGGATAATGCTGTTGCTTTGTTGAAGGATGATAAGGGGAATCCTAAGGGGACGCAGATTAAGGGAATGGTTGCTCGTGAGGTTCAGGAGAGATGGAGAGAAGTTGCTAAGATTGCGGGGGGAGTTTACTGATGAAAGCTGAATTTAATAAATCTTGGAACAAAAGTGTTCAACCTAGAAAGCAAGTTAAGTTTAGAGCGAATGCGCCGAATCATATTAAGAGAAAGTTTATGGGTTCGCCTTTGGATAAAGCTTTGAAGGAGAAGTATGGGCGGAAGACTATTGAGGTTCGAAAGGGTGACGAGGTTAAGATTATGCGAGGGAAGTTTAGTGGGAAGCAGGGAAAGGTTGGAATTGTTGATGTTAAGAATACTCGGTTACAAGTTGAAGGTATTCAGAGAAGTAAGGTTGGTGGAGAGAAGATGGTTACTTGGTTTCACCCGTCTAAGGTTAAGATTATAATCTTAGACACTTCTGATAATAGGCGTCTAAGGAAGGCGGAAGGCGGAAGGCGGAAGGCGGCTGAAACTAGTGCAACTGAAAAAGTTGATGTTGTCGAGGAGAAAGTAGAGAAGAAGACAGAAAAGGCAAAGGTTAAGAAGGTTGTTAAAAAAATAGTTAAGGAGAAAAAAGAATAATGGCTCATATAAAGAAAACTGAAATGCCGAAGACGTGGCCTGTTCCGCGTAAAGGTAAGAGGAAAAGATTTGTAGCTGTGCCTAGTCATGGAGTTAGTAAAGGAATTAGTTTGTTGTTTTTGCTTCGAGATGTTTTGGATATTGCTAAGACTCGAAAGGAAGTTAGGATTATGACTTTGGGTGGAATGGTTAAGATTAACAATAAGGTTCGACATGATGAGAATTTTCCTGTTAATGTTTTGGATGTTGTTTCTCTGTCTGCTGAAGGTAAGGATGTATTTTATAGATTGGAAATTGTGAATAAGAAATTTAATTTGGTTGAGATTGACGCTAAAGATGCTGATTCTAAGGTTGTGAAGATTGTTGGGAAGAAGATTCTTAGTGGTGGTTTGGTTCAGATGAATCTTCGAGACGGTCAGAATTTTTTGAGTAAGGAGAAGTTTAGCGTTGGTGATTCTGTTTTGCTTGATACCAAGAAAGATAAGATTATGAAAGTTTTGAGTTTGAAGGTTGGTGCTAAGGTTGAAATTATTGGTGGGAAGCATGCTGGTGATAAGGGTGAGTTGGTTAGTTTTGAAGATTTGGTTCGAGGTAGAAATTATGAAATTAAATTGGAGAATGGGATTGTGAAGTTACCTTACAAGACTATTTTGGTGGTTGCATAATGGCGGAGAATGTTATGCGAGAGATTAAGTTGGAGAAAGTTATTTTGAATATTGGTGGAGTTGGCGAGAAGTTGGATAAGGGTGAGATTTTGTTGAAGACTGTTTCGGGGAAGAAGCCGATTAAGGTTAAGGCTGTGAAGCGAATTCCTACTTGGAATGTTAGGCCTGGTTTGGAAGTTGGTGTTAAGGTTACTCTTCGTGGGAAGGATGCTTTGGCTATGGTTAAGAAATTGTTGCCAGCGATTGATAATACCTTGAAGGAGAAGCAGATTCAGACGAATTGTTTTTCTTTTGGGATTGCTGAGTATATTGAGATTCCTGGATTAGAATATATTCGAGAAGTTGGGATTATGGGTTTCGAGGTTACTGTTGTATTTTCGAGAGCTGGAAAAAGTGTAGAAACGAAAAAGGTTAAAAGGGGAAAATCGCGTAGGTTAAGTGTCTCAAGGGAAGAGATCGAGAATTATTTGGTTAGTAATTTTAAGACTGAAATAATAAGGAAGAAGAAACGTATCATGGAGGAAACAGAATAATGACAGCGAGTGATTGGAGAAAGATAACGAGGCAGCTCCGGAGTAAGCCAGCTGTGCTTAAGAAATTTTTGAAGCATAATAAACCTAAGGCTAGAACTATGGGAGTTGCTGCGTTTAAGTGTGAGGTTTGTGGTCGACATGGGTCTAGGGTTTCGAGTTATAATCTAAATTTATGCAGGCACTGTTTTAGAGAGCTTGCGGTTGAATTGGGGTTCAAGAAATACTCATGAGATTCGTATTTCTAGGTGTGTCGGTGTGTCGGTGTGTCGGTGTGTCGGATGATTTGGGCAGCTCTGCTATGGAGGTATTATTATGAGTCAGGATATTGTTGCGGACGGATTGAATCAGATTATGAATGCTAAGAGGATTCAGAAGAATGAGCTTACTATAAAGAAATATTCTAAGGTTTTGCTTGCTTTGTTTGAGATGATGAAGGCTAAGGGGCATATTGATTTTAAGGTTGATGCTGAGGCTAAGACTGTTAGTGTTTCGATTATGAAGTTGAATGAATGTAAGGCTGTGAAGCCGCGGTATTATGTTGCTGTTGGTGGCATTGATAAGTATATGAGAAGATTTTTGCCATCTAGGAATTTTGGGACTTTGGTTATCTCTACTAGTAAGGGAATGATTGGGCATGATGTGGCGATTAAGGAAAATTTGGGGGGAAGCGTTGTTGCTTATTTTTATTGATATGAATAAAGATTTAGAGAGGAGTGTTGAGATTGCGGATGGAGTTTTAGTTAGTGTTGACGGTAAGAATTTTGTTGTTAAAGGAAATGGGAAAGAGTTGAAG
>JAHITY010000069.1 GCA_018817165.1 Candidatus Omnitrophota bacterium
AGCCTGAGAATCTGTGAGCTGACTTGTCTTTTTCTTCTCCAATTTTTTCAGGATTTCGGCAATCCGCTATTTTTGCCCCCTGATTCTATACAGTCTTAATTTGGCATCCAATGCGGTCACAATTCGGTGCGTAACACTTATACATCCTGGCCCTGATTAACCCAGTGAGCAAAATTTCTATCCTCTCCGCCTTTGCCACTGATGAAGAACGCCGCGAAATAGTTCCAATTTCCGTTAAATCTACTATTGTTGCCTTTCTTATTCTCATGCTTTCGATGATTGCCGGAGAATTTGTGCTAAGCAAAATATTTCATGTTGATTTTTATTCTTTAAAAATCGGCGGAGGAATTATCTTATTCTGGGCGGGATTCGGAGCCTTGAGCAAAGGCGTTTTTTTTCAGCACAATGCGCATGAAAAATTTTCTGATATTTCGATCGTGCCTTTAGCTTGCCCGATGATTGCCGGCCCGGCAACAATAACCGTAATGCTTACTTTAAGTATTAATGACGGCGTAGGCATAACCACTATGGCAACGCTAATCGCATTATTAATCAATATGTTATTAATGTTTCTCTCTTTTTCGATAAGTAAAATTCTAACAAAATTTAATATTCTCGGGGCATTAATCAGGCTAACCGGATTAATTGTTTTAACAATGGGGATTCAAATGGTACTTGACGGTATACAGCTCTGGATAAAAATAATTTAAGGAATTAATTATGATCAAATCAAAAATAAAAATACGCACCAAATATGTACCCAAAGGAATTAAGATTCTTTATGAAGATCGGGACATTATCGTAATTGATAAAGACGCGGGGCTTTTGAGTGTCAAAGCAAACTATGAAGCAGAGCAAACCGCTCATAATCTACTTACCCAATATATCCGCAAAGGCAATTCAAAATCAAAGCTGGAATTATTTGCTATACATCGATTAGACCGCGATACTTCCGGGATATTGATTTTTGCCAAGAGTTTCAAAATCCGGGAACAATTTGCCGCGCAATGGAAAGATGTGGAAAAAAAATATATCGCGATTGTCAATGGGCATTTAAGAGAAAAAACCGGAATTATTGAATCTTATTTAGCGGAAGATGATGATTACATCGTCCATTCCGTTAAAAACCCCCATGACGGAAAACTGGCGCGGACTCAATATAAAGTTATCGAGGAATCCAAAGACTGCAGTCTATTGGAAATCAATCTTTTAACCGGCAGAAAAAATCAAATCCGGGTTCATTTTTCAGAAAAAAGACATCCTCTGGTCGGAGATGTAAAATACCGAAGAAATCCTAAAGGAAGATTAGCTTTGCATGCCTGGTCAATAAAATTCAAGCATCCTTTTAACAATCAGGAAATGCTGTTTGAAACAAAAATCCCTGTATTTTTTTCAAACTATTTAGCAACGCATTAAGCTTTAATCTTTTGCTTAAGCATATTCGATCATTCTTTGAATGCTTTTTTGCGCGCGTTTAAGAGTAGTTTCCGGCAAAGTAACTTCATCTTTCATTAGCTCTAGTGATTTAAGCACTTTGTCCAAAGTGATCTTTTTCATATTCGGACAAACCGCGATATCAGCAGCCGCATAAAATTTCTTATCCGGATTATCCTGGGCCAAACGATAGAGCATCCCGGTTTCTGTACCAATGATAAATTCTTGATGCTCGGATTCTTTTACAAATCGGCTCATCCCGCCAGTGGACAATGCCTGATCCGCGAGATCAACAACCTCTTGTGAACATTCCGGATGAACCAAAACTATCGCCTCAGGATGCTCTGCTTTTTTCTTTCTGATATACTCAGGGAGTATCCGAGCATGCGTCGGACAATAGCCGGGCCAAAAAGAAAACTGACGGTCAACCTTTGTTGAAGCATAATGAGCTAAATGTCTATCCGGAATAAACATAATCTTATCGGTTTTATTAAAAGCTTTTTCCGCGATCATCACCGCATTGGCCGAAGTACAGCAGATATCGCTCTCGGCTTTTACTTCGGCTGATGAATTAACATAACAAAGAGTTTTCATTGTCGGATGTTTTTGTTTAATTTTCTTCAATTGCTCAGCTGTGATCATATTAGCCATCGGACACCCGGCATTCCGATCTGGAATCAACACAACTTTTTCCGGAGAAATGATCTTGGCAGTTTCCGCCATAAAATATACTCCGCAGAAAACAATCACATCCGCTTTTGTTCTCGAGGCCTCAAGGCTTAAACCCAAAGAATCGCCCCGATAATCAGCAATATCCTGAATTTCCGGCAATTGATAATTATGCACCAGAATAACCGCGTTTTTTTGATTTTTAAGTTTCTGAATTTTTTCTTTTATATCCATAAGCATTTATTAGAGATTAAACCGTTTTTATTAAATATGAAAATCGCCAGCTAGATATTTCCTATCTATAATATAATCTATTATTTTTGAGAAATCTGAAAAATACCGGTATTGGCAAATACATTCGGGAAGAAATATATTCTTTTCTTAAAATTCAAATATATAGTCTGCTCGATATTTATATTTTTTTCCGAGCAATAATGTTTAAAATCATATATCGTGAGAAAATGCAAATTAGGAGTCTGGTACCATTTATAAGGCAAAGCCGCGGTTATCGGAGTTCTGCCCAAGAAAAACACCTGAAACCTTGACTTATAATAAGTAAAGTTGGGAAAGCCAACAATAACTTTCTTGCCAACTCTTAAAGCATTAATCAAAACTTGTTCTAAGTGAATCACCTGCTGCAAACTTTCATTTAAAATCACATAATCAAATGATTTGTCTTTATACTCGGCAAGCTCTGTATCAATATCACCATGTAAAACATTCAAACCTTTTTCCACGCATTTGTATATTTCCTGCTCATTGATCTCAACGCCCTGTCCGCTGATCTGCTTTTTCTCTGACAAAAGACGCAAAAGCCCCCCGTCACCGCAGCCCAGATCCAAAACCGAACTATTCGGATTAACTAGATCACAAATAAACTTATGATCTAATCTTTGATTTTGCTTATTTTCCATTCAGATAAACTCCCTTTAAAAAATGTGAGATCAATCTGCTCTGCTCCTTGACTTCCAGCAAAAACGCATCATGGCCATAAGTCGATTTAATTTCGCAAGAAGTAACATCAATATTATTATGCTTAAGCGCTCTGACTATTTTTTTTGACTGATATACCGGATACAGCCAGTCAGAAGTAAAAGCAATAACTAAAAACTTAGTATTAACTTTTTCCGGTTTTGAAAACAACTTACCATCAGACAAATCAAAATAATCCATTGCCCGGGTAATATACAAATAGGAATTAGCATCAAATCTTTTTACAAAACTATCTCCGCGATAACGCAAATATCCTTCTACCTCAAAGTCCGATGCAAAGCTAAAACTATAGGCTTCATCTTTTAGTCGGCGAGAAAACTTAGTTTCCATTGATTCATCGCTCATATAGGTAATATGCCCGATCATCCGGGCAACTGCCAAACCCCGCTCCGGCTGAGTATGTTCATAATAATTACCTTGCTGCCAATTAGGATCAGCCATAACCGCCTGCCTGCCGACTTCATCAAAAGCAATCTGCTGCGGTGAATGTTTTAAAGTTGTGGCAATCGGAATTGCCGATGCCACCATTTCGGGATATAAAGCTACCCATTGCAAAGCCTGCATTCCGCCCATTGAGCCGCCGCAAACACTTAGTAACTTTTTTATCCCTAATCTCTCGACCAGTTTTTTCTGAGCTTTAACCATATCAGCAATTGTAATCAGCGGAAATTCAAGCGCATATGGTTTATTAGTAAGCGGATTTATTGATGATGGGCCTGTGCTGCCCAGACATCCTCCGATCACATTCGAACAAATAACAAAATATTTATTGGTGTCAAATGCCTTTCCCGGACCGATCATATCATCCCACCAACCCGGCTTCTCCGCTCCAGCATAATATCCAGCAGCATGCGCATCACCGGAAAAAGCATGCACGATTAAAACAGCATTGCTTTTTTCGGCATTCAACTGACCATAAGTTTCATAAGCTAAGGTAATTGGGCCAAGCTTTTGGCCTGATTCTAACTCAATAATATCAGTTGCCTGAGAAAATTTTGCATATTCAAGTTTAACTATGCCTACACTATTTTCCAAATCTTTTAATCTCCTATATTGGATATTGGCTTTTTACCCCTATCCCCAAATCCCTACACCCTGGTTTTTACATCATCCCTTCGTCAAACAACCAGGTTGATAAATATCTTTCTCCGCAACTGGGCAGAATAGTCACAATATTTTTATGCTTAAATTCCGGGCGCTTCGCAACTTCAATTGCCGCCCAAACCGCTGCTCCGCTGGAAATACCGACGAGCAATCCTTCTTCTTTAGCTAATCTTCTGGCTATCGCTCCTGCATCAATATGGCTGATCAGCATTATTTCATCAATTATATCCCGATTTAATATCTGGGGAATAAAGCCCGCGCCAATTCCCTGGATCTTATGTCCCCCCGGAGCTCCTCCGGACAATACTGGCGATTCCTTGGGTTCAAGGGCAATAATTTTAACCTTGGGATTACGCGCTTTTAAGACTTCACCAACTCCCGTAATTGTTCCACCCGTACCCACCCCAGCAATAAACACATCCACCTTCCCCGCGGTATCTCGCCAGATTTCTTCAGCAGTTGTTTTTCTGTGAATTTCCGGATTAGCCGGATTATTAAACTGCTGCGGCATATAGCTGTGTTTTGTTTGTTGCACTAATTCTTCCGCTTTGGCTACAGCGCCTTTCATCCCTTTAGCCCCTTCAGTTAATACTAATTCCGCGCCAAGGATCTGAAGTAATTTTCTTCTTTCCATGCTCATAGTATCAGGCATAGTTAAGATCAATCTATATCCTTTAGCCGCGCAAACAAAGGCCAAAGCAATTCCTGTATTACCGCTTGTGGGTTCAATCACTATAGAATTTTTATTTAATTTTCCCTGCTGCTCAGCAGTTTCAATCATCGCAACTCCGATTCGATCTTTAACACTGGAAAGCGGATTGAAAAATTCAAGTTTTAAATAAATATTTGCTTCCAGGCCTTGGCTTAATTTATTTAGTTTTACCATCGGCGTATTGCCAATTGTTTTAGTTATATCATTAAATAATTTACTCATAAATATCCCTCCTTATTGCTCTTGAGCTATTTTCAATGCCTGCTCGATATCCGCAATAATATCTTCCACATTTTCAATACCGATTGATAAGCGGATATAATCAGCAGTTACACCGGCTGCTAGCTGCTCTTCAACAGAAAGTTGCTGATGAGTTGTACTGGCCGGATGGATGGCCAAGGTTTTGGCATCACCAATATTTGCTAAATGGGAAATAAGCTGCAAAGAATTAATGAATTTTTTACCTGCTTTTTCCGCTCCCTTGATTCCAAAACCAATAATTGCTCCCGCGCCTTTACTTAAATATTTATCGGCCATTTTCTTTTCCGGACTAGAATCAAGCCCGGGATAATTAACCCAAGCAACACTGGGATGCTGTTCCAAAAATTTTGCCACTTTTAAAGCATTTTGAGTGTGGCGCTCCATGCGCAAATGCAAAGTTTCTAATCCCTGTAAAAACAAAAACGCGTTAAACGGAGACATTGCCGGACCCATATCGCGCAATAAAGTTACCCGCGCTTTAACAATATAAGCAATATTACCCATGGGTTTTAAGGCTTCCACAAAATTTATTCCATGATAGCTCGGATCAGGATCAGCGATCAAAGGAAACTTTCCGTTGGTCCAATTAAATTTTCCGGAATCAACAATCATTCCGCCGATAGAAGTGCCATGTCCGCCGATAAATTTTGTGGTTGAATAAACAATAATGTCCACCCCATAATCAAAAGGCCGCAAAAGATATGGAGAAACCGTATTATCTAGAATAAAAGGAATGCCATTATCATGCGCTATTTTTGCCAAAGCTTCCAGATCCGTAACATTTAATTTTGGATTGCCGATCGATTCGGCATATATTGCTTTTGTTTTTGCCGTAATTGCTGTTTTAAAACCTGCGATATCGCCGGATTTGACAAAATTAACTTTTATTCCCAGACGCTTGAAAGTATAGTGAAACAACGTATAGGTTCCGCCATAGAGATTATCCGCTGATACTATTTCATCACCAGCTTGAGCAATATTTAAAAGCGCCAGCGTTATTGCTGCCATACCGCTAGCTGTTGCCAAAGCGCCGACTCCGCCTTCTAAGGCCGTTATTCTTTTTTCCAGAACATCAGTTGTCGGATTCATTAACCGCGTATATATATTGCCAAATTCTTTTAAAGCAAACAGATTTGCCGCGTGCTCAGTATCTTTAAACACATATGATGTTGTTTGATAAATCGGCACGGCTCTTGCTCCGGTTGCTGAATCCGGCTCTTGGCCACCATGTAAAACAAGGGTTTCGATTTTTAATTTATGATCAATTTTTGACATCACAGCCTCCGATCTTTAGTAAACCTTTTAACAATTTAAATTTTATATACAATAACTTACTGCTGTTTTATTTACATCTTTACACTGCTCAACTAAATTTTTCAAAGTAACTGAATCAAGCATATTGCGAATTGTATTTCCCATATTGTCCCAAAGCCCTCTGGTCACACAAGCTGATACTCTGGAACAAGATGAAGAATTTTTAATGCATTTAACTAAATTTAAATCTCCATCCAATACGGATACAATCTGGCGCATGGTAATTTTAGCCGGAGGCCGGGATAATACATAACCGCCTTTTGCCCCGCGAAATGAGTTAACTAAACCCGCTTTTTTTAAAGGAATAATTATTTGACTTAAATATTTCTCAGAAATATCTTCTATTTTTGCAATCTGCTTAAGATAAAAAGGTCCTTGGCCATAATGCAATCCCAGTTCTACCATCAACCTGGCACCATAGCGCACCCTTGTTGAAATCTTCATTAATTCCTCCCAAACTGCCATTTCCGACTAAATCACCGTATTATTAATATTATACTCTTTTTTTTTTAATTAAAGCAATTCAATATGTTTAATAACCTGTAAGTTCTAAACCGATTACCTCGAGAAACTTATGTTTGCCGAACTGCTCAATTGTTTCTCCCAGTCTTTGCTTGGGCTGGGCATTTTTTCGATAAAACTCAATCACCTTTTCGATCACTTTAAATAAATCCTCCTGGCTAAAAACTTTTTCCAGCTTAATCCCTTGTCTGGGATTTTTTCCGCCGCAGCCGCCGATATATACCCCATAACCAATTCTTTTGCTCGCATCCTGAGCTTTTAAATCAACCTGGCCAAAAACTCCAATCTCAGAGCTCTGACCTCTGGTACAGAGATTTGGGCAGCCGGCAACAGCAATTTTAAATTTATGCGGCAAGTCCATGGCACAAATTATTCCATGCTCATTTTCTAAAGCATCAACAAAGGCAAAAGTATTGATCAATCCGCTTTTACACCAATTATTGCCCGGACAGCTAGTTGTTGCTCTTAATCTTGAACCAGAAGTTCCCAACTGAATTCCTGCCTGCTTAACAATAAATTCCACATTATCAATATCCGCATACTTAATATGCGGTATTTCAATACCTTGCCGAACTGTCATATGAACAAATCCCTCGCCATAAGTATCCGCAATGTTTGATACAATTTTCAAATGAGTGCTATTATAATTTCCCGCAGGCATTCTAGTGCGCAAAGCAAATTCCCCAGCAGCACGTGATTTTAAAAAACCGCGTTTTTTCAATGCCTCATAATCAATTAAATTTTGCTCCATATTTAATCTCCTCAATAAATCATTTGCCTTAAGCAACCAAAAAAGATTATTTCCAAGTTGCTTATCCTACCAATAAATCAATTATAATCACTAGTGATTAAGTAGTAAATTGACTATTAATTGAATTTTATTTTAATTTTACCTCTAAATACTACTATTTATTATTTATATTGATTTACTAGTAATTATAATAAAAATATATAGACTTGTCAACTGCTTTTAAGCATATTTGAAATAAAATCGCGCAGTTTATTTAAATCACCATCTGAGGAGTAGTTGGCGGATTTCAGTTTATTATTAAGAAAAAGTAAATCTTCCTTTTCATCAATATCAAAATGTTCGTCAAGAATACTTAACTTATAATTAAGCTTCATTGCTTTTTGTTTGGTTTTCACAAACACTAGATTAGTTGACCAAACATTAAGATCAAACAACTCTGGCGCAGGCTTTTTGATTCCCAGCAAATAATACCCGCCATCTGAAGAAGGACCAATCACACAATCAGATTTATCCAGAGCGAAAAAAGCTTGATCAATCATAGCTTGGTCAAGCAAAGGGCTATCTGAACCGATCACAACCACTTTTTCCGATCCCAAACTAAAAATCTGAGCAAAAGCAGTTTTAAGCCGCTCCCCAAGAGCACCGCTGCTCTGAGCAAATAAATTGACTTCGCCATTCAACCATTTTTTTACCTGCTCATGCTTTTCCCCAGGATCAAAAAAAACAATTGTCTGATAATTATCCGATTTTGTCCTTTTTATTATCAAGGGAACAAATAATTCATACAACTTGCTCGCATTAACATTCCCAATAGTTTTAGCCAAACGAGTTTTAACTTTGCCAGGCTCAGGGTATTTTGCAAAAATAATCAAAGCATTTTTCATATCAGCTCCGCCTAAAACATTTAAAAGCTATTCCCTACATCCTATTTTAACTTATCATTTTCTTTTGACAATGCGCCTTGACAGCTTGAACCATAGCCGGCTGTACAGGAAAGGCAATGCTCCCCGACCTGAATATCGCGATTTTTCAACTGGTCAAGATCAAGCTTATCAATCATCAGCGGATTACCATTCACATCTTTCAGCATCCAGCCCAAAGACTGATTGAAATCACAATCATAAACCCTGCCATCATAGCCAATGCTTAAAAATTTCCGACACATTATTCCACAGACAACCTCCGGATTAAAGTTCTGCCTAAGTAAGTCAATATAATTACTGTATTCACCTCGAGAATTAAGATAATCCTTAAACCGCTTAATTGGAACATTGGTAATTGTAACCAAGCGATTAAAATCTATATTATAATTTGCTTTTAACTGCTCGGAGTAAGCTTTTTGTAAAACAGCTTGCTGCTGAGGAAGAAATGCTCCGGATGGGTTATAAACAAGATCAAGCGCTAATTCAGCTTTTTTCGCATAGCCCAATTTATTTAATTTTTGCAAAGCTTTAATGCTTTTCTTAAACACACCCTCTCCCCTTTGCGCATCAACATTATCCTGACCATAGCAAGGCAATGAGCAAATAAGATGGATTTTGTGCTTTTTAAAAAACTCCGGCAAATATTCTTTTCCCGGCTCAAAAATCACACTCAAATTCGAGCGCACTATAATTTCCTGAACCAATGGGCGCGCATTTTTAATTAAATAATCAAAATCAGGATTTAGCTCCGGAGCTCCGCCGGTAATATCAAGAATCAATCCCTTATTATTCAAAAGAAATCGCAGGATAGCATCAATCACTTGTTTGGACATGATTTTATTACCCTCAGGAGATGCGCCGACATGACAATGCATACAACTTTGATTGCATAAATTACCCATATTGATTTGAAGAGTTGTCAGGTCTGTTCTTTTTAAGCATGGATCTTGCAAAGATATACCACTTTGATCAAGAGCATTTATAAAAGCATTCATTTAGCCTCCTAAACTTAAAGAATATTCATCGATTTTTTGTTTTTAAATCATGTGGCGTAATTTTATTTCCCAGGCGTTGTCTCAAGAACTTTTGTAAATAGTATACTCCGGATAAAAGAAGCATTGCAACAATGATCTTCCAGAAATTTGCCGGATCAGACAAAGCACTGATAAGCGATCCGCCAAAATAAACCAAAGCAAAAGAACCTGGCATAATCCCGATTAATGTAGCAAGAAAATAATCTCTAAACTTGACCTTGGTCAGCCCTAAACTTAGGTTTTGAATATCCCAAGCAACATTAGGGATAAGCCGAATAAGCAGAACAGTTAAAAAACCTTTTTTTTCAATTGCTTGATCTAGCTTTGCCATTTTACCTTTAACTATTTTTTCCACAGCCGAACGGGCAAAATAACGAGCAATAAAAAATTCTCCAATAGCAGAAAGATTTGCTCCGATTTGTAAAATAATAAATCCTTTTAGCGGCCCCCAAATTATTCCAGCAGAAGCAGAGGTAAGCGCAGCCGGAAGTAAAATCAATGGTCGAAATATATACAAAATAATATAAGCAATCGGACCCCATATACCGAATGAATCTATTTTTATTTTAAATTCATCTGAGCTAATCTGAGAAAAATCAATGTGCAAGGTTCTGACAATTGCCACAACAACACCAATAAATACTATTCCCAATATTAATTTCAACCATGGTTTTTTAGTAAACTTCATTTTACCTCACCATTTATTTAGCCTTCTTTTAAAATACCTGCAGTATATAAGGGTGTCCAGAGCATTCCTTTTACTGTATGCCACTTTGGTTGGCGCATTTTTTCCAGTCCAAAAACAATTGCTCTATAATCATCTACTTCTTTGTATGTCCCGAATATCCTATCCCAAACAGAAAAAACAGTAGAATAATTGGAATCTGTTTCCGGCCGCTTTTTAGAGTGATGCACCCTGTGCATATTAGGGGTTACAATGAAATGTCTGAAAAATCTATCTATTGGATCTGACAAAGCAATATTGCTATGATGAAACAAAATTATCGGGCTGACAACAAAGCTATAAATTGAAAATGAAATCAAGTCCATACCTAAACTCACAAAGACTAAAAGCATTAATAAAGCTGAGATTATTTTCTCAACTGGGTGAAACCTAAAAGCTGTACTAGCATCCATTTCAGTATCAGTATGATGCATACTGTGAAAATTCCATAAAAATTTATACTCATGATTAAACCTATGCCACCAATACATCCATAAATCAAATAACAAAAACGCAATCACTCCTTGCATAAACAATGGAAAGGTAATAACTCTAAGCAATCCTGCTCCATGGTCCGCCGCCCACCGAACCACCCATACAGTGCTTACAGTAAATAAAATTTTAGTGATTATTCCATTACCGATTCCAAAAATCATATTAATACCTGTATGTTTAAGCCGTTTTTTTTTGCTTGGCCGCTTAAAAAAAGGAAACCAGCCTTCGGCTAAAAATATGCCTATTATTAAGAAAATTGCTAGGAAAAGCTGTTTGTCCATTTATTTCGGCCTTTAAAAATTTTATTTGTTTTTCAATATGCCTATAACTGCTTTTAAAATCGGATTGTTTAATGACTCAACCAAAGGCTGCGCTGCTGTTTTTTTAATCAATTCTGACAATGTAGGATAAATAAAAAGTATCGTCGCTAGTTTAGATAGCGGAATTTTTAGAGATTTTGCAATTAATAGCCCCTGAATAATCTCACCAGCCTCAGCGCCAACAATATGCGCACCGATTACCAACCCTTTTTTATCGGTTATTAGCTTAACCAATCCATCCTGGACAAGATCTGTTATTGCCCGATCAGAGCGCGAATAATCACTTCTATAAACCCTTATCTTGTCCTTACCAAATTTACTTATTGCTTCTTGCTCTGTTAATCCTACCCGAGCAAGTTCGGGACTTGTAAAAGTAGCCCAAGGCACATTAGCATAATTTACTTTTGACCAAGCTAACTTTTTGAACATAGCATTTCGTACACACAAATATGCAGTATAAGCCGCGACATGGGAAAACTGATAAGGGCTTGCAATATCGCCACAGGCAAAAATGTTTGAATTTGTTGTCTGCAGATAATCATTAACTTTTATTCCCTTTATACTATATTCAACTTTGCAAGCTTCAAGGTTTAAGCCCTCAACATTAGGAGCACGGCCAACAGCTACTAAAATTTTTTCGCCACAAATAGTTTCTATTGTGCCGTTTTTATTTTCAAGACTTACAATAGTCTGTCCATCTTTTCTCACAAACTTAACTGCTTTTTTACCCGTATGAACATCCAACCCCTCTGTTCTTAATTTTTTTTCGAGCATCTCTACGACTTCAGGATCTTCGCGAAACATGATTTTATCCATCATTTCAACAACAGTCACCCTAACTCCTAATCTCAAAAATGCCTGAGCAAGCTCAATACCAATAGGCCCACCCCCTAAAACAATCATCGACTCTGGAAGCTTTTTAAGATCAAATATTGTCTGATTAGTCAGATAATCAATATCGCTCAAACCCTCAATCAACGGAACCACAGGATGCGATCCTGTACAAATAATAAATTTTTTTGCGCTTATCGTCTGACCATTTACCTCAAGAGTATCCTGCGATTTAAACTCAGGCGTTCCAATAATAACTTTAATCCCTCTGGCTTCAAACACATCTGGCGTCTCATGAGAACCTATTGTCTCGCGCACAGAACGCACATGCTTTAAAACATCAGCGGCTATTATTTTTACTTCTTTATCTGTAGCTAAACCATAATCCTCTCTTTTTTTAAAAAGCTGCGCAACGGCGGCAGATTTGAGTAAAGCTTTTGATGGCATACAGCCAGACCAGGTACAATCACCACCCAAACGATTCTTATCAATCAAGCAGGTTTTTGCTTTTTGATTAATTGCCGCGCTTGCAGCAAACAATCCAGCGGAACCCCCGCCGATCACTACAATATCGTATTGCTCAATCACAAATAAACCTCCGCTAAATCAAGTACATCAATATATCACGAGTAAAAACGCTATTTAATGTTTCATATCCTTATGCTCCGTCTCATTAAAATAAGTAGCCTCAAACTCTTTTAAGGTTTCTTTTAAAATTTTAACATTTTCTAAATCAACTGTCTGTTTTGCCTTCATTGCTCCAATCAATAGCTTATGCAGCAAAGTCAACTGCCTCAGCGCTTTTTCATTTTCCGGCCAATCGGATACATTTATCGGCTTAATTCTCTGAGTCATAAAATATTCATTAACAATATCCTGAATGTATTGAGCATGTGTTTCTTTATTATCTATCCAGCGAATTAATTGATTAATATCTTTTTCTTTTGCCGCATTTAAATTTTGAATCATGCTCATTGATGTTTCAATTGTAGTTATATGCTCTTCGATCATTTTAATTCGCAGATGATCATCATAAATCCCGCAAGGTATTTGACAATGCGCAAAAACCGGACAAGCATAAAACAGAAAAATCCCCAACCCCATTAAAAAACTAATTATAGCTTTCATATTCCACCTCTTTCTTTTTTACCGCAAGTTTTAACTTGCTATATTAATATTATCAGCAATCCCTGTATTATAATCAAGCCATAATCCTAAAAACCCAACCCTATTCACCTAATATCCGCATAGATTTTTTTTAACGATTTCGGCGAAAACCCCATAACAAACCCTAAAGTCAGCAACCAATTAATCAGTGTGGTTTTGATTATGCCTTGTTCATGCCAACGCCTGGGAGAAGAATAAACTTTAGTTTTAAGCAAGCGGACTTTATGATTACGACAAAGTTTTTTAGAAAATAATATATCTTCAAAAATTTCAGCATCATCAAACCCTCCCAAAGATAAAAAAACATCTTTTTTTACAAATATCGCCTGATCTCCGTAAAAAATTCCAGAAAATTTTGCTCTTAAATTCCCCGACCCCTCAATGAATCTGAAAATTTTTTTATGTGAGGATATCCTCTGAGACAAACATCCTCCAGAATACCCCTGATTAATGCATGCTGCAATATCATCAAGCGCATTATGTTCCGGAATGCAATCCGCATGTAAAAACAATAAGATAGCTCCTTTAGCAATATTAGCAGCCTGATTCATTTGCTGAGCACGCCCCTTGCAAGTATTTAGGATTATTATGTCTTTACATTTTGCAGCAATACCAAGGGTTTGGTCACTACTTCCGCCATCCGCAATAATGATTTCTGCCTTGAATTTTTCAATAAATTCCAGCAGATCGCCAATAGTCTTTTCTTCATTATAAGTGGGAACAATTATAGATATCCTCATGTATTTGTTTTACCCTTTTTCATTCAACTGCCAATCATATTGATACTTTATCCGCGGATTATTTTTCTTAATAAATTCAACTACATCCGCATCCAAATAATTATTGATAAATTTCGGCACATTACCGAAATCATTTTTAAACCATTTAAAGATCGAAGATAAATATAAAACATTATTCTGCTTATCCAGCCAGTTTCTAGTTTTATCATTTAAGAAGTTTTTACCTGCAAGTTCAAGCATTTTATCCATATTCTCAGCAGTAAATGCCTGCGAATTTAATCTTGGACATCCCCGCGCTGCGCAAACCAGAGAAAAATGAACTCGCGGATCTTTATAAATCGGCCGAAGAATTTTATGCTCTATTTGATCAAGAGTATACTGTTTGCCGGCAATTTCAAATTTAAGTTTTTTCCATACTCCGGGAATATCTTTGATTGATTCAATCGGATAATGATCAATGATTGCTTTTATTGTAAAGGCATTATAAGCATTAATATACATTGCTTTTTTTTCTTGTTTGGATAATCTAACAAAATCAAGCTGATTAAAATTCTTAATTTGCGCGACATATCGATCAAGCAATTGAGGGTTTTTTATTAAACCTTTATAATTCACCCAGCCATCAGATAAATACTTATCTAATAACTCCTGAAATAAACCCTGGTCAAAAGCAGCAATCTTATCATCAGCCAAAGCTTCTGGAGTCGAAATAAAACGCAACAGATTTTCTCTGGCATAATCAGCCTGCGGAGCAACCGCATTAGCTGCGGCAAATAAACGCTTTGCTGATTCTATTCTTCCCTGGCGCTCACATACAATCCCCAAATTATTTAAAGCCATAGCATAATCAGGCTCTATTCTTAAGGACTCAAGATAAGCATTTTCTGCCTGCACCAGTTTATTTCGGCGCAGATAAGCATTGCCCAGATTATAATTTAGCTTCAGATCATTTGGCTTAAATTTAAGAGTATACTTATAAATTCTGATATCATCATGCCAATAATTATTTTGCCGGACCGTTACTCCAGCCATTAAAATAATCACGATCACTGTTCCGATCCTAAGATATTTATTATTTTTCATTGTTAGTAATAGCCCCCAAAAAAATGTCAACCCGATTAAAGGTATATACAACCAGTGCTCAGCAATCTGTGCACTATAGCTCAGCAAACCCCAAAACGGAAAAAGCCATAAAATAAACCAGAACAATCCAAACTGCATATTTTTTGATTTAATATATTTAAATATTATAAAAGCGATCACTGAAAAAATCCCGATAATAAACAATGTCGGCATATTATTAATAAATTTCACTTCTTCAAGGCTTCTCTGCATATGAAGATTAATTGGCGCTATTACTAGCCCTAAATACACTAGTATTATTTTAAACAGATCTATTATCTGAACTTGCTTAGACGCAGGAAAAATCAACTCGCCGGTTAATACATTTTCTCTTAGAAAAATAAATCCTATTGCTAATACAAAAAAAGGGGCACTATACCTGATTTTCCTTGAAAGTCTTTGATTGCAAGCTATAAAAACATATCCGATAATAATTATTGGAAAAAGCAATGCTATTTCTTTGGACAATAGAGCAAGAAAAAATAAGCTCAACGATCCTAAATACAGGAACTTTTTATTATTATTATTTTCAGCAAAACTATTTATAAATTTAATAAATAAATAAAAACTTAATAAAATAAATAAAGCAGCTATTGGATCAGATCGCCCCGAAATATAAGCAACAGCCTCTGTATGCACTGGGTGAGCCGCAGCAAGAAACGATTCAACTTCACCCGCCCCTAAGGCCTTTATAATTAGAAAAAGCATTATTGCGTTTAAGAAATGAATTAATATGTTTGATATATGATAACCGGCTGGCTTATATTTCCAGAAAAAATAATCTAGTTTTAGACTCAAATAAGCTAGCGGCCGATAAAAGCCGTCCGAAGGGCTTAAAAATATTTGTTTAAACCCTTCGGACTGAGCAATTCGTTGACTGTTCACAACATTATTCAGATCATCCCAAACAAAACCAGCACTCAGGGTATTTGCATAGCAAATAACTACACTCAGGAAAATTCCAAAAATAAGTTTAATTGTTTTATCCTTCATATATACCCTACAATGCGCGCTTATCTTGCTTTAATAACTTGAGGCTTCTTTTGCTTTAGATTTTTTGCCCTTTGGCATTTCTTTTTCAGCTTTCGGATCAGAGTTTTTCATCATCATGCCTGCTTTTCCCATTGAGCCAGACTCATTTGCCATATGGCCAGACTTTCCCATAGTATCTGCTTCTTCCATCATATCTGCTTCCTCCATCATACCTACTGCTTCCAGCATATCTGCTTCTTCCATTGAGCCCGCTTCTCCTGCCTTATGCATATATTCTGCATCATGACTTGAACCTTCTCCGGCTGCTTTCGCATCGCCAACTCCGCAAACCCCACAATGAGCAAAGGCAAGTGTAGACACTGCAAAAACCGCGATTGCGGCGACTAATCCTGTTTTTTTCATAATTTCCTCCTTTTTGATTGTTAAAATTAAACATCTCATATTACACATGCTTAAAGCTTAGCCCCATACAATACCCCTTTCTGTTTGTTTAATTCTATTTTCCTAATATTTTTTGTAATACTTCTTTGCTTATTATCGGAGCCTGACATGTGAAATTTTCACAAATATAAACTGTCGGCTTATTTTCAATTGAGATCTGGTCCTTTAAATACGGCAGCACCGCAACTATTTGATTTGCAAGTTTTTTTTCAGGCGGCTTTAAAACAACGCTCTTATTCGGTAAAAATCTTAAAAATACCGTATTAATTAGCTCTTTACTCTCAGCCGAATCCCCCACAATCACAATTTCTTTAACGCCCCCATCAAACATATTGGCTGCGATCATCATTTGACAAAACGCGGACGGCATCTTTTCAATCTGCGCGTAAAATACCTTAAAAATATCTTCTGCTTTTTCTAGAAGCAAACTATCTTTAGTTATTTTAGCTAAACGAATAAAATTTAAAGCCGCGATTGCATTGCCAGACGGCAAGGCCCCATCATAAACTTCTTTTTGTCCAGGAAAAACAGAATTAAAATTCTGACTGCTAAAAAACAATCCATTATTTTCTTTATCCCAAAAATCCTCTAACATTACTTTGTTAATAGCTATAGCTGCCTTTAAATATTTGAGCTCAAACCCAGCTTCATAAAGATCAAGCATGGCCTGAACAAAAAAAACATAGTCATCTATCATGCCGAATATTGCTGTCTGATTATCTCTATATCTGTGCATTAAGCGGTAGTTTTTATCAAGCATATTATCTAATACAAAATCCGCTGATTTTTTTGCTGAATTGTAATATTCCGGTTGATCAAAAACTCTGCTGGCAAAAGCAAGACTTGATATCATTAAAGAGTTCCAATCCACAATTACCTTATCATCACAATGCGGTAAAGCCCGTTTTAGCCTTAGATCAATAAGCTTTCCACGGCTTTGGCTCAAAATAGCTTCTACTTGTTCAAGCTTAAGCTTAAACATAATTGCTGTTTGCTCTAAAGTTTGCGCGCGATAAAGCACATTTTTTTTCCTAAACATATTATGTGGATCACTAATCGCATTGCCCTGTTCTGTTATGCCGTAATATGCGCAAAATACCAGTGCGTCTTTTTTGCCCAAGGCTTTGTTTATTTCTTCATAAGTCCAGACATAAAAAGCTCCTTCCTCTTTAATCCCCTGGAAATTAAGAGAGTCTGCATCAAAAGCCGAGAAAAAACCCCCTTCAGGACTTTGAAACCGTTTGAGCACAAAATCGATTGTTTGCTTGGCTGTATGCTTAAATGCCTCATTGTTATCTATCAAATAAGCTTCTGTAAACAGTCGACTGATTAAAGCCTGGTCATAAAGCATTTTTTCAAAATGCGGGACTCTCCATTGTTCATCAGTAGAATAGCGATGAAAACCGCCTTCAAGCTGATCATAAATACCCCCTTTTGCCATTTGACTTAAAGTATACATCACCATATTTTTTGCTTCTTGATCAGCTGTATTCAACCAATAATGCAATAAAAAAGTATAATTATGCGGTATGGGAAATTTCGGAGAGCCTTTACTGCCGCCATAATTTTTATCAAAGTTGCTGATAAGTTCAGCAGCTGCTTTCTTTATGATTAATTGATCTATAGAAAATTGACTTGTATCGGTAACTGCAGAGCGTTTATTAATTGCAGCCTGAAGTCTGTCTGATGAGCTGAGCAGAGCTTCTCTTTCTTGTTCCCAAGCTTGATGAACAGATATGAGTATGGAACCAAGCCCCCTAAGACCAAATTTGTTTTCTGGAGGGAAATAAGTACCACCGAAAAATGGTTTTTTTTCAGGAGTAATAAAAACATTTAAAGGCCAGCCTCCTTGCCCAATCATAGTCATCACAGCCTTCATATAATAATTATCTATATCCGGCCTTTCTTCACGATCAACTTTAATTGCCACAAAATGCTGATTTAAAATATTTGCGATCTCCTGATTAGAAAAAGATTCATCTTCCATCACATGGCACCAATGGCATGTAGAATATCCAATAGAAAGAAATATTGGTTTATCTTCCTTCTTTGCTTTTTCAAATGCCTCATCAGACCAAGGATACCAGTTTACAGGGTTATAAGCATGCTGTAATAAATAAGGGCTTTTTTCATTTATCAAACGATTAGCTTTATCCCCTTGGGCATAACAGATACTATGCCCAGTGGTTAAAATAAATAGTGACATAAGTGCTAAAAGACCTGTATTCATTTCATTCTTTCTCCATGCCCATAGTAAAAAGAAAAAGCATCAGCAGAACCATAAAATGGTTAAGCTGATGCTTCCGATAAACTACTTCTTTACAGCCCCTTTGCCTAAAATCTCATTCAGGTCTTGTTCTGCTGTTGTTATTGGTGCAATATTAAACTTCTCAACCAAAACATTCAAGATATTCGATGTCACAAAAGCTGGCAAAGTAGGCCCAAGCTTTATATTTTTTATCCCTAATGATAAAAGTGTCAGCAAGATACACACTGCCTTTTGCTCATACCAGGAAAGAATTATTGATAAAGGCAGCTCATTTACTCCACACTCAAATGCTCCGGCCAATGCTCCGGCAACTTTTATCGCGGAATAAGCATCATTACACTGCCCGCAGTCAAGCAAACGCGGGATTCCGCCAATAGCGCCAAATTCAAGGGTGTTGAACCTAAACTTACCGCAAGCCAAAGTTAAGATCACACAATCATCAGGCACTTGCTCTGCAAGTTCAGTATAATAATTTCTCCCAGGTTTCGCGCCGTCACATCCGCCGATTAAAAAGAATCTGCGGATTTTCTTTTGCTTTACAGCATCAATAACTTTATCCGCTACGGATAATATCGCATTGTGAGCAAACCCGACCATTGTTTCTGCCTGCTGCTTGTCTTCTTTAAAGCCTCCCAGTTCAAGCGCCTTATTTATAACCTTAGCAAAATTCTTTTTACCATCAAGCGCCTCAATATGTCCAACTCCTGGCCAAGCCACAAGACCGGTTGTAAAAATATTCGCTTTATAGGAATCGCGCGGTTTTTGAATACAATTAGTGGTCATTAAAACAACCGCCGGAATATTATCAAATTCCTTTTGCTGATTCTGCCAAGCAGTCCCAAAATGGCCGACAAGATTAGGGTATTTTTTTAATTCCGGATAACCATGTGCCGGAAGCATTTCTCCATGCGTATAGATATTAATATCCTTACCTTGTGTCTGCTCAAGCAATTGTTTTAGATCAAGCAAATCATGACCGGAAACTATAATTGCCGGCCCTTTTTTATAGCCGACAGAAACCTTTGTCGGCACAGGATTGCCAAAATGCTCTGTATTACCTTTATCTAAAATCTCCATGCATTTAAGGTTTACCTGCCCAAGCTCCATATTTAAAGCTACCAGTTCATCCGCACCTAAACTATTATCCGCCATTGCACTAAGCGCTTTATAGAAAAAGGCATTTATCTGATCGCTTTCCTGTCCGAGTATTGCGGCATGATCCGCATATGCAGCTACTCCCCGCAATCCATATAAGAGCAATTCTTTTAAACTTCTTAAATCTTCATTTTCCGCATAAGACTTAATTCCCAGACTTCCCGCCTGCACAATTAATTTATTTAAATCAGCTGCTGGTTTCCAGTTAGCTGCATTGGGCAATACCTCATTAAAATCCTTGCCTTTTTTCTGCTTATAAGCATCAAGAAATAATTTTTTAATTTTTTCTTTTACCACAGAGCTTGTATCAACCAAAGCGCGCAGTCTCTGGACATCAAAGTTAACATTAGTTACAGCGGTAAATAACCCTTCCATTACAAACCGATCAGTCTCCTGATCCTTTATACCTAAATCTCTGGCCATTTTCCCGTATATTCCAATGCCAACCAAGCCATAAGTCAGCGCATCCTGCAGCACTGCCACCTGATCATCTTTACCGCATACACCGATCACTGTACAGCCTGTACCTTTGGCTGCTTGTTCACATTGCCGACAAAACATACTCATTTTGTACCTCCTTTGGTTTACTTGTTTAATTAAATTATCTCGCCTTGCAAAGAAATTGTGTATTCTTTGATTATAACTGTTTTACCTGAATTTTTAACTGCCTGTTCAACAGCCTGAACAGTTCCATAACAACAAGGAACTTCCATTCGCACAATAGTGATTGATTTCACATTATTATTTTTTAAGATTGCTGTTAGTTTTTCTATATAATCATCCTGGGCCTGATCAAGTTTTGGACAGAACATTATCAATGCTTTACCTTTTAAAAACTTCTGATGAAAATTAGCATATGAAAAAGGCACACAATCTGCCGCAACTACTAAATCTCGGTCATTAAAATAAGACGCAGCCGAATTAATCAATTTTAATTGGATGGGCCACTGGGTTAACTCCGAATTTAATTTCAAATCAGCAGCCCCCGGATTAGCTTGTCCTGAATTTTTATCCGCCCGCAGATCAACTGCTTTGGTTCCTGGACAACCGCCGCCAGAACACCCACCTTGAATATCAGACTGTTCCTCAGAAATAACTATATTCTTTTGCTTCAAATAAGCCAAAGCCTGCTCCAAATATTCCTCCTGAGCATGATCACGCAAATGCTTAAGATGCGCTTTAATTGTATTTGGCCCGGCTTTTACAATATTATCCATTGTTTTATACTCATCATATTCTTCGGCTTCCCGCTCCTCAATGTGAATCGCCCCCTCCGGACAATACCCAATACAAGCACCCAAACCATCACAGAGCAAATCACTCACCAATCTTGCTTTGCCGTCAATTATCTGCAATGCTCCTTCCGGGCAATTGGGGATGCATAATTTACAACCCGTACATTTATCTTCATCAATATTAATAACTTTTCTTTTCACTTGGCCTCCGTAATATCATTTATTAAATCCTGTATGCTAAGCTGCAAAAATTCCTGTTTTACTTTTTCTTCAATGCTCATTATTCTTTTTCTTAAAACACAATTAGCTCGATTTTTACATATTTCTTTGCGAAACATACAATCCAGCATCTGAATTCCACCCTGAATAATATTTATAACCTGGGCAACACTGATATCAATGGGCTCTATTTTAAGCCTCACCCCTCCGGCTACACCTTCTTTTGATTCAGCTAAATTACTCTTTATCAGCTGCTGAAGTATCCGCCGCAGATAAATCAAAGGAATTTGCTCCTGATCGGATATCTCACTAGAAGGCACAAACCGATTTCTATGGCCTGCCATGTATAATATTGCCCGAATCGCGTAATCTGAGTTTTTAGTTATCATCTTCATCTAGTACTAGATTAGTATAAGTTTAAACATTTGTCAAGTTTTTTTTAATTTTTTAAAAATAATTATGTTTTAACATTGACAAAAATTAATGTTTGATTATAATTGGATGTTCTTAAAATAAATATTAAAGTAAAATAAGGGATTTGCGATTTTTCACGGAGGATATAATCATGAATGAATTAACTGTTAAGATAAAATACAATAATACCACCGCCCCTTTTTCCGCCTTTGAAGTGCAAAAAGCCATGGAGAATTTATTTGGAATAAATACTGATTTCGAAGTCGAAGAAGTTTATACTGAAACGCTCGGAATTAACAATCTCAATGAAAAACAATCTAAATACCACCAAGAATGTATTTTTTGATTTACAGACTAAGCACAAGCGCAGGAAAGATCATCGCAAGCGTCTGATATGTTTGGATTATATCCGGCTTTTTTGATAATTGCGATAACTTTGTCTTTATCTGGGTGACCAAAAATATTTCAGGAAGTATTGGTTACGATAAAGAATGTAATTTTGTTCGAGAACCATTATTCTAATTAATATATCCCAGAGATCTAAGATGCATAATGTCTTCTTTATTCAATAAAGCTTTTTTATCAATAGCATCCATTGTAACATCTTTTTTAACCCCTAAAATACCTGACAGCTGATCATTCAATGTTTGATACACATCCCTATGGTTATCGCTTAAATCCTGTGCTTCCAGAGGGTCAGTATTAATATCAAATAATAGTTTGGTATTATTTGAAAAATCCCGGTACAAACGCCAATTTTCTTTAATTATAGAATAAACTCCTGGATATTCGGAGAAACAAATATCAGAACTAGACGATTCTTCAAGTAAACTTTTTCCTCTTAACTGCAGTTGAGAAATATATTTTCTATAGCCCAGCAGATCTAATATTGTGGGAAAGATATCAATCGCTGAAACAGAATTATTAACTACTTTTCCTTGCCCACCCGGAATTTTAATAATCAAAGGAACATGCAATATGCCATAATAAAGTTTATTATGGTCAAAAATATTGTGTTCGCCAAGGCTCTCCCCATGGTCAGCCGTAATGATAACAATAGTTTTTTTAAAAAAGTTTTTTTTCTGCAAATAATCAAATATTTTTCTAAGATTGCTATCGGCGAATTTAATATTCCCATCATATCGCGCGATAAGTTCGCGCACCGCCTTATCCGTCAGAATTCTCTTTTTCCCATAAATGGTATATTCCGCCTTCTGACTTATTTCCGGGACAGCTGGCAGGTCTAGTCTTTCAATATATTCCTCAGGCGGATTATAAGGTGAATGCGGTTCTCGAAAATGTATCCAAAGAAAAAATTTACCCGAATTATTTTTTCGCTCAAACAATTCGATTGTCCGCGCTAATATTTCATCGGCAGTTCGAAACTCAATATAATTATCATCAAAGTAATCAAAGCCTCTAGAAAATCCAAACTTTGTTTTAAGGTAATAATGTCCGGGGATGGCCAGGGTATTATAGCCTTTGCCTTTTAAAAATTCCGCTAAAGTTATATAATTTTCCCCTAAAGTATACTGGTCGGTCACCGCGCCATCAATATATGGAAAGCGCGAGGTAAATAATGCCGAGACCGCAGGAACCGTGGTTCCGGATACAGCTATGCAATTTGTGAAAGTTAAACTCTTTTTGGACAAAGCATCTAAAAATGGTGAAGTGTTTTTAGGATAACCTTGAAATCCTAAATGATCTGCTCTTAAAGCATCAAAGGTGATCAGGATTATATTGGGTTTGGCATTATGCTCTAGATATAATTTTGTCCCAAGCAGCAAGAACCCTAAAACAATAATAATTAAAATGATCTTTATTTTTTTCATAGCACCCTAATTAATGTTACCTAAAATTTCAGAAATTATGCCTGAATCACTTCTGAGCTCTACTCTATTTAAGCACAAGCACAGGAAGGATCACTGCAAGCGTCTGATAGGTTTGGATTATACCCAGCTTTTTTGATAATTGCGATAACTTTTTGCTTATCCGGCTGGCCGAAAATGTTTACGGTTTTATGCTGAGTATCGACAATAATAGTGTTTATTCCCTCAAGTTTATCTAAAGCGCTTTTTATGGTCATCGCGCATTGCTTACAATGAATATCCGGAACAAAAAACACAATATCCGGCTTCCCCTTGATCTTGCAGGTTTTTTGTCTAATCAAACCATTTGCGACCAATATAAACAATATCAATCCTGAGACTATTCTTAAATTAATTGGCAGCATCTGACCCGCACCATTTAAAAAGCTAGTGTCCATCCCGCCGGAAGCAGTAAGAAAATTAAAAAGTAAGCCAAGCAAGGTCGCGACTATAATTATATTAAACAAATACAGGTAAAAGGAAACTTTGCCCATTTTAGAACGGACAAAAGATAAAGTTACCGCGTTTGTCGCCGGTCCGGCGATTAAGAAAACAAGCCCTGCTCCGGGTGAAAATCCTTTTTGAATAAGCGAAACTGCTACGGGAATAGATCCTGTGGAACACACATACAAAGGAATTCCGATCAATAAAGCCACCAAAAAATCTACAGGAAAGAAGAAGAATCTTTCAAAAAAAGATTGCGGAATAAAAGCGGAAATTGCCCCGCCTATGGCAATACCAATTATTAATGCCTGTCCAATATCCTGGGGTATTTCATGAAAAGAATATTTTAAAAACTCTTTCCATTTAAATATAATATGGATTGGAGGATGTTCATGTTTTGGCGACTCTTTTTGTTTGATGCTTTTACCCTCTACTATATAGTCAGCAACTCCCAGCGTAATTCCGGATATAATTGCCGCTAAAGGACGAAACAAGGCAAACATCGGGCCCAACAATGAATAGGTCGCAAAGATAGAGTCAACTCCAGTTGTCGGGGTGGAAACCAAAAAAGCCAAAATGCTGGATTTATGCGCTCCTTCTTTTTCTAAAGAACTGGCAATCGGAACAACTCCGCAGCTGCATACAGGCAACGGTACTCCCAGCATAGTTGCCTTTATAACCGACCAGATTCCCGGTTTACCCAAATGTTCAGTGATTAAATCCTTGCCTAAAAAAACATGCAATAAACCAGCCATACACATCCCAAACAAAAGATACGGCGCCATTTCTATCCAAAGATGAACACATTCAGCTATAAAATTAAAAAATAAATCAATCATTTATATATCCACTTTAAAAAATTTTCTTATTCCCAAACCAATGAAGAAATTAATTATTGCAATACTTAAACTCAATCCCGCCATTTCCAAAAAACGTTTTTTAAAATTTAATCCTTTGGCCACTGAAACATAAAAAGTGAAAATTAATACAATCAGTAAAGCATTTATCATCATCACAGCCAAAGACAAAAACACATTCGAAAAGATCAAATAAGGACAAATCAAAACAATAACCGTAAAAAAATAAGTCAAGCCAGTATAAATACTGGCTTTTAGCGGAGATTTTCCCGTATCCTCATGTTTTGTCGATAAATATTCTGATGCAGCCATGGACATAGAAGCAGCTATGCCGGTTATAGCACCGACAATAGCAATAAGCCGCGGATTCTGTAAAGCTAGGGTAAACCCAGCTAATGCCCCGGTTAATTCCACTAAAGCATCATTTAAACCCAATACTACCGAACTCACATAAACCAACCGCTCCTCGTTGATCATATCAAGCAAAGCAAGCTCATGTTTCTCTTCATCCTTAATAACTTCAGAAACCTCAGGATAAAAATCTTCTAATTTCGCGTATTCATTCTGAGCAAAATCCTCCGAAGATTCCATTAATTTCAAGCCAAAAGACAAACCCAAAAACCGGGAAATTAAAACATATATTATTACTTTTATTTTATTTTCGGCAAAGGATTTGCCGGTAAATTTCTTCCAGAAATTATAATGTTTAAATTCCTCTTCCGCTATATTATTCAGAACCTGCCGATTATTTTCATCTATGGTCACTTTTGCCAGATTTTTATAAATCGTATATTCCGTGATTTCACTTTTCTGGGCCTGAATAATTTTTTTATCAACATTCTCTTTTTTCATAAAATCCTTAGCCATGATTAAAGCCAGATGGTTATTTTTTCTATTTTTTGACCGCTGGGGCAAGATCAATGATTTTTTCAATGTCGATTTCAATCAGATATTTAGGATGCGGAAAGGATGCTTCAGGATGATGCTCCCCTTTCTTTCCTTGATGCAGATTTCTAACTACTCTCTGAGATATTCGCTGAAGCACCTTGTCTTCCCATTCAGCAATAAGGCTTTCCTTGATTTTTTCTTTTTCCACAATCTTAGCCTTGCCTTGCAAAGCATATCCGGCAAAACGATGCTCATCAACAAAAGAGATTGTTACGATGGGATTATTGCTTAAATTAGTGTAAGTGCGCGCTTTGTACAAATCTATCAGAAATACTTTTTTCGGATCAATACCCGCAATTCCTTTAGCCGAACAATGGATCTTGCCCTTTGAATCAAGCGAGCTCACCATAACAAAACCTTGTTTTTTCATCAAACTTATAATTGAATTTGATAATACGACTTTCATCCTATTTTTTCCTCTGAAGATCATCTTGTTTGGTTATTTTTTTAATTGTAATTAATTGCAACTGCTTTTTTACATCTTTTTCTATCTTATCCAGCCTATTTTTAAAATAACAGGTTTTTATTACCGGACAGATTTTACCTTTAAAAACATGCTCACTTAATTTAAATTCTCCTTGAAATATCTCCACAAGCTGCAAAACCGAGATCTTAGCCGGATTAATATTCAAAACAAACCCGCCGCCCTTACCTTTAGATGATTTAAGTATTCCTTTTGTATTCAGCCTTTGAAGAATTTTTCTTAAAAAAGACTGCGGCATATCCAAACTTTCCGCTAATCCGCAAACTGTGATTATCGCATCTTTACTTTTAGCAATACAACCTAAGGCTCTGATCGCATAGTCAGTCTGCTTAGTGATCAGTTTCATTGTTCACCCTTTTTCTTTCTCATCCGCATTTAGAATAACCGCATCCGCGACAAACATTACAGCCTTCTACATGGTGCAAAGCAGCTCCGCAGTCAGGACATACCCCTACGATATTAGATATATTTATCGAATTTTTCTTCAAAGCAACCTGCATGTCTTCAAAATCTTCATTTGATTTTTCTTTTGCCTGATCCGAGTCATTTACATTTGATAGTTTTTGCTCAATAGCCCGGGCAATGGCATCAGAACATGACAAAATTCTCCCACCCTGACCCCAGCTGGGAGATGGACATCTTATGCCGCGCAACTGTTCAACAATTAACTTCACATCAACTTCGCTGCGCAAAGCAAGCGAAACCAATCTGCCAATTGCTTCAAGTTGACTCATCGCGCAGCCGCCGGCTTTACCCATCTGCATAAACACCTCAAATGGACGGCCTTTATTATCTTCATTAATTGTAACATAGAGATTTCCACAGCCTGTACTTAATTTAGAAGTAGTCCCAAACACAACTTTAGGTCTTGGTCTTGGCCCGATTTTAACCGGCATAACTTTTATGCCTTCAGTTTTATTGCTGGATAAATTAAGCACTTGCTCTTTTCGACTATTATCGCGATAAATTGTCAAGCCCTTACATCCCGTCTGGTATGCGAGGGTATATGCCTTACGAATATCTTCGACAGTAGCCTGCTCGGGAAAATTAATTGTTTTGGAAACAGCATTATTTGTGTATTTTTGAAAAGCCGCCTGCATTTTAATATGCCATTCCGGTGAAATATCATGCGATGTAACAAAAATTTTCTTGATTTGCGCCGGAACGTCACTGATATGTTTTAATGAACCTTTTTCAGCTAATTCTTTAACCAACCTATCCGAATAAAATCCTTTTTCTTTAGATACTCTCTCCAGCTGTTTATTAAATTCCGGAAGTTTATCATTATCCATTACCTTGCGGTAATAGGCAAGGGCAAACAAAGGTTCTACTCCGCTTGAACAATCAGCAATTATACTCAAAGTTCCTGTAGGCGCGATTGTCGTTAAAGTAAGATTTCTCAGTTTCGGATTACCCGGCTTATTATATATGCTTTCTTCATAGGCCGGAGCAGTGCCTCTTTCTTTTGCAAGAGCCTCTGATGCTTTAATCGACTCATCCAGGATAAACTTCATCACATTTTCAGCCGCCTGTAAGCCAGCATCTGAATCATAAGCAATGCCCAGATCAATCAGCATATCGGCAAAACCCATAACGCCTAGACCAATTTTTCGGTTCTTCTGCGTCTGCTGTTTTATTTTTTCTAAAGGAAATTTGTTTATATCAATTACATTATCTAATAAATGCACGCCTAGATGAACGACCTGTTTTAATCTGTCCCAGTTTATCTTATTATCTTTAACCATTTTAGCCAGATTTACTGATCCCAAATTGCAACTTTCATAAGGCAGTAAAGGCTGTTCTCCACAAGGATTAGTGGCTTCAATTTCACCTTGCAAAGGTGTAGGATTATCCTGATTCATCCGATCTAAAAAAACAATTCCCGGCTCACCATTTTTATAAGCCATATCAGTTATTTTATTAAATACTTTTTCCGCGCTTAATTCTTCGATTTGATCTTCTGTTCTTGGATCAATTGTCCAAAAATTCTGTTTCTTTTCCACCTTCCGCATAAACTCTTCGGTCAATCCAACCGAGATATTGAAATTAGCAATTGCTGTATCATTTTCTTTGCAACTGATAAAATCCATTATATCCGGATGATCCACCCGGAGTATTCCCATATTCGCGCCGCGCCTAGTACCGCCTTGTTTTACTGCTTGAGTAGCAGAATCAAATACTTTTAGAAAAGATATCGGACCGCTAGCAATACCCCCTGTGCTTTTCACCGAACTATTCCTTGATCTTATCCGGGAAAAACTAAAACCAGTGCCCCCGCCGCTTTTATGAATAAGCGCCGCATCTTTGATTGTCTCAAAGATTGATTCCATTGAATCTTCAATCGGAAGAACGAAACAGGCCGACAATTGACCTAAATCTCTGCCAGCATTCATCAGCGTAGGTGAATTAGGTAAAAACTCCAAATTATACATCATTGCCGAAAATTCATCCGCCAGCTTTTTAGTGTCTGCTTTTTTATTATATAGCTTGTCCGCATCGGCCAAAGTAGTAGCAACTCGATTTATAAGATCTAAAAATGATTCCTGAGAATTTCCTTGTTCATCTTTTTTAAGATAACGTTTTTCTAAAACTTTTCTCGCATTATCCGTAATCTTTGAATCAATATCCTTCTTTAATGAAATATCCATTACACTTCTCCCTGTTTATAATTTATCACAGCAGCATCTCAAATAAAATAAAAAATGGGCAGTTTAAAGTCTTGCCCAGGACACCATACTACAACCCTCTTTACAATGAGTAATCGGGCGTAGCATATATTTAACAACTACCATACATGCCTCCTTTTGGTTAGGTTAAAAAAACCTTTTGTTAAAAATACTTTCTTCTTACACCATAATGATACCATTTTAGTGTCATTATGTCAAGCTAAAATAATTTCTTCTAAAGATTATGGGTCGACAGATAATGAAAGCTGGACAAGCAGGCTTTAGAGCCCTCGCCGCAAGCAATAATAATCTGTTTTTCCGGAATATCGGTCACATCTCCGGCGGCAAAAATTCCCTCAATATTCGTTTGATTATGCGCATCAATAATTATTTCGCCTTTATTATTTTTAGCCAAGATTGCCGCACACTCTGAATTAGGGATAAGTCCAATTTCGACAAATATTCCCTCAACATTAAGATCAATTTCTTTATCTGATTGTTTAAGTGATAAAGTTTTTACAAAAACGTCTCCGCTTACTTTTGACACTGCAGCATTATAGATTATTTCCACATTAGAAAACGACCTGACTTTTTCAATCATAATCAAATCACCAGTAAGTTTGCTGTCATTAGTGATCAAATAAACCTTGGGACAAATCTTATTAAGCTGCATTACGGCATCAAGCCCGGAATTACCGCCGCCAATAACCGCAACATCTTTTCCCTTAAATATTGGACCATCGCAGGTCGCGCAATAAGTCAGACCTTTATTCTTATACTCTATTTCTCCTGGGACATTAAGCTGATTGGGTCTTTTACCAGTAGCAATAATAATACTTTTAGCTGTATACTCCAATTTTTCCGTCTTCACGATTACCAAGGTTTGCCGCTTAATAATATCTTTCACAACTTCCGGCATCAAAACCTCAATACCAAAAGCATTGATATGCTCTTGAAATTTCAAAGCAAGTTCCGGACCAGTAATAAATTGATAACCTGTATAATTTTCAATATCACCACTCCATGCCGCTTGCCCGCCAATGTCAATTGACATTAAAATAAAATTCATCTTCTTCCGAGCAGCATATACAGCAGCAGTCATTCCGGCAGGGCCTGCACCGATAATTATAAGATCATATATTGGGGGATTCATTTGAGCTCTTCCTTTGATAAATTACGTATATATATAATATCTAGGTTGCAAGATAAAATCAACTATTTATAAATCTTAAAAACTTGCTGATTTTCTATAATTTCAATCTATAAAATGTAAGCGGAATTAATCTAGTAACTTAGATCATATGAAAAATTACAATTAGTTTAAAATTGTTTCATTTATCTCGACATTTCACTAAAAACCCTTTAAAATGAATATTATTAGCATGATATCATAATAAACTTTAATCTAAACTACAGAAAAGGATAAATATGCGCTTATTAAAAGAGCTTTTAGAAAAAAATAAGCAATGGGCAACTAAACTCAAGACTTCTGATCCTGAGTTTTTCACTAATCTGTCTTCGCAGCAAAATCCCCAATACCTCTGGATCGGCTGCTCTGACAGCCGGGTACCGGCTAACCAGATTGTAAATTTGCCGCCCGGAGATGTATTTGTTCATCGCAATATTGCCAATTTAGTAATACATTCGGATTTGAACTGTTTATCTGTTATCCAATACGCTGTGGAAATACTGCAGATAAAACACATTATTGTCTGCGGACATTATGGCTGTGGCGGAATCAAAGCTTCCTTAGACAATCAGGAACATGGATTAATTGATAATTGGCTAAGGCATATTAAAGATATTTATCGCATGCATGAAGCAAAGTTTAAAACCCTTAAAACTCAAAAAGAAAAAAATGATCTATTATGCGAACTTAATATTATTGAACAAGTTGCCAATGTCTGCCATACAACAATAGTGCAAAGTGCTTGGAAAGCAGGTCAAGAATTAGCGGTGCATGGTTGGATATATAGTCTCGAAGACGGAATATTAAAAGATTTAGATGTCTGTATAACCAATATTAATGAAATATCGCAAACCCATCGATTAAAATAAATTCACAATAGCTCTAACTTTTTATCTTTTATTTATACTTCAATCCCATTTTTTTAAAAACTATTTCCGGCAAACACAATCCAGTGATTGATGATTGAATAAGATTAACTCCAATAAAAACCGTAAACAGCAGCCACCATTTGCTTACAAAAAAAACCAAAGCCGCGGAAATCAAAACCATACAACCCGCAAAAAAGCGCACTGCTTCTTCTATCTTAAACTGCTTCATAATCATTTTCCCTTAAAAACTATATCTTACCCGTGTATAAATATTTTTATTATGCTCGGTTTGTCCAAATTCTGTATGCACATCTTCTCCCCAAGGAAGATTCGCTCCCAAGGTTAATTTTAAAACATCACTAAGATCATAATCAATTGAAGGCCGCACATAGCCATCCAGATCAGAGGGTGAAAAGAAAACAAATAAATTAGCTCTTATCGTCTGGCTTTTATATAATTTAGTGAGCCTTAATGTGTTTAAATGCCTATATTCATCCCAGACAAAATCCGCCGGCAATAATGCCTTAGAATAATTATCATATTCTAGGGTTTGCTCAAATAAATATTGCAGGCCAAGACTCAGGTCATTTCCCAAATCTTTTGAATAGCCGATTAAAAATTTAAACATCGGGTTTTCAATCAAACGATTATCCCCGGCTTCATCCTGCCGGGAATTATAATAACCGGTTTCCGCGTTTACTATTCCCCCTAATCCCGGGCCACGCAGGCTCAAGCCATAGACATCAAGCCTGGGATAAAACAACTCTCTGTTCATTTCATTAAGATACCCCCGCGGCGAAGGATAATGGCCTCTAAAAAAATATAGCGCTGTTTCATAACTTTCGAAATTGCGATAAGTTCTAAAAGCATATTCCGCGTTTTCCGCAGTTTTAGCCGGAGCAATAATATGGCGATCCGAATTAGTGCCCGCTATCCCCCCTTGAAAAGAATCAAAGAAAGATAGTCTTTGTCCATCAAACACAGTATTGGGTTCAAATACCGGAATCAAAATAAGATCAGCATTCAAAGTATCAGCATAAAAAGAAGCTTTTATTCCATCGTTTGGTTTTTTAAGATATTCATCCTCTCGGCCAATATAAAACGACTCATAGTCTTTGGGGAACAAGTCATTGATAAATAAATAATCACCGGTTCCCCAGGTAAACACCTGCCGCCCGAGTTTCAAATCAAGCCAATCAGCTGGCGCAATACCCAGACTAAGAACACGCAAATCGACATTGGTTCTAGCATTATAATATTCATCTATGGTGAAGTCCGCTTTTGCCTCAATTTTAGCCATCCACTGTTCTAACAATGAATTCCATTCCGGATAAGTTTTTGTTTTAAGCTGTAATCTTTGCTCAAAAAAATTAAACTCATCGCGTTTGGTAATATCATGGCCCAGCTTTAAGCCAAAATCATTTTCAATAAAACCATTTACGGTTAAACCATTTTGCCCGATTTGTAATTCGCCAAAAGCATTACCTGACCCAAATCCAAAAATTAAAACAATGATAATTATTGTTATTATTGATCTAACCATTTACGCGGCGGCCTCCTTAAATATCTTTCAGAAAAAATATCAGCTTCTAATCCCAGATCATACTTTATATTGGAAAAATCGATAACGGTATTTGAATTGTTTGCCAAATCAGTTGCTTTTGATTTAGTCACACTAGCGTATCCTTGAATATCTTTTATCTCTAAAGCCTCAACTACTCTGCTCAGCTTTCTCTGTTTATCAAAATATTCCGCTTTAACTGGTAAAAAATTATCTTTGCGGATTGAGATCATGTAATAAGAAAACTCCACACTCCCCGCATCTTTTGGGGTATTCTTAATAATATAAACATCAGTCGGACTAGCCAATAATTCATGCGTATCTAAATCAAGATTTCTCCCGGAAATATCTTCATAAACAAAATTACTTCCGACAAAACTTGACCGCGTATCAGTAGCAGCTATTCTCCGGACTAAATCAAGCGCTGGTAAGTACATCCAGCGGTCATCATCTTTATCTGTATATTTCCAGACCATGTAGACCATATCCTGAACATCCGCCGGCTGGCTAAAATAAACATAATATTTTTGTTCTCCGCCATCCTGAACATCCATGCGTAATATCTGAAAACCCCGCGTGCGGATTCTGCTTTGAGAATCAGTAATTGTCATTGTTACTTGTGAGCGGCCATCATTGCCGGCATAATATGATGCAAGATTTGCCTTGGTAATGATTTCATCCACTGTCTGCGCAAAAGATTTTGGGTTAAACATAAATACACTGCTAACAATTAAGCCTAATAAAATAAACCGCTTCATTATTTCCCCTCCCTATTTATCAATCATACAAAACTTGTGTTTACCAACCTGCGCGCAAACCGCTGACATTATTCCCATCACTATAACCGAAATAATCAGTGTCGGACCCCAAGCAATCGCAGTATACCCTCTGATTAAATATATCACGGTTACCGCGGCAGCCATACTAATGATTACACAATATTTACAATTGCAAAGCAAGTTTCTTTTTTGTTCAACCCCCAGGACTTTTGGCAGCAAACTCATAATTGCCGGCAGAATAAACAGCGTGGCAATGCTGGAAACAAACATTATGGCAAACATAAAAAATCCTACTGTACGATAAGGCACCAGCGGAGCAAACAGTAATGGTAAAAATCCCAAAGCAATGACCAAGGCATTACGGCTGATTGCTCGTGCCGGACCTTGGAACATTTCTTTAGAAGTTTCCGGCCAGCTAAGATTTTCTGAATATATATCTCTGGCTCGCTGAATAAAATGTATGGCAAAGTCAATTGATAGGCCCAAAGTCAAAGCTGACAATACTGCTACAGGCATATCATAATCCTTCCCAATAAAACCCAGCAAACTATAAATCAGCAATATCGTTATTGTCAAAGGCACCATTGAAATCAAACCAAGAACTGGCGAACCAAACAAAAAGGTCATCATGAAAAATACTATAATAAAACTGCCTAAGAAGTTTATCAACATTCCATGAACCATTTTATTCTGCCAAATAACATTAATATAAGTTAACCCAGCCCAATTGTATTTGATTTTAAACGGAGAAGGATTATTGCTGATATATTCATCCACTTGGTCCAGAACAACTGACATATCTTTATTATCTCCGCTTTTAAGCTGGATCCAAAGATTAACTTTACTGTAATCCGGGGTTGTCATATGCCAAAGATCATCCGGCTTATGCGAATTCTCATAAGAGATCAGACATTGGGCTACTGCCCTTTTTGTCTGGGGAATTATGTAATTTGCTTTATCCCCGCCTAAAAGTTCACTATATACTTTTTTAACGACATCCGGTAATCCTGTGGATTTTCCTACCATTCCTTGCGCTAAAAGGTATTTCTGCAGGTCTTCTATATATTTAAGCATTTCCGGTTCAATAAAAATTTGCTTGTCTTGATCTTCTGAATCTAATACAAGGTATGCTGTATATGTCCCGGCAAAATGCTTGTTCAAGATTCTATCAGAAACTCGAATATTGTGATTTTTATCAAACCAGCGCACAGGATTATCATTTACGCTTATCCGGGAAATCCCATAAATCGATACGATTATCGCAATAACACTTAACATCAATACTGTTTTATAATGATAAATTGAAATTTTTTGTATTTTAGCCAGGATAACATCAATAATGCCATGCTGTACGTCTTCCTTTTTTACAGCCTCACCCGAGCCGATCTTGGCAAACGACTTTTCATCCATTAATGAGATATATGCCGGAATAAATGTGATTGTTAATATCCAGGCAATCATTACTCCACAGGCAACAAATACGCCAAATGCCTGAACCGGAGGAATCGGAGAAAAAGAAAGCGAAAAAAATCCAACAGCTGAAGTAAGCGATGTATAAAGCATTGGCGTAAATAATTCATCCATGACGACAAATATTGTTTCCTGCTTATTGCCAATACTCTTATATTTATCAAAAAATTCGCTTAGAATATGCACTGAATCAAGCACCGCTATCGGCATTAAAAATATCGGGATCATTGAACTCATAATATGCACAGGAAAACCAAAACCAATTAATAGCCCCATGGTGCTAAGCACAGTAGCAACAGCCAGGAGCATTGGTGAAATAATTAACTGAATGCTCTTAAAAAACATCCACATCAGGAGAAAGATCACCAGTCCAGCTAAGGGAGCAGACATGGCCATTTGCTTAAACATTTCAATTCCGAAAGTATCTTCTGCCACCGGCAATCCGGTTATATAATAGCTTTCATCGCCCTTTATATCTTTAATCGCTTCATAGATTTCCTGAGAAACCCGATAACTAATATCCTTTTTAGCGATCGGGATGTATACACAAACTGCTTTTCCATCTTCTGAGACAATCGTGCCGTTAAACATCGGATTATCTTTTGCCTCATCTCTGATGAAATTCGCCTGTTCCTGAGTATCTATAGGGTCTTTCATCAGCCATTCAAAAACAACTTCTCCGATTTGCCCCTGACGAATATTGTCTTTTGTGGAAAGAGCAATAACTTCGCGGGAAATAACCCCTTCCATGCCTTTCACCTTTTCAGTTAAAGCATAAACCGCATTTAATGTTTTAGGATTAAACACACCGTTTGGATCATTTTCATTAACCACTCCCAGCACAATAAAATCATATATCCCAAATTCTTTTTTTACCTGATGGTTAAAAGTTCTGACAAATTCATCTTCGGAAAGCATGTTTTCCGGATCAGTATCCACTTTCATCCGCGGAAACTGAATTAATGATAAAACGACCATCAATAATACGAGAAACATTATTAGCTTTGGTTTGTGCACAGAAAAATGGATTAACTTTTTAAACATTTATCCCTCCTTTGAGAATGCGGACAATCTTTTATACATTTCATTATTCTTAATACTTCAAAATTAGCTATTGAATAAAACACTTCATTTCCACTTCTCCGCGCTTTTAATACCCCCCTGTTTTTCATTTTATTTAAATGCTGTGAGGTCACGGATTGCTTGCAATTAACCTGATCCTGAATAAACGAAACACCCTGCTCTCCACTTTTCAAAATATCAATAATTCGCAAACGGCAAGGATGGGCGATGATTTTAAGCATTCCGGCGATTTTTTCATAAACTGTAATCGACATATTCTCTACCTGTATTATTGTTTACCCGCGATAATAACGTATTAAATTATTATAATATTGTAATTTAATTTGTCCATAAAATATCATTCTTTTATTTTACCAGCAAGTCAATCTTAGATTTATCAAAACCAGTTACCACTGTTCCGCCGATAACTAATACCGGTACGCCCATTTGCCCGCTCAACTTAACCATTTCCTGCGCTTTTTCCTGATCAGCCGAAACATCAATATTTTCATACGGCAATCCCTTAGAAGACAGATACTGCTTTGCCTGAGTACAATACGGACAGGTTGGCGTGGAATAAATTTTTATTTCAATCATATATTTACCTCTCTTGTCTTAAAATCTGCTTTATTTTAGACAGCTCAACTATATGTTTTTTTTCTTCATTAATAATTTTATCCAAAAGATACTGTTTATCCTTGTTTACATAGCCCTTTAATGCTGAATAAACTAAAACCGCTTCTTTTTCAATGCTTAAAGCAAAATCAACTGCCGCTAAATCTGAAGCGAATTCTGTGTTTAGTTTTTCTTCGATAATCTGGGGAGTAATAATATATTCCGCGGCAATCGCCTCCATATAATCATCATACTCTCCTGTGCCAAATTCATGAACAGTCAGCCCTCCATCATCAGCCAGCATGTCTTCAAAAATTTGGCGATGAATCGATTCCTGCTCTTTTAAAAAATTCCACATTGATTTTAGTTTTTCGTCTTCTGTTTTTGATTCCAAAGACGCATACAAACTCTCGCCATGCAGCTCCACTTTTGAAGCAATTTTCAAAACTTCCTGAGCACTCCATTTCCCCTGCATAAAAACTCCCTATATTGCTAATGCTTTTTTAATTGGACCAATAAACTGTTCCAAACTAGCTAATTCCTCAGCTGAAGGAACAAACTGCATATATTGCCCCTCTGCTATTTTTTCTATTCCAGATTCTTCCATCGCGGATTCCAAATCCTTAAACCCTACTTTTGACCAGCCATAGGATCCAAAAGTAAACCCAAATCTATTTTTTGGTTTCAGGCCTTTTAAATAAGTTAAAAAACCGCCCACACTGGGTAATACATGATTATTTAATATCGCGCTGCCTAAGATAACTACTTTAGAATTCATAATATCAGTCACAGCCTCAGAATAATCTGATATTTTTAAGTTAACCAGCTTTACTGGAACCTGCGCCTGATCAAGAAATTGATATAATTTCATAGCCATTTTTTCAGTTGAATGCCACATTGTATCATAGACAATAACAACCTGTTTATTCGACTCATAAGCCGCCCATTTTTTATAATGAACAATTATCTGAGCGATATCCTCGGCTGAACGCCAAATCAAACCATGCGAAGGACAAATCATATCTATGGTTAAAGTTGACACAGCTTCTAAAACTTTAAGCACTTGCGCTCCATACGGCATGACAATATTTGCATAATACTTTGCCGCTTCTTTTAAAGCAACCTCGATCCCGACTTCATCCACATATCGCTGATGGCTGGCATAATGCTGACCAAAAGCATCATTAGGAAAAAGGATCTGATCGCTTGGCGAATAAGTTGCCATTGAATCCGGCCAATGCACCATGGGCATCAGGAGAAATTTTAATTTTCTTTTACCAATATCCAATTCATCTCCGGTATTTACCACTTTAAATTTCCATTCAATATCAGAATGTCCGGAATTAAGAAAATGCCGTTTTAATCCTTCCGCGCCTTTTGGCGAACATACAATTTGCGCATTCGGACAAATTTTAAGCAGCGCTCCAATGGTCCCGGAGTGATCCATTTCTGTATGATTGGAAATAATATACTGAATCTTAGCCGGGTCAATAATTTGCTTAATCCGCCAAAGCATCTCATCATAACCATAGTGCTTTACAGTATCAATCAATGTCGGCTTTTCATCCATAATCAAATAAGCATTATAAGTAGATCCCGCTGGTGTAGAATAGCCATGAAAATTCCGCAAATCCCAATCAATATACCCTGTCCAATAAATATCATCTCTAATCTTACGCATTGTCTTATCCCAATATGGTTAATATTTTTAAAATATTGCGTTGTGCTTATTGCGCAAAAAACTCTAATTAATAAACAACGCTGTACTCAAGATGACCGGCAAATTTTACGCGGGACAAAAATTTTCTTGCTAAAAACTAGCAAGATCAAAAAATCCGTGCTGTATTTTCGGCACTGCGGAACTCGCATTTGCCATTTACAATGTCAAAAGCTCAAACAGGTCCTCGTGCCCTAAAGGGTCCCCAAAAATTCAACCCGTATTTTTCTAAATTTTTGAACGCTTAAAAATTTCCCAATCATCTTTCACAAAATTCGTTTTTGCTTTATTTTTCTTTTTTTATCTATCGACCATTAGCTATCAGCTATTAGCCAAGTGTTTAAGCTTCTTCAAACTGATCTTTACCCACTCCGCAATCAGGACATACCCAATCCGCAGGCAGATCAGCAAAAGCAACATTATTATTCTCAGCCGGATCATACACATAACCACAAACTATACATTTGTATTTTTTCATTTTAAAGTCTCCTTTTAACGTTTTAAATTTAAACCCGCTCAAATATACGGCTTTATCACTTCTTCAAGTTTTTCTTTAGGCACAGCACCTACAGTCTGACTGACAATCTCCCCTTTATTAAACAAGAGTATGGTCGGAATACTCATAACCTGATACTTAGCCGCAATATCATTAGCATCATCCACATTTAACTTACAAACCTTAACCTTGCCTGCATAATCTTTTGCAAATGCGTCTATGATCGGGGTAAGCATGCGGCAAGGCCCGCACCACTCGGCCCAAAAATCAACCATAACCGGCAAATCAGACTTTAATACTTCCTGCTCAAAGTTGGCTGAATTCAATTTTAAAGACATATAACCTCCTCACAACATTTTAAATTGTCATTTCTAATATTTTCTGCTCCAGCAGCTTTTTATGTTTTTCTTCTTCAATTACTAAAAACTCAAATAAGTCTTTTAAATTATGATGCTCCTGAGCAAGTTTTAGATAAAGATCATGCGCTTCAGTTTCTCGGCTTAAAGCTAATTGCAATGCTTCAACAGGACTCATAGTATCTCCTTATTTGATTTATTGACCTCTTTTACCCATCTGAACATCCAGCATGACAATTTGAGCTGAATCAGGTTTGATTCTGTCGAGCAGCGCGATCACATCAGATGCGGACTTTTCTTCTTCAACCTGCTCGGTAACAAACCATTGAAGAAAAATAGTTGCCGCATTATCTCCCAGCTTCTGGGCTAGATTATACAAATTATCTATCATTGCTGTTACCAGTTTTTCATGAGCTAATGTTTTTTTCATTACATCAAGCGCTGATTTATAATCTGCCGCAGGCTTTGCGATCGCGTGCAACTCTACAGCCGCTCCCACATCATTTAAAAAACTGTACATTTTCATCGCGTGACCAAGCTCTTCTTTAGTCTGCACCTGCATCCACTTAGCAAATCCCGGCAAATTAATTGTTTCAAAATAAGCTGCCATCCCCAAGTACATATACGCTGAAAATATTTCATTCTTAATTTGTTCATTAAAAGCCTTAATTAATTTCGCATCCATTTTTTCCTCCCGGTTTTAATTAATTGATGTTTAATCCGCTTATGCGAATTTTTTAAATATTCCCTTTTTAGCAGCGCAAATCGGACAAAAATCCGGAGCATCACCTTCAACAGTATAACCGCAAATCGGACAAATATAAACTTCGGCTAATTCAATATCTCCGCCAGATGCGATTTCCTTTTTAGTTTTTTTATACATTTCTTCGTGGATTTTCTCTGCTTCCAAAGCATAATGAGTTGAACGGGCAGCGTCTTTTTCCCCTTGCTTCTCAGCTTCATCATGATAAGCCGGATACATTTCTTCAACCTCAAAATGCTCTCCGTTCTGCGCCGCCTGAAGATTTTCCTCGGTTGTTCCGATTCCATTTAACACCTTTAAATGGTTTATCGCGTGTACCCGTTCGGCATAAGCAATTGCTTTAAATAAACGCGCCACATTCGACTTGCTTTCTTTTTCCGCTTTATCGGCAAACGCTAGATATTTCATATGCGCCTGCGATTCTCCGGCAAACGCGGCTTTTAAATTCTGCTCTGTCATTTCATGCATTCCTATTCCTCCTTAATAATGAAGCTCTACAATACAACGAAACTTCTTGTTAACCTTTGTTTAATAACCTACAAAATTTTCCGCTAAAATCAAATCTTTTACACATCCTGAATCATCACACATTTTCTTCATTGCTTCCACCATTACCGGCGGACCAAAAATAAATAGTCTTCTTTGCTGCATATCAGTTATATGCTTTTGAAGTAATCCTTGATCTATTTGCCCATGAATACAAATATGATCTTCAGGCAGACAATCAGTTAAAGTATAAACAATGTTTAACCCCTTATGTTCTTTTTGCCAATTATCTAATTCCTGACGAAAAGCAATTTCTCCATGATGCCGGTTTGAATACATCAAAACAATATCTGTATTTAGTTTTTTCTGAGCAATATATTCAATAATTGAAATAACCGGAGTAATCCCAATCCCGCCGATAAGAAAACCGATTTTTTCATATGACTGCTTAAACACACAATTACCCATTGGGCCTTGAAACATTAGCTTGTCGCCTGGCTTCAAAGCCTTAAGTGAGCTAGAAAAATCACTTTCACTCAATCTTTTCGTAACCTCAATATAATCATTTAACGGCGAACTGGAAAAAGAAAGGTATTTATTTAAAGTTTTATTATTAATATCCGCTTGGTCAAAAATTAGCTTTAAAAATTGACCTGGCTCAAAATCGATCTTCGCTTCAAGCTTAAAGCGAAAACTTTCAATTGTTGAAGTCCTGACAATTCTTTCTGATAAAACAGCATAAAATGATTTCATAAATTACTTTTATCCTTACATTTTGAGCAGATACCGTAGAAATACCCCTGCAGTTCATGAATCAAATGGCCATCTACTTCCTTATTATTAAGCGCGGAACAAGGATGCAGGTCAATATCATATATTTCTGCACATTGTTTACAAAGAAAATGATGATGCGTATCGGTTCTAATGTCAAAGCATGATTTATCAAAATCAATCCTAATTTCATTAAGCAAATGCTTCTTGTAATACAATTCCAAGATTGAATAAACCGTTGCTAAAGAAATTGTCGGAAAACTAACTCTTATTTTCCTGTATATAGCCTCTGCAGTCAAGTGCTTATTTTTATCTAATAAAATTTCATAAACCCCAAGTCTTTGAGGCGTAATCCTGATATTATGTTTTTTAAGTATCTCTACTCTTTTTTCCATAACTTAATTATAAAATAAAAAGTAATTATTGTCAATAATTACTTTTAAATAATAATGATTATTGCTTATTTTGATAAAGAAATATTACAACTCCAGCCAAAATTCTAAATTTCTCGCTGGACATTGCAAGCACATCAACCTAAAAAAACTGCGGACTAAATCGACCGTCCTATCGCGTTTCCTTCTACTAAGCTTTGAGTCGCATCTTTAGCTTTTATGGATGTCAATATTCCGGGAATCGATTTATATGATAAAGCGATTAATTCTTTTTCTTTACTCAGATTATCTCCAAACATAGACAAGATATATGGACCGCGAAATCCTCTTTCCTTTGTCAATGCTTGCACTATTTCTGGCATATCCCGCAAAACCATTGGATCATCATGAAGGGGAATATGTGTTTCCAATGCACCAACACGCGTTAATTGATTGCCGCTTACATTCACCGCTAAAATAGGCACTTCTTTTTCTATCAGTCTATAAAATGCCAGTGGGGATTTTCCTTCCATCGCAATTTTAGCATGCGCCACATCAAAAACCAGTCCGACACTTCCCTTTAATTCAGGTTTACCCATTTGGGTAAGCGCATCCCCTATTTTTGCATAAACCGTGTTGACAAACTCCGGAGTGTGCCAAACAATTTGTACTTCGTTTTCGATATGATAACTATTTTCTAGCCCTAATTTTACTCCTTTTGACGCAGAATAGATGACCAGTTCAGTCAATTTCTCAATAAAATTATCATCTGCTTCATCCAGGTGGATAGTAACAAGATATGCATTTATATCTGCCGCAAAATCAATAGTTTGTTTCATCCTTTGCACACTGCTCTCTTGACGCAAATCTAGTACCGGAAGATGAACCGTAACCAGTTTATTAAGAAATGCCGGCTTCAGATAAGACTGCACCCATTTAGGATCCAACTGCTCCGGACTCTTAAGTCCATCATCAGGATAAAACGACAATTCAATGGCGTTAAAATTATTTTTCTGAGTTATTTCAATTATATCCTCGATTCTTACGCCCTTTGCCGCATGTGCTCCGATAGTTAATTCCCCTTCTTTCATAAGGTCGTAATATTTTTCGGCAGCGATTTGCATGTCAGTTTCCGGTGCCGTTTTGTAAGAATTTTGTACTAATTTAAAATACATCGGACTCTTACCAGAGTAAAGATCACTAATAATCTTAACTTTATTATACAGACCAGCCCATTGCACATCTTTCAATCCCGCCACATGCGCCCGCCAATCATTAGACCGGGGAGTAGGATATGGATCAATAAAAAAACCATTTCCTTGGCCTGTCTGCGGATTGAATTCCTTAACATATTCCAAAGCCCACGCTGAAGGACTTGCCAACGATATCGCACCGCCAAATAAAGCGGCCATGCCGCTTGTCCCGCATGCCTCTTTAAGCAGCTCCGGAGAAGAAAGCCAAATATCCGCGTTTTCCAGCAGAAGTTTGTCCAATTCGAGGTCATATCCAGGTAAAAAGATAAATTTACCGAAATACTTTTTTGATAATTCCACCGAATCTCTTATCCAATCTTTACCTACTTCATCATTCGGATGGGCAACTCCGGCAAAAATAACCGCCAAACCCAGCCCGCCTTCATCCTGGGTATTCACCATACGTTCGATACCCGTTGCCTCAAGCAAAGGATGATCCATCTTATATAGCGTAAAACGACGACCATAACAAAGCCACGGACGATTCTGAATAAGATCGGTTAGTATGGTTTCAATCTGCTGGATTTTCCCTAATGCCTCTCCCAACAATACAATTTGCGGCACCAGCAGTTTTCTGTTTAAGAACAGCGCCCGCAAATCCGCTTCGGAAATTTCATAATCCGGTAACATCAACTTTACGGCAATATCTTCATCGACCTGTTTCATCAGATTTGCTATCAATTCCGAAATCTCACCCTCCGAAAGGCCATCCTGCCGCAATATTTCCCGATATGACTGAACTATCTCAGGCCAAAGATCCCCGATCGCATACCAGATAAGCTGTTTTCGTAATATCGCTTTTATCCGGCCTTCTTTTATTTTTTTCTTTTGCTCTACAATAAGCTCTCCGATAGAGGTGTTTCCACTCACACTTTCCATCTGCTTTCTATCCATATTCGCAGGCTGATATACCCACCCGTCAACACCATTGGTAATCGGCTCTATTTTATCCAACAGCCATGGGGAATTAGGATACATATTAGAAACCATTCCTTTTAAAACATCGTTAAACTCCTGCCCAACGCTAGCTACTTTACGGCTCATTTGAAAAAGAATCTTAGTCATGTCAATAAATGTCTCGGTTCTTTCCAGCATAACCGTTCGCCACTCCGAGCCTAAATCATAAAAATATCTGTCCCATAAGACTGCACTGTATTTTGGCAGCCCGGCTTCCACAGGCGTATGCATAACGCCGGTTATTTTTACATCACGGAGAATTCCACTCTTTTTCGCGTAAATTGCCGGCAATGCGGCACTTCCTTCATTTAAATGAAAAAACTTCGGCCGAATTCCCATGTCTTCCAGCGCCTTAACCCCGCCTTTGCCGAGAAGAATAGATTGGCGCAAGCGTTCTTCAGAATTCGTTTCTCCTATATATAAGACGCTGGTAATATCGTGGTTGTCAATCAACAGCGTATATACCACTCCTTTTTCTGTCGTACGTTTTGCCCACCATAATTTTGCCGTAATCCGCTCTCCCTTACTCATCTCAACTTCTATTGTTTTCTGGACACCATTCCTGTCTGCCACGGGAATTAGAATCCCTCTTTTCTGCAAATCTTTCCGATCGATAGCAACTTTATTGATGATCTGTTCACCGCGTTCGCTAAGAGACTGAACCATGGTATAACTATAAAGAAGTCCCACCCCGACCACATTTCTGCCGTTATCGGTCATACGCGCCAACAAATCCCCCATATAGCGCCCCAGCCCACCGGTACGCTGCCCCTTCAACTCTGCCTTAATTTCTCCAGTTTCTTCGTCTTTGACAAAAAATGCGTTTTCCAAACTAAAGAGAGTTGCATCGGCATCTGCCAATTTATCCTGAATTACCCAACTAAGATTTTGCTGGGCGGTAATTAGTAATTCTTCAGAAGTAGGCTTAGCAGTAAATGCTTGCAGCATTAACGGCGCAGAAATCGATAATTGCGGTGAAAGCATATTTATAGATATCGGATCAAGTCTTGTGGTTTTTTTCTGCAGGTCTTCACAACTCCCCGAGGGTAAACAGACCGTCAGGAATAAAAACTGGATAATACCCACACTGATAACTTTAATTGCCGCTCTCTTCATTATTTCCCCCTGTTATTTAGTCGAATTTTCCATTTAAGAAAAGGTATCAAAGTATACCATTATTTATCACTTCTCGCAACTTTTTATCTACTTAATTTAAAGTCAGTTTTTTTCAAATAAAATTGACAAAACCAGCGCATTATGCTATATTTACAAGTTACTACTCAAACAAAAATATAAGCTTTGATTGCTTAAATAAAAATGGAGGATTTTAAAGTGTCTAAATTTTGTGAAATATGCGGAAAAGGCCCGGTAGCTGGCAGATCAATTACCCAAAGAGGTATGGCAAAGAAAAAAGGCGGAGTTGGTAAAAAAACAACTGGAATCACAAAACGCGTTTTTCGTCCTAATCTGCAGAATATAAAGATTACAAGCAAAGGAACAAATTCAACTGCCAAGGTTTGTACTTGCTGCATCCGTTCGGGAAAAGTTACAAAAGCTTCTTAATCTTTTGGTTTAAATATCTAATAAATTACGCGCCTGTGACTTACCGCAGGCGCGTTTTATATCTTCATAATCAATAATCATCAAATCCGGTCTTTTTTCTGCTAATCTTTTTATCGCAAATAATTCTTCTGCTTTATTGTTTTTTGTTCTAAAGCCAATATACTTAAAATAAGTCTCACAATTAGGACATTTTACTTCCTTTACAAAATCTATTCCTAAATGCTGGCAGTTTTCACAATTAGCAGTAAGCTCACCAGCTAAAAGTAATTGTTTTTTTATCTGTTCAATATCAAATGACTGCCAAACTCTTATCAAAGACTGTTTCATAGAATACCTTTCCTGATTATCAAATCTATCCGGTAAGCCACCAGCTTTTTTTCTTTTGAGGAGTTACATCTTTTATCATTAATCCAGTAGCGGTCATATATACATTATATCTTCCCTCCGGAACATATGGAATAAAAGCGCTATTTCCGTAAACCGCGTCAATAAACGGAAAACATTTCTGAAATTTATAAAGAAACATCCAAAGCCTATCTGGTTTATCAGCAATATCATATACCAGCCGCGGCAAAGATTTTTCACTTTCAATATCAAAATAACGGCCGCTGAGTCTCTCTAATTTATAATACCGCTGCATCCCAAAAAATCCAAGCAGCGGCTGCCATTTAATAATCCTGCTCTCAATGACCCATTCATCCGCGTCAAAATTAAATGTTTGTTTTTTCGCGCTTTGATTATTGTTAAAAAATTCTATATTTAAAACCGACTGATTAGATTTCGCAGCTTTATCACAAGAAACTATCGCCACTAATTCTCTCTCCAGCAAGAGTTTATAAGAATTAAGATAAAATTTTGATAACATCAAAGTAACCAAACTAAATAATACACTTAAAGTTAATATTACCAGCACGACATTTTTAAAATTAAACATTTTAAGACGTTTATTATCCATCTTCATATATATCCTAATGTAAAATAATGTTAAGTGACCCGCCAACTACAACCGTAATCCCCAACATAATCATTGTTGCCTGAATCAAACGCTTAAGGCCCAATTCTTTTAAAAAAATCGCAAAAGTCGCAATGCAGGGAAAGGAAATACACAAAACAATACAAGCAATTAACAATTGTTTCATGCTCAGTCCCAAGGGAATCAACATACCTGCGGCAATATCTTTGCGCAATAATCCAATGATAAGCACCCATACAGCCTCTTTGGGCAACCCGAAAATAAAACTTAATACTGGTCCGAATAAACTCGAGACAAACTCAAACACTCTAACCTGCTGCAGTAAATTAATAACCAAAACACTGCCTAAAACAACCGGCATCGCCTCAACTAAAAAACCACTGATTCTTAATACGATTTTTTTCCTTAACAGCCTGAATGAAGGCAAACGATAAGAAGGAATTTCAATAAAAAGTTCCGGGCTATAACCTTTGAGAAAATAATTCATCGCTGTTCCAATAAATAGCCAAATAATAAATAAAACTCCATAAACAAATAAAACATATTTACCGCCATATCCACCCAAAATCCCGACAATCATTGCCTGCAAGGCAGCACAAGGCACACCAATTGAAATTAAAGTGGAAGCAATAAATCTTTCCCTTTTACTTTCCAATACTCGAGTTGCCATTATCCCGGGAACATTACAGCCAAAACCCAAGAGTACAGGAATTATCGCAAATCCATGCAATCCTAATTTATGCATAATATTATCCAGTAAAAGCGCTAAACGCGGAATATATCCGCTATCCTCTAAAAAACTGAGCAATAAGTAAAATGAGAACACATAGGGTAATACCATAACCAGTTCAACATAAGGCGCCGTGGTTAAAATACCCATTGATTGTTGAAAATCTATTTGTCCAGCACTAAGCTTACCAATTAAAATATTATGTAAAAATCCATCGCCTCCAAGCACTTTGCTCAAGCTGACAAGCAAAGGCTGATAAACAGTATTAAACAATGGCTCCATAACATTATTTATCAATCCCTCGCCAATAAACCGAACAATTTTAAAACAGGCAAAAATAACCCCCACAGCAATAACTGTTCCCCACCAATGATTAACTGAAGCATCTTCCAGAATTTCCAAAAAAGTGTGATGCCTGTGTGTTAACTTCTGAACATTGTCAATAACTGTTCCAATATGTTCCCAGCGCTGCTGATGAGTCCGCGGCTTTACCTTTCCCGGAATTGCTTGGGATAAGGCCTGCTTTAATTCTCTAATCCCAAACCCCGTAACCCCGCTGGTAGGAATAACCTTTACCTTTAATAACTTTTCCAAATCTTGTTCTTTGATCGTAATCCCTTTATGCTTTAATTCATCGTGCATATTCAAAGCAATTATCATTGGATGATTTGTTTCTAATAGTTCCATGGTCAAATATAAGTTGCGTTCAAGGTTAGTTGAATCAATAACATTAATAATCATGTCCGCATCATCCAACATTTTGATAGCCACTTCTTCCGCGGGAACTGAGGGTTCAAGGCTATATGTTCCGGGCACATCAATAACTTCCACAAATTCATTTCCCACCGCCATTTTCCCCTCAAGAAACTCGACTGTGGTTCCAGGATAATTTGAAACAACAACCCGCACACCTGTAAGACGAGAAAATAAGACACTCTTGCCTACATTAGGATTGCCAATTAGCGCGACTTTTTTTATTTTTCGATTATGTTTATCCATATTTTCGCTGCCATTCCATGCCCAAGAGCAACCACCGTACGCCCTGACTTAATCGCGACAGGCCCTTTCATCACAAAAGCACTTAATTTTGTAATTGTTTTTTCCTTCCTAACTCCCATAACATCTAAACGCTTTTCTAAATCAGTGCCTCCGTCTATATGGGCGATTACCCCTTTTTCACCGGTTTTCATTTTTATTAAATTAACTTTTCGCATATTATCCTATTAATATTATTTGTTTTTAGCCAAAATATTGCTATTTACTTGATATCTTTACTGCAATCACAACAAGTTCCAAATAACTGCATTTTATGTCCTTTTAATACAAATTTATGCGTCTTGGCTAATTGTCTCTGCAATTCTTCGATCTGAGCATCGATAACTTCAATAAATTTTCCGCAATTAAGGCAAATCAAATGATCATGGTGTTCTTGTCCATATTTATGCTCAAACCGACTAATTCCATCCCCAAAATCGATTTTTTCTGCTATCCCAGCTTTACAAATTAAATTCATTGCCCGGTAAACAGTTGTATATCCTATCTGAGGATACTTATTGCGCACAAGTTCATATATCTGAGCAATACTTAAATGTCTTTCCATCTTTAGAAAAACATCTAGAATTTTATCTCTTTGCGCGCTGTAACGGATCTTATTATTCAAAAGATACTGTTTATAAAATTCTTTTATCACACCCATTATATTTTTATATCCTAACCAGCAAATAAGTGAAAATGATTGTCAGTTCCATTAGTAAGTATAACATTTTACTAAACATTGTCAATTGATTTTGCTTGATGGGAACAATCCTAAATAAATCTGGTCGCGATATGCGAGAATGCTGTGATAAGTTAGTACATTTTTTCTATTTCAATACCGCTAAAATAAAATTTTAAGATGTCTTGATAATTAAAACCCTGCTCCGCCATGGAAGCAGCTCCTACCTGGCACATCCCTACTCCATGCCCCCAGCCTCCTCCATAAAAAATATACTCTTCCGGCTTATTTTTTTTATCTAATTTAACATTAAGATTAAACATTCCGCTGCGCAGATTGCCTAATAAATTGCGAATATTCAGTTCTTTTTCAATAATAAAATCTCCTTTACTGCCAATAATTTTAATTTTATGCACATGCGAAGAAGGATTGCGCTCTAAAATATTAATTTTGAGCAGCTTGCCAATATTAATTTTTTTATTTATCAGTGCCTCTAACTGCGCGTGCGAATAATCCCGCATCCAGCGAAAATTACTCCTCCGGGAAAATTTCTCATTATTGCAAAAAACCGGGATTTCATTCGACCAAAGCCAATCTTCCAGTTCCAGAGGAGAAAGCGGAAAAAGGAATCCTGTTGGCGCTACTGCGTCTTGTTTTTGCAGCCAATAATCAATGATCGTTCGGTCGCCAAAGATATTCCCTTGAGTATGCCCACCGCAACTATTAGAATAAACCGCGTCTATCGGTTTGCCCTGATACATCGCCACTGTTCCGCTTGTTTCATCAACCGCATTATTTGTTTTCTTTGTTTCAACCTTAGCCCCAATATATGACTGGCAATGGACTTCTGAACAAAAATCAAAACCTTGAGCCTTATGCCTGCCCATTTTTCGATAAGATTCGCTTCTTGCGGCTATGGCTTGAGCTTTAAGCGCTTCTATCGGCCAGTCCGGAGGCATTTCACTGGGCAATACGCCATAAAGATATTCTTCCATATTTATAATATTTATCAGCCTTAAATCCTTGTCCACATTCAAGCCGATTTCTAATTTACCGCGATAAATCCGATCAGTTTTACTAGCCCAGTAATTTCCCGCGCCAGCCTCCACGTCAAAAACAAGGATTGTTGCTTTCGGATTATCATAATCAATCGTAATTTTTTGCTTAAAAGCGGCGATTTTGATCTCATCCTTAAAAAGATCAATAAAATCATTAGACGCTTTAACCGTGTACAGCGTATCTTTTTGTCCAATATAATCTTGGCCGCTCTGATCAATGTTTTTTATTGTGAAATTAACCGCTGTTTTAAAACGTAAACTTTTAACCTCACCCAGCTGAACCCTTACAATCGGAGCAGCCTCAACTTGCTTTACGCTTACCAATTCAGCCAGAGTCTTTGCCATCCGATCATCCTGCCGTTGCCCAAGCTTCTGACTAAAAACACTTCCGGCACGTTTATAAATAAGCTCTATCTGTTTTTCGATATCTTTATTCTCCGGATCCGCAGCCAAAGCTTTTTTATACAATGCCAATGCCTGTTCAAAATCATCCTGATAAAGATACATCAATCCTAATTCCGCGTTTATTTGATTAATGCTTGGTTCAAGTTTTTTTGCCCGATCAAACTTTTCCCTGGCTTTTTGCCAGTTATTCTTATTTTTATAAATCATTCCGGCATTAAAATGCGCTAATGCTAATTCCGAATCAAGCGCTATTGCCTGTTCATATGCCCAAAGCGCATTCTCCTGATCATTTTTATCTTCATAAGCTTTAGCCATCCAAAAATAGATCATACTATCCTTGCTGCCCATTTTAAGGGCTTTAACCAAAGCAGTAATCGCATGGTCCGGCTGTGAATTTAAATAATAAATTTCTCCTAAATTTTTATATATAATCTTATCCGGAGATATGCTTAATAGTTTTTTATAAACATTGATCGCCTGAGAATAATTGACTGTATCCTTATAAAGAATTGCCAGGTTTAAAAGCGCCTGTTTAGAATCAGGAAATAATCTGTTTGCTTTCTCATATTCAGCAATTGCCTGCTCCGATAAGCCCTGATTAAAAAAAATTCTCCCCTTATAAAGATTCTGCATATAATCATCTTCTGCGGTTGCAAAGCACGAAACATGCACAGCTAAAATACAGCTGAACAGCAATAGCATGAGTATTTTTTTAAAACTAATTATGAACATATACTGGGAATATCTTTCTTCTTAAGACGCATATTTCGGAAAATACTACAAAATGCTTACTTATTCTTTCCGGAAAATACAAATGATAGAGTTTAATTTTTCTTCTTTATCTTTAATCGCGAACATTTTGAAACTAACAGCTGCTCTTGCTTTTAATATTGGCAAATACAATTCCAGATCACCAGCGATTGTATTTGCTCTGCGCCCAATAATATCCTGATACATCTTATTAAACGGTTCATTGGCCTCGAGTTTAATCACTGAATCAATACTCAACTCATCCTGATTTATGCCAAAGATATCCTGTGCCGCTTTATTAATCTTTATTTTAGAAGTTACAATATCAAAGAGCATAACGCCGTTTTGAATATTTCTATTTAAAGTAGTGATCATTCTGTTTAAATAATCTATTCTTTGCTCTCTCAATACATCATATTCATTTATCCTATCTAATGCCGCATTAAATCTTTTCGTTAAAAAAGATATTTCATCATCTCCATCCATTGATATCCCTGTATGGAAATTATTCTCTAAAATATGAGTTATCGCCAATTCCATTTTCTTGCGAAACAAAATAAACCGGTTTAACAAGAATAAAGTTCCAACAATTCCTATTCCGCAAAGCACTACAATGCTATCCCGATAACAAGTTGGCAGATTATAGCTGCCCAAATACCAGATCGCCGCAAAAACAGCGATTATAAGCCCATATATAATATTAAGTTTTCTTTTCATAATCAATCCCTATTAATGTTTTGAAAGAAGATTAATGTTTTCCTGTTTACCAACTACAATCAAGCAGTCGCCTTCTTCTAAAATGTCTTCCGCTTGCGGCAGGTCATTCATTTCATCATTTAAAATCCTCTGTCCGCGTTCATCAATAGCCGCGATCTGTTTTTTAATCGCCACCACGTTTACATCATAACGTTTTCTAAGATTAAGCTCTTTAAGTGATCGACCACAAAAATCTTTAGGGATTTTTATTTCCGCCATGGTATGACCGCTGGAAAGTTTCATACAAACCTGGATATTCGGACTAGTCAAACTTTTTCCCACAGACTCACCCATCTCTTTTTCCAAATTAAGAATCCGAGTAATATCTAAAGTTTTTAAAATTTCTTCCTGCAAAGGATTAACCGATCTTCCATATATGTTTTTTATGCCCAATTTTTTAAGCAAAACTGTAGTCAAAAGATTCGCTTCCACATTCTCTCCGATACAAACAATCGCCGCATCAACCTGCTCTATACCAATTGACCGCAGCGCTTTTTCATCTGTGGCATTAAGCGCTACTGCTATAGCCACATAATCTTTAATATTCTCAACCTTTTCTTTGTCTGAATCAACAGCAATAACCTCCACTCCCTGGTCAGTCAAAGTTTTTGCTACAGTTGATCCAAAGCTGCCCAATCCAAATACAGCAACTTGACGCATATCGATATCCCTCCAGTTAGTTCTTAAACCCCAATAATTATTGTATCAGTTTATTAAGTTTTTTTTAGCTTTTTATTTTTAATCTCTTCTTCAGTTAAATAGCAACAAGGATCTTCCTGCCAAGGGTCATTATATACAACCTCGGCCCGGATCCTACACCCCCCGCAATAAGATTTATATTTACATCTACCACATTTACCTTTTAAATGATCCGCTTTGCAGCGCAATTTACACAATTGTTTATCTTTCTGATTCAGCCAAATTTTATTAAATTCTGTTACTTTCACATTACCGAGAGTTTCATGCTGCCAAAACTGGCAGGCAAACACATCTCCTGTGGGCGAAATGTCTACAATTTTACTGCCAGCGGAACAACCCCCATGGAACTTAAGCAATTTCAATACTTCTTTAGCTGCTTTAGGATTATCTTTTTTAAGATAATTATATATATGAATCCCATCCGCATGATTATCTACACTTAATATTTCAAAATCAACTTTCTTTTTTTTGTACTCTAAAGTGCGTTGAATTAAAAAATCAATTACTTGCCTTCTCTGAATATTATCCATATCCAAACTAACCAGCTCTTCGCCTCTCCCAGTATAGACCAAATGATACATACAGAAACGTCTGATTTTTTCTTTTACACACATATCTAAAACCGCTGGTAAATCCGGAGCATTCACTTTGCTGATTGTAAATCTAACCCCGGTTTTAAGCCCAGCCTGCTGCGAATTACGAATACCTTTAATTGCCATATTATAAGCGCCGTTTAAATTGCGGAATTTATCATGCAATTTTCTCGCGCCGTCAATACTCACCCCGACATAATCTATTTTTGTCTGCTTAAGTTTTTTAGCTACAGCTTTTGTGATCAGAGTCCCATTAGTCGAAAGACCAACCCTGATTCCTTTGTTTTTCGCATATTCAATTATTTCAAAAATGTTTTTATGGACCAAAGGCTCGCCTCCGGATAAAAGCAGTATCGGGATATTAATTTTTTCCAATGAATCTATCGTACTCTTGATTTGCTCAAGCGTTAACTCGCCTGCATATTTTTTATTTTTTGATTCTAAGTAACAATGCAAGCAATCCAAATTGCAGCGCCTGGTTATATTAAACACAACCAGCGGACTAGACGCATTGCATTCTTTAAACAACTTTGATTGACCCTTTTTACTCACATCCTTTAATGCCTGAGAAATGCTTGGCGTTCCACCCAGCAATTTTGTAAAATTAATCATTTATTCCCACCTTTTGTTTGTTGGATTGCCTGCACTAACCCAGAAGCAGTATATACTTTAGCTTCAATCGCTGCTTTAAATCCATAATTTTCCAGTGTTTTTCTGGTAATCGGACCAATAACGGCAAATACCTGGTTTTTAATTAATTGCTTATCTTTATCAGCCAACCGCATAAACTGATGCACACAGCTTGAACTAGTTAATGTAATAATATCAAAATTTTCCTGTTTGAGCAATTTTACAAAATTCTGCTTATTAGCCGATTTGGGCGCCTCAACATGATAAACAAAAAGCTCATCAATAATCGCTCCCTGCTTAGCCAATTGTTCTACCAATATCGGCCTACCTTGCCGAGAATGCGGAATAAAAATCCTCTGACCTGCTATTTTTATTTTTTTAAATTCCTTGATCAGGCTTTCCATATAAAACTGTTTGGGCACAAGATCAGCAATAATCCCCCTTGCTCTTAGCATATTCTGCGTTTGCGATCCCAGCACAGCAAATTTTATATCATTAAAAATTCTAATATCTTGACCCTGCTTGTCCAGAATATCAAAACATATCTGCACCGCGTTTCTACTGGTAAACAAAATCCAATCCGCTTGTTTAATTTTTTCAATTACCCGCGCATCTTTCAATCTTTTTTCTTTAAATACCTCGATCAAAGGATAGGTGATAGTTTGCGCTCCATTGGCCTCTAATTCCTGACTTAGTTCTTTAGCCAAATCAAGCGGCCGGGTAATCAATATCTTTTTGCCAAATAAAGGTTTTTTTTCAAACCAGTTAAGCTGTTTGCGTAAATTAACTACATTGCCGATAATAATAATTGCCGGATGCGTAATCCCACTTGCCTTTACCCTGCTTACTATATTATCTAGGCTTCCGGTTACTGAGCGCTGAGCAGGCAATGTTCCCCATTGAGTAATACAAACCGGAGTATTTTTTGCTTTACCATATTTCAGCAATAAATCGATTATATTTTTCAACCTTGCCATGCCCATAAAAACAACTATTGTCCCTTCAAGGGCCGCAATTTTTTCCCAATCAACACTTGATTCCTTTTTAGTCGGATCTTCATGTCCGGTTACAAAAGTAACATGCGAAGCTATTCCTCTGTGAGTCAAAGGAATTCCGCTATAAGCAGCCACAGCAAATCCTGAGCTTACTCCCGGTACAATTTCAAAGGGGATTTTCGCTTTTTTTAAAACCAAAGCTTCTTCAGAACCGCGGCCAAAAAGAAAAGGGTCTCCGCCTTTCAAGCGAACAACAATATTATCATTCTTTGCGTATTTTAAAAGAAGCATATTGATGCTTTGCTGCGGGACATTATGTAATCCGGGAAATTTTCCGGCAAAAATAACTTTTGCCTTAGGTTTTTTATTATCGAGCAATGATTTTGAGATTAAATGATCATAAATAATAATATCCGCGATTTTTATACAGTCCAAAGCAGCCTGAGTCACCAATTGCTCATTACCCGGCCCAACGCCAACAAGAAATACCTTTGCTTTTCTATTTTCTCTCATGTCTTGTCCTAATATAGTTGCCTGTCCCGCTCCACCCAATCAATGGTCAATAGCTAATAGTCGATAGTTAAAAACTTTCAGTGCAATAGTCAAAGATTTATAGTCAATCGCTTTTTGCTTGTCTTGTCCTAATATAGTTGACATTTCCTACTCTATCAACCATACTCAAGATGATCAGCAAATTTTACGCGGGTCATAAATTTTCTTGATGTAAACATCAAGATCGGCAAATCCGCGCCGTATTTCCGGCACTGCGGAACTCGCCCTTAAAATTTCAATGAAT
>JAHITY010000070.1 GCA_018817165.1 Candidatus Omnitrophota bacterium
ATTCATTGAAATTTTAAGGGCGAGTTCCGCAGTGCCGGAAATACGGCGCGGATTTGCCGATCTTGATGTTTACATCAAGAAAATTTATGACCCGCGTAAAATTTGCTGATCATCTTGAGTATGGTTGATAGAGTAGGAAATATCAACTATATTAGGACAAGACAAAGACACCAGGTAAAAGCCAAAAGCAGGCAGTTTAAAATATAATCTATTAGAGGCTTTGGGAACTAAAATAGATGGATTTGGTGGTTTTACAAAAGTTTTTAACCTGGTGACTTTGTGACCCCGGTGACCTGGTGACCTTTATTGATTAATTTTTAAAACTTGTGTAACCGTTGATATAAGAGTATAATTATTAAAGTAATAAGCAATACGCAAATCCCGCATCAAGAGTGTAGGACAATAATATTCATGCCTAGCCAGACAGCACATCTTATTTGATTTCTATATATTTAGGCTGATAACAAAGAAAGACAGTATGAGCAATTTATCACATACAAAGGAACAAAATAATGACAGTTTTTATGGCTTGGGTATTGCCCCGCGAATTTTGGAGATTTTGGAGGGTTTGAAGTTTAAATCGCCAACGCCGATCCAGTTTCAGGCAATTCCTTTGGCTATTGAAGGTAAGGATGTTGTGGGCATTGCCCAGACAGGTACAGGCAAGACTCATTCTTTTGCTATTCCGATGGTTCAAGGTTTGGTTGGAAAAAAAGGGATCGGTCTTGTTTTAGCTCCGACCAGAGAGCTGGCAATGCAGATAGAAGAAGTCTTTCAGCTGATTGTTCCTTCTTTTAAAATGGAAGCAGTTTGTCTGATCGGCGGAGCACCAATGGATCCACAGGTAAAAGCTTTGCGGCGTAATCCTAAAATTATTATCGCAACTCCTGGGCGTTTAATCGATCATATGAGCAATTGGAATGTATTGCCCCAGGAAGTGGAGATGCTGGTTTTAGATGAAGCCGATAGAATGCTGGATATGGGATTTTTACCTCAGATAGAGTTGATCTTGCAGCATTTACCCAAAGAACGGCAAACAATGTTATTTTCCGCAACCATGCCCAAAGAAATCGTGGGCATAGCTGCTAAATATATGCAATTGCCGGTTTCTGTAGAAATAGCGCCGGCTGGTACGACCGCGGATAATGTTACTCAGGAATTATATATTGTTAAAAAAAGCGCGAAAATGGATTTATTGCGTAAAGTGCTCGGTCAGTATCATGGTCCAGTATTGTTGTTTTCCCGGACAAAACATAATGCGACGCGCTTGGTTCGTGCTATTCGCGGTATGGGGCATCGTGCGGCAGAAATACATTCTGACCGTAGTCTTGACCAGAGGATGGAAGCTTTGGAAGGATTTAAATCCGGTCAATATAAAGTGTTGGTAGCCACAGATATTGCTTCGCGGGGAATTGATGTTACAGGTATTGAATTGGTAATAAACTATGATATTCCGGATGACGCCAGCAATTATGTTCATCGGATTGGCAGGACAGGCAGAGCGGGGCATAAAGGTCATGCGATTTCTTTTGCTATGCCGGAACAAAAGCGAGATGTTGAGGATATTGAAAAACTTATTCAAGCAACTTTGCCGATTGCGAAACATCCTAAGATCCAGTCAGAGTCATTTATTAGCGAAACTCCAGGTAATTTTCAGCCGAAAAAAAAGACGAAAAGGCCTTCGCCATCTCCTCGTCGACTGAAGAAATAAACTGCAAATTTCTCTCGTTTTATTGGTAAATATCAATTAAGCAGGAAATATTTTTAATTGACCAAGAGAATCTATTTTTTTAATTAAGTTGACAAGCTAGGGCAATGAGCGCATACTAAATTAAGTAGTAAATAAGGGAATTGAAGTCTTAGTCCGCAAGGTAAAAGAAATTCACCTTGCGGTTTTTTTTCTTTAGGCTATTATTTATTATAATTTAGAAAGAAGGAGGTGTAGTAAATAATGGCAAAAGGAACAGTTAAATGGTTTAATGACCAAAAAGGTTATGGATTTATTGCTGCTGAGTCAGGTAATGATGTATTCGTGCATCATAATGCGATTCAGGGTGATGGCTATAAGTCTTTAAGTGAAGGGCAGGAAGTTGAGTTTGAAATTCAGCCAGGGCCAAAAGGCGATCAAGCCGCAAATGTAGTAAAAATATAATTTGCATGCAGCAAGGCTCGAACATAAAGTTCGAGCCTTGTTTCTTAATAAGGAGATATGATATGCATAAAGGCAAAATAAATAAAGTTGTTCGTGATAGAGGTTTTGGCTTTATTGACGATACAGATGGAAGACAATTGTTTTTTCATCAGAGCAGTGTATCAGGAGTTGAATTTGATTCTTTAAGAGGAGAAGAACAGGTTGAGTTTGAAGTAGAAGATTCTCCTAAGGGGCCAAGGGCGATTAATGTAAAGATAATTGAACAAGCGTAATCTTTGATAATGTTTTGTTCTGATAGCAAAAAAGGGATGACTTAGGTTGTCCCTTTTTTTTATTTAAATAATCAGTAAAAGGAATAATCTATAAGCTAATAATAAGAATGTTGTGAGGATTTAAATAATATTAGAGGAAATGACTTGACAGTAGATTATCCATAGGGTATACTCTTATTAGTAGTGATAATCATTATCAATAAGGAGCTAAGATGCGCAGGGGTTGTGAGGAAGCAAGCGATGGATGCCATGGTAAATTTCGTGGATTTGGCTATCGGATGACCTTAGCTAGGCAGTCGATTTTAGATGTATTGAGCCGGACTTCAAAGCATTTGAGCGCGGAAGAAATATATCATGAAGTTTATAAAACGCATCCGACAAGCGGTCTGGCCACAGTTTATCGAACTGTTGAGCTATTGGTGCAAATTGGTTTGGTCAATAAATTTGATTTTGGGGACAATCGGGCACGCTATGAACTTGAAATAGGCTCGGAACATAAAGCGCATCATCATCACTTAGTATGTATGAATTGTCGCAGAGTAATTGATTATACTGATTTTATTGAAGAAGAAGTAGAGTTATTATCGAAGACAGAAAAAGGCCTTTCTAAAAAATACAATTTTCAAATCAAAAAACACATTATCCAGTTTTATGGATTATGCGATAAATGCCAATAGACGAATAGAATATATTTTTTAAGCATTAATGAGAATGGTTCTCATTAATGTTCCGTAAGGAAGGCTTTAATAATAATGAATCCGAAAGTGTCTGCTTGGCCGCAGCCATTTCGGACTAAATTCGCGCAGGTTGACTTGATGTCGCAAAGGTGCTCCATAAGTCAAGTGCGCATTTAATGGAGGTGAATACTATGCCAGGATTTAATGGTACGGGTCCAAATGGTCAGGGTGCGTTTACAGGCGGAGGAAGAGGTTATTGCGTGGGTTATCTAAATGTTGCTGGTAGAGGTGCTCGATTTGGTAAAGGTTTGGGGCGCGGTTTTGGTCGGAAAAACTTAAATCGAGGTCGAGGTGGTCAATATCAAGCGGATGCTAATCCTGCTTTGGAGGTTGAAGGTTTAAAAGAGCAGGCTCAGTTGATTCAGGAAGAGCTTGGAATGATTAATCAACGGATAAAGGAATTGGAAAGTAAATAATAATGATTCCGAAAGTATCTGCTAGGCTGCAGCTATTTCGGGATAAATTCTCCCGCCGAACTTCGGCGGGATCATTTAGAGGAGGATGATTTTGAAAGTAGCAATTTCCACAGATGGAGAGCAAGTATCAGCGCATTTTGGGCGTTGTCCCAGTTTTACGATAGCAGAAATTGACAATAATGAAATTATAAACACAACGCTTATTGATAATCCTGGACATCATCCTGGATTTCTTCCTAAGTTTTTGCAGGAAAAGGGAGTGAACGCGATTATTGCCGGAGGCATGGGGCAAAGGGCACAAATTTTATTTGAACAAAGTAATATCCAAACAATTATGGGTATTGCCGGGTCGATTAAGGCAGTGTTGGAAAAGCTGAGATCAGGTACTTTGCAAGGAGGCGCTAGCTTATGTAATCCCGGAGCCGGTAAAGGTTATGGCATAGAAAAAACAGAATGTGATCATCCGAACGAAGATGATTGCGAACATGAAAAGGGGTCAAAATGAATGTTTGTATTACGGCACAAGGTAAAGATTTAGATTGTATGGTAGATCCGCGTTTTGGTCGCTGTCAGTATTTTATCATTGCTGATACCGATAGTTTAGAGTTTGAAGTAGTAGTTAATCCGAATATGGATACTACTGGTGGGGCGGGCATCCAATCCGGGCAATTAATGGCGGAAAAGCAGGTTAAGGCAGTGCTTACGGGAAATGTCGGACCAAACGCGTTTCAAACCTTAAAAGCAGCGGGAATTGAGATCATTACCGGAGTATCGGGAAATATAAAAGAGGCAATTGAAAAATATAAAAATAATGGATTTAAAATAACTGATAGTCCTAGTGTTGATTCACATTTCGGTACAAAATAATTAAAAAATTAAAGGGAGGGCTAGATATGAAAGAGCAAAGTTGTGAATTATTGGAAAAATGCGGATTTTTTCAAAAATATCAAAATACTAAAGAACTTGCTTGTAAGGGATTTATGAATCGGTTTTGCAAAGGCCCAGAAATGAATGAATGTAAAAGAAAAGAGTATAGGCAGAAATATGGGTTTGCCCCATCGGATGATATGATGCCATCAGGTCAAATGATTAGATAAAACGAATTATTATTTAAATGATCCTCTGCCGGTTCTAGAATAAATGTTGCGGATTTGGAGATTTTAGATCAATGCTTTAACGGAAATTTAGATTCAGCTAAAAAGTTTTTAGCTAAAGGTTTGAAAATACAACAGACAGTCAGCTTTACTCAAAACGTAATAATCGTCAGCCGGAGCAAATAACTATGATTATATCAGTGGCTAGTGGAAAAGGCGGGACAGGTAAAACAACAGTTGCGGTTAACTTGGCTTTGTCTTTGAATAATGTTCAGTTTCTTGATTGTGATGTTGAAGAACCCAATGCGCATATTTTTTTAAAGCCGATTATTGAAAAAGAGGAGAAAGCGTATATTTTAGTTCCGGAAGTTGACGAAGCTAAATGCAATTATTGCGGTAAATGCCGGCAGGTATGCGCTTATAACGCTTTTGCTGTCTTACCTCCGCAAAATAATAAAAAAGGCAGCATTTTAGTGTTTACTGATTTATGTCATGGCTGCGGCGCATGCAGTTTTTTTTGTGAGCAGCAGGCAATAACCGAAGTTAAACATAAGATTGGAATTGTAGAATCAGGTTATGTCGGATCAATGCGTTTTGTTCAGGGGAAATTGGATATTGGCCAGGCTATGGCACCGCCTTTGATTCGGCAGGTAAAAGAGGCTATTGATTATGGTAAAACAGTGATTATTGATGCTCCGCCTGGGACATCTTGCCCGGTTGTCAGCGCGGTTAAGGGAAGTGATTTTTGTCTTTTGGTCACAGAACCAACTCCGTTTGGTTTAAACGACTTGGTTTTGGCAGTTGAGGTATTAAGAAAGTTGCGTATTCCTTTTGGCGTGGTAATTAATCGGGCGGATTTAGGTGATAATAAAACTGAAGAATATTGCGCAGCGGAAAAAATACCAATATTAATGCGGATTCCATTTAAAAGAGAAATAGCAGAGGCTTATTCCCAGGGAAAAGTTATGGTTGAAGTATTCCCGGATTATAAAAAAAGATTTATTGATTTATTTGAAAAAATTCAAAGGATTGAGCAAGAGTAGGAGACGGTCATGATTAAAACAACGGATATTTTGGTTTTAGGCGGCGGGGCAGCGGCAAGGAAAATATAAATGAAACAAATATTGATAATCAGTGGTAAAGGCGGAACCGGTAAGACTGTTTTGACAGGGGCATTGGCAGCATTAGCTACAAACAAAGTTATGGCGGATTGCGATGTGGATGCGGCGGATTTGCATCTTTTGCTTGCGCCAAACATTAAGCAAACGCATGAATTCCGCAGCGGCAAAACAGCATTTTTAGATAAGAGCTTTTGCAAGCAATGTGGTAGATGTATTAATCTTTGCCGTTTTCAGGCAATCAATGAGAATTATCTGATTGATCCCATTGCCTGCGAGGGATGTGGCTTTTGCAGTTTTGCTTGTCCGCAAAACGCGATTAGTATGCAAGAAAATATTTGCGGGCATTGGTTTGTTTCTGATACGCGGTTTGGTGCTATGGTGCATGCTAAGCTGGGAATTGCTGAAGAGAATTCGGGAAAACTTGTGGCTTTGGTGCGTAAGCAAGCCAAGGATTTGGCGGAAAAAAATAAGTGTGATTGGGTGATTATTGATGGAGCTCCGGGCATTGGTTGTCCGGTTATCGCTTCTTTGTCTGGAATAGATTGCGCTCTAATTATTACTGAGCCAACGCTTTGCGGATTGCATGATGCGGCTAGGGTAATCGAAGTAGCGCGGCATTTTAGTGTGCCGGTGAGAATGGTTATAAATAAATATGATTTAAATATTTTAATGTCAGAAACAATCGAAAAATACTGCAACGAGAATAATGTTGAGCTAATTGGGAAAATTAGTTTTGACAAATCAGTAGTTGCGGCAATGGTCGAGGGGAAAACGATTATTGAGTATAAGAATTGTTTGGCAAAAAAAGAGATTATTGCTATTTGGGAAAAACTAAAACAGGATTTGAATAATTAAACGGGGTTAAGATGCAAGATGACTTAGATTCTTATCCAAGAGAGTTTCAGGCTTTAGTAAAGCATCCCAAATGTTTTGGCAGGATGAACGCGCCGGATTGCTCAGCTATTATTAAAGGGCCTTGTGGTGATGAAATGGAATTTTATCTTAATATTGAAAAAGGGGTAATTAAGGAAATTAAATTTTATACAAACGGCTGTGAAGCAACAATTGCTTGCGGTGAAGTAACTGCCAGGTTAGCGAGAGGCAGAGATATTGATGCTGCTTTGGGAATTTCACCCAAACAGGTAAAAGATGTTTTAAAGGTGTTGCCAGTGGAACATAAGCATTGTGCTATTCTAGCGGTCACCACGCTTTATCGGGCGCTTGCTGAATATTTACTCCAGCCATAAACGAAAGGGAGCTTTGGGATGTATGAAACAACCAATTGATTTTATGACTCAATTAACTGAGCATATTATCTGGAATGTCCGGCTACGCTGTTTTCTTGATGGAGGCGCGTGTATTAACGAAGACCAGGCAGTTTCCAGCGAACGCTGCAGTCTGGGCCAGTGGCTGGCCCGAGAAGGTCTGAGTAAATATGGGCATATGGCGGCAATTAATGATTTGGACGCGATACACAGCCAGATGCATAAACAAGTCAAGCAGATTATTATCGCAAAAAATTCCGGCAATGCCGTGGAGGCGGAAGCCGGGCTAATTATATTGCATAAAATAAGTGAGAGGGTTATTGAACTTTTAACCGAACTTGACCGCAATTTTGATGAAACCAAGGAAGAGCGTTCCTTGGACTAAGTTTAATCAGAATAATAAAAATATAATCTAGGGTTGAATAATTTTATTTCGATTTCGCTTATCAACATAAATAGGTAAGGAGGGAGTGATGAGTAAAGTTTTTGGGTATGAGTTAATTTTAAACCTGGAGGAATGCGATAAGAGTATAATTACTTCAAGCAAAAAATTAAAAAACTATGTTGATAAACTTTGTGATTTAATTGAAATGGAAAAATACGGGAAAACTCTGCTTCCATATTTTGGCGAACGCGCTGAATATACAAAGGGTTATTCTTTGGTACAGCTGATCGAAACATCGTCAATTGTCGGGCATTTTTCGGATTTTTGGGGAACGGCCTATATTAATATATTTTCTTGCAAGTCATATGACGCTAATTTGGCAAAGAAGTTTACCAAGGAATATTTTGCGGCAAAACGGATGAAGGCGCGGTTTCTTACTCGCTGAATTTTTATATTATGGCGGCTAAAACGAAGCCAAAAGATTTAACTTAATTTGATTTATTTAAGCTCTCGTGAGCTGAAAAGCTAAATCTTTCACATAAAAAATGGTTAATATAATGAAAACATATCTTGATTGCATTCCTTGCTTTTTTCGCCAGGTGATCGATGCTGGCCGCATGGCGGGTTTAGATGATAAACAGCAGAAAAAGGTTGTGGATAAGTTTGCAAGTATTTTGCCGGAATTATCTTTGGATATGTCTCCGCCTGAGATTGCGCGACTGACCAATAAACTGTTACAGAAAACCGCGAAGAGTAAAGACCTATACGCTAAAATAAAACAAAAAAGCAATCAAATCGGTCTGCGGATGTATGAAAAATTAAAACAGAAAGTTGAGGCTTCAAAAGACCAGCTATTAGCTGCGGTGGAGATAGCAATAATTGGCAATATTATAGATTATGGGGCCAAAAACCATTTGGATTTGGATAAAGAGCTGGATAGAATGCTGCGTAAGGAAAAGCAATTGATCAAAAAAGAGAAAAAACGTATTTTTAACTATAAACAATTTAAGGAGCAATTGTCTAGAGCAAAAACAATTCTTTATTTAGCGGATAATGCCGGAGAAACAGTATTTGATCGGGTTTTGATTGAACAAATAAAGAGAATTGATCCCAATAAAATAATTATTTACGCGGTAAAAGATAAGCCGGTTATTAATGATGCCTTGCTTGAAGATGCTTTGATTTGTGGAATTGATAAACAAGCGGAAATTATATCTAGCGGTTCAGATGCTCCGGGGACAGTGCTTGCTTTGTGCTCAAAGAAATTTTTAGATGTATATAATAAAGCGGATATGATTATTAGCAAAGGGCAGGGGAATTTTGAAGCATTGGCAGCAGTGAATAAGCGGCTGATATTTTTTTTGTTTATGGTCAAATGCGCTGTAGTCGCGGAAAATGTGGATTGTAAAATAGGGGATATCACTTTATTATTTAATAGTGGTGATTGAATTTATGAGAATATTTTGGTTGATGTTGGTGATGAATATAGTTATATTATTTTTAGGCTCAATTCTTATGCCTCCGCTTCCTTTGTGGATAGGTGGTTTAATCGGGATATTTGTCTTTCTTTTGGTGGGGAATTTAACGGCAAAATTTGTTGAATAAATTAAAGATCGAAACGGGGAAAGCGTGAAAATTAAAGTGATTTTTAATACTAATGCGGTATCAAATCAATTTTCCACAGGTTGGGGGCTGTCCTGCTTAATAAATAACACTATTTTATTTGATACCGGGGAAAATGGCGAGGGGTTATTGCGGAATATCGCTTTGCTTAATATTGATATCGCCGCGATAAGATCGGTGGTAATTTCGCATGAGCATTGGGATCATATTGGAGGATTGTGGAAATTACTTGAACAAGGAAGCGGGATTAAGGTGTATGCTTGTCCTGGTTTTAGTCAAGGGTTTAAAGAAAAAGTTGAGAGTTTTAAAGGTATTTTGCTGGAATCAGATAAGTTCAGCCAGATTGAGGAAAACATTTTTCTCACTGGAGAAATCGCGGGAACTTATAAGGGGGAATATCTGGCGGAACAGGCTTTAGTTATAAAAACCGAAAAAGGATTAAATGTTATTACTGGATGCTCTCATCCGGGAATTATTAATATATTAGAAAGGATTAAACAAGATTTTCCTCAGGATGTGATTTATTCAGTATTTGGCGGGTTTCATCTTAAAGATAAAGATAGCGCGTGTATTCAAAAGATAGCGGAAAAATTTATAGAGCTGAAGATTAAAAGAATTGGCGCGACTCATTGCAGCGGGCAGGAAGCGGAAAGCTTATTTGAAAAGTTGTATAAAACTAACTTTATCTCCGGAGAAGTCGGGAGTGAATTTGAGCTTTAAAGATAAGCGGGCAATTTAGCTGTATATGCAACCTGCTTAATCAACAGATAATAAGCTGCCCCAAGAGGTTCTTAAGGATATTTCTGGTAGGTTGCGCATAAATTTTATGTACTTATTATTTATTTAGGGGCAGGATATTATAGAGGGTGGTTGTTTGATGGTTAATAAATGACTATATCGGTTGGGCTATTTTTTAGAACTTCCGAGAGAGATTTAATTCTTGTGCAAATATAGCGGCGATTACTTTTTGGGGTGAAAAAAACATATTGACAAATAATTACATTGTACTATTATACATACGAATAAACATGATTTTAACTTATTTCTAAACAGTATCTTTGGAAGGAGACACGCTGTTCATGGAAAGACAAAGCCTAAATGGTGGAGACGCGGAGAATGATAAACCTCCAGACTCTTGCAGTAACAGCAGTGAATGTTCGAATAAAAATAATTGTAACAATAATTTGGTAGTTACTGTTGAACCAAAACCGCTTCCCAAAAAGTTGATAGCGACGGCTGATCAATTGGCCAAGTTTATTAATTTTGATGCAACAACTCGCAAAGCTTTGACCGAGATTATCAAACAATATCACATGTTAATTCCTCCTTACTATTTTTCTTTAATTAAAGACCCTAATGATGAAAATGATCCGATTCGCAAGCAATGTGTTCCCGCGCTTGAGGAGTTGTTTTCTAATTCTATGGAAAGAGAAGATCCTTTAGGGGAGAAAGAGACATCTGTTACTAATATATTAGTGCATCGTTATCCGGATAGAGTTCTTTTGATTTCCACATCGCGTTGTTTTATGTATTGTCGTCATTGTACGCGCAAACGTTTATGGCAGAATAATGATGTTGAGCCGACTCTCGCGGAAATTCATTCTTCTTTGGATTATGTCAGAGAACATAAAGAAATAAGGGAAATTATTATTTCCGGCGGGGATCCTTTAACTCTTAACCAGGAACGTCTTGATTGGATTCTGGAACAGGCGAGCAATATTGAACATATTCAGTCAATTCGTATCGGCACGAGGACCCCGGTGGTTTTTCCGGAAAGAATAACCAAAGGTTTGTGCCGAATGCTGGGTAAATATGATAAGCTTTGGATCAATCTCCAGTTTAATCATCCGCGGGAAATAACCCCGGAATCCACAGCCGCTTGTCAGCTGCTCCAAAAAAGCGGTATTCCTTTAAGCAATCAGAGTGTTTTGTTAAAAGGAATTAATGATTCGGTGGAAGTAATGAAAGAACTTTGTCAAAAACTTCAGGCGATCAGGGTTAGACCGTATTATATTTTTCAATGCGATGAAGTAATTGGGGCATCACATTTTCGGACATCAATATTTAAGGGCATTGAAATTATCGAACATTTACGCGGGCATACTAGCGGAATGTGTGTTCCGAGATTTGTGGTCGATGGTCCAAATGGTAAGGGAAAGATTCCTTTAGACCCCCAATATTTGCTGAGCATGACGCCGGATAAAGTGGTTTTGAGAAATTACAATAATGAAGTATTTGAATATCATAATCCGCAGAGTGAGTAGAACAGCGCTTCGCGCTTAGCCTATAGCTCTTAGCTCATGGCAAAAGCAAAAAAGCAGAGAACAGAGAGTAGGAAAAGAGCTGGTAAAGGGTAAGCGGTGACGAAGCCCGTATCGGCAACGTTAACGGTTACGGTTAAAAATAAATAAATTCTAAGCCGGTAGACTTTACCTTAAGACGAAACGGGCATCGTAACCTTAACCTTTACCGAGTGTCAACTATATTAGAATAAGATAAATTAGAAGAAGGATATTGATGGAAACACCGTTTAAAAATAAGCTTCGCGCGGGAATATGTTTTAATCTGAAAAGAGAAACAAACAGCGATTCGGACGAAGAATATGATGAAATAGAAACCATAGAATTTTTGCAGAAGCGGCTGGAAAATTTAGGCTTTGAAGTAATTCTTGCCGAACAAGACCAGGATTTGTTTGCCAAGCTTAATGGTAATAAACTGGATTTTGTGTTGAATATCGCTGAAGGCAAGGGTAAGACCCGCAGTCGGGAATCGCAAGTTCCCTGTTTGCTGGAATGGCTGAATATCCCTTATTATGGTTCTGACCCTGCTGCTTTGGCTTTGACCTTGGATAAATGGCTTAACTATATTGTTTTAAAAAATTCCTCGATTCCTGTTCCGCGAATGTATACAATTTCTGATCTCCAGCAACTACAAAGCCTGTCGATTCCATTTGACGGCCGTAAATATATTATCAAGCCGCGGTGGGAAGGGTCGTCCAAAGGTATTTTTGATGATTCGGTAATCAGTTCAATGGATAAATGTCGAGATAAAGTAAATTTTATTTTAACTGAATATCATCAGCCGGCTTTGGTGGAAGAGTTTGTGGAAAACGAAGAAATCACTGTTGGCTTGTGCGGTAATCAGGAACTTGAAATTTTGGGAATGATGAAGATCTCGCAAAATCAGCAAAAAGAGACTTTCGTTTATTCCATAGAAAATAAGCGGGATTGGCAGGCGAAAATAAAATATGAACGCGCGGAAGAAGTTATTGCGGACAAGACCTTAAAACTGCTGCGCCAATATGCTATGGCCGCGTTTAAGGTGCTTGGCTTGGCTGATGTGGCGCGCATTGATTTTCGGGTTGACAATCAAGGGGTGCCGAAAATAATTGATGTAAACCCCTTGCCAGGTCTTTCTCCTAAGTATAGTGACCTGATGCTGATCTCCCAGTTACATAATAAGAAATTTGTTGATGTGGTTGATAAGATTTTAAACATATCCTTAAAAAGGAATAATATTCATACATTGTGAAAGTCCTGATAGCGATTGCCCGCGAAAATAATGCCAGACAAGATAATGCCGACGCTTCGCGCTGCGCAAAGTCGATAAAAACAGCTTTGTCAGCAAAAAACATAGCTGCGGATTTGTTTTTTGTCGAGCCGGGAGATTTTTTAAAATCTGAGAAAAATTTAATAAAGAAAATAAAAGATTTAAACCCTGACTGCGTATTTAATTTGTTTGAAGGCTTTAGTTATGACGCGCAAAGGGAAATTGACTTTGCTTGTATTTTGGAGAAAACTGGGATTGTGTTTACCGGAAATACGAGTAAGGTCTTGCAGCAATGTTTGGACAAAAACCTGTGCAAAAATCTTTTGATAAAAGCGGGTTTGCCGGTGCCAGCTGGTATTTGTCTTAAGCCGGGAGAAGGCTTGAGTTCAAGTAAGCTTAAATTGCCGGTGTTTATTAAACCGTGTTGTGAAGATGCCAGCGTAGGGATCGATAAAGATTCTTTGGTTTCTAATCAGGAAGATCTAAATAAAATTATAAATTTAAAACTGCAGAAGCATCCAGAAGGTTTGATTATCGAAGAATTTCTCTCCGGCAATGAATATAATGTATCGTTTATTGGGCAGCCGCCTTATGAAATGTTGGGAATTTCAGTTATGGATTATTCCAAAGTCGATGCGCAAAAGCCGTTTATGAGTTATGAAGCAAAATGGGAGGAGAAAAGCCCGGATTTTAATAAGTTGATTCCGCGAGTGATTAAGCGAAAGCAATATGGCGATTTAGAAAAACAGATCACTAATCTATGTGTTCAAGCAGCCCAAAAAATCGGATGTGCCGGGTATTTTAGAGTAGATTTGAGGCAAGGGAATAATAAGGTTTTTATAATTGATATTAATCCTAATCCGGATATAAATAATGACAGTGGTTTTTCCCGGCAGGCATATTCCGCGGGTTATACATATGAAGAAATTATTTTTAAAATAGTTAGTTTGACTGTGGGTAAATAAGCCCGATTGAAGCTGGAGAATCGTATGAAATATGAGATAAAGCAGTATTTAAAAATAACTAAGAGCACCGAGGTTTTTAATCAAGGTGACATTGAGATTTTAAAAGAACTATTAGAAGATCTGCAGCACAATAAAAAAACATCCTATAGCTTAATAGAAGAGGCCGTTGATGGGAAATTAGCTGGATTTACCTTGTTTGGCCGCACACCTTTAACTGAATTTGCCTGGGATATTTATTGGTTGATTGTGGGTAAGGAATTTCAAGGCCAGGGGATTGGTAAAGCGCTGCTTAAAAAAACAGAAGACCTTATTAAATTGAAAACTCCTATAGCAACGATCAGGCTGGAAACATCTTCCAGGGAGAAATATTCCGCGGCGCGGGGTTTATATAAAAGATTGAAATTTGAGGAAGTAGGGACGCTGTCGAATTTTTATGCTGAAGGCGATGATATGATTATTTTTTATAAAGATATCCATTGTTTGGAAAAATAAACTTACTGTTTTATCTGGATGAAAGAGTTAATAGCTAAAAGGCGGATTGACAAGCAGGATAAGAAGCATATAATATAAGATAATCCAAAAAAGGAGACTGTGGTTAATATTACAGTCTCCTTTCTTAATTAGATAAAACTTTAATCAGAGATTAATTATTAAAATAAAGGTGATAAATATGTTAAGGCCGAAATTAGTGGATGCATTGCAAAATTATTCTTGGAAACAATTTAAAAATGATTTTATTTCTGGACTTATCGTGGGGATTGTGGCTTTACCTTTAGCCATTGCTTTTGCTATTGCTTCAGGCGTTTCTCCGGAAAAAGGCTTGCTTACCGCGGTGATAGCTGGATTTATTATTTCGGCTTTTGGCGGCAGCCGGGTTCAGATCGGCGGCCCTACTGGCGCCTTTGTGGTAATTGTTTATAGTATTATTCAGCAGTATGGAATAGAAGGCTTGACGATCGCGACGATGCTGGCGGGGATTATGCTGATCGCCTTTGGTTTGGCGCGGTTTGGCGGATTAATAAAGTTTATTCCTTATCCGGTAATAATCGGCTTTACCTCCGGAATCGCGGTTATAATTTTTTCAGCGCAAATAAAAGATCTGTTTGGTTTAGACATGGGCACAGTTCCTCCTGATTTTTTTGATAAATGGAAGTTGTTGTTTGCCCATTTTAATACAATTAATTTTTCGGCTTTAAGTCTTTCCGCGGTGACCATAGTCATTATCCTGGGTTTTCAAAAAATAACAAAAAAAATTCCCGGATCATTGGTCGCGATTATTTTTACAACCTTAATTGTTCAAGCATTTAATATCCCGGTGCAAACAATTGGCGATCGGTTCGGGATAATTTCCTGCAATTTTCCATTTCCTAAATTTCCTAATATGGATTGGCATCTTGTTCAGCAAATGTTTCGGCCGGCATTCACAATCGCTATTCTGGCAGGGATTGAATCGCTTTTATCAGCAGTTGTCGCTGATGGGATGATTGGCGGTAAACATCGTTCGAATATGGAACTAATTGCCCAAGGAATGGCAAATATTGCCTCTGCTTTGTTTGGCGGCATTCCCGCTACAGGGGCGATAGCCCGTACTGCGACTAATGTGCATAATGGGGGGCGTACTCCGATCGCGGGGATTGTCCACGCGATAGTTTTACTTCTGATCATGATTTTTCTCGGTAAATGGGCGTCTTTAATTCCCTTGGCAACTTTAGCCGGGATTTTAGTGATTGTTTCTTATCGAATGGGCGAATGGCATTCTTTTGCGATGATTTTAAAATCACCGCGCAGTGATGTGTTTGTTTTAATCACCACATTTCTTTTAACGATAATTTTTGATTTAACTGTTGCGATTGAGGCAGGAATTGTTTTGGCGGCATTATTGCTTATTCGGCGCTTATCAGCATCAGATAGTATCCATCAAATTCAAGGGGTTTATGTTGATGAAGAAGACAGGGATGATCCTGACGCCTTAAATCGCAAAGTTATTCCCAAGGAAGTGGAAGTCTATGAAATTAACGGCCCCTTCTTTTTTGGCACGGTTTCGACTTTTGTTGAGACGATGAATGATATTGAAAAAAACCCTATGGTAAGAATATTAAGAATGCGCCATGTCTCCAGTATCGATGCCACGGCAATAAATGCTTTGCGCCAGGTTATTCGTGAATCTACAAAAAAACAGATAATTATGGTTTTGTCAGGAATCAGCGCGCACTTGCTGGTTAAATTGGAAAAAGCCGAGATCATTGCTTTAGTCGGCAAAGATAATGTTGCGGTTAATATTGATAAAGCTTTGCAGCGCGCCGCGGAGATTATAGCAAACAGATAATATCAGGTTTTAAATGCGGGCAAGATGATTCTTTTTAAGCGAATCCTTGCCCGTAATTTTTAAGTATTGACAAAAGGGAAAATAAAGGATATAAATATATCGATATAAATATATCGATATATTTATATCTAAAGAAGAAAATTTCAGGAGTAATCATGCTTAAGAAAATAAAAAGTTTTTCAGTTCCAACATTGCGAAGGCTGCCGCTTTATTTAAAAATAGCCAGAAGAGAGCAATCTGCCGGAAAATTAATTATTTCATGCTCGGATATTGCTCGAGAATGCCGGTTGGATCCTATTTTGGTGCGTAAAGATATTGCTTCTACCGGAGTTGTCGGACAGGCTCGCTGCGGTTTTCCGATTGATAAACTGATAGAAGCTGTGGAGATATTTTTAGGATGGAGAGGCGGTAAGGACGCGTTTCTGGTGGGTGTTGGACATTTAGGCGCAGCTCTTTTGAAATATGAAAAGTTTCAGGAGCATGGGCTTATGATCATTGCGGCCTTTGATATCGACAAACAAAAGACAAAACAGAAAATCGGGAATATTCCTGTTTTTTTAATCAGCAAACTTCCTGATTTGGCCAAGCGCATGCGTGTGCCAATAGGGATTATTACTGTAAACGCGGATACAGCGCAGGATATTGCGGATATAATGGTTGATGCGGGGATAAAAGCTATTTGGAATTTTGCTCCGATAGTCTTGAAAGTCCCAGAATCTATTTTAGTGGAAAATGTATCTCTTTCAGCAAGTTTAGGCGTGCTGACAAGCCAGTTGAATCGGCAGAAAGATAGTGATGAATAAAAAGATTGAAATAGAGATTTGTATGGGTAGTTCTTGTTTTGCCCGGGGCAATAACTTGACGGTCATAAATATACAGCAAATCATTAAAGAGCGTAACTGGGAGTTTTGTGTTGTGGTTAAGGGAGTATTGTGTCAAGGGCTTTGTAAGCAGGGGCCGACACTCAAAGTCAATGGAATAACATACAATCATATCGATACGGCATCCTTAGTGGATATAATAGAAGAAGAGGTAAAACGATGAATCCGTTTAATCCGATTTATACAGAAAAAACAGAATGTCAGGATTGTTATAAATGTGTTAGAGAATGTCCGGTAAAAGCTATACAGGTAAAAGACGGCCATGCTGAAGTTATTGATGCGGACTGTATTTTGTGCGGACATTGCGTTACTGTTTGTCCGATGCAGGCAAAGAAGGTTCGATTTGATCTTGAGCGGGTCAAACAATTATTATTGCGAAAAGAAAAAGTTATTGTTTCTTTGGCGCCATCATATAAAAGTGAGTTTCTCGGAGTCAGCGAAAGCCAAATGATCTCGGCCCTCAAAAAATTAGGGTTTTACGCGGTATCGGAAACAGCTCTGGGGGCTCAGATTGTTTCAGCGCATGTTGCTGAAATTATTGAGCAAAAAGGCCCGGGAGTGTATATTTCTTCAGCCTGTCCGGTAGTAGTCGACTATATAAAAAAGTATAAAACAGAGCATGTCGAGGATGTATTAGAAGTTTTTTCTCCGGTACTTGCGCATTGCCAATACCTTCGGCAAATCCATGGAAAAGATTGTCGGATTGTATTTATTTCGCCTTGTATCGCTAAGAAAAAAGAAGCGGACACCTATGCTGATTTATTGAATGTCGCGCTTACTTTTAAAGATCTTCGGGAATGGCTAATTGCGGAAAATATCGCGCCGGAAACAATGCCGAATAAGAAAAAAGATCAATTTTTTCCGCATAAATCTTTAGAGGGGGCTTTATATCCTGTGGACGGAGGGATGATCGCGGGGATCAAGGCTGTTATGGATAAACCGGATAATGTTTTTTTTATGGCAGTATCGGGAATGCAAAATATTACTCAGACATTAACCGATATTGAGGTTTTGAAAAATAAACGGCCTATTTTTTTAGAAACCCTTGCTTGTGAAGGAGGCTGTATTAATGGCCCGACAGTTAAACAGCGTGCGGCTACTGGGGTTAAAAGGTATACAGTTATTCAGAGCTGTGATTATCATAATCAGAAAATAGAGCGTAATTTATTGATACCTGATATTACAATGCCGATTGAGCCTTGTAAAAAGTTTTTGTCTGAATTTTCGGATGAGCAAGTGCGTGAAGTATTAAATCAGCTGGGTAAATATACGGATCATGATGAGCTAAATTGCAGCGGTTGCGGTTATGATTCATGCAAAGATCTGGTTCAGGCATATCTCAATGGCCGCGCGGAAAAGACGATGTGTGTTTCTTATATGCGAAAGTTAGCCCAGAAAAAAGCCAGCGCATTATTGAGTGCTATGCCCTCAGGAGTTGTGATTGTAAACAGTAAATGTCAAGTCATTGAATGTAATCGGCAGTTCGCGCAGCTTATGGGTGATGATTTGGTTAAAATATATGATGATTTGGGAAATTTAGACAGCGCTAATATAAATAAGATCACTCCTTTCGGCAGTCTTTTTCAGCGAGTTTTAGAAAGCGAAGCGGATATTATTAATCGAGAATATCGGGGAGTGAATATAATTTATCATATTTCAATTTTCACTATTGAACCGAAAACAATTGTGGGCGGGATTATCCAGGATATTACAAAGCCGGCGGGGCAAAAAGAGCATATTGTCCGAAAATCACAGGAAGTCATCAAAAAGCAATTAGCTACGGTACAAAAAATAGCATATCTGCTGGGTGAAAACGCGGCAGAATCTGAAGTCTTGCTTGATTCGATCATCAAATCCTTTACCTTAGAAAAAGCGGACGAGTGATTTTATGATGCAAGAAAATAGATTTATTGAAGTCGATCATTTTCAAATTTTTAAGGCTCACCAGCATGTCGGGGGGGATGTTTTTGCTTGCGAAAAAATTGATAATGATAATCGGATAATTTTAGTTTTATCCGATGGATTGGGCAGCGGAATTAAGGCCAGCGTTCTGGCAACTTTAACCGCGACTATGGCGACAAAATTTATAGTGAGTTATCGTGATCTTAAAAGTATTGCCCGGATTATAATGACGACATTGCCTGTTTGTAAGGAACGCTTGATCAGCTATGCGACATTTACAATTGTTGATATTGACGCATCCGGGATTACTCGGGTAATAGAGTACGGCAATCCGGCTTTTCTTTTGATTCGCGAGACAATGGCTTTGGATGTATCGCGAAAAACAGAGGAGATTATATTTAGTCCAGAGGATAAACGCTTGGTGTATTATTCGGAATTTAAAGCGGAATTTGGTGATAGGATAGTTTTTTGTTCTGATGGTGTGACTCAGGCGGGTATGGGGGCTTCGGCTACGCCGCTTGGCTGGGGAGATAGCGCTTTGGCGAATTTTGTTTGTTCAGCAGTCAAAATAGCGGAAAATATTTCGGCGCGTGAGCTTGCGCGGCAAATTGTGAGCAAAGCTCATAGGATTGATGAGGGTAAAGCTAAAGATGATATTACTTGCGGAGTGATCTATTTACGTCAGCCGCGGAAAACTTTGATTGTTTCAGGGCCTCCGATCAAACAGGAAAAAGATAAAGAACTGGCGCATCGTCTAAAAGAATTTATCGGACTTAAAATTATTGCCGGAGGAACAACGGCAAATATAGTGGCGCGTGAGTGGGAACAGGACATATCAGTGGATATTGCTGTTATTGATCCGGAGATTCCGCCGCATTCAAGGATGGAGGGAGTTTCACTTGTAACAGAGGGAATTCTTACTTTGTGTAAGGTAAGCGAAATTTTAGAAAAAGGAATATCGCTTGAATTGATAAAGAATAATGCCGCCAGGAAGATATTGGAAATTTTGCTTAATAGTGATATTATTCACTTTTTAGTAGGAACAAAGATAAATGATGTTCATCAGGATCCCAATATGCCCGTAGAGATAGAAATAAGGCGGACTATTGTAAAAAAAATAAAACAGTTGTTGGAAAAAAAACATTTAAAGAAAGTGTATTTAGAATATATTTAAAAAGGAGCGGAAAATGAAAAAAATCAAGGTTACTATTTGCACAGGAACAGCTTGCTATGTTTTGGGAAATTCTCAATTATTGGTTATGAAGGATGATTTAAAGCCGGAACTCCTCAAGTGGATTGATTTTGAAGGAAGCAACTGTCTTAAGTATTGCAAAGATGCTTCTTTTGGCAAAGCGCCCTTTGTGCTAATTAATGGAAAATTAATGGCTCAAGCTACAGGGCCTAAAGTAAAAGATGAAATAGAAAGGCTTTACTTGGATATGCTTGATGGAGGTGAATAATATGATCTGTGATAATAATGCGACAATTAAGCGGCGTGAATTACTGACTCAGATTGCTAAACTGTGCCTTGATCAATCTTTGCAAGCGGAGATAGATGATCTTCCCTTAAAGCGCTTTCCTAAAAACAGTCAAACAACCCGTTGCTGTGTGCATGCAGCCCGGGCGATTGTTCGGCAGAGGCTTATTGCGATGATGGGTTTTTCGGTTGAACAGGACGATGAAAAGAAAGCATTATCCGCGTATGCCCAAGACGCGCTTAAAAGGGATAAGGTTGAAGGAACGATTCTTACGGTTATTGATAATGGTTGCAGTGCTTGTGTTCAAGCAAATTATTTTGTGACTAATACCTGCAGAGGCTGTTTGGCTCGGCCGTGTTCGATGAATTGCCCTAAAGATGCGATATCTTTTGTAAATGGCCAGGCTTTGATTGATTCTAAGGCTTGCGTAAACTGCGGCCGATGTCAAAAGGTTTGTCCGTATCACGCGATTGTATATGTTCCGATTCCTTGTGAAGAAGCCTGCCCGGTTGGGGCGATTATGAAAGATGAAACTGGTAAGGAATATATTGATTATAATAAATGTATTTATTGCGGAAAGTGCAGCCGGGCTTGTCCGTTTGGCGCGATTATGGAAAAATCACAAATCATTGATATTATTCAGCAATTAAAAACAAAAAACCCGGTTATTGCTATGATTGCTCCGGCGATTATTGGTCAATTCGGCGGAAAGCTTAATCAGCTGGTCAGCGCTCTTTTAAAATTAGGGTTTAGCGAGGTTGTGGAAGTCGCCCGCGGCGCGGAAATAACTGTAGCGAAGGAAGCTGAGGAATTTATTGAAAGAATAAGTCAAGGTGATCAGTTTATGACAACATCATGCTGTCCTGCTTATACTGAAGTTGTGCGCAAGCATATTCCGGGACTTAAAAAGCATGTTTCCGATACTAAGACGCCATTGCATTATACCGGGGAAATGGTCCGCAATAATAATCCAGAGGCGATTACGGTATTTTTAAGCCCTTGTTTCGCGAAAAGAAAAGAAGCTATTTTTGATGATTATGTTGATTTTGTTTTAACCTTCGAAGAGCTCGGGGCGCTTTTTATCGCGGCGGATATAGATGTTCTTGATTGTGCTGAAACGCCGCTTGATGTGGAAGCTAAGATTTCCGGAAGGAGATTTCCTGTGGTCGGCGGCGTGGCAAAGTCAGTTAAGCAGGCTATTGGTGATCGAGTCCAGTGTAATGAAGTGATAATTAATGGGGTTACAAAAAAAGAATTAAATTTGCTTAAAGCGTATGCCAGAGGTTCTGCTCCAGGAAATCTAGTTGAGGTCATGGCCTGCGAAGGCGGCTGTATTGCCGGGCCTGGAGTTATCAGCCATCCTAAAGTCAGCAAAGGCAAAATTGATGCTATGGAAAAAGAGTAATTTTCGGAAATAATTTTTTTTCGATTAATTATTGTCGGTTGCTAGGTGAACAAGGTTTAATTTGAGATGCCTTTTGTTGTTTAGGTAGAATACTAATTTATGAACAAAAATTATTAAACCTTTAAAGGTGGAAGGGTTTAATGAAGCATAATAAATATTACAAGCTAAATTAATTAAATTGATGGGTGTATAATAATGGCTAATTCGGTTTTGGTAGTTAATAATCTTAAAAAGGTTTTTGGCGATATTATCGCGGTGGATGATGTTTCCTTTGCGGTTGATGGCGGTGAAATTGTGGGACTGCTGGGGCCGAATGGGGCAGGGAAAACTACTACGATCAATATGATTTTGGGAACGCTTGCGCCTACGGCGGGATCAGTCAGCGTTAAAGGGATGAATATAGCGGAGCATCGTTCTCAAGTCCTTAAAAGGATGAATTTCGCGGCAGTGTACGCGCCTTTGCCCGGGAATTTGACCATATATCAGAATTTACATATATTTGGATTATTGTATGGGGTAAAGAATATGAAAGAACGGATTGAAATGCTGATCAATCGCTTTGATCTGCAAAAATTCCGCGATAAAAAAAGCGGCGTGCTTTCTTCCGGAGAACAGACACGTTTGAGTTTGGCAAAAGCAATGCTTAATGATCCTGATCTGCTTTTACTTGATGAACCGACTGCTTCTTTAGACCCATCAGTTGCTCGGGAAATCCGCTCAATTATTCGGGAGTTTATAACTAATCTGGGATGTGCTGTTTTATGGACTTCGCATAATATGAATGAAGTGGAAACTGTTTGTGATCGGGTACTTTTTTTATCGCATGGAAAAATTATTTTACAAGGCGACCCTAAAGTTTTACCGCAGCAATATTGCAAAGCAAATTTAGAAGAACTTTTTATTATGGTAGCGAATAAATTACCGGCTTGTGAAAAGGACTAGTTTATGAATTTTAGCAGAATATACGCTGTAGTATTAAGACAGTATTATCTGATCCGCGCCAGCTTATCGCGGCTGCTTCCTTTGTTTATCTGGGTGGCAGTGGATATTGTCCTTTGGGGATTTTTAACCCGCTATCTTAATTCAGTCAGTTCCGTTAGCTTTAATTTTGTTCCGGCAATGCTCGGAGCAGTTTTATTTTGGGATTTTTTAGTCAGGATAATGCAGGGCGTGACCATGGCTTTTTTTGAAGATGTCTGGGCAAGAAATTTCCTGAATCTTTTTTCCACGCCGATCTCGATAATTGAATATATTAGCGGTCTTATTTTATCGAGCATGGCCACCAGCTCTATCGGGATTGTGGTAATGTTTGTTTTAGCGGTTGTGGTTTTTGGATTTTCATTTTTAACCTATGGTGTGATGGTTATTCCGTTTTTAATTGTTCTGTTTATGTTTGGGATTGCCCTAGGCATAGCCGCATGTGCTTTAGTTTTACGTTTAGGACCGGCCGCGGAATGGTTTATCTGGCCGATCCCGGCGATAATCTCGCCATTTGTCGGAGTTTTGTACCCGGTTAGTATCTTGCCGCAATGGATGCAGTTTGTTTCGCGCTTTCTCCCCCCATCATATGTATTTGAATGTTTACGGGCAATTGTTTTGGGCCAAGAAGCTTCCGGCAGCAGTCTTTTTATCGGCGCCGGGCTGGCAGCAGTGTATATTTTTTTGGCGATTGCATTTTTTATTTTTACGTATAAGCATGCTGTGCGCACCGGGCTTATCGCCCGCTACAGCGCGGAAAATATTGGATGATCAAAAGAGTATTGCGTATCGTGTATTGAGTATTGGGTAAAACCGAAGGATGATCCTCCTTCGCCAGGGCTATGGAGGACAGATGGACGATCGCTACGCTAGGTCGATGGACGAGAAAAGCAGAAGACAGGTAAAAATTTTCTGATTTCTAAACTCTAAATAAACTCAAACGACTAAAACCTAAGAAACAAAAAGATAATTGAGTAAAAATTTATAAATTTATTAAGGACGCTAGTGATAGATAATAGCCAATCCGTTGGGCAAAAATTCTCTTTGAGCGGCGCTTTCGAGCGTGATTTTGACGAGGATGTCAAAATAGCGAGAACGCGCGGCTGAGCCTGCACGATGCAGGCTAAGGCTTAGCGAAAAGATGTGTTTTTGCTCAATACGTACTACGAATACTTAAAAAAGTGTCAACTATATTAGGACAAGACAAGAATTCGCTAACGCTAAACAATTAGTTCCTTAGGACAAGGTAAAGCAAAAATTCATTTTCTCCTCAGAAATAATAAAAAGCCAATCAATGGGATAAATATCTTTTGGTTTGATTTTTCGATTATCGAAAAAAATATTTCGATTTTGGGTTGACAAATTCGGGAAATATGATATATTGTAATTGGAGAAAAGATGCTAAAGAAAAATTTAAAAAACCAAGAAAAGTTTATTGAATTCATAATAGATATCGATGAACCGATTTATACAACCGGCGTAATCCAAAGATTATTGGATATTCCGATTTGGGTGATCAAGCAACTAGACAATGAGGGGATTGTCAGTCCTCCGCGAAAATTAGTCGGATCATCCAGATTGTATTCCAAACGAGAACTGAAAAAATTAGCGCATTGCTGGGTATATATGAATGAAAAAGGGGTTAATAGTAAAGGGCTTAAAGTTATTTTAGAAATAGAAACAAGAAGCGACTAGGCAAAAATTTTTTAACGTATCTTTGGCACTCTCATTGCTAGAGTGCCAAGAATTAGCAAAGGGGAAAGGAGGTGCTGGTATGGCGATTCAGCGAGTAGTAGGAATGAAAAGCATGGGGATGAGCAATGTGGTTTTAAATTGCAAGGGCATCTTGATTGGAAAATTAAACAAATAAAATTTAACAAAAAATCGGAGGTGTATTATGTCATTAGTTCCGTATAGAAAAAATACTTGGTTATCAGATCCGTTTCGGGAATTGGAAAATCTGCAAAGAGAAATGAATAGATTGTTTGATTTTTCTTTTGCGAATAATCCTTTTGGCGAAACAACTCTCTTGGGCAGTCAATGGTCTCCGTCGATTGATATTCATGAATCCAAAGATAATCTTTTGGTAAAAGCCGATTTGCCGGGCTTAACCAAAGATGAGATTGAGATTTCAGTCCAAGATAATAATCTAATTATCAAAGGAGAAAAAAAGAAAGAAAATGAGGTCCAAGAAGAAAATTATTATAAAACTGAACGTTTTTACGGCAGTTTCTATAGAACAATTCAACTGCCGTCGGAAGTTGATGAAAATAAAGTAAATGCGCAATACAAAGATGGGGTTTTGAGTTTAACTTTGCCGAAAAAAGAAAACGCTAAACCAAAACAAATAAGAGTAAATATAAAATAATCAGCTGGTTGAAAAGGAGGCTTCTAATGTTTGATAAACTTAAATTAAACAGCAAAAATGACAATGCTGTGGTTGTTTTGCCAAATACGAATATTTATGACCAAGACAAGTCTATAGTATTGTCACTTGAAATGGCGGGAGTTGATAAAGAAAGCCTGGATGTGAATTTAGAAGGGAATATCTTAAGAATTAAAGCAACAAAGAAAAAGGAGGACATTCCTCGAGAGTATCAGGCCCTTTATCAGGAAAGGCAGGTAGTGGAGTATAAAAGAAGTTTTGAACTGAACGCGGAAGTGGACAGAGAAAAAATCGAGGCTGAATACAAAGATGGAGTTTTGAAAGTGTTTCTCTGTAAGGCGGAAAAAGCTCAGCCGAAAAAAATCGCGATCAAAGTTTGAATTTAGAAAATAAGGAGGGATAGTATGCTTAGATATATTGCGTCAGTTGCTGTAAGCGTAACTATTTTATTCTCAGCGATATTTTTATCTAATGCTTTGATGCCCTGTTTTGCCGGAGATGATAATATTGCTGATTTAAAACACCAGATTGAATTATTACAAAAAAGAATCGAAGGCTTGGAGTCAGCGCAGCAGGATGTCAAAGTTCCTGCTGCGAGCAATCCTGTATTGTTAGGACAAAGCGCTCAGGGAAGTTGGGATCCGCTCGAAGAAATGATGCAGATGCAGCAGGCGATGAGTCGGATGTTTAAAAACTCTTTTAACTGGGGCGGTTTATCTAGCAAAGGAATGTTCAGCAGTGATGTGTTTTATGATGATGCTTTTGGTTTAAAGGAAGATAAGGATAAATATGTGATTGAATTTGATATGTCAGGGTTTAACCAATCAAAGGTTAATATTCAAATCAATGAACGCACGCTTACCGTAAAAGGCGAGCGCTCCGAAGCACAGAGTAAAGATCAGAAAAATAAATATTTAAGTTCGGAAAGTTATGCCAGTTTTATGCGTTCTTTGTTATTGCCGGAAGACGTTGACACTGCAAAAATGAAATCAGAAAACAAAGGAGATAAATTGATCATCACTTTGCCGAAAAAGAAAAGTTGATGTTTTCAAGAATGTCTAGACAAAAATAAGCCTCTTGCTTGTTGAGCAAGGGGTTTATTTTTTTATATTTTAGGAAAATTACTCCAACTGATAAAAATTAAATAATAAATCCTACATTTATGTGGAAAAGCCAATAGTTTGGTTTTTAACCCTACATTTATGTAGGATTTTTTTTGGGTAAAACTAGAGTAATAATTTTTTATTAGCCAAAAATTCCAATTTCCCCTCTGTAAAATTCTATTTTAAAGTTTTTTTTAAATTGGCACGCTTGATGCTTTAGACATTATGAATATTCAGTAATGAGAATCTGAACAATAAATTTTTATTTGAACAAATCGATTAACCAAAGGAGGGAAAGAATGCGGAAAATAGCAATTTATGGCAAGGGCGGAATTGGAAAATCAACAACAACTCAGAACACAGTAGCCGGTTTGGCGGAAGCCGGAAAAAAAGTTATGGTGGTGGGCTGCGATCCAAAGGCAGATTCAACTCGTTTGCTGCTTGGCGGTTTAGCTCAGAAGACGGTGCTAGATACTTTAAGAGAAGAGGGCGAGGATGTTGAATTGGATGATGTTATCAAAGCCGGATTTGGCGGTGCGCGTTGTGTTGAATCGGGAGGTCCCGAGCCGGGAGTCGGTTGCGCCGGAAGAGGAATTATAACATCAATTAATCTTTTAGAGCAGCTGGGAGCTTATGAGCCAAAGTGGGAATTGGATTATGCTTTTTATGATGTTTTAGGCGATGTTGTCTGCGGGGGTTTTGCGATGCCGATGCGGGAAGGTAAAGCCCAAGAGATTTACATTGTTGTATCCGGTGAGATGATGGCAATGTACGCGGCAAATAATATTTGTAAAGGTATTGTGAAATTTGCTGATGCCGGCGGTGTGCGCTTAGGAGGATTGATTTGTAATAGCCGTAATTGTGATAATGAAAAAGAATTGATCGGGGCTTTAGCCGAACGCTTAGGCACTCAAATGATCCATTTTGTTCCGCGGAATAATGTTGTTCAGCGGGCAGAGATCAATCGTCAAACCGTAATTGAATACGATAAGGCCGATCCTCAGGCTGATGAATATCGCGCATTGGCGAAAAAAATAGATGAAAATAAAATGTTTGTTATTCCAAAGCCGCTGGAGATGGAAGAGCTGGAAGCGATGCTAATTAAACATGGTATTTTGAATTAATAAAAACCTTAATTTATCAAAGAGGAGTGAAAAATGGCGAAAATTCTTGTGAGAGCAATTGTTAGACCGGAAAAAGCGGATGGAGTATTAAAAGCTTTGTTTGAGGCAGGTTATCCGGCAGTTACTCGGGTTTCTGTTTGCGGCCGCGGTAAGCAACGCGGGCTTAAGGTGGGAGAAGTTACTTATGATGAGCTGCCTAAAGAGCTGTTAATGACGGTTATTCCGGAAGGTGATAAAAAATTTGTTATCGACAGTATTTTAAAATCAGCGAGAACAAGTGAGGCTGGTAATTTTGGCGATGGTAAGATATTTGTTTCACCGGTTGATGAAGTTTATACAGTTAGTTCTGGGCTAAAGGACGAATAATAGGTTAAATATTTAGAGGATTTAAACTCTTTATTACTGGAGGATATATTAATGAAAGAAGTGATGGCAATAATTAGAATGAATAAGATCAATGACACTAAACGGGCTTTAAACGACGCTGGGATCACATCGTTTACGGCTACCGGAAGAGTTCTTGGCCGGGGAAAGGGTTTAGTTGATTATCGAATCCTCAAAGGCGCAGGCGAAGGTTATCAAGAAGCGATTGATCAGCTAGGTCAGGGCCCGAGGTTTGTCCCCAAGCGATTGATTACAATTGTTGTTTCTGATGATTGGGTAGAGCGCACAGTCAAAGCGATAATTGATACGAATAAAACCGGAAATGCGGGAGATGGGAAAATATTTGTTTTACCAATACTCCAGGCCACAAGAGTAAGAACCGGAGAAACCGCGGAAGGTCCAAGTGGCGGGGGCGTTCTTGATTCATCAGGAGGTTTATCATGATCAGACCAGAAAAAATATTACCAAATCCTTCAAAAGTTAAAGAAGCTATTTTGGCAAAGTATCCGGCTAAAATTGCCCGGAAGCGTGAGAAAAGTATGGTGGTCAATGATCCTAAGTTAGACCAGGAAATTCAGTCTAATGTGAGAACTATTCCCGGGATTATTACGCAGAGGGGCTGTACATATGCCGGTTGTAAAGGGGTTGTTCTTGGGCCAACCCGAGATATTATTAATCTTGTGCATGGTCCGATTGGCTGCAGCTTTTATGCCTGGTTAACTCGTCGGAATCAGACTGATCCCGGACCTGATGGCGACAACTTTATGAATTATTGTTTTTCTACTGATATGCAGGATGACAATATTGTTTTTGGCGGGGAGAAGAAGTTAAAGCAAGCGATACAGGAAGCGTATGATATTTTTCATCCTAAGGCAATTGGGGTGTTTTCTACATGTCCGGTTGGGCTTATTGGCGACGATGTTCATGCCGTTTCCCGGGAAATGAAAGAGAAGTTAGGCGATTGCAATGTTTTTGGTTTTAGTTGTGAAGGGTATAAAGGAGTAAGTCAATCCGCGGGACATCATATTGCCAATAATCAGCTGTTTAAACATGTTGTTGGTTTGAATGATGAAAAGCCTACGGGTAAATACAATATTAATTTATTGGGCGAATATAATATCGGTGGTGATGGTTTTGAAATTGATCGCTTGTTTAAGGCTTGTGGGATAAATGTTGTGTGCACTTTTAGCGGTAATTCGACAATCGGCGCGTTTGAGAAATCGCATACGGCGGATCTGAATTTAGTTATGTGCCATAGGTCGATTAATTATATGGCAGAAATGATGAAGACAAAGTTCGGCATTCCTTGGATAAAAATTAATTTTATCGGTGCTATGGCAACGGCAAAAGCACTGCGTAAAGTTGGTGAGTATTTCGGAGATAAAAAACTAAAAGATCGGATTGAACAAGTAATCTCCCTGGAAATGCCCGAGGTATTGAAGGCCCAGGAAGATGTGAAATCTAGAACAGCCGGCAAGCTGGCAATGCTGTTTGTCGGAGGATCTCGCGCGCATCATTATCAAGAATTGTTTAAAGAAATTGGGATGGATGTAGTTTCCGCGGGGTATGAATTTGCCCATCGTGATGATTATGAAGGCAGAAAAGTTATACCGACGATTAAGGTAGACGCGGATTCGCGGAATATTGAAGAGTTAACAATCGAAAAAGACCCAGAGCGTTATAACCTTCGGGCTTCAGTTGAGAAAATGGAAAAGCTTAAAAAGAAAGGGCTGGAAGTTAGTGATTATGTCGGGATGATGTCAGATATGCAAGATCAGTCTTTGATTGTGGATGATATTACTCATTGGGAAAGTGATAAATTAATCGAATACTACAAGCCTGATATTTTTTGCGCGGGAATTAAAGAGAAATATGTTGTGCAAAAAACTGGTATTCCTTTAAAACAGTTGCATAGTTATGATAGCGGCGGTCCATATGCTGGGTTTAAAGGCGCGATTAATTTTTATAAAGAAATTGATCAGATGACTAATACGAAAATCTGGAAGAAATTAAAAGCTCCATGGTTAAGTTCGAACAAAGAATCTTCAATAAACGCTGAATATGTTTCAGCTTAATTGAATTAAGGAGGCAATATGCTTTTACGACATACACCAAAAGAAATTATTAAAAGAAGCGCGTTAACGATTAGTCCGGCAAAGACTTGTCAGCCGATTGGCGCGATGTACGCGGCGCTAGGCGTTCATTCGTGTTTGCCGCATTCGCACGGCTCTCAAGGCTGTTGTTCTTATCATCGCAGCGCGCTCACACGTCATTATAAGGATCCGATTATGGCCGGAACCAGTTCTTTTACCGAAGGGTCCTGTGTTTTTGGCGGGCAAGCGAATTTGCTGCAGGGGATATCTAATATTTTTACGATTTATGAGCCGGATATTATTGCGGTTCATACAACTTGTTTGTCTGAGACTATTGGCGATGATGTTAATCAAATTGTCCAGAAAGCAAAAGATGACGGTAAAGTTCCTGAAGGGAAAAAAATCATACATTGCAATACTCCGAGTTATGTGGGGTCGCATGTAACCGGGTTTTCCAATATGGTTGCGGGGATTGTTAAAGGATTAGCTGCTTCAACAGGAATAAAAACTAATACGATAAATATTATTCCGGGTTGGGTGGAACCTTCGGATATGCGGGAAATTAAACGGATCGCAAAGGATATGGGCATATCGATTGTTTTGTTTCCCGATACTTCTGATGTGGTAGATACTCCTCAGACAGGGAAATTTAAAATGTACCCGGACGGCGGTGTGACTCAAAAGGAGATGGCGATTACCGGTGACAGCAAAGCGACTTTGGCTTTAGGTTCTTTTGCCTCTGAGGCTGGGGCAAAGCAATTGGATATTTCTTTTAAGGTCCCTTTTAAAGTGCTGGATATTCCTATTGGTCTTTCGGCAACAGATCGTTTCATCGAGAGTTTAAGCTCAGTGGCTGGAGTGAAGGTGCCGGATTCTTTTGTTGCTGAACGCGGGCGCTTAGTTGATGTTATTACGGATATGTCGCAGTATTTTTATGGGAAAAAAGTTGCTCTATTTGGTGATCCTGATCAGTTGATCCCGTTGACCGAGTTTTTAATTGACCTGAATATGAAGCCAGTGCATATGGTTAGCGGTACGCCTGGTAAGAAGTTTATGGAAAGAATTGAAGAAGTATCCGGTGATCTTTTTAAAACAATGAATGTCCAAAACGGAGCACAAGCGGATATGTTTCTTTTACATCAGTGGATTAAGAACGAGAAGCCGGATCTGTTGATTGGAAATACATATGGAAAGTATATTGCCCGGGACGAAGGGATTCCATTTGTCAGAATGGGTTTCCCGATTCTTGATCGGATCGGCCATAGTTATTTTCCCACAGTTGGCTATAGCGGAGGTATTAGAATTCTGGAGAAAATGTTAGATGCCATACTTGATCATAAAGATGCGACATGTAGTGAAATAGAGATGGAGCTTGTGCTCTAATGAGGCTGTGATGGATATATTACAATCAAGAAAAAAACAAGTAGTTCGAAGCAATGGGCAAGGAATGTCGATCGTATGTGAGAAACGGTCGGCATCTGGGTCTGTTAGTCAAAGAGCTTGTGTTTTTTGCGGATCAAGGGTTGTTTTATATCCGATTGCCGATGCATTGCATATTGTGCATGGGCCTATTGGCTGCGCCGCATACACGTGGGACATCAGAGGCTCTGTTTCCTCAGGCCCGGAATTACATCGTCTGAGTTTTTCTACAGATCTTCGCGAAACAGATATTATTTTTGGCGGGGAAAAGAAATTGGAAGCCATGCTTGATGAATTAATCGATCAGTATAGTCCAAAAGCCGCTTTTGTTTACGCGACTTGTGTTGTGGGAGTTATTGGTGATGATGTAGCGGCAATTTGTAAGAAAATGACAAATAAGAAAAAAATCCCGGTTATTCCGGTGCATTCTGAAGGTTTTAAAGGAACCAAAAAAGATGGTTATCAGGCTGCTTGTGATGCCATCGCCTGTTTAGTGGGAACAGGATCGATTTCGGGGATAAGCCCGGTTTCAATAAATATTATGGGTGAATTTAATCTTGCTGGTGAGACTTGGATTATAAAAGAATATTTCAAGAAAATGGGCATTGAGGTTATCACGACGATGACTGGTGATGGCCGGGTAGAAGAGTTAAAAAGAGCACATGGGGCAAAACTTAATGTTGTGCAATGTTCCGGTTCGATGATGGCAATAGCCAAGACAATGAAAGAGAAATATGGGATTCCGTTTATCCGGGTTTCTTATTTTGGGATTGAAGATATGGCTGACGCGCTTTATCAAATCGCGGATTATTTTAAAGAGCAAGATCGTGGAATTATAGAAAGAACCGAGAAATTAGTGCGCAAAGAAATTTTAGATTTGAACGATCAATTAGAAGGATATCGCCAAGATCTGGCAGGTAAAAAAGCCGCGATATATGTTGGCGGGGCATTTAAGGCTTTATCATTGATCAAAGCTTTACGCCATTTGGGAATGAAAACAGTGGTAGTTGGTTCTCAGACCGGTAATGCTGATGATTATAAAAGATTGCAGGCTTTGGCTGAGCCGGGAACGATAATTGTCGATGATTCTAATCCGGTTGAGTTGGCGTCTTTTGTCTTGGAAAAAGATGTTGATCTTTTTATCGGAGGGGTAAAAGAACGGCCGATTGCCTATAAATTAGGCATTGGTTTTTGTGATCATAATCATGAAAGAAAAATACCATTAGCGGGTTTCGCGGGAATGATAAATTTTGCTAAAGAAGTCCATAAATCAGTAATCAGCCCGGTTTGGAATTTGGTGCCAAGGAGATATCATCGTGCAGACTAATCCTTGTAAATTATGCGCTCCTTTAGGAGCATCATTGGTCTTAAGAGGGATTGATGGCTCTATGCCCTTTTTGCATGGCTCTCAGGGATGCGCGACGTATATTCGTCGGTATATGATCAGTCACTTTCGCGAGCCATTAGATATCGCCTCTTCTAGTTTTCATGAGGAGACAGCAATATTTGGCGGACGGCAGGAATTATTAGAAGGTATTCATAATGTATACAAGCAATATTCTCCAAAATTAATCGGGATTGTATCGACTTGTTTGGCAGAAACAATTGGAGAGGATACTCAAGCGTTGATCAGTCAGATGAAAGCAAATAATGAGTTGCCGGAAGATGTGGAAGTTATATTTATATCAGCCCCCAGTTATGCTGGAAGTCACTCGGATGGTTTTAGGCAAGCGACAAAGGCTTTGGTTGAGCAGCTTTGTATTAAAGGTGAAACAAAACAGCAGATAAATATTTTGCCGGCATTTTTATCAACAGAGGATTTGCGTTATTTAAGGGAAGTTGCAGATAGTTTTAATATGCCTGCGGTTATTCTGCCGGATTATTCTTCAACTCTGGATGGTGAAATTTGGGATAGTTATCAGATACTGCCTAAAGGCGGTGAAAAATTAGAGAGCATCGCAAGCATGGGTTCTTCTTTGGCAACAATTGAATTAGGTTCTGCTTTAGATAATTCGCTTTCCGCCGGATCAGCGCTGGAAGAAAGATATTTTGTGCCAAATTATCGGATGGCTTTACCCATAGGGGTTAAGGCAACGGATAGGTTTTTAGATTCAATCGCAAAAATAACTAAAAATCCTATATCAACTAAATATTCCAGACAAAGAGGTCGGTTAATTGACTCTTATGCTGACGCGCATAAATATATTTCAGGAAAAAAAGCCGCTATTTTTGGGGATGAAGATATGGTTGTCGGTTTAGCCGGTTTTTTGTCAGAAATCGGGATTACTCCGGTTTTGTGTGCCAGCGGCAGCATGCGATCAAACTTTGGCGAAGCGGTAAGTGAAGTTGTTAAAGACGCTAAAGGTCCAATAGTGATTAAAGGTAATGTTGATTTTATCGATATTGAAGAAGATATTAGGATGTTAAAACCAGATATTTTAATTGGGAATAGTAAGGGATATGCTATGTCGCGGCGATTAAATATTCCACTTTTGAGAGTGGGCTTTCCGATTCATGATCGGATTGGCGCTCAACGTATTTTGCACATAGGTTATCAAGGAACGCAGCAATTATTTGATCAAATTGTAAACATTATTCTTGAACGCAGTCAAAAAGATTCTAGTGTGGGCTATACATATATTTAAATTTTATGATGACGCGGATGAATTTGTTTATAAATAAGAAGGAGAATAGAGATGATAAATATTGAAAAACATCCTTGTTTTAATGATAAGGCTCGTCATACATTTAGTCGAGTACATCTCCCGGTTTCGCCTAAATGCAATATACAGTGTAAATTTTGCGATCGATCATATGATTGTATGAATGAGAGCCGCCCGGGAGTAACCAGCGCGATATTATCACCGCAACAGGCGATGACATATATGGATAAAATTACGGAAAAGATCCCGAATTTGTCTGTAGTCGGAATCGCTGGACCAGGGGATCCTTTTGCCAATCCGGAAGAGACAATGGAAACGTTTCGCTTGGTAAGGGCAAAATATCCGGAGGTTTTATTGTGTGTTGCTTCTAATGGATTAATGGCCGCGCCTTATGCTAAAGAATTAGCAAGTTTAAAGTTGAGCCATATTTCAATAACGATAAATGCGATAGATCCAAAAATAGGCGCAAAGATATATTCATGGGTTCGTGATGGTAAAAAAATTTATCGCGGTGAAGAAGGAGCATTGCGCCTCTGGGAGCGTCAGCAAGAAGCGTTAGCGGCTTTTAAGCAAGCCGGGGTTGTTTTGAAAGTGAATATGATTTTAATTCCCGGGATAAATGATCATCATGTTTCTGCTGTAGCAATAAAGATGAAAGAACTGGGAGTAGATATTATTAATCCTTTACCTTTTTATCCAGTCGCTAATTCAGAATTCGCAAGCTTAGAAGAGCCTGGCACAGAAATGGTTCTTAAGGCGCGTAAAGAGGTTGAGGAGCATGTTCCGGTTATGACGCATTGCATGCGTTGTCGAGCTGACGCGGCGGGGATCTTGGGCAAAGATTCTGAAGATGGCAGGAATTTATTGGTCAGATGTTCACAAATGTCGCTGGACCCAAGAGATGATCGTCCTTATGTCGCGGTTGCGAGTCGGGAAGGTATTTTAGTTAATCAGCATTTAGGTGAGGCTAGTAAATTTTATATTTTTAAAAAAGAAGAAGAAAAATATTTTCTGGAAACAGTCCGAGACGCGCCTTTATCGGGAGGAGGAAATGAAAGGTGGGAAGCTGTATCTAAGACATTGAAAGATTGTAAGGTGATTTTAGTTTCCCGCGTTGGCGATCAACCAAAAAAATATTTACAAAAAAATGGGATAAAGGTTCTAGAAATGAACGGGATGATTAGCTATGGATTGCCCGCGGTTTTTGAAGGTAAAGCATTGCCCAAAGAATTGCAAATCGAAGCGCAGCCTTGTTCAGGATCTTTAGCAGCAGATAGTGGTCATAACTGTTCGGGTAATGGCATGGGGTGTATGTAGTTTAACCCAAGAAAGGATAGAACAATGGAAAAATTAGGAAAACATATTTTTGTTTGCGCGAGTTTTAGAGCTAATGGAGAGCCGCAAGGAGTTTGCCATAAAAAAGGATCAGTAACTTTAATGCCGTATTTGATTGAAGGATTATCGGATCGGGGAATGGACGATGTTATGGTTACAGCTTCCGGTTGCTTAAAGGTTTGCGATCGGGGGCCAGCTATGGTTATTTATCCTGAAGGTGATTGGTATGGGAATTTAGATGAGCAGGCTTTAGATGAGATTCTTGATGCAATTGAAGGTGGGAATAAGGCGGAAAAATACTTATTAACTTAAGTTTAAAGAGGAATGGATAATGCTAAAAACAGCAAAATATTGGTTGATAGATACTACATTACGCGATGGTGAACAGTCTGCGGGGATTGTGTTTTCTTTGGAGGAAAAAATCGCTATCGCGACCATGCTGTCAGAAATGCAGGTGCCGGAATTAGAAGTCGGGATTCCGATCATGGGTGAAGAAGAAATAAGACATATCCGGACGATTCAAAATCTTGGACTAAAGTCCCGGATCACAACTTGGTGTCGGGCAAAATTCGAGGACATTAATCGAGCTTGTGAGACTAATGTGGAGAGTGTTCATATTTCTTTTCCCGGTTCGGAGGTGTTGCAAAAAGTATTTAATATGCAGGATGGGCAAGTTGTCCAAGCAATAATCGACCATGTTAAATATGCTACCAAACTTTTTAATTATGTTTCGATAGGATTGCAGGATGTGGCCAGAGCAGATATGCAGTTTATTAATTTAGTTGTTGAGACTGCTTTTCGATACGGAGCGCATAGGATAAGATTAGCCGACTCGGTTGGATTGATGAATCCGGCACAGGTATTTGCCTTGTTTAGTTCTTTAACCGCGGCTTTTCCTTATAAGTGTTTTGAATTTCATGGACATAATGACCTGGGAATGGCCACTGCGAATAGTATTGCCGCTTTACAGGCAGGAGCGAAAGCCGTAAGCGTTACTGTGAATGGTTTAGGCGAAAGATGCGGTAACGCGGTTTTAGCCGAAGTGGTTATGGCGATCAAACATTCGCTAAAGGAAGAATGTGCTATCCAAGAGAAATATTTTATGAAAAGCTCCCGTTTAGTAGAAAGGGCTTCTGGTCAAAGCATTCCTTGGGACAAGCCAATTGTTGGAGCCAAAGCGTTTATGCACGAGTCTGGGATTCATACTAAAGCAATGCTTAAAGATCATCGCAGTTATGAACCTTTTGAGCCAAAGGATGTTGGTAGGCGCAGAGAAGAATTTTTGATCGGAAAGCACTTGGGAGCAGCGGGTTTGAAAAATATATTGAGCAAACATAAGAATATAAAAGATTGCGTTGTAAGTAAACAATGTCTTGAAGAAATAAAAAATACTGTTACCAGTAAAAAAAGAAGTTTGACTAAACAGGAAGCAGTGGCGATTTATGAAAAATTGATTCATAACTAATCGGAAAGAAAATGATGAAAAAGATAATTTTTATTACTTTTTGGTTGTTGTTTATACTTTGTTCATGTGTCTTTGCTGCGGAAATAAATATAGGCGTAGCCGCTAATTTTCAGCAGTGTATTAATCAAATAATCGCTGTTTATAATATTGATAAACCGATAAAGATAAATTGTGTTTACGGCTCTAGCGGAAAACTTTTTGCCCAAATAAAAAATGGAGCACCGATAGATATATATTTTTCCGCCAATAGCGAATATCCCCGGAAACTGTTTGTTGAAAATGTGACAGTGAGTCAACCTGAAGTATACGCAAAAGGTCAGCTTGTTTTATGGTCGAAAGATGAAAAAGATCTTTCTAATGGATTAAAATCTGTTTTGGCGGCTGATGTCGATAAAATTGCCATAGCTGACCCTAAAGTTGCTCCTTATGGAATTGAATCGATTGCGGCTTTAAAATCAGCGAATATCTGGGAACAAATCGAAGATAAAATTGTTTATGGTTCGAGTATTTTCCAGGTGAATCATTTTATTGTCAGCAAAGCTGTGGATATGGGGATAACATCTTTATCATCTGTGATAATGCTTGAGGAGTATAGGAATCAATGGATCAAGATACAAGATGAATTATATCAGCCGATTGAACAAGCAGCTGTGATAATAAATAAAGGACTGGTTAAACAAGAGGTGCAGGATTTTTATGATTTTATTTTTTCGGATGAAGCAAAAGTAATAATTGAAAAATATGGCTACAAGGTAGAGTAAATATGAATCGATTAAATGTAAAAGTACAATCAATGGATGCTTGCGATGGTTTGACTTTTTTTAGTTTTAGCAAAGGCACTGATTTTTTACATAGCATTGTAATCGATGGCAAAGAAAAAAATATGGGTTTGAAACATGGCGATTCGGTTATCTTATGCTTTAAAGAAAGTGAGGTTTTTTTAGCGAAGGATTTTATGGGCAATATTTCAGTTTGCAATCAGTTAAAAGCAACTGTTAAAAATATCGAACAAGGCCATTTATTTTCAAAGATCAGACTGGATTATCAGGGAGAAGAAATAATCGCCTTGATTATCAGCGCAGCGCTTAAACCAATGAATTTAAAAATCAATGATTCGGTTTATTGCATGGTCAAAGCAAATGAAATCGCGATTATTCGGGAGCAAGGAAAAGATGATTGATTTGATGCCGATTTTTTTATCGTTAAAATTAGCAATGCTTACTACTTTGATTTTGTTCGGAGTGGGGCTGGTTATTGCTTATTGTTTAGTTTTTCTTAGCTTTAAAAATAAGGAAATAATTGAAACGATAATTAATATTCCGATTATTCTGCCGCCTTCAGTGCTGGGGTTTTACTTATTATTTATATTTAATCCAGATAGCTTGATTGGATCTTTCTTAACCAAAGTTTTTCATAGCCGGATTTTATTCAGCTTTACTGGTATTTTAATCGCTTCTTTAATATTCAGTTTGCCGATAATGGTAAATTTTCTAAAAGCAGGATTTAAAAGCTTTCCTCAGAACCTTTTGGATGCGGCAAAGATCATGGGTAAAGGTCGAATTGAGATTTTGCTTAGAGTGATCTTGCCTTATTGTCGCGCATCAGTAATCAGCGGTATGATTATGACATTTGCTCATACGATTGGAGCATTTGGCATATTAATGATGATCGGCGGAAATATTCCCGGCCAAACACAGCTTGCTTCAATCGCGATATTCAATGAAATAGAATGTTTGAATTATTCCAAAGCTCATGTGTATTCAATTATTCTGACTGCGGTAACTTTTTTATTATTATTTGTAATGTTGAAAATTAATCGCAAGAAAGAAGCGTGTTGATTATGATAATTATAAATGTTAAGAAAAACATATATACAGCTGAAGGACTTTTGGATCTAAAAGTTAAGATTAATGTCCCAAAGCAGGAGTTTATAACTATTTTTGGTAAATCCGGGGTAGGCAAAACAACGCTTTTGCGGATGATTGCCGGATTGCTTGATCCTGATGATGGATTTATTCAGGTTGATGATGTGGTGTGGTTTGATAAACAAAAAAAGATTAATTTGCCAGCAGATAGAAGGAACTTGGGTTTTGTGTTTCAAGAATACAATCTTTTTCCAAACATGTCTATTCGTGATAATTTACGCTTTGCTTTTAAGTCAAAACCCGATGAGCCGCTGATTGATTATTTACTGTCCAGAGCAAATCTTACTAAGGTTGAGAATTTAAAGCCGGATATTTTGTCGGGAGGCCAGAAGCAAAGAGCGGCATTGATGCGGGCATTGGTAAAAAAACCAAAGATATTTTTATTGGATGAGCCTTTATCCGCTCTAGAAGAATCAATGCGGCAGAATATGCAGGATTTGATTTTAGAATTATTTGAAGAATTAAAAGTATCGGTTTTTCTAGTCAGCCATGATTTGGGCGAAATATTTAAATTATCGAATAAAGTAGTTGTTATTGATAAAGGAAAGATCATTAACCAGGGATCGCCTTTGGAGGTTTTTGCTCCAGGTGATATTAGCTGTAAATTTAAATTCGAAGGAGTTATCCTTTCAATTAAAAAAGCGGATTTGGTTTATATTGTTGTTGTGAAAATAAATAATCAGTTCGCGCAAGTTGTGGCAACAGAGGAAGAAATTAAAGGGCTGAAATTCGGAGATCATGTGATTGTGGGGTCAAAAGCATTTAATCCGGTTATTTTTAAAGCAAATAAGCAATGCGTATAAGGCAAGCAAACAAACAAGATATCAATCAAATGGCAGATCTTTTAGAAGTTCTGTTCTTAATTGAAAGTGACTTTACAATCAATCGCGATAAGCAGATGTTCGGGTTGCGGATGCTTATAGATGATCCAAGTAAAGGAATTGTTTTTGTCGCAGACAATGATGGAAAAGTAATCGCGATGTGTGCCTTGCATTATGTGATCTCAACGGCTCAAGGAGGAGTGGTTGGCTTGATCGAGGATATGATAGTGAAAGTTAATCATAGGCACAAAGGTATTGGCAGTAAATTACTTGAGCGGATTATTGAATATGCAAGAGTAAAAAATTTAAGCCGGATTCAGCTTTTAGCAGATAAAGATAATCATATAGCCTTGAAGTTTTATGAAAAGATGCAATTTAAAAATACAAAATTAATTGCTTTGAGATTAATGGTTTGACCGGTAAGTAATTTTTTGACAAATTAGTGTTTTCAGTGTATACTTTATTCAGATGTGACAGAGGAGTCTTTCTAAGTGATGGTGCTTAAGAAAGGCTCCTCTTTTTTATTTTTTGGAGCAAATACGCAAATTGGCGGGTATGTCCAGATAAAAGGCGAATTGATTGAGGTTATGGAAATGAATAAAAATATTAAAAGAGAAATCCAGGAATTGTCATTGCTATTTGAGATCAGCCAGACCTTTAACAAAGGTTGGGGATTGGAAAAAGCATTGCCTCCGGTGCTTAAGATAATGGCAGAACATATGGGGTTGCAATATGGCACTTTAGCGATTTTAAATCGAGAGACAAATAATATCTCTATTGAATTGGCTTATGCTCTTTCTTCTGAAGAAAGAGCCAGGGGAATATATAAAATCGGAGAAGGGATAACCGGTAAAGTTGTGGAATCCGGACAGCCGATTGCGGTTGCTAATGTTTTTGACGACCCTAAGTTTCTGAATAAGACAAAAGCCAGGAAAAACACGAATAAAGAACCAATTTCCTTTATTTGTGTTCCGATTAAGATCGAAGAAAGGGTTCTTGGCACCCTAAGCGCGGATAGGTTGATTGATCAAAATGTGAGCTTAAAGGATGATCTTAGGTTATTATCGATCATTGCCCTGATCATTGCCCAGTCAGTTAATGCTCATCAAAAGCTGCACGAAGAAGAGGAATTATTAAGAAGCGAGAATGAACGATTGCAGGTTGAACTAAAGCAAATACATCAGCCGGAAAATATGATCGGTAATTCAAAGGCAATGCGGGAAGTATATAATCTGATTGAGAAAGTGGCAAAAAATGATACTACAGTATTTATTTCCGGTGCTAGCGGAGTAGGAAAGGAATTAGTTGCTTCGGCGATTCATTATCATAGTTTGCGGGCCAATAAACCGTTTATTAAGGTGAATTGCGCGGCTTTGCCGGAAAGTCTAGCGGAAAGTGAATTGTTTGGTCATGAAAAAGGAGCTTTTACCGGAGCTTTACAAGCGCGTAAGGGTAGATTCGAATTGGCTGATGGCGGCACGCTTTTTTTAGATGAAGTGGCTGATCTGCCGGCATCCGCGCAGGTTAAATTGCTACGAGTTCTTCAAGAAAATGAATTTGAAAGAGTGGGCGGTGAAAAATCAATTAAAATTGATGTGCGGATAATAACCGCGACGAATCGCGATATCGCGAATATGTTAAAAGAGGAAACATTTAGGGAAGATTTGTATTTTCGCTTAAATGTTTTTCCGATACATGTTCCTTCTTTGAAAGCCAGAAAAACAGATATTATGCTGTTGGCGGATAGTTTTATTGATAAATTTAATAAGAAGCTTAATAAAAATATTAAGCGCATAACAACAGCAGCGATTGATATGATGATGAGCTATCATTGGCCAGGCAATGTTCGGGAGCTGGAAAATGTGATGGAAAGAGCTATTTTAATGGCCAGTGATAATGTGATTCATTCTTATAATCTGCCGGCTAGTTTACAGACAGCGGAACAAAGTAATACCCTATTTAAGGGTACGTTGCAGTCAATACTAGATAGTGTGGAAAAAGATATTATTGTTGATGCTTTAAAATCAGCTAAAGGGATTGGGCATCAAGCTTCAATAGTTTTGGGATTGTCGGACCGGATTCTGGGCTTGAGATTGAAAAAATATAAGCTTAATCCCCGGGATTACCGATAAACAGTGTCCAAGTGTTGATCAGTTAGCCTGTTAACCAGTTGACTTTATAATTATTTATGGTATGATTGGTAAAAGTTATTTTATATAGTATAAGATTTAAAAAGGAGGATTTAGCAGTGAAAAAAGTATTAATGATAGCTCTTATGATAACTATGGCATTAACGATTACATCTAATGCATTTGCAGTGACTACATTTGCTAGTTGGTATTGGGGGGATACAATTCAAACAAATCCAGTAGATTACACCTATACAGCAGATCCATCAGAGTCTGTGCTTTTGCCGGTTGTTTTTAATTTTAATCCACTTGTAGAGTCTGTGCAAATCTGTAGTACTGGTTTTAATGTTCTTTATACAGGAACAGGATCCGGAACATGGGAGCTAGTGACTAGCGCAAGTACTGTATCTTCAGGGCCAAATACACTTTTTCAGATAGTAGGCGGAGGGGGTACTCTTCCTGAAGGTTTGTTTACTCCAGATGAAGATAACCCTTTATATTTTAATGTTGTTTACTTTGGGGGTTTTCTAATGCCAGCATCTGCTTTAAATTCATTTTCTATTACAGTAGCTGAACAGGGGGGAAATCCTGTTCCAGAGCCAGCAACAATGATACTTCTTGGTAGCGGATTAATAGGTTTATTTGCTTCCAAAAGACGTAAAGCTTAAAATATAAATAAACTAATATTTCTAAGGGCATCTCATTTATTTGAGATGCCTTTTTTTAAAAAGGAGTTATTGTAAATTACAAGGCGTAAGATTCAAGCGTATAAAGTTTTTAAAGTAAAAATTTTGTTAGCTGTTAGTTTTTTTTGCGCGATAGTAATATTATTTTTACTTTACAAATTTTATTAGTATCGGCCAAGTCACGCCGTTGCCATACTTTATGCTTTATTCTAATTGCTATACGCTGCTTTTGTGCTTTTTATTTTCTGCTTTTTATATTTTGTCTTGTCCTAATATAGTGGACACTATTTTTTTAATATTACGGTGTGCTTATTTCGCAAAAACACGTCTTTTAGCTAAGCCTGAGCCTGCAATGTGCAGTCTCAGCCGCGCGTTCTCACTAATGATTCCGAAAATATCAGCTAGAGCGCAGCTATTTTGAACTAAATTCGAGCAGGCTGACTTGACCTCGCTAACACTCCGTAAGCCAGGCTCTTATTTAAAGCGCCGCTAAAAGAGAATTTTTGCCCCTCGAATTAACTATTAGCTATCAATTATCATATTTTTTATGCTTTATTTTTCTTCCTGATTTTGCTTTTCTGTACGCTAAGCCCTAAACGCTAATCGCTGTTATATATAATTTATTGACAATCCTTGCTAAAACCCGGAAAATGTTAACATAGCTTGAATATTGCTATATCAAAGATAGGACGTCTTTCCTTATTGTTCAGAACAAACTCCTGGGATTAATATTATTGGAAGAGAATTATGCGCATATTATTAGTCGAAGATGAAAAGAAAATTGCCAGTTTTATTGAGCGAGGGCTCAAAGCGCACCGCTATGTCGTGGATACTGCTGTTGACGGGGAAACTGGCCTTGAGCTGGCTGAAGTAAATTCTTATGATTTGATTATCTTAGATATTATGCTTCCCGGTAAAGACGGGATTACCGTGTGCAAAGAGCTTAGAGATCAGGGGCTTGAAAGTCCGATAATGATGTTAACAGCTAAAAGCTCAGTGGCGGATAAGGTACATGCTTTACATTCAGGAGCGGATGATTATTTGGTTAAGCCTTTTTCCTTTGAAGAATTTACTGCCCGCGTCGCGGCTTTACTGCGCCGGACACGGAAGGAAAAGAGTTCGATCTTAGAAGCAGGCGATATTGTACTTGACCAGATGACGCATAAGGTGAAAAAGGCGGACAAAGAAATAGCGCTTACTCCTAAGGAGTACAGTCTTTTGGAATATTTTATGCTCCATGCTGATCAGGTAATAACCCGGACAATGATTTCTGAGCATGTTTGGAATGAAGATTTTGATAGTTTTTCCAATATTATTGATGTGTTTGTTAATAATTTAAGAAGCAAGCTTGATTCTGACCGCAAAAAAAGCTGCATTCAAACTGTCCGCGGTGTAGGTTATACTTTAAAGAGCAAATCCGGATGAAAATTAATTCGATTAAATTCAAACTTTGTGTTTTGTATGTCGGCACTTTGGGTTTGATTCTGGTGGGCTATCGCGCTGTGCTTTATTATAATCTTTATCAAACTCTTTATCGTGATTCAGATACTCGATTGATTGCCAAGGCAACTGAAGTCCGGAAAAACCTGAGAATTTTTACTGCTCCGTTTAGGGAATCAAAAAGAGCGGTTATCTTCGGCGCACGAAGAATGCTGGGAGTAGAAGTTGTATATCCGGATAAAGAGCAGCTGATGCGCATAGAAAAAGTATGGCTGAAAACAAGAGAAGAATTAGGTTTGAACAAGGATTATATTAATCTTTTAAATGAAGACGGCAAAACGATTGTTAGTTCGCCGAACATTGATAAAGGTTTGAGTAGTTTTCTCGAAGCTTACGCAAAGACAGATAATGCTCAGCCGGCTTTTTACAATATAGTTTATAAGGAAAGCCTGAATTTAAGAATAATCGTTATGCCGGTTGAATTTGCTGATTTGGGGAAATACACGCTGCAAATCGGAATATCCACAGATCCAATTATCTATATTTTGCGGGAACGGATAAGTAAAAGCGCAATGAGTATTCCCTGGATTATGCTGGTTGCGGTTATTATCAGCTATTTATTGGTATGGCGAATTCTCCGTCCGGTCAAACAGGTTACTAAGATTGCTAATGATATTTCGCATAAAAATCTTAGCGCAAGGGTAAATGTACGAAATATTGATCAAGAAATGAAACCGCTTGCCGAAGCATTTAATGATATGATTGAAAGGCTGGAAGAATCGTTTACCTATGTTGAAGATTTTAGTTCATATGTCGCGCATGAGCTGAGAACACCGCTAACAATTATTAAGGGCGAGACAGAGGTAGCTTTACAAACTGACCCATCGCCTGAAGAATCTAAATTAGTTATGGAATCCAATTTGCAGGAAGTAGAAAGAATGCTCAAGACAATAGACCATTTGTTATTGCTGGCGGATATGAATTATCGTAAGCAGTCAATTAACTTTGAACGAATTGAAGTAAGCGAATTTTTAAAAGACATTTGTGAAAAAAGCACAATCTTGGCAGCAGTAAAACAGATCACGATCAATCTGGAGGTTTCGCAAAGTAAAATAGAGCTGATGGCTAATCGTAATGAACTGCGCAGATTATTTTTTAATCTGATTGATAATGCGATTAAGTTTACTTCGCCAAGCGGGAGGATCGATATTAGTGTTAAACAGCAGAAAAATAAAGTAGAGATTAATATTAGCGATACAGGAATTGGGATAAAACAAGAAGATATTCCAAAAATATTTAATAAGTTTTATCGTGCTGCAAATAAAGAAAAAAAACCGGGCAGTGGCTTAGGCTTAGGCATTGCTCAGTCGATTGTTAGAATGCATCAAGGGCGCATTTTAGTAAATAGCGAGCCTAATAAGGGTTCTGTGTTTACGGTAATCTTGCCCGTTTATCAACTTGCCAAACATTAAGAAAAATTAATCTTATCTTCATCTTCTCTTAATTATCATTTGTATATACTTCATAAAAAAAGGACGTATATATGAATAAAAAGAGAAACCTTTTATCTCCGAGAGAGAATCTTACGCAGTATTTTTCAGTTAATAATCAAAATATTATTTCAGGAAAAATCAGGATATTATTAGTATTCGCAATTTTTCTAACTGCGCTAAGTTCTGAAAATTTGTTTGCGGCTAATCAAATGGCTATTGACAGCTATTCTTTTAAGATTGTCAGCGCGCCTTTAGATTCGACTTCACCCTATACGCTGGGGCATTTACCATTAAAAAGTGCCGTTGAAGTTAGCGCTGAGACAAATATCATTGTGCATATTAAAGATGATGGCGCGGGAGTAGATATTAATTCTATTAAAATGAGTGTTAACGGCCAGATCGTTAGTCCGGTTATTAGCGGAACTCCCAGTGAGTATGTCTTGAATTATAATCCTTCTACGAATTTTGCTATTGGGCAACAGGTATTTGTAACTATTCAAGCAAGTGACCTTGCCCCTTAAACGAAAGTAATAAGTAAAAAAATGATAAGTTTTATAAGCAAGATTTTTTATAGAAATAGTATATGGTTTGTGAAGTGTGTCCAGACGGGTATTTCACTGTTTTTGATTTTTGGATTACTTGCAGGCAATGTTTATGCCGGAAACGTAATGCTCACGGACAAGTATACATTTTGGATAATTTCCAATGCTTTAGATGAAGCAGCGCCGATTGTCCAAGAATGTTCTCCACAAGCAAATGCCTCGGATATCTCCCGATCAACTAATATTAAAGCTTGTATCTTTGATGCCCAATCAGATATAGATTACACATCAATCGATATGGCTGTAAATGGCGCGCTGATCATAAGCAATGGGATTGTTCAGACTTATCAAGATGTTTCGGGCAATACTCTGTACTATCAAGTCGAAATAGTCGAGAAAACCGCTAATGATTATGTCTTAATGTATGATCCTGTTGAGTGTTTTAATTATGAAGAAAATGTGCGGGTAACCTTAAACGCGGCAGATGTTAAAGGCAATCAAATTAATTCCTATGATTATTCTTTTAAAATTCAGAATTTTCAAATCGGAGCAGTCAGTTCTTTTTTTAATGCGGCACCTTTAAATATTAGTTTAGCAGCGCAAACATCTGATACCGGATTTATGCAGGATCATTCTGTGATTGCCAATTCAGTTGATGGCAAATATGTGTTTATTGCTTGGGAACAACGCAGCAGTACAGGTATCTGGGATATTTACTGTGTAAAATCAAATGATTTTGGCAAAACTTTTTCCGCTCCAATGAGAGTAAATCCTGACGCAGCCGGCGCGGAACAACGTTCCCCGAGCATTGCTTTAGATGGCTTAAATAATGCGTACATCAGCTGGCAGCAAAAAGCAGTTTCCGGAGATTGGGATATTTATATCGCGAAAATTAACAGCGATGAAACTTTCTTTAGCACGAGCAAGCGGATATATGCTGATTATAATTCGACGGATCAAATATTGCCATCAATCACAGTGGGCCCAGCACTGCAAAGTGACGGCCTTTCTTGGACCCAGGAGCCGTCAACAGTATATGCTGTATGGGTAGAGAGCAATGGTACAGCTTCCAGTGTTCGTTATACACGAACAACTGCTGCTTATAATGATGCTTGGGATGTTTTTGTGAGTAATAGTATTCGGATTGATACTGCTCGCGCACAGCAGTGTAAAGACCCAATAATAAAACTGGATGCCAGCGCGAGAACTTTTGTCGCTTGGCGCGGAGATAATGCTAATGGAACTTCCAGTATTTATTTTGATCGGGCAAATAAGAATATACTTGATGGAAAAGAACTTTTTAGTACAGATATTACGGTCAGCAATAGCACTAGTGCGGGAGCAAAACCGGAATTAGAGGTTTCCGCAGATGGGAATAATGTTTATCTGCTTTGGAAAGAACGATTATCCGATCAAGCTAATTTAAGGTTTTCCTATTATCGCTATTTAAATGGATATTATACTTTAAACGCGTCCAAAGTCGTTAATTCTGATGTTTTAAGCGAAGCCGATTTAGGCGAATATGATATTAGCATTGATATCGGCAATGATGTGTCAGTGATCTGGAGCGAGGTTCATAATAATAATCGAGTGATAAATCTGGCTGGCGCAACTTATAATAACTATACTTTTTCCGAATTTGCCTCTATTGCTACTCCAGGGGTGCAGCAAAATCCTTGCTTAGGTATGGATTCTGTGGGCGGACACTATTATATGTCATGGACAGATAATAGCAATGGGTACGACTCAGTATATTTTTGCCGCAATACTTATATTGTAACTGATGAAATTACCGCGCAAAAAATTGATAATAGCATTGGCGGGATTGTTGCTGTCAGCTCGGGAAGCATAGCTGGCACTAAAATTGAAATTGCTCCAGACGCGATTGATGCTCCGATTACAATTACAATCGCCGAATCAGTGGGAGCTCCAGAGCCGGATAATGGCTTGATCAGATTGGGTAATGTTGTGGACTTTGGCCCAGGGCAGACAACATTTAAAACTCCGGCAAGGATTAGTTTGCCTTATAATAATCCAAATGCAATAGATGATAATTTACTAAATGTATATTACTACAATATTGCTGCTTTAAAATGGGAACTGGTTCCCGGTTGTGCTGTGGATATTGCAAATCAAATGGTTTCAGTGAATATTAACCATTTTTCGATTTATATGGTTGCTGATGGGGCAATAACTGCAGAAAATATTGATTCAACGCAAAGTGGCGGCGGAGGTGGAGGCGGCTGTTTTATTGCTACGGCGGCATTTGGAACCAGCACTGCTGAACAAGTCGATGCTTTGCGTAAATTTCGAGATCAATATTTATTAACCAATAAATTAGGAATAAGTTTTGTTCAGAACTATTATAAATATAGCCCGCCGTTTGCCGATAAGATCAGGAACAATGATCAGATAAAAGTCTTGATTCGAGTATGTCTTAAACCCTTGATTAGCTTAAGCCAGAGTATTTGCCGGTAATTTATTTGTTGCTACCTTGACAAATTTTGTCAAATATGATATAAAGATATTCGAATATGATTATATGATAAAGAGAGGATTTATGGCGATAGTCAAGTATAACTATCTAAATGCGGCTAAATTTTTAAAAGCGCTTTCACATCCCACAAGGTTAATGATTGTCAATGAACTGGCATCAGGGAAAAAATGTGTGAATGATATAAAGGAACTGGTGCAGGCGAATCAGCCGAATATATCGCAGCATTTATCCTTGCTTAAATTAAGCGGGATTGTGGATAGCCGACAGAATGGTAAAATGAAATGTTATTTTTTAAAAGATGAACCGATGATGCGGGAGTTATTTAATAATTTAAAGAAGAATAAGTTGATTTAAATGTAAATATTCCGCCAAAAGGCGGAATAAATAGTTAAAAGAGAAAATTTAATAGAGTGTGTATTATGCGGATATTTTTAGGGATGTTAATTGGTGCGGTATTCGGCGGGCTTCTGGGATATTTTGGTAAATGCTCAAGCGGTACATGTCCTTTAACCAGTACACCTTTGCGCGGTACGTTATATGGCGCTTTTTTGGGGCTGCTGTTTGCGTTAATGAAATAGAGGATCGCAAGAGGACGGAATACAAATTACTAATTTCTAATTGCACTAATTTCTAAACTCTAAATAAACTCAAATGACTAAGCCAAAAACACAGAAAAACAGAAAATAGTGAATTAGTTCATAAAGTTATAAAGTAAAAGCAAGGAGAAAAAATGAAACTACTAATTATCGGCGGGGTTGCCGGAGGCGCAACGGCAGCGGCCAGAGCAAGAAGGCTGAATGAACAGGCGCAGATCATAATGTTTGAGCGCGGCGAATATATATCGTTTGCTAATTGCGGATTGCCGTATTATGCGGGCGATGTAATTAAAAAGCGGCAATCACTACTGGTGCAGACACCGCAGGGGCTGAAAAGGCGTTTTAATATTGATGTGCGGATTAAGCATCTTGTAAGATCCATTGATACAGTGAATAAAAAAATTCAGGTAAGAGATATAGTAAATAGCCGGGATTATGAGGAAAGCTATGATAAGCTTATTCTTTCTCCGGGAGCAGAGCCGATTGTTCCAGCTTTTCCGGGAGCGGATTCGCCTTGCGTGCATACAGTGCGGACTGTTCCTGATATTGATCGAATTAAACAAGCGCTTGATTCCGCTAAAGTAAAAAAAGCAGTGGTGATCGGAGCGGGATTTATTGGTATAGAAATGTCAGAGAATTTACGCGAAAGAGGAGTAGAAACATATCTGGTTGAGAAAATGGATCAGGTTATGCCTCCGTTTGATAAAGATATGGCAGTAATTCTTGAGCGGGAAATTATGGCGCATGATGTCAGGCTTTATCTTAATGAAGAAGTTGTGAAAATAAGTAAGGAAACTAATGGATATAAAGTGCATACAGCATCAGGCAAAGGTTTAGATACAGATTTAGTTATTATGGCAATAGGTGTAAGGCCGGAAACTAATCTTGCCAAACAAGCTGGATTAAAACTAGGCAACAGGGGAATTGTAACAAATGCTAAAATGCAGACATCTGATGAATCAATCTATGCTATTGGTGATGTTGTAGAGAGCCTGGATCCGGTAACTGATGTGTATCGCCATATTCCTTTAGCCGGGCCCGCGGCTAAGCAGGCGCTTGTCGCGGTGAACAATATATTTGGAATAGACGATGAGTATGCCGGAACTATTGGGACTTCGATAGTAAAAGTATTTAATATCGCCGGGGCAATGACTGGAGCAAGCGAGAAAACACTAAAAGCAAGTAAAATCAATTACGCGAAGGTATACACTCATCCCGCTGACCATGTGGGGTATTATCCGGGTGCGGTGAATATGGCGATAAAGCTTTTATATAATCCGCAAAGCGGGATTGTGCTGGGCGCGCAAATTTCAGGGGAAAACGGCGTAGATAGAAAAACCGATGTGCTGGCTGTCGCGGTAAAGCAAAAGATGCGAATAAAGGATCTGGCGGAATTGGAATTATGTTATGCTCCGCCATATGGCACATCAAAAGACGCGATTAATCTTACGGGCATGACGGCTTTAAATCATATGAGAAATATAACCAAATTAATCCACTGGGAAAATGTTTCTCCAGATGATTTTTTGCTTGATGCCAGAACTGTCGGCGAATACACTAAAGGAAATGTGCCTAATTCAGTTAATATTCCGATTGATGAATTAAGAGAGCGTTTAAATGAAATTCCCAAAGACAAACATATTGCTGTATTTTGCCAGTATGGGGTAAGGGCACATATTGCCTGCCGGATTCTTAATCAGCACGGATATACAGCCGGTAATATTTCAGGCGGATATGTGACATTTATAAATTATCGAGATGCTTATAAGTCTTCGGGATTTTTGAGTGCCCAAAACAGGCTGGATGATGAGCCTTTCTGCTCAGGTCCAACCGGAGAGTCTGAAATTGGTAAATAAATTAAATTAGATATATCCAACTAATAAAAAGTTTTTATTTGACTATGTGTAAGTGTCGTGATAGGATATGGAAATATTTCTTAAGTAAATAAGACAATATCCAATACGGAGACATTAAATGACAAATAAAAAATATTTAATAAAGTATTTTGGAATGATAGTTTTTTTGTTTACTTTTTCCGCGATGTCTTATGCCGCGGAAATTATTTTTTTAGATACATCCTCAACTGCTAGTCAGGCTTCTTCAACGCAAAAATTTTCGTTTTCCCAAAGAATGCATGATCTTACGGATTTTGCTTCCTATAAATAATATGGACCGGATCGTTCCGGGATGATCAGCGGAAGATTTTCTACGCAAGTCGAGTTTACTAATGTTTCCGGCAATCAAGCAAAATCTTTTTATCAAGATAATAATGAAGATTATCAAACTGATTTAAACATCAATTTGTTTGAAAAATTGTCCAATGGTTATCAATTACAGAGTCAATCTGCTTTGCGGAAAACTGATAATTCGCGAGTTGAAAATACCCGAGATGTAAAGATCAAACAATTTAATCTCTCAGCGCGTAATGAGGATAATCTTTTTGAACTAGGTGACTTTTATGCTGATTTCAGTCAATTTGTAATGGGCAGCAGCCTGGAAGGGGCAAATGCTCAGATGAAGTTTTCGGATGCTCTGGAATTAAAAACAGTTGCTGCCCGTAAATATGAGAGTGATTCAGCGGCCGGTCTTTTTCAGCGGGATGTTGCTGGCTTAAAAGCCGATAACTTTTTGTTTGAAGATTCTGATATGTTTTCTTTGTTTCGTTTGGGAGCACAGGGGGTAAGCGTTCAGGATGATAGCTCAACTATTCCCGATAATTCCAGCAGTGTTGATTTAAATAATTCGGTTTATGGCATCGATGGTGAAATGCGCATGCAAAACGGCACTTCTTTATTATTTGAGCTGGCCCGCAGCCGCTATATCTCAGATGATGATGCTGTTTCGAGGAATCTCAGCTCGGGAATGGCTTTTCGTGTGCAGCCGGGTTTTCGTTATGAAGACTGGTTTAATCTTAAATATCTTTATTATTATGTTCAGCCGGAATTTTACAGTGAAGTGGGCTCGGCTTCATCTGATAAAATCCAGCATCAAGTGGTTGCTGATCTGCGTTTAAGTGAAAAGAATGTTCTTTCCCTAACTGAGAATCTTTATTGGAATTACCTGGATGACAGTAATCAGACAAAACGCACAACCAATAATGAGCAATATATTGCTCTTACGACTCGTCCTTTTGAAGATAATAAAAATTTTTCTGTCCGCACTTATGTAAATCATTTAGACCGAGATTCTGATGATTTAGGAAATAGCGCGGAAGCAACAACTTCTACCTATGGGCTTTCTTTAAATACTAGAATATCTGAAGCATCGGTGGGCGTGTTTTTTGAGCATCGCTATTTTGATGATAAAGCGGCTGGGGCTAATACAGAATCTTTTCAGCGTTTTGGCAGCAACTTCAGCCGAGACTTTAATGTTTTTAAACGCCGGCTTTATTTAGCCGCTAATTACAGTATGGACGCAAGAGATACGCGTAATGATGAGAACCTAAGTCTTAGTAATGGGTTGTCGGTTAGCGGTCGTTATGAGATCAGCGATCCTTTAAACTTTAATTTTGGGCATAATCTGATGATCGCTGATAATGCCGGACCAATGGAAGATTATTATACAAATAAGACTTATGGTGAACTTGCTTATAAACTTAAAGGCGAGCGTAATGGAGTTATCAGCACTCGCGCTGAAATAAATAATTATCTGTATGATGCCAATGATGGAGATTATCAGGAAAAAAGATTTGTTGTAAAATTCAGTAGTAATTTCTAAACGAGAGGGTTATTATGCGTAACTTTAAACAAAACTTACTATTTGTTATTTTAGGAATTGTTCTGTTCTGTTCAACTGTTTTTGCGGTTATTGATGATCAGCAAGAACAGGAAATTGGTAAAGCCGCGGTTAATCAAGTTTTCAGTGCTTATTCCAATTATTCGCTGGGGGGATTTGATGCTGTGGTTTCTGATGGTTTTATGCCTTTGCGTAGTGAATTTATGAACAGGGTTGATGTTTCTGCAATAAATCAGCAGACAGTGGAATTTAATGTTTCGATCGACCAAGTGCTTGTTAGCGAGCAAAAGATGTCAGTCATGTGCAAATGGTATAAAAAATTTACAGTTTCTGGAATTCCAGGGCAGCAAAAAAATCAGGGCAGTTCAGAACTGATCTTTAAATTGGAAGATGAGCAGTGGAAACTTATTTCAATTAGCGGCGATAACCCATTTTAATATTAACAAAAGGTAATTTTAATGAATAATAAATTTAAAAATTCAAAGATTTTTGTAGGATCAATTGTTTGCATTGCCTTGTGTTTGCAGGCTGTGCCTAGTTTTGCTGGTCTGGTTGCGGATAAAATAGTATTGCTTGGCTTGGATACTGCCGGAGCAATGGCTAAAGAAAAAGACATGAAAAAAGGCGCGGAAGAGGCCTTGAAAAAAACCACTTTTGATTGGCTTTGGGATATCATTGGCGGAGTAGAAAAGATAGCGTTTGTTGCCCAGGAAGCGGAAATACCGGCAATGAAAGATAAAATAAATTTGGTTGTCAGCACGATTCAAAATATTGATAAGATATCCACTCAGCTGGGTTCAGGAAAATATGATGAAGCGCTTTTTACTGCGACTGATCAGGCAGTGGGCATGATAAATCATCCTTTGGTCACTGTTATGTGGGAAGCAATAAAAATGACTTATGAATCGCAAAAATTGCTGGCTGATGCAAAAGCCCAGGCTGAAATAGAAGCATTGTATGGCATTGTCAGTGGGGACCGGAGAATTGCCGGAGAATATAATCCTGATCAAAAAGGCCCGGCTCAGTTTAAGATGAATGCGGAGACGGTGGATTATTTCTTCAATGATTATTTAATTACTAGTGCCGGCACGCGTCAATTAGTGCGCTCTTATGTGGAAAAAGAATTAGGCCAAGAATGGCCGGAGCAATCATGGACAGATTACCTTAAAAGTTATACAGCAATAGGCTCTGGAGTTGACTTGGCGCAAGCAGCTGAAATCGAAGCGCTTTCCGGTGAGCTGCGCAATGTTGCTCGCGGCTGGATCAGTAAATTATTAGCAGATGTTAATAAGATGGCTCAAGTTCAGTATGATCAGACAAGAGTGCGTCAGCAGATGGGAGAATTTCATGCTTTTGCTGAGCAGGTCAGTCATTTTTATAATAATGATTATGAGCGGATGATGAGTGAGTTTATGGATTTGCGCCGGATGAAACAATCAATTCCGGAATATCGGGCTTTGGAAGTAAAAAGCAAAGCGCGTTATACTGCTTTATCTGCTGAAATAGCAAAACTTGAAAAATTGAATGTTTTGAAATCAGCTTCGGCAATTGAACAGGAATGTAATACCTGGCAGCTGCAATTATTAACCGCAGCCAGCGGAGCGGAAACAGTTGGCGAAAAAGCTTTGGGGCAAAGCCTTTATGCCCAGCGGAGAGCTTGGCTTGAATTTCGTGATAAATTTATGAAGGATTTAAAAGAGGATATGGAAGGCAGTTTGGATGAGGCAAGTGTTTTTCCTGTTCCAACTGTAAATTCAAATAATCCCGAGGCTGACCTTCAGCGCTATGGACTTGAAAAAGGAATGGCCATGGCAAATGTTTTTTATTCTGAGGTTTTTAAGCCGATGATTATTCCTTATGAATTTCCCGAGGATATAGAATCATTTTCTGGAGAGATCGAGAAATTTTGCCAGATGGGTAATTTTGTTGAGGCAAAAAAAGTTTTGGATAAACTGGATATAATTAAAAAAGATCTGGAGCAATATTATACTGTTCAAATGAAAACAAAGATAGCAAATGCCTTAGCAAATCCTCCATCTATTGTAAAGGAAGCAATGGAAAAAACAGGCATTAGCAGTGTTGGACCAGATGCCCAGACAACAAGTAGGATGAAAGTTGATCAGATTTTTCGTTATCGAAACGGATGGACTTGGGCGGTGCAAAGAGCATATGACATGCAGCCTCCTTTATATCAGGCAGATGCTGCTTTATTAGCAGCTAGGAAAGTACAATTGCAGGGCATCATAGCTACATTCACAGCATTGGCAAATCAAGCAGGAGGTAAATATCGCAAATATGCATCAGATATAAGTGCTGCTTTGACTAATCTGCCCATAGGTGATGCTGATGATTTTTCTGTGTACAAAGGGAATTGGGGGATGTACAGAGAATTTAAGCAGATTGATCAAGCTATAGAAGAATACACTTATCTGGTGCCTAAGAAAAATGTTCAAGGTAATATAGTTGATATCCCTGGGGCGCTTAGATATTGGGCTCAGGAAATAGAAAACAATTCTCGTCATCCTCAATATATCATTCCTGGGTATCGGGAAAGTTTTTCTATGACAAAACAAAACTGGGAAAATGCTCGTCAAGCTTGGGAGCAAGCCCCAAGGATAACTGTCGAAGAGGAAGAGATAATTCGAGCTTTGTATTTTCAGAATCTTATTTTTAGTATTCCATCCAATCAGGCATACTTAGAAAAGCAAATGGAAGGCTTTAATCCAATGCAAGATCAGGCGTTTTGCGACAAAGCAGTAAATAATATTGGCAGCTATCTGTCAACAATGAAGGATACATTGAGCAAATTAGAGCAGAAATTAATCCGCAATTTTAATAATCAAGATCAGGACGCGACATTTTTAAAAAATAACGCGAAATATGCTCAAGATATGATTGAGGCTTTGATTGCCGCAAAATTAGTCAAACATATAAATGGAAATTATGGTGAATTAATTCCGAATCTTGACATTGCTGAGAATGACATGGCAAAAGCCAAAGAACCTTATTTGCATTATATGACAGTCAGTGAATTAAACACTATGAAAGCGGGAATAAGCCGGATTATTAATAGCTCAAAAGCAAATGTTTTTATCCGCAAATATTTGCCGAATTATGCGCAAAAATTGGATGAACTGAGCAGCTTAGCTAATGTTAAGCCGGCCAGTGGAGAAAATATAATTATTAGAGGCGCTGACGCTGTCTATGAAAAAGACATTGTTCAGGCAGAAAAATTAATTAAATCCTTAAGATACAAATCAGAGGATAATAAATTTAATGCGATTTTAGATCAGATTATGCCCTTGATTCCGCTGATGCTGGTTAAAAATGTTAAAGAAAATTGGTATGGAGTTAAATTTCCCGATGATGCTGAGACTAATAGTGTATATTCAACCAAGCTGGGGAAAAGATACCTTGATTTATACTCTCCGTTACAAGAAGTAATCGACTTGCACCATCAATGGATCGAAGCTGAGAGCTATAAACAGTTCACAACTGATACATCTGATGAAACTGTTACTGATACAAATAAGATGCCGGGATCGCAAAATGATTTCGCGGCTAATGCAATGTACTCATTGTATGGATTGCGGATAAATACTCAGGATTATTCAAATGTCAGCGGCGATGTTCTGTTTACCCAGGATGACCTGGATGACGGGAAAATTAAAATAACCGCGAATATTCCGACGCTGGATAATATTGAAACAATGCTTTTATCTTTGGATGATGGCCGCAGCTGGGATGAAATGCCGAAAGCATCAAATATTGCTTTTGAGTTTATTCCGCAGCAAGGGGTGCGCTATGAGCCAATAATTAAATTAAAACGCACTGGTGCTTATTCTGATGTGGAATTGCCATTATTGCGCAATGGTGTGCTTTCTTATGAAGATGTCAGTTATAATGAGCAGGTTTTAGCAACTCTCCAAGCTCTTTCCAATGCTTATGAGAAGCAGGATGTCGCGGAATTCGCTAAATATATTTCCCGCGATTATTTGGGCAATCAGACATTTTTAGAAGAAGGGATCAGATTTGATTTTGATATGTTTATTGATATTCAGTTGACTATTTTTGTTAATCGAATTGAAAGCCGCAAAGGCATGTGGATCGCGGAAACAAAATGGGATAAGAAGCAGACCCCTAGGACAACCGGACAGCAGCAGCTTACCAGCGGTCAGACCACGATGATATTTGTGGCGGAAGATGGAGTATTGAAGATCAAGAATTTACGCGGAAATTTATTATTTGCGACTTTGTCTCCGGAGATCGCGGAAGCCAGCGGTTTGAATCAAGCAACAGTTGATGCTATCCGTACAGCACATGATGATCGTAATCCTACTCAACCGGGTGCTGGTGAGATTGAGGATGATGGAGGAGTGTCTAGCGGGACAACAACTTCTGCGCTTTTAACAGTGCAGACTGCTACGCTTACGATTATTGCTGGATCTCCCTCGGGCTTTAATGTTGTTTCCGGCACAACCGGTCAGCAATCAAGCGGAGATTTTTTTATAGAATTTGCGGCGATGTTTTTTGCTAATTCAGGGGCAGTCTTACAGGATGTAACCAATAGTTATTCTTTTGATAATTTAAGCACTGCTCCCGATGTAGTTGATTCAGGCGGGGTGGGCGCATTTATGAATGTTCCGCGGGTAATTTTGTTTAAAACTGTTGACGACTATTATGGAAAAATGAAAGTAACTGTAGCTGATGATAATGGGGACGGAACCTCAACTGTAAGTTTTCAGTACGCAGTTCAGACAGACAGCACTCGCAATATTGCCACGCAATAAACATTAATATTCTTCCTGCTTTAAATACTTTAATTTGACAAAGTATTTAAAGTTGGATATACTATATAGCAAGATGGCTATATGAAAGCAGAAAGCGCTCCGCGCTTTGCTTATAGCTGATGGCTCATAGCTCATGGCAAAAGCAAAAAGAACGTTAATAACTGTTTTATTTTTTGACCATCGACTTGGTGATGCGCAATACGTACGACGTAATACTGAAAAGCGGATAGTTCTTCGACTCGCTAACGCGTTAACAATTTATTTAAGAGGATTTATGAAGGAGTTGGAAAAAATATTTAAAGCCTTGGCTGATATTAATCGGCTGCGGATATTAAAAATGCTCCAAGCGCAGAAAAGATGTGTATGTGAATTAGCTTTTGTCTTGGGTATTGCTCAGCCTAGCGTGTCGAGACACTTAAAAAAACTTAAAAATGCGGGTTTGATTGCTAGTGAAAAAAATGGGTTTTGGACTGATTATTATTTGATTGAAAATAGTAAAGGCTCAAAGGCTATTATGAAATATATTAAACAAACTACAGAATATGATAGTTTGGTTAAAAAAGATCTTGAGAAAATAAAAAAAGCTAATCGCCAAAAACTTTGCTGTAAATAAAATTTTTTATAAAAATAAGTAGCTATTTTGCTATATGGAGGAAAACATGAAAGAATGGAAGAAGTTTTTATTAATGGCAGGTATTTTTCTCGGATGTTTTTATCTGCCTATAGAGCTATTGCCTTTTCGCAATCCGTTTTTTGAAGCAATAGCATTGGTCCAATGGTATGCGCAAGAACATGTTCTGCTTTGTTTGGTGCCGGCTTTTTTTATTGCCGGAGCGATTTCGGTTTTTATCAGCCAGGCCTCAGTAATTAAATATTTTGGGGCAAAAGCAAACAAGGTTCTGGCTTATAGCGTGGCTTCGATTTCCGGAACGATTTTGGCAGTATGTTCATGTACGGTTTTGCCTTTATTTTCCGGCATATATAAACGCGGCGCAGGCTTGGGCCCGGCAACAGCTTTTCTTTATTCTGGTCCGGCAATTAATATTTTGGCAATTATTATGACTGCCCGGATTTTAGGCTGGCAGCTGGGTGTTGCCAGGGCAGTGGGCGCAATTTTATTCAGTGTAGTAATCGGGCTTTTAATGCATCTTATATTTTTAAAAGAAGAACGTGCCAGGAAAACAGCAGGTGATTTAGTAGCTATAGAGGAAAAGGAGCCGAGGGCCTTATGGCAGAACGGCCTGTATTTTTTGGCAATGGTTGGTTTTTTGGTTTTTGCCAATTGGGCAAAACCCTTACCAGGAGATAATGGTTTATGGGCAAAGATATTTGCGCTTAAATGGTATGTGGCTTTTAGCTTTTTAGCAATCACAGGTATTATGCTGATCAAATGGTTTAAAAAACCAGAAATTGTGGAGTGGAGTCAAAGTTCTTGGGGATTTGCTAAACAAATAATGCCTTTATTGCTTCTCGGGGTCTTGATCGCGGGACTTTTACTGGGCAGACCAAATCATGAAGGATTAATTCCCTCATGGATAATTGCCAAGGCTGTGGGAGGGAATTCATTTGCAGCAAATTTTCTAGCTTCGATTGCCGGAGCATTTATGTATTTTGCTACACTTACCGAGGTTCCAATTTTGCAGGGATTGATCGGCGCGGGCATGGGCAAAGGCCCGGCTCTAGCTTTGCTTTTAGCCGGTCCAGCGCTTAGTTTACCGAATATGTTGGTTATTCGGGGAATCATTGGCACAAAGAAGACAGTGGTTTATGTAAGTTTAGTGGTGGTTATGGCCACATTCAGCGGAATTATATTTGGGTTGATTGTTAAATAGCTAATGGCTCATAGCAAAAGCAAAAAAGCAGAAAGCGCTTTGCTTATAGCTCATAGCTGATGGCTGATAGCTCATAGTCAAAATGTGATATCCTGAAAAAAGTTGACAGTGAACAGAGGACAAATTTCTAATTACTAATTTCTAAACTCTAAATAAACTTAAATGACTAAAGCCCAAAACACAAAAAAAATAAAGCAAAAACAAATTTTGTGAAAGATGATTGGGAAATTTTTAAGCTTCTCACAAATTTAGGTAAATACGTGTCGGATTTTTGGGAACCCGTTAGGGCACGAGGACCTGTTTGAGCTTATTCATTAAAATTTTCAGGGCGAGTTCCGCAGTGCCGGAAATATGGCGCGGATTTGCCGATCTTGATGTTCACATCAAGAAAATTTGTGTCAGCGTAAAATTTGCTGGTCATCTTGAGTACAGCGCTGTTTATTAATTAGAGTTTTTTTATGCAATACTGAAAATAAAGGGAGGATTACGATATGAAGATAGAAATATTGGGGACAGGCTGTCCAAAATGTAAAAAATTATATGAAAATGTTCAGGAATCGGTTAAGCAAAAAAACATTGACGCAGAGATTTTAAAGGTTACAGAAATAAATGAGATAATGGAGTACGGGGTTATGATCACCCCGGCTTTAGTGGTTGATGGAGAAGTTAAGGCTGCCGGAAAAATCCCTTCGGTAGATGAAATTGTGAATTGGATTACTGCATAAAAGAGGAGGGAAATATGGCAAAGGCAACTAAGATTTTTTTAGTAATAGGAGTAATTGTTCTGGGAGCGTTTATGCTGCAGCGTAATTCCAATAAAGGCTGCACAAATGGTGTGTGCAGTTCATTTCCTGCTGCGAGGGCGGAAACAGCGGATTTACTTAAAGCAGATTTACCAGACAAAGCTGAACAGATTAGTTTTGTGGAGCTGGGATCAGTCAATTGCATTCCCTGCAAGCAGATGCAGCCGATTATCGAGGAAATTGAGAAAGAATATATTGGAAAAGTAAAAGTTGTATTCCATGATGTTTGGACAGAAGAAGGTAAAAAGTACGGTAATGAATACCATATCCGGGTTATCCCGACTCAAGTATTTCTGGACAAAACTGGTAAGGAAATATTCCGTCATGAAGGATTTTTTCCAAAAGTAGAGATTGAAAAAATCTTGAATAATGCGGGAATCTCAAAATGATAATGCGTTTATTTGAAATATTAACTAATGCTTTAAACGGTAATGCGTTTATTGCCGTGGGCGCGGCTTTTGCCTGGGGAATATTGAGTATCCTGCTTAGCCCTTGTCATTTGGCAAGTATCCCTCTGATAATCGGGTTTATTAATGATCAGGGAAAGATATCGACAAAAAGGGCATTTAGATTAGCGTTGCTTTTTTCTTTAGGAATCCTGATAACCATCTCTATTATCGGAGTGATTACCGCGGGAATGGGCAGAATGCTGGGGGATATCGGCAGTTGGGGAAACTATTTTGTGGCAATTATTTTTCTGGCAGTAGGATTGCATTTATTAGGACTTCTGCCATTGGCTTTTATCAATGGGGTAAGCCAGCCGGGCATGAAAAAAAAGGGGTTATTGGCTGCTTTACTGCTCGGGCTTATCTTCGGTATCGCGCTTGGTCCGTGCACTTTCGCGTATATGGCTCCGATGCTGGCGATTACTTTTTCCCTGTCTTCGACAAAATTCCTGTATGGAATAATCTTGCTTATGGCTTATGGAATAGGGCATTGCTCGGTGATTATATTGGCCGGGACATCTACGGAAATGGTAGAGCATTATCTTAAATGGAATGAAAACTCAAAAGGAGCGCTTATCCTGAAAAAGATATGCGGTCTTTTAGTAATCTTATCAGGGATATATTTATTATGGAAATAAAGGGGCGCAAGGGGAAATAGTATTGCGTATCGCGTATTGAGTATTGCGTAAAATAATACAAAAACCTGTAGGGGATGGGCTTGCCCCATCCCGAATAGAATTATCAATAATCGGTCAAATAATTGATGATCAATGGAATGATATCTCTAATCAATATGACAAATCGAATACGTTATCTTGCCTAATCACATTCATGGTATAATTAAATTACGGGCGACTGCCAGGGTCGCCCATACAGGATTGGGTAAAATTATTGGTACATTAAAATCCAAATGTTCAATGATTATCGGCAGGCTTATCAGTAGAGAATAATTTATCCAGCTCTTTTTCTAATACTTGAGCTTGTTCGGTTTTGCCCAGCTTTTTATACGCCTCACCGAGAAAAGTATAAATAATTTTCTTCTTAAATTTATCAGCAGATTGTTGATCACCAAGAATCTTGGCATGCTCAAAATTATAAGCCGCCTTTGGATAATCCTTTTTTTGGATAATATAAATTTCACCCAGAGTTGAGTATATTTCCCAAGAATCAGGATTGTTTTTTATTCCAGCTTCAAGCAGCTTTATCGCCTCGTCTATTTTGTTTAAACGCGTTGCCAACCAGAATCCGCCTATGCAATAAGCTTGTTCATTGTGCGGATTTAATTTAACAGCAAAGTAAAACCAGGGCAGCATTTCTTTTTGTTCATTTCCAGATAAATGCCTGTGTTTGTTTATCAGCATTGTCTGGCTGATATTAAGCAGCGGATTTAAAGATTTAGTAAAAACAGGATGTTCTTCCTTAGGCGCATGCTCGGCTTTGTGTTCTTCCGGAGTTTCAATATGGTTTTCCGTGCAATTTTCTTCCTTGCAGCGCTGTCCTTGTCCATGGAAATAAGCGTCAGCCTGAAGATAAGATAGATCAGATAAATACTCCCTGAATTCTCCAAAAGTTTTATAAAATATCTGATTACTTAATTCATCTGATGGTTTTTGGATTAAAAAATTCTGGCTATAGGTATCGATCTTAGAACTGAGGATAATGATAAAAAATAGCGCAATTATCGGGAAAATTAATTTTTTCATTTAAAGATTTTTTCTTTTAAAACATAAAACAGTTAGCCAAAGCAGTAATCCTATGTATAAAATACTATAAATAGAAATTGCTGTTACTACCCAAAACGGCAAGGGTTCCCAGAGATGAATAATTCTTGTGCGGATATCAAAAAACTCAAAATGAGGCAAAATATAGTAAAGTAGATTATAAACAAGAGTGATTTTACCCTCAGCAAGAAGCAGCGTTTTTCTTAAGGCATCATTATACCAAAACATAAAAAAATAAAGCAGAAATGTTATGGATATATTAGCGGATATTGTAAGGAAGAGTGAGAACATTAACGCGAAAGCAGATAGCATTGATAGTAAAAGCAATGATAATAAGTAATATTGTGATAATAAAATCAAGCTGGCTGCTTCTCCCTTGCTAAAAATAAAGCCAAGATATAAAATATAAAAGCTGGTAAAGCTGATAAAAGAAATAAATAAACTTCCGATAAATTTTCCTAATACAAACTGAGTTCGGGAAACCGGCTTGGCTAGTAGGGGGTAGATGGTTTTAGTTTCTATTTCAGCCGGAATTTGCTTAGCGGAAAAAGTAATTGTAATGATCATCGAAAAAAGTCCGACCAAAGATAGTCCAATATCTTTTAAATAACGGGAAATATCTTTGATCCCAAAAAAAGATTCACCGTAAAAAAAGCCCGCTAATCCCAGAAAAAGGATAATCAAGATATAAAAATCTTTTTTTCTTAGCAGTTCTTTTATAGTATGTTGCGCGAGAATTAAAATTTTAGTCATTTTTCACCAGATCAAAGAAATATTGTTCCAAGGTAATTGCTTTTCCTTTTTCATTCATTATTTCGTGTGGTTTTGTTTCTTTTAATATTTTTCCATCTTTTAAAATAACAACCTTGTCGGAGATTATCTCTGCTTCCGAAAGTTCATGTGAAGAAAAAAAGATGGTTTTTCCTTTAGTTTTTAGCTCGAGCAATATGTTGCGCATATTCATTCGGGCAATTGGATCAAACCCTGATGTCGGCTCATCGAGAATAAGTAATTCTGGATCATTTATTAGGCATTGAGCAAAGCTTACTTTCTGCAACATGCCTTTAGAAAATGTTTTCATTAATTTATTTTTATCTTCTCCTAAGTCGACAAGCTCAAGCAGATAATCTATGCGCGGCAGAAAAATCGCGGGTTTGATTTTAAATAATTTAGCATAAAAAATAAGCAGTTCTTTGGGAGTTAGGTACCAATAATAATTCGCGGTTTCCGGCATATAGCCGATTGCTTGACGGTTAAGCGTGTCAGTTGGTTTTTTTTCAAAAAGCAAAACAGTGCCTTTATTAGGCGTAAGCAAGCCAAGCAGTGTTTTTATTAAAGTTGTTTTTCCCGCGCCGTTTGGCCCAAGAAAACCGCAGATTTGACCTTTGCCGAGGCTTAGGTTAATATTCTGCAGAGCTTTTTTTTGCTGCAAACCTTTTCCGTAAATAAGATTTAAATTATTTATTTCAATAACATTTTTTATCATAAGCTAATTTTAACATATGAATTTTTAGACTTCAAGTATAATTAGAATATGAGGGAGGGGCTGATTTTTAAGATAAAATATATTGCCAGGGGTTTTGGTTTGGTATACCATATGAATTACTTAATAACTAATCCGGTAAAGTTTAACGGTAACGAAGCCCGTATCGGTTATGTTAACAGTTACGGTTAGAAATAATAAATTTAAAGCCGACTGACATTACCCGAAGACGAAACGGGCATCGTAACCCTAACCGTGTAACTAGTATTGAGTGTTTTTACGCAATACGCGATACTGAAAATATAAATAATCAATAGCGGATTAAGGGAGAGAATAGTGAATATATTTAAAAAAGGAGTATTTTTAATTACTTGCGGCAGAGGAATAATGCCTTGTTTGCATAAAGAAGTTAAGCAGTTGGGCTATGATGTTTTGTCTTCTCATGAAACTGGATTGGAAATTGAAGCAGAATATGAGGATTGTTATAAATTAAATCTTTGTCTGCGCACAGCAATGCATATCATGTTTTTGCTTAAGAAATTTGCTTGTATTAGCCCCGATGAATTGTATAAGATTGTATCATCGCTGCCTTGGGAAAATATTATTAGCCCGACCGAGTATGTCAGTGTGGTTTCTATGGCCGATACAAAACATTTGAAAAATTCGATGTTTGCCAGTCAAAGAGTTAAAGACGCGATTGTTGATCGGATCATGAGTAAACGCGATAGCCGTCCTGATGCCGGACCGCTAAGAGATAATGTTGTGGTTAATCTTTTTTGGAAAAATAACCGCTGCTGGCTGTATGTGGATACCTCGGGTAATAAACTCTCCGATCGGACATACCGCAAGCTTCCTTATATTGCTCCTTTGCAGGAAACTCTGGCCGCGGCATTATTATTGGCCGCGGATTATGACGGGACAAAGGCTTTAGTCAATCCGATGTGCGGCAGCGGAACTTTAGCAATTGAAGCAGCTTTGATCGCGCTTAATCGCGCGCCAGGGCTTTTAAGAGTTAATTACGGACTAATGCATTTAATGAATTTTAATTCAGAAAATTGGCAGGCAATGCGCAAGCAGATAAAAAAAACCGGCAAACAGCAATTAGCGGCAAAAATCATTGCTTCAGATATTTCGCCGCAGGCAGTTGATATTGCCAAGAAAAACGCGCAAACCGCGGGAGTTGACCATTTGATTGAATTTCATGTTTGCGATTTTAATCAAACTCCTATGCCTCATGCTGGGGGAATTGTGATCATGAATCCAGAGTATGGAGTGAGAATGGGCCAAGAGATTCAGCTGAGAAAAACCTATAAAGATATTGGCAACTTTTTGCAGACAAAATGTAAAGGGTATAAAGCATATATTTTTACCGGTAATATGCGCTTGGCTGAGCAGATCCCTTTGCAGCCAGTAAGCGAAAAACCTTTTTCCAATGCAAGAATTGATTGTAAATTATTTGAGTATGATTTGGCGAATGAATATGATTGATTTTACGCTGGGGGTACAAAGATGATAGGCAAATTTTACGCTGACACAAATTTTCTTGATTTAAAAATCAAGAACTGTAAATCCGTGCCGTATTTCCGGCACTGCGGAACTCGCCCTTAAAATTTTAATGAATAAGCTCAAACAGGTCCTCGTGCCCTAACGGGTCCCCAAAAATCCGACACGTATTTACCTAAATTTGTGAGAAGCTTAAAAATTTCCCAATCATCTTTCACAAGAATTTATCTTATAGCTACGTTTATATCCCCCCTTGAAATAAAGTGATCTATTTTCTTTGATTTAGAAACGGAGATGGAGCCAGGATGGCGTAACGCCACTGAACCAGGAGGAGTGATTTGGCGGCGAACCCCGCAAATGCGGGGTGAAGTCGGAGTTACTAAATCATTAGAAAATCATCGCTGTTTCAACTGGGGCGGCTCTTTCTTTGCTTCGTTTCTTTTAGCTGATGCTATGCAATCATGGCATTGTTTTTTATGCCATGCAAAGAAATGAAGGGAAAGAGTTTTCTGAGAATATTAAAAGTCTGAATATGAAGTGGTCAAGGGCAATCTTGTTCTAGTACGTTAGCAATTATCGCGTTTACGAGTTGGACTGTTAACTCGATAACGCGACAACGCGATAACAATTAGGAAATTATTTCCACCAGTTCCAGTTCAAAAACCAGGTCTTCTCCGGCTAGAGGATGGTTTCCATCAACAGTCACATCTTTTTCTGTTAGCGCGGTAATAATCACGGGAATTTTTTGGCCGTTTTCATTGTGAATGCCCAGTCTTTGCCCGACTTTAGGTTCAAGATCTTTGGGTAAATGCCCGCGAGCGACTATGGCGATAAGATCTTCATTTCTCGGGCCATAGGCTTTGTCGCAGGCAATGGTTATGGTTTTTGTTTCACCGACACGCATGCCTAAAGTGCCTTCTTCAAAACCAGCGATTACTTGTCCGGATCCAAGGATAAACTCAAAAGGCTGCCTTTTTCGCGATGAATCAAACACTGTATCATTTTTCAGTTTTCCTGTGTAATGTATCTTTACGTTATCACCTTGTTTTGCTTGAGTCATGCCGCGCATCCTTTCTGATTGATCATAGTCTGAGGGTTTAAATTTTATTTATTTTTTAAATTAACCCGTTTGGCGAAATAAGTCAAGGAAAAAGCCGTGTAAAGGGTAGCCGGTGACGAAGCCCGTATCGGTAACGTTCACCGGTTAGGCTAAAAACACTAAATTTTAAGCCGATAGACGTTGCCGTAAGACGAAACGGGCATCGTAACCTTAACCGTAATAATTTTCTTGAAAATTAAGATTATTACACGTATGATGTGGGTTATGAATTTTGATAAAGCATATCTTATAAAATTAGTTAAAATGCGCATGCCGTTTGGTAAATATAAAGGCAGGCTGCTGATTGATTTGCCGGAAGACTATGTAATGTGGCTTAGCCGTAAGGGTTTTGCTAATGATAGCCTGGGTAAAATGCTGGCAACGATGTATGAAATCCAGCTCAATGGATTGGATGATTTATTAAAACCATTGCGTTAAATATTTTGGCGATTGTCTGCTAGCTAAGACGGATAAACTAAGATTATTTGTTTTTTGCCTTTACAAAAGCAGTAAGTTTGTGTAAACTCATATCTTTGTTCAAAGAATCAAGTTATTAATTAAAGGAAAAAAGATGATTTCAGCAAATGGCGTATCGCTTAACTTTGGAGCCCAAAAGCTTTTCTCTGATGTGAGTATTGTATTTTCACCAGGGAATTGTTATGGTTTGATCGGAGCGAATGGTTCGGGCAAATCCACATTTTTAAGAATTCTTTCCGGAGAAATTGATCCGTCAAAAGGCGATGTCTCAACACCCAAAGGTAAGCGGATTTCCAGTCTTAAGCAGGATCAATTTGCTTTTGATGAATATACAGTATTAATGACTGTGTTGATGGGGCATAAAAAACTGTATGATATTATGCTTAAAAAAGACGCGGTATATGCTAAAGAAGATTTTTCTGACGCTGATGGTGTTTTAGCTTCTGAGCTGGAAGCGCAATTCGCTGATCTTGACGGCTGGAACGCGGAATCAGATGCTGCCAAGCTATTAAGTGATCTGGGTATTGCCGAGGCTTTGCATGAAAAACAAATGAAACAGTTGGAATCAGGGGAGAAAGTGCGGGTATTGCTTGCCCAAGCTTTATTTGGAAATCCGGACATATTATTGCTGGATGAACCGACAAACCATTTGGATGTGGCAACCTGTATGTGGCTCGAAGAGTTTCTGTATAATTTTGAAAATACCGCGATTGTTGTTTCTCATGACCGGCATTTTTTAAATAAAGTCTGTACTCATACTGCTGATATTGATTTTGGCAAGATTCAGCTTTATTCCGGGAATTATAATTTTTGGCTGGAATCCAGTCAGATTGCTTTAAAGCTGCGCAGCGACGCCAATAAAAAAACCGAGGAAAAACGTAAAGAAATGCAGGAATTTATTTCCCGGTTTAGCGCCAATGCTTCTAAGTCAAAGCAGGCAACCAGCAGAAAAAAAGCTTTGGAAAAACTTACCTTAGAAGATATTAAGCCATCTTCACGTAAATACCCGTATATTAATTTTGAGCAGCAGAAGCCGGCAGGTAATGAAATCCTAAACATAGAAAATTTATCTACACAGCTGGATGGTCAGATTATGTTTTCCGGGCTAAATATTCGGGTCGAGCCAGGAGATAAAATCGCTTTTGTTGGTTCGAATAATCTGGCGAAAACAGTTTTATTTAAAATTCTCGCGGGTGAACACAAATCATATGAAGGAAGTTTTAAATGGGGAGGTTCAATAATTAAAGCGTATTATCCTCAGGATAATACGGAGTATTTTACCCGTAATCTGAATATTATTGATTGGCTTAGACAGTACTCCCCGCAGACTGATGAAAATTTTGTTCGCGGATTTTTAGGCAGAATGTTGTTTACTGGCGATGATTCGCTTAAGTCAGTAATGGTTTTATCTGGAGGGGAAAAAGTTAGGTGTATGTTATCCAGAATGATGCTCGCGCAGGGTAATGTACTGATTCTAGAAGAACCAACAAACCATCTTGATCTAGAATCAATCACGGCTTTAAATCGTGGTTTGGAGAAATTCCCGGGGACAATTCTTTTTTCTTCTCATGATCATCAATTGATTCATTCCGTTGCTAATCGGATTATTGAAATAGGTCCAAAGGGATATATTGATAAAATGAATACAACATTCGATGAGTATTTATCAGACGAAAATATCAAACTGCGCAGAAAGCAGCTTTATGCCTGATTTTATTTTGAGTCAGCGAAAGGGCATTAATAATAAATATTTTAACAAATAGCTTGCAAATAAGTTTGGCATAAGCTATACTCTATCTTGTAGTAAATGAGGTAGTAGAAATCTTGACCGTAAGGAGAGACAATTACCTTACGGTTTTTTTACGTAGCATTATTTACTATAGTTCAGAAAGAAGGAGGTGTAGTAAATAATGGAGCAAGGAACAGTTAAGTGGTTTAA
>JAHITY010000134.1 GCA_018817165.1 Candidatus Omnitrophota bacterium
AGCTTTAAAGGAGTTTTTGGCACGAAATGAAGATGAAGCTAGGACGTGGTTAAAATCAAACACCGATTATAACCCGGGACTGCGTTTATACCAAAAGGAAGCCGTCCATGCCACAGAAAAGGCTCTCATCAATAGGAAAGGCCGAATGCTCTTAGCTATGGCGACTGGAACAGGCAAGACTTTTACGACTGTAAATATCATTTATCGCTTGATGAAAGCAGATTATGCCAAACGTATTTTATTTCTTGTTGACCGGAAAATACTGGCCGCCCAAGCGGTGACAGCTTTAGCCAGCTTTGAACCCGAACCCGGCTTAAAGTTCGATAAGATTTATGAAGTGTACAGCCAGAAATTCAAGAAAGAAGATTTTGAAGAAGGCGAGCAATTTGACCCTAAGATTTTGCCAAATGAATACTTAGCTGATCCAAAAAGCAGGGACTCATTTGTGTATGTCTGTACGATTCAGAGAATGCGAATTAATCTTTTCGGCAAGGAAGGGATGTTTGATACGAGAGAGGATGATGACGCCGATAAAATTGACATACCTATTCACGCTTTTGATTTGATTATTGCCGATGAATGTCATCGCGGCTATACAGCCTCAGAGAATAGCAAATGGCGCGAGGTCCTAAATCATTTTGACGCTGTAAAAATCGGATTAACTGCCACGCCAGCCGCGCATACAACAGCATATTTTAAAGAAATTGCCTATCGTTATGACTATGAACGCGCGGTGCGCGAAGGCTATCTTGTAGATTATGACGCGGTAAAGATAAACTCCGATATTACCATAAACGGTGTTTTCCTCAATGAAGGGGAAGAAATCGGTCTTAAAGATACGGAAACCGGCCAGCTAACATTTGATATTTTAGAAGATGAACGCGAGCTTGCCGCAACAGCCAATGAATCTGACTGGACAGCGCCCGACAGGAACCACAAAGTTGTCCGGGAAATAAAAAAGTACCTTTTAACACATGAGGAAGAAAGAGGGCATTTTCCAAAAACCCTTATTTTTGCCCACAATGATTTACCTCACCGTTCGCACTGTGATCAGCTTATTGAAATCTTGAGGGATGAATTTAACCGCGGGGATAACTTTGTCCAGAAAATAACAGGAAGTCCTACTGTTGACCGCCCACTGCAGAGGATTCGAGAATTTCGTAACCGCCAAAACCCGGGTATTGTGGTTACTGTAGATATGCTCTCAACCGGTGTTGATGTGCCTAAGATTGAAAACATTGTCTTTTTACGGCCTGTAAAATCAAGGATACTTTTTGAACAGATGATGGGACGCGGGACTCGGCTTTGCCCTGAAATCAATAAAGATCATTTCACTGTGTTCGATTGCTTTAATGGAACTCTCTTGGAGTATTTCCGTAAGATTACTGGCATTTCCGCGGAGGCTCCGATAAAGCCAACCAAAACTATCAGGGAGATTGTTGACGATATATCCAATAATGTGGATGCCGCTTATAACACTGGTGTTTTAGTTAAGCGCCTGCAGAGAATTGCCAAATCCATTACTTTGGAAAGCAGAGCGCAGTTTACTTATATCCTTGAAGGCGTTGATATTGCTGACTTTGCCCGCGATCTACCCCAAAGGCTTCACAAGGACTGGCAAGGCACAATAAAGATTCTAAAAAAAGAGAACTTTCTTGATATATGCGAAAACTATCAAAGGGCACGTAAGCCATTTATAATTGCTGAGCCTGCTGTTGATATGGTGAGTTCTGAGCGCATATTCCGCGCCAAAGACGGAAGTGAATTACGGCCATCCGATTACATTAAGGAGTTTGAGGAATTCGTGCAAAAGAACCCCGAGCACATAGAAGCCATTGAAATTCTATTGAACAAGCCCAGAGATTTTCACACTAAAGACCTTGACGAACTCCGGGAGAAACTTTCTCATGAGCCGGATCATCTGCAGGATAAATTCAGCGAGAAGAATCTACGTGTTGCCTATAACCAGAAACTCGCGGACATCATATCAATTATTAAGCATGCCGCTAAAGGTGAGAACTTGATTACAGCAGAATCACGGGTAAATCGGGCCTTTGAACGGATCCGGACAAAACACTCCTTTACACCCGAGCAGGAGAAGTGGCTTGGGCTTATTCAAAGGTATCTGCTTGAGAATATGCTGATGGAAAAGGATGACTTTGACCTTGTGTCTTTTACCCGCGAGGGCGGTAATTTTATCAAAATTAATCAAATCTTTAACGGTGAACTGGATAAACTTATTCAGGAAATTAATGAGGCGGTATTATTATGAGTGACGTTGTCAATAAACTATGGGGATTTTGCCATACTCTGCGCCACGACGGCATAGATTACGGTGACTATATTGAGCAGATTACGTATTTATTGTTCCTTAAAATGGCTGAAGAGCGTGGCGCAGAAATTCCTAAGGGATATGCGTGGAGTGTTTTAAGGGAGAAGTCAGGCACCGAATTAACAGACTTTTATGCCGATGCGCTTCGAGGTCTTGGTAAACAATCAGGGGTCTTAGGCGATATTTACGGTGGTGCTATGTCGCGGTTTGCCAATCCGGTAAATCTTAAGCGCCTGATTAATCTAATCGATGAAATTGAATGGACATCGCTTAATGTCGATGTCAAGGCTGCCGCGTATGAGGGGCTTCTTGAGAAATCAGCCGCTGAGGGCAAAAAAGGAGCAGGCCAGTATTTTACACCTCGTGTTCTTATCCAATCCATAGTTCATTGCATGAAGCCGGACCCAAGAGAACGGAAGAATTTTACCATCTGCGACCCGGCATCAGGTACAGGAGGCTTTCTGGTTTGCGCGTTTGAATGGCTTATGGGAAAAACAAAAGGCCGGATTGAGCGTAAAGACCAGAAGCGGATAATGGCGAAAACCTATTATGGGACTGAGCTTGTGGCAAGGCCGAGACGGCTTGCGCTTATGAATTTATACTTACACGGAATCCACGTCAATATCTATCTTGGCGATTCGATTTATGAGCCCCTGAGAACCGAAAGGTATGATTGCGTTCTTACTAATCCTCCGTTTGGAACAAAAGGCGCCAATCAAGCCCCGACCCGGGATGATTTTACTATATCAACGAGTAACAAACAGCTCAATTTTATTCAGCATGTCGTAAATATCCTAAAGCCCGGTGGCCGCGCGGCTATGGTCTTGCCGGACAACTGTTTATTTGAGGACAAAGCTGGAGAGGTCTTAGAAATACTTACGCAGGATTGCAATCTGCACACAATTTTGCGTTTGCCTCGCGGGACATTTACGCCGTACAGCCAGGGTGTTAAAGCAAATGTGATTTTCTTTCAAAAGGGTATGTCTACAGAAAATATCTGGATTTTTGATGCCCGTTCTAATGTGCCTGGAATTACCAAGAAAGAACGCCCGCTTACAGGAAAGCATTTTGAAGAGTTCGATTCCTGCTATGGAAAAGACCCAAATGGTAGAGGTAAACGAGAAGATTTAGGTGAAGAAGGCCGTTTCCGGTGCTTTCACATCGATCAAGTCAAAGAACGCGGGTATAAACTTGATATCACATGGCTAAAGGACGAATCTCTGGATGATCCGGAAGGATTACCCGAGCCGCAGGATTTGGCAAGTGAAGCGATTACCGAACTTGAAACGGTTGTGGACAGCCTCAAAGAAATTGTAGCGGAGTTAGAGAGTAATGGGGAATAAATTACCGGAGCGGTGGGAAATTAAAAATTTGGTCGAGCATATTCCCATTGTTAAAACTGGGGTAAGAGAATACAAAGGAGAGAAGCCATACTATTCAACAGGTGCTGTGGTAAATGATAGCATTTCACCGGAAGGACATTATTCTTTTA
>JAHITY010000071.1 GCA_018817165.1 Candidatus Omnitrophota bacterium
AATGGGATGGACAAAGAAAATGAAGAAATCGGCATCCTAATCACCGGAGGATTTCATACCGAAGGAATCACGGATTATTTAAAAGACAAGCGGATAACCTATATTGTAATAGTACCGAAAATCGATGAATTGGAAGCGGATGATACGCGTTATATCAATGCTTTGCAGGGCAAGAAAACGCCTTTTGAAGAGATGATTGAAAGAGAAGCAAAAACAACCGCAGCACCTGATGCAGTAGATTTAGAAACCGAATAAATGATTATTTCCACGACAGATGATGCATGCCTTTATTTCGCAATAGTTTATGCAGTTGGGTAATCCCTAAAAATGTTGGCATAATATTAAAACATATGGTATACTTTATTACTTTTTTATTATCGTAAAAATGAGCTTGAAATATTCTTAATTATTAAGTAGCAATACGTTTAGAAATTTATAATCTTCGCCTGTTGTAGTGATCTTAAAAAAAACAAAGATCATGAGCAGGTTGAGTTACGTTTATTTCGTAACAATAGGAATTGAAATGAATAAATTAAAAAATGAAATATAAAAAATCAAAATTCAGTCTAATCTTTAGAGTTATTGCTTTAATGCTTATTCAGGCATTTCTTGTGATGGATATTGCCTGGGCAGCCGGAGGTTCTCTGGATATTTCTAATCAGGCCGCTCAATCAGCGACTCTCGCGCCGAAGCTTAATTTAAACACTGAAGAGATTTTAAACTCATATATTTATAGAGTGAATCTCTCAGAGATCTCCCCACAATTAAAAGATATAGGTATAAGCAGTAAGCCCAGTCTTAACCAGTCAGAATCGAGAAGTTTTTTAACAACTGCCGGGAAGACGTTGGTGCAAACTATAATTATTGCCGCTACTGTCTTAACTTTCAGTGGTCTTTGGTCAACGCCGGCAGTTGCCACAAGAACGGTAAATCTAAGTGATATTGTGGTCAGCGTTAATAAGGCAGATCTGGATAAATATACTGCGATTATTCAATCACAGGATGTTCAATATACTATTGAAGAAAGCTCTGGTCAGCCGATAATTAGAATTACCGGGTTGTTTCCTTTGAACGCGGAAAAATTAGCTGATTCGCTTAATGCTAAGGCGCTAGTTCGTGATCTGGCCGGTAGTTTTAGCGTGACCTCCAGTGAGTCGAATTGGGAGCAATCACAGACGTATGGTTTTATGCAGTATTATGCTGATGAGGTAGCAAATATTTCCGCTGAACTGGGGTTTGAGAAAATTGACTCATTAAAACTTATGCCGCTTTATGAAGGGGTTACTAGAGTTGAAAGTAACTTTAAGCAGTGGAAACTGGATGCTGAGGGCAAAATTGTTTTATTAGAGTCATATACAAATGCTAAAGGAGTCACGCAGGTAATTGAATCTCAGGCAGTAGAGGAGCTGGCAAGGTTAATTGTATCGCATAAAGGGGGAATCGCTGGTTATACTGAAATTATTGATGAGTTAGAAAGAATGATTTCCAGTGACCGAGAAAAATTGAGCAAGGCGATCAAACAAGGTAAACAAGTTATCGAAGAAACTGAAGAAATAAAGCAGTTTAATGTTTACAATGAATTTATCGCGTATAAAACCGCGAATTCAGCTAAAGAGAAAAAACAGCTAATTAAAAAGATTCATACAAAGATAAACAACAATCCCAAGCTGGTAACAGTGAATTTGTATTACGCGCTTGCTGTTTGGGAATATTTGCAGAAAAACCAAAATCTCCAAGTGGGAGTTAATCCGGAAATTGCCGGATCTATGGGTAAGATTGGACAGGAACTGAATATTGAATCTGAATCTGGAGGATATAGGCCAGTGGATTTTGAAAAAGCTGGTTTGCAGTTTGAACGTGATTATTTTCGGGCAAAGCTGATTAATAAAATGCTGGATAAAGAGAAAATTGACGCGCTTTTGCAAAACAATGAAGGTAAAACATTAGACAAGGTCATGGAGTATTTGTCTCAGCAGATGATGCAAAAAATCGGCAATCAAAAGCTGGGCTATACTTATCTTACGCTAAATTGGGATAGGTATCGTCGCTTGGAACTAAGCAAAATTAAAAAAAATAAATATGAGTTTATTGAAAAGTCTTTAAGTTATTTTAAAGATAATCCGCATGGCTTTTCAGTTGAGCTTGCCACTGTGGCTTCATATAATGCCGGCTCTGGCAGTATTGATACTGCTTTACTGAATTTTGGCGATGCTGTTGATGAGCGCCATGTACCAATTTGGATAAAGAATATGGTTGGCGCTAATCCGAACAATGTAAGAGAACCAATTGATTATCTATGCACTTATTTAGCTGATCGGTCGATCCATCATGGTGATTTGACTCAAGCCAATGAAAATATTAAGAATCAACTTATTTTAGAGCGATATAAGCGAATATATAAAGTAAAAGGTGGTTTTTTACAAAAACGAGATTTAATTATCGTAGATGGGGTAAAACAGTATAAGTATTATAACCGGACCGATAATTTTAATTATAAGCTGGCGGCTTTGTTTGCTCAGGTCGCGGGGATTGATTATGTTAATAAGTTTTTAGGCAGTTATGGATTGGGTGAAAAATGGGAAGAAAAGATCTTTAGTTCTTCTCAGACATTTGAAATTCTAGCTTCTGTTTTGGCTGATAATACCTCAGCACGGTTTAAAGCAGCTAAAGCTTTAAAGCGGCGATTAAACAGTCCCGAGCAGGTGGTTGCTTTGGCGGCGGCAGAACAAAACTTAAAGTCTAAAGAACGCGCTCGGATTGCCAGAATTGAGTTGGCTAAGCAAATGGCTGAGAAAGAACAGTGGCGCAATATCAAAGCTAAAATAAAAAACTGGGCAATGGGTCTGGCGATAATGATTGCGGTTATTTCTGTTGTGGGCGTGATCGTGGATTATATGAAGCGGCGGGTTAAGCAGGGTAAGCAGGCAGTGCCCGCGCCTGTATATAGAATTCCTTTGCAAGTATTGGGTGTGACAGTGTGGGTTTTGTTAATCAGCGGAAAAATTATTATTAAAGCGTTTAAATTATTTTTGGGTAAAGAAAAATCAAAAGCAACTAAAATAGGTAAGCGCTCTAGTCCAACAGCAAATACACGGGTATTTGTTAAAACTAGACCAAGAAATAATTTTAGCTTAAGACAGCAGAGAGTTTCATTTTTGCGTAAGCTAGTTAATACTACTACCAGAAGCGGGCTTCCCCGGGAAAGATTTTTTTCCGTAACTTTTTTTATTGGAATAAGCCTTGCTCAATTTGTCGATCCTGGTGATAGTTTTGCCGGGACATTATCAAATATGCAAACTTATTTAAATACGGGTAATGTTTATATAGATATATTAATGCTTTCCGTTGCATTAGTATTGAGTATATTATTAAGAGCAATACTCAAATATTTCATCAATCGTTCTGAAATAAAAAAACAAGAAAATCAGGATATCGCGGAAGAAAAATTAAACCAGGGGCAAAAAGATATTTCTTTTAGCGATGAAGAATGGATGAATATTTTAGTGGATAAAGGTTTGCAGGATTTAAATATTGAGCATACAAGAAGAAATGTAAGTGCTGTAAATTATTTTGCTGTAAAAGAAAATTTAAACCAGCGGCAAAAAGAAATATTAAAAGCGGCTTTATGGCTGCATGATATTTCTAAAGATAATTCTTTAGATGAATATATCCCGGAAAATAAAAAACTATCAGGCGTGTTCCGTTTATTAGTTCATCATTTTGAAGGGGCTGAATACGCGGAGAAATTACTTACTGAAAAGGGTTATGATTCTGATTTTGTAAGTCAGGTAAAAAATATAATTTTAACGCATATGGGGCCTATTCGGGGAAAGAACAGAAAAGGTTTTATGGAATTTTTAAGTTTAGATAATATTGATGCCATAAGTTCTGCCCTGGAAGAATCCGCGATTAGAGGTGAAAGAAAAGAAAAATTAAAGCAATATGTAACACAACTCCGAACATCCGGTTTTGCCGCTCCAAAAACAGATCTTGAGGAAATCGCGCGGGATATAGATTTTCTGGATTTATCCGGGATTGGCTTGGTTAAGGTTGTTTTCTTTAGACAGACAGATCCTAGTTTTTTTCTAAGAGTTAACTCAGAAGATGAAATCCCTCAAAACCAGTTACAGCTATTATATGCCAATAACTTAATAAAAGGTTATGAAGATAGCTGGAGATTTGCTGATAATAAAACTTATATAATTTGGAATGAAACCACAATAGAGAAACTAAGCGAAAAATTGAAAAATATCTCGGGAGCTGATCTGGAAGCAATTTCCGCCTTATGGGATAAAACAAAGTTAATCCAGGAAACAATAGAAGCGTCTTTTCTTTCAGCAATGATGACTGCCGATGATGTGGGCGCGAATTTACTAACCGCGACAGCCGGGCAAATTTTAACACATAGATTAAATCAATTAAATTTATTAAAAACAAATGTGGATTTAAGAAAAATGAAAGACTTGCCTCCCGGGATCGGAAAACCGGAAAAATTCCAGGATATCTATAATGAATTCATGTCTCAGGCAAAATTATTTTATGATGCCGTGCTTGAAGGAACTTCTATGCCGCAAGCAAGCATGGGAGATGCGGTTATCGCGGTCGAGGATGTAATTTTGCCTCAACAGCAAACAGAAACAGCGGAAATAAAACGCTTAGATAAGTCAAGGATATGCGATTTGCCTGGCAGACAGCGTTATATCGAAGATATAGTGAAAACTTTTAAAGCTGGAAACCGCGCTCAAGTCGCTTTTTTAAGTATTCAAAATTTTAAAGAAGAGTTTAATGACGTAGGCGCGGAACTAGATAATGTAGCTGGCTCAAGTATCTTAGGTCATGAATTTGGTGATTACGGAATACAGGCAATGGCAGTGCTTTTACCGCAGATGATAAATGATTTGTTGGAATCTTTTGAATATAAGGACATTAGTTTTAGGGTATACAATGATGCTAAAAGCTACTGGGTTGTTTTTGAAAATATTCCGGAAGATTTTGATCCAGCCTTGATATTTACAAAAATGTTTGAAGAATACTCTGATTTTAGATCGGAAGTAGTTACTAGTGTTAAAATTAAAGTAAAACAAAAGATAGAGCATTTGGTTGCTGTTGGTGAACTGAGCCAGGAACAGCAAGGAACAATCCTGCTTAGATTAGCCCAAATGAGCTGGCGGAATTTTAATATTTATGCCGGAATATCAAGCGCTTTACAAGCAAAATCAACCAATACCGCGGATGCGGTTACCGCTGCTGAGCAGGTGGATTCTGAAGCAACGCTTATGGCAAAATTTGAGCAAATTGGTCTTGGCAAAGAAAAACTGAGCAGGATGATTGCTCAGAATCTTGAAGAAAAAGATTTAAGAACCTCGATAATTGCTTATGTTAATGACGCGAGAAAAGAGCAGGTAAGCAGAGTAGGCGTTTATGATCAAAGTATAAATGCTGATGTAGAGATTCATAAAAAATACGGCCAAAAAGGGGAATGGGAGCCTATGTACAGGCCAGTAGGGCTTACATATGATGAAAACGCGACATTTGAAAAATTATTTTCCGCTTATGACAGTGCTCAAGCTTCAGGGAATTCCGCACGGATAAGCCAATCAAAAGAAGATATTTATAAGAAAATATCTTTTGCCGCTCTTGATCCAAGTGTAAGCCAAAGAGCGAAAAGGCCTGTATTTTCTGGAAATGAGCGGTTCGCGGAAATAATAAATTATATTATTCTTGAGCAGCCGCTTGAGTCCTGGACAGGTACTTTTAGGGTTGGAGGAGATGAATTTGGTAAGGTTCTATGGGATTCGGAAACCAAAGAATTATTTGTCTTAAGATTTGATATAAATAATTTAGGAAAAGTAAATATTCAGTGGGGAGTAAGTGTCGGTGATAAAGTTATTGATGATATGTCTATTTTATTTGATCAGATTGAGGATTCTGCTCAGCTTATGGAGAAGGTCTATAATTATTTCAATAAGGATTTTCCTGCCTCAGAACGTTTAGAGCTGGAAGATGATGATTTTGTTTATATAAAAGAAAAGCTTAAAAACGCGGGAAAAAATGTTGGTGAATATATCGAAACTGATCAGCAAAATAAGCATTTTTCAAAACGCGTTCCTCCGGTTACAGTAGATATTGTTAATGAAAATAATGAAGTTGTAGGCACTTATGAATCAACGCCCGCTGTTTCTGTTGGAGCAGTGCGTATTGATACTAAAATTATTCAAGATCAGAAAAAATCAGGCCAGAATATACAAAGAGATTATTCAGAAATTCAGGGACGCGCTGATAGAGCAGCTGAAAGAGTAAAGACTTTTCTTAAAGACAGTCAGTCGGGAAATAATGGGATTATTACGGCATTAAATTTTAGAACCGCGAATGAATTGATGCGGGCGGATAATTATTCTCCTAGAGATTTAAAATCATTTAAAGAATATGATATGACATCCTTACAAAAAGAAATAGCGTTGTTTATATTCAAGCAGGGTTTAGTTAAAACCCTGTCTCAGGCAGATCAAGACAATTTGTTTTTTGGAAAACTACTAGACAGCTTGGAAGCTAATTGCTTAACTACTAATAAGTTGAGAATTATTGGAAGCGCTATTTAGTTAATGCCTGTGACATATTGTGATAAAATTTATATTCAGCAAGAGAAAAAATAATGAATTATCAAAAATCAAAATACAGTTTAATATTTAAAATAATCTCTTTATTGCTTATTCAGGCATTTTTGTTGATCGATATTGCTTTTGCCGGAGGAGGTAATTTATTAAATTATAAGGATCAGTTAAAAACCACTTTAGCCCCGAGAGTTGTGATTAATAATAATAGCTTTATTCTAGGGGGGATTTTAGAAGTAGATAGCATTGCCGATACTGTTATTATGGATATAAACAGCGGCGAGTCTATTATGGAAGCAGTGTTAAATGCGTATAAAAGTTTATATCTTAATATAAATAAAGGAGCAAAATATAATGTGCGCGCTTTAAGATTAATGATCGAGCAAAGGGCAAAAGCAGAAGAGCAATGGACTTCGACCAGAAGAAATAAAGTTATTAAAACTTTATGGAGAGTACATCTTGAGAATATGCTGATATTTGATGAAATAAAAAATATCGAGCTTGGTGAAACTTCGGAAAGTGACAAGATTTTTATAAAAGAAATTTTACTGAATCCGGATTATTTAAATAATAGTTTAAAAAGAATACTTAAAAAAGAAATAAAAATTGGTGATATTACCAAAATATCCAGCAATCGGTTTGAACAAGGGTATTATAAAAATATTTACTTAGTTATAATTGAACTGAATGTTGCCGGTAAAAAGGAAAAGCTGGATTTTATTTTAAAGGTAACAAAGCCTGGAGCGATTGAGGAAGCTATTGGTAAAAACAATGAGGATGTTGAATGGCGGGATGTAAGTAATTTTGTTAGCTCAGTTACTGCGGCAGCGGATATGCTTAATCTGTTTGGTATCCATCCTGAATCAGGGCTTTATTTTATTTTTTCAAAAAAAAGGGGTAATGATATAATTGATTACCGGGGCGTTATTATTGAGCAAAAAAAGAAGGGCCGTACGCCTAAACAGATAGAATCTATTCTGCGGGCTAAGATAAAAGATCAGATTATTGATCTGGAAGAATTCAACCAACAGCGGATTAATTTATACCGTCAGTGCATCGCCACATATGTTTTGGGTTATGTAATATTAGATGGTCAATCTATCTCAGATATGTTTCCCAATAACATTGTTTTAGAAGAAACTGGCGGGAAAAATAAAATTTATTTTCCTCAGATGGTTGATCTTGATGAATTAGGCAGTAGAACTAAAGGGGAATTTATTGGTGATTTAATTGACATTTTTAGCGGTGACGACAAGCAGGCTTTTATCCGCGTTGCCTTTGATGCGATTTTAGATGTTTATGGCAAAAAACAGGGAAAAGAATTTTTAGAAGATGCTTTACGCTCATTGGATAATCCGAATCTTCTTTCTTATGAGCTTAGATTCTCTACAGAAAAAGAAAAAATAGAACTTTGGAAGAAATCATTAGGGCAATATCTTAAACAAGAGATAAATGATTATCAGCAGGTAAAGTGGGATAATATTGAAGCGGTTAGAGCGATTGCCTTTTTACCGACATTAGTTAAAGCCGTAATATTAAAAGCTTTTAAGGGGCAGTCTTTAAATGGCAATTATCTTTTGCAGAAAAATATCCTGAAAATTGTTAATGAAAAGATCAGGGTTATTCTGAGTGAGGATATAAGAGATTTCCGGATAAACATACGTGAACAAGCTATAAAGAAAAGAGCTGTGGCTTTGGCAGAGATTGAGGGAAAATTAACTGATATGCGCCAGGAGCAAAAAGCTTACAGATATAAATTGTTACAGCTTTTTAACAGAAAAAATGCTATCGCGAATAAAGAAGTGCTAGATATTAGAACTTTTCCTTCTTTTTTTGAAATGCCTATTTTAAGCGATAAAATAGAATCCTCTCATACCGCGGATCTTATTTTTGAAAAAGCTATATAATTTCACTGCTTTTTTAAAATGCGCTCTTGCAAGCTATCAATAGTCTCAGGATTTAACCGGGCCTCAATTCCTAACCTATTATGATTAATGTGTTTAGGCGTTTATAAATTATCCCGAAAAAACCCCTATTTTTATTAGCAAAAATCAAAAAATTATGGTATCCTTTAAAGTCGTTTTTATCATCGGTCTATTTAGGTAACTTATTGTAATTAATAATGTTATTATTTTTAATTGTTTAGCTTATAGATAAAAATCAAGGAGAAGCAATGCAAAAATTCCAGAAAGTTTTAATTTTATTCGGGATTAGTATATTCTTGAACTTTAATCCGTGTTTTGCTCAATCCAGCAATAATGCTCCAGATTCACAAACATTGTCCCCGCATATTCAGACCACACAAATCAATATCCAAAATAGTTTTAACTTAGCAGATAATGAATTAAGCCTTGGATTTATAGCCCATAGAAAATGGGCTGATGGCCTGCCTTTTCTGCATAAATATGTAAATATGGCCAGCCGTAAAACAAATCAGCAGATAAAAGTTGAAATAAAAGCATTGACTGAAAATGAAATAGCGCAAGCGGTTAATATTCATAATGCTAATTGGGGAAATAATTTTAAACTTTCAAATGAAGATGCAAAGGAGATGTTCGAAGCAAATCCTGGGGGACAGCTTATTGCCCGGGTAGAAGGGGAGATTATCGGGGTTGTTTGGTGTGTATCATTGCAGGCAGAAAGCATTGAAGAGATCCCTGGGTCTTTAGTTAAAATATCAAGCATCAAAAGACAGCGCGCTACGGATAATGTATGGCTTCATTACGCGGTTTCAGTTAAAGGAGATTATTTAAAACAAGGATTTGGGCCGCAGATATCGTCTGAATTACTGAAATCAACAGCTTTTTTTACTGATAAAGTTCCCGGAGTAGGAAATATGTTAAGAGGCACATATTCTCCAATAAGCGGCTATAGTCAATTTAAAAATGAAATGACCTCGACAGCGTATTTGATGATGAAACTTAGACCGCCAAAAGAAGGCCAGACAAAAGTAGAATTTCTTGATTGGGAATATTGGAAGAGTGCTTCTTATGTTGGAGAAGGAAAAATGACTTTCCGGCAGTTTTTAGAATCGATTAATGTTAATCCAGAGAACATGCGCTGGGAGGATTATCAAAAATTTATTGCTTATTCAGGATATACTCTGGGAAATTATATTATTGATACAAAAAGGGCGATTGTTTGTCTTGCGGGTAATCTTCATTTAAAGAACGGTGCTGAAATAGTCCGTGTTATCCCCGGAGGCAGACAAGGCGATCAGGATGCCGCAGAGTACGCGATGATTATAGTTTACCGGGATTTTCCGCTCAAACAGGATCTTAAAGATAGAATAAATCAGCTAAAGCAAAAAAAAATCACAAGCAATGAATTAATATACGATAATTTAACATTCAGGATTAACCCTGAAAATTATGAGCAATGGCTTGATTCCACACAAGGGCAAGGGAATTTGCTGACATTAGAAGAATTATTAAAGAATGCGGAAACCCAGGGCAATGCGTATCTTGAGCAAATTAAAAAAATAAAAGATAAGGGCCTTCCCTTATTAAATAAACTTTTTACTGTGTTTCTCAAGCGGGAAAAGATTTTAGCGGATCAGTATCAGGAATTTTTTAGACAAGTAATGTTTGGATATAAAGATGAAACAGATATTGATGTTTTAATGCAGTATAACCGTTTTATGCAAAGAATTAGCACGGCTATAGATTTGGACTTTTTTTATCATGATGAATCATCGGATAAAATGATTTTAGATCTGGATCTTGCGCCAAAACACTATCAATCGATTTGAAAAACAGTTAAATAAAGCTGAATATAATTATTAGAATTAGAATTTTAAGGAATAATCATGTTTAAACCAAATAATAGAATATTAAAAATATTTTTAAAATCTATTGCTTTGCTGATGATCCAGGCATTTTTGTTTTTAGATCTTGCTTTTTGCCCTGAGGCAAATGAATTGTTTTCTAAAACACAGGACTCGCGAATTAGCTGTTTGAGCCCGCGATTATCCGTAGATATAAGTGCATTCCAGAGAGCGTATGTTTTATACCAGTCCGCGTCAGTTGAGTCTTTATTCTTTAATCGGATATTAAGCGATCAGCAGGTTCAGGATAACGGGGTTGAAATAAACAGTAATACAATTAATATTACCTTAGGCAAAAAACAATTTAAAGTGCCGCCTTATTTGGCTGGCAGAGTTAAAAGGGTGCATGTCACGGATTTTAGCGCCAAAGGATTTACTTTTCAGAAGCTAGGCATTGGTCTGGGAAGAAGGAAAAAAACAAAGGCAGTAATTTTAGTCGACCTAGAACATCCGGATAATCAGATAATATTCTTTGAAGACAAAGAAAATATTAAGTTAAAGAAATTAGCCTCAGGAACTTTGGCTGAGGATATTAAGCTGGGAAGAGACTCTCAATTCGCGGCTATGCAAAGACAGGATTCAGTATTAGAAAAAACTCAAATCGGTAAAGTTTTTTTGGATACTGTATTAGGGATTGATAATAGTTCTTTGCCAAGAGCAAGGCAAGTTGTTGCTGTTTTAAAAAAACTGGCAAATGATAATTCTAAATTAAAGAGCAGTCTTCCGGTTAATCTGGCGTTTTTCTCAAAAGATTATATTCTTACTTTCTCAAGAGAATTGAGAAAACATTCATTTATAACTGTTTTAAAAGACAGGCCGCAGCGGGGAAGATTTATAGCGATTATTGATGAACTTGATCCAGATAATTTTGTTGTTTTTGAAAGAAAGGGAAATCAGGTTTTTGTTTTAGGTAAAAGTGAAAAACCGCTGATCGCCTCTTTGACTAAGCAACAAAAGGCAAAAAGTTATTATTTTACTGATATTCAGCAAGGTGCTGATTTTTGCCGTAATGTGTCTAGAAGTTTAGTTTCTTACAGAGTTTCCGATCAGAATAACAGTTTTAGTCTGAGAAAAGGCATGCAGTTACACTTAGGATCGGATAATAGAGATATCGGAATTTTAAAAGTAAATCAGGTAACGCAGGCAACTCCTACTGGCTATCAGATCAAACAGAGGCCTTCGGCACTTGATCAACTGATTCTCGCATCATATCCGATTTATCTTTTAGATCCGGCATACGTGAATAAAAAAGTTTTAATCAGCGATTTTTCCCGTTCAGATCTTTTGTTTTTTGATCATTCTCGACTAGAATCATATCCGGAATATTTAAGTATTGTAAAACACGGAAACCTGATGTATTTAAGGAAAATACAGGAAGACTTTTTTGCTTCGGATGGTAAATATGTTGTATACGCGAAGATACCTGATCAGGATATAATATCAAAAATTAATTTTGCCGAGCAAGGCATTTTTACTATAAAGGGGATTAATTGGAACAACGGGAATCCGGTAAGGTTTAGAAATATAAAACAGCTGTCAATGCCTGTTATAATAACTCAGTTATCAGGATCAAAACATATAAAAATAGACAATGCTTTGCGGGATAGGTTTTTCGTTAATCAGATTATTGGAACACCTTACAGAATTACCTTGAAATTTAATAAAGGTTTTTTTGAACAGGCAAATACTGTTTTTATTAATTCCGCTGATGACTGGAAAAAAATTCAGAAACAAGCAGATATAAACATAAAGAAATTTCAATCTAAAAATAAAGCCGGCTTAAACTCAATCGCGGGTATTTGCGCGTTGATTTTCGCGAAACTATGCTTATTCCCATCCATATCAGAAGCGGCAAATAGGATTGGTTCTTTAGATACCTCTTTTATTGACACATTTATATCTGGAGCAACGCTTATTGCCGCGATAAGTATTTTTCGCTATTTTAAGATGATAAGAGATATCGGCCTGGAACAAAAGACTTTGAAATTTAATCCCAAAAGAAGCGAATTCCCAAAAGACGCTCGAACAAAAAACCAGATAGCAGCTAGCGGGGTTTTTGCTTCAATAATTATCGGAGCAGATCCTCTGAGCGGGGCAAAAGAGGCTGTTAAGGAAACAAAAACAAAGAATAGGCCTCCTGTCAGCCGAAAAGGAAAAGTTCCAAAGCCCAAGGATCTTGATAATCAAAGAAAAGAAAAAGTATCTGTGCCTGGGATAAATCCAATTAAAACCAATGATTCGCGATTAGGAAATACAGATATAGTAACAATAAGTGAACAGGCAAGGCAATTATACAGCTTTTTTCTTGTGAATCAATCGATTTAATTTATCCGGTGAATAAATGATAGGGTAAGATGAAATTAAATAAAAAAATAAAACACATAATAATATTTTTAATCAGTGGATTAATTTGTAATTGCCCTTTAGTCAGCGTTTTCGCCAATGACCAAGAATTTTCTGAAACTGATAATTTATCCGCTTCAATCCTTCTCCAGTCAGATGATATTAAAACAGCTTTTTCTCTAGCATCTAAAGATAATTTGACCTGGAGAGAATTGGCAGGTTTAAAATATCCCTATGAGAATATTTTTCACAGTGATCTTGACGCTCCCCGCTGGAGTTTAGAAGGCGCTCAATTAGAAAAGTTTACTGCCCAGACGCTTGATATTATCAAAATTATAGAAAACTTATCTCAAACGAAAAACCAGGAACTGATGTTTCTAAGTGATAAACAAATCGCTGTTCTAAAAAAGATTATTCTGCAACTGCCCAAGCGGCTTGATTTCGTGAATAAAGATGATACTGTTATGGTTTTAAGATTGATTTTAATTACTGCTATAGACAGTGTAGATGACTTTCAAGAAATAGTAGGTTTTAAGGATCAACCGCGGCCAATAATTGATTCGGTTAATGAGTTGGCGGGAAAATTAAAAAGTGTTCATCAGTTTCTAAAGCCGCTAATGCCGGTCGAATCAGTATTTTTTAATCCGGAGATAGTATTATCTTTTCAGGATATGCAAAGAATAAAACAATGTATTACTTGGGAAGTTATGTTTGCGGATGCTTTTAGCGGCAGCAGAAAGGTTATTATCAACTTAAAGCATCCCATAATTTTAGCTAATGGACAGCAGATAACTAAGGTGGCAATAAAAGGAATCGTTTATAAGCCGGGGCAAAAAATAAGGCCGCCTTTAAGGCAGATATATAGGAAGTTTAAGTCAAGACGGCTTAATGCTAAAAATGAAGTAGAGTTTTTTGAAAAAATAATGTTAAAAGGCGCGCTTAGTTTGAAAGGGGCTAAACGTGAATACCTGATAATGAAAAAATTGCGTGATGAGGGATTTTCGGATTGTGAATATCCCATTGCCTATGGCAAATATAAAGGCTTTACCTATAAAGGCAAACAATTCGGATTTTTAATTACCTCTAGTGAAGAGCCGCAAGAACAAAGGCTTTGGGATGAAATGGTTGAAAAAAATAAACAATATTTAACCCAAAGCCGAAAATTTAAAGATGCGATTATGGCAAATAATTTTTTCGTGGGATTTGAAACAAAGCTTTTTGACTGCGGTAAGCAGCTGCGTGATTTTCATGATCGAGGATATTATCATTGTTGTCCGCATTTGCTGAATATTAGTTTTGCTGACGCTGGTTCAGGGCCTAAACTCCATGATTTTGAAAGCAGCCGGATTATTAAAAATCTTCCTGTAGACAGGAAAGTCGCGTATAAGCTGATGGATTTATATTCCGCGTATATGCATTTTTTGGGATTTGTGTTTGAAGATCCTGAAAACTCTATGGATAAACATACTTTGGAAGGATTTTTTCAGCTGTCACTAAAACTAAAAAGACATGAAAACCCTTTTCATTTTTTTCTTGAAGGATATTTTTACAAAAACATAAGTACAGATATAAGTTATTTTCCTGAGGAGATTATTAATTCATCAGCGGATAATTATCAAATCCCTATAGAGCGGATTCAATCAGAGATTGTCAATACGCTTTATATGATCGAGAGGGGAGATGTATTGCCAATGAATCATTTTTCCCAAATTAAACCGAATGATTATGATCAGAGTTTATTTTTTAATGAGAGTTCAATTTAATTATTAGCTAATCCTAGGATTTTGTAAGTTAGGTTTTAATCATGAAAGCGAAAATACTTTTTAAATTTATAGCGGTTTGCTTAATTCAAACAATAGTTTTAGCTGATGTTTGTTTGGCTCAGACAGTGTTTGTGAATTTTTCAGAGTTTAAGACAGAATATCTGGCTGCTAAGCTCGTGATAGATATTAGTTTATTTGAACAGGCTTTTGATGAAAGTTATGCTTCCGCTTTATCTGCTGATGAGCCTAAAAATTTTGATAATGTTATATTTAGCATAACTAAAGAAAATATTAAGGCAATACAAACATCAGATACTTTTGACCTAAAATTAGGTGTATTAGAGCATATGCATAATGATCTGCTGATGAACCCGCAATTAAAGCTGACCAAAAAGCAATTTAAAGTTTTAATAGATATTGTCTGGGCAATGGATAACAGGGAAAATGATAAACATAGAGTATTGATTGTTCTTTCCCTGGCTATTGTAAGGAATCATGATCTTTTACCGCTAGCTGTTGAGGAATTAGCAAAATCAAACAGCATGGATAAGTTCTCGGATTTCTTTACGATTATCTTAGGGGCCGTAAAATTGGATAATTCAATAAAGTTTTCCTTAATTGATTTTCGGCTTTTAATCAAATCCCTGAGGTTAGCCAAAGGCGCTGTATTAAAATCAGTTGCCGCGGATTGTATTAATTATACCATAAGAAAAGACGGGTCTTTGGCTCAGGAACTTATTTTTGAATTGGCTAATGTGCCGGATGATCTTTCAATAAGCGCTTTAACCCTCGCGTTGCTTGACGCTTTGTCTCAGAATCAAGAGATTCTGATTACTCAGCAAATGCTGAATAAACTGCTTGATTATACTCTAGAGGTGAATAAACAGCCCGAATTAAAGAGATTCCTCTTAATTACGGCAAAGACTGTTGAATCAGGTCAAAACTTAATAATTGATCAACAAAGAGTAATTAAGCTGATTGATAAAATAGAAACTCTTAGTATTACTAAGGATAATGTAGCGGCCTTTTCTGTGCTTTTATCTGAGATGCTTATAAATGATATCTCTTTGTTCAATCTTTTTTTAAAAACTCCGATTAATTCTAAAACAAAAAAAATGCTGGCAATCGCGGTTTCACTTGCCAGCGAAAAAAGACCAGATATTTTCACAAGAGAAATGCTGCTTAATTTATTTAAACAATCAAGTCTCGATCCGTTTTTGTTAGAATTTAAACCTGAGGGCAGCAGTGTCGCGGCCTCAAGCTATATCGCGCAGGCGCTGTTAAATATTAGCTCTGATACCGCTCTGGAATCTCCTAAAGATTTTCCCGCTCTTAGAAAAAAAGTCAAGGCTTTAGAAATCGCTAAACATGATCTGCCGTTTGATTTTGAGCAGGCTGATGCTGTATATATTCTCGGAAGGACAGTGATTGTCGTATCTCAAGGGGAATATTATACCCTGAAATTGCTTAAGAAAAATGAATCGAATGGGTTATTAGAGTATGAACATCGGGTAATGGAATGGGTTGACGAGAAAAAAGATAAGCTTAAGCTTGAATGTGAATACGCCAAGCCTGTTTTTATAAAAGGTCAAAGAGTTTTAAGAATAAACAGTGGAAATATTCCGGCTGATATAAGGCAAGAGCTGGAAACAGCCGCGAAAAAAGACGGAAAGTTCAGGGTAAGTAAAGGCAATGGGGCATATACATTTATCTGCTATAAAGTTAAAGATAATAACGCGTTTACTTATTTAAATGATAAATTAATATCCGATACTGATTTTATCGATTCCTCAAAGCGTTTTCTTCATGATCTCGCGGTTTTTTCCAAAATCGGGATTATGAATACTTCGCTTATAGAATTATTTCATAGTTTAGAAAATCAAAGAAGATATCTTTGGATGATAGACGTCTTATCGCCGATTCAAGGTGTAATTTTTGATCGGTTAGGAGCCGGAGTTGTGCGGGGTTTTTCTAGAACCTCAGAATATCCAAATTCGAGAATTAGGTTTATGGCTGATCTTGCCGAGTTTAGAACAATCGAGAGGATAATCAGTATTGAAGGAATAGGGGATCGGGTTATTCAGAATAATCAGAAAAAGGTTTTAGCTAGTTATTTAGGTGATTATCTTTTATCCTGGGTGTTTATATATGTATCGAGATTAAAAAAACAGGGGAAATTAACCCGAGAAAGTTTTAATGATCAGGATTTTATTAATTATGTCGCCAATGACGTCAAAGAAGTATTTCTTTATTTTTTAAATAATTTTTTTGATGATAAAGCAAAGGTCGAAGAAATAGCGGCCATGATCAACTGGAAAAGATTAGCTGCTCAGATTGTTTTTTATCCTGGAGGGGCGTATAAGGAATATTTTTCTAAAGCAAAGATTCCGCGAAGTGTGCATGGGAAACATACCAAGGTTATAATTAAAAAGCGCGGATCAAATTATTTTGACGGCTGGGGATATTTTGATGTTTCTTTGTTAAATAAAAAACTCCCGAGTTCGATTAAAAATCATATAATTAAAACTTATTTAACGTGGATAACGAATAAAACCGAGATATCGACTGTTTATAAAATAGTCCAGGATAATGATCTTGCGGATAAAATCGCGGCTGATGCAATGATTCCGGAAAACTATAAGCCGCGATTAATCTCTTTGTTAGGAGAATATCAGCAGGGTTTTAGATATGATGGGATAAATGAGGATCTCGGCCCTTTTAACGGCCCGAATCCTTTGACTGAACTGATTAAGGCATTGTATGTTTTAAGCGGATTTATCGTTAATGAACAGGGTGAGCAGATTCAAAAGTCAAATAATCTAAAAGCCGATAAGCTGAATTCTAATCCGCGGGCAATTGATTTTGCGGCCCAGGAAGATAAAGAAAACCAACAAGATTTTCTTCCTAAGGTTAAGCTTGAGCAGTTAAATCAGGATCAGTCTTTTATGATCGTTGATATGTTGGATGCTGTTTTTAAAGCAGAGAAGATAAAGTTATTGGAAAACGCTATGGATCTTGACCCTGAGTATGCATATTTAGTTGATCTAAACAATAAAATAAAAATTATTTTTATTGGTCGTGATCCAGATGCTGTTTATAATATTATTGAAGTATTGAGGCCGGATACTTATTATGTGGCGATCGTTGATGATGAACATCTTATTGGCTATGGCCTTGTTGATTATGGGATTATGCCGGAAGAAAAAGATATTGTTATTAGTTTTCGCCTATTTGAAGAGTATCGTCATCAAGAAAAAAATCTTAGCGCACAGATTTTTAAAACAATTCTTTCCGGGGTAAGAGAAATATTTGGTAATAAAGTTACCGGTTTTATGGTATCTGATAATCAAATTAATAATAGGCATGGTATTACTTCAGCTGCTGTATTATTTTATCTGAAGATGGGATTTAAGTTTATTGATCGTGATCTGCATAGTCTATGGGAAAATAAGTATTTACCCCAGATACAACAGGGTGTAATACTTGATGAAACGGCAGTACGAGAGCTTTCTAAAGGAGCTTTATTCCTTGATCTTAATGCGGTAAATAATTCAGTGGATTATGCTTATCCAATCGTAACCTTATCTTTAGAAAATGAGGACGTTTCTTTTTTTACTGATCTTCCTATTGTCCAATCCATATAGTTTATTTGTATTTATCTTGCCTTGTTGTTTCTCAATTGATAAAATGTTTTTATCAAGGAGGGTTAAAAATAATGCCTGTATATAATTCCAAACAAAAAGTTAAATCAGGGATGCCGCTTGGCGGAATCGGTGCCGGCAAGCTGGAGATCACGCCTTATGGAACGCTTGATTATATTACTTATCAGAATAACTGGAATCGTCCGATAGCCAATCCGAATAATAAAGATAAGGCTGCTGGTTTAACTGGCTTTCATTTTGCTTTGTATATTAATACCAAAGCCGCGGCGATTTGTAAACTTCTCCAAACTGAACCAATCAGTAATTATAATACAATCCAGTCCATTGAATATTCCGCGAGATTTCCTTTTGCAAAGCTTGTTTATAAAGACGATAATCTTCCAATCGAAATAAATTTAAAGGCTTATTCGCATCTTGTACCCGGAGACATTAAGAATTCCGGCTTGCCGGCAGCTGTATTTGAATTTGATATTAAAAATACAATGAATAAGGATATTGAAGTGGCTATAATGTTTATCGGCCGAAACCTTGTTTCTAGAAATTCTGTCGGCAGAATCAATAATTTTAAAAAAGCCCATAATCTTGTGGGTATAGAGTTTGCACACGCAAAGCCGCTTAGTTCTGACCATCTGGCTGGGGATGCTTTTATTGGTTTGCCCAAGGATTCAGGGAAGATCAGTTATTTAAGCTGCTGGAATATGCAGAAAGAAAATTTTGTTTTTGAGCCCAATGTCAGTCTTGAAGCTTTTGATTATTTTAGTAAGCATGGCCGTCTGCCGAATATTAAAATGCATGAGCCGACTCAGAGTCAGAGCATAGAGTTAGGCGGGGCATTGGCTTGCGGTTTTAAACTTGACTGTAATCAAAGCCGTAAAGTACCGTTTACTTATTCCTGGAATTTTCCCCAGCATTTTCTCGGGCATTATTATGAAAAGTTTTTTAAGAAAAGCAGTGATGTCGCGGTATATATTAATCGTAATGAATCAGAACTGTATCAAAAAACCGCTTGTTTGCCGAATATAATCAATAGCATGGGTTTAGAGGAATGGCTCTCAGATGCCTTATTAAATAATCTCTATACTTTATTTTCATCATCGTGGCTTACGCGCAAGGGTGATTTTACAATGTATGAGGCGCCGCTAATCTGTCCGCTGATGGGCACTTTGGATGTTTATTTTTATGCCTCAGCGGCAATTGGTTTATTGTTTCCCGCGTTGGATAAAAAAGCCCTGAGTTTATTCAAACAACATATTCGCAAAACTGGGTATGTGCCGCATGATATTGGCCTGGAGCGAATTGATCTGCCTTCTAATGGCACGACAATGATCTTGTGGAAAGATCTAAATCCCAAATTTATTCTTTTAACTTATCGCGCTTTTTGCCAGACAAATGATCTTAAATTTCTAAAAGATATGTATCCATCATTAAAAAAGGCCTTTGAATATAGTTTAAAACAGGATAAAGATGCTGATGGTTTGCCGGATAATCAAGGTTTTGATACAACATTTGATACCTGGGGTTTTAAAGGAGCCAGTGCTTATAATGGCGGAGTCTTTTTGGTCAGCCTGCTGGCTTTAAGGCGGATGGCTGAGCATTTTAATGATAAACGGCTGGCTAAAAGATGTATTGATATATTTACTAAAGGAAGAAAAAGTTTTGAACAAAAACTTTGGAACGGTAAATATTATATTACTGCTAAAAGCGCTGATAAAGATTATGAATCATGCATGCTTGGCCAGCTGACAGGCCAATGGTATGCTTATTTACTTGGTTTAGGCAGGATTTTTCCTGAGGAAAATATTAAAAGCTCTATAAAATGGATTTTAAAATTAAATGATAAAGACTCAAAATACGGAGCGACAAATTCTGTATTTATCAATAAAAAGCGCGATCTGGAATCATATCATTCCCAGAATATTTGGCCGGGAGTATGTTATTGCTTTGCCGCCTTAGCGATATATGAGGGATTTGTTAAAGAAGGTTTGCAATTAACAAAAAAAGTTTGGAATACTATATCAGTTAAAAATAAAAACCCTTGGAATCAGTCAGATGTTATTCTTGCCAAAGACGGCAGCTATGGTTTCGGAGATTATTATATGCGCAATTCCGCTATCTGGGCAGTGCTGATTGCCTTGGCTCAAGACAATCCGTCTGTGGCCAATGGCTTTGAGAGCATTAAAAAACTAGTGCAATCTTCAAATTCTTAATTAATCTAATAAAATTAATAAAAAGTAAATATTATGAGACGAACAGCTTTTGGTGATTTAATCGCGCGTTTAACTGTGTTTATTTACGCTTATCCGATATTTTGTTTATTTGTATTTATTAGCGTTATTTTAATGCTGTTGACCATGGCTTTGTATTTTGGCGCTTATAACTATAAACTGGAAAAACGTTTTGCCCGAATGCTGGCTTTCTCCATGGTTCCGGTGAGTGTCTGGGCGGTTTATTTTTTTAAGCCGATTTTCCCGCCTTTATTAATTACTCTGACAATCTGGCTGTTTTTTCCTTTATCTTTTATCATTAATAAAATTAAGTATGAAAAACGGATAAAACAGTATAGGTCAAAGATCAAGGGCTGGGAATGCAAGAACTGTAAAGCTTACAATGAAGATGTTTTTTTAGTGTGTAAAGAGTGCAATATGCCGAGGTGAAATTTGCCTTCTTTTTTACTCCTAGAATAAAATCAATAGATTTAAGTCATTTAATTTCAATAATATGCGCTAATTGATACGTGCCGTTGCTTTAAAGCTTTTCTCATATAGTTTATCCTCAAATCTCTATTTCTAAGGTTTTCTCCCGCGTTTATTTTACAGTCTAAGAGATTTGCATTTATCTGCTTGATGTGGTACACTTTAGAACCTTTTTCATATCTCACATAAGACGAATATTCTTATTACAATTATTTGTTTAAAATAAGGGTTTTTGGATGGTTGGTTTAAATAACTTTTTTATTAAAAAGAAATTTTTTCTCCGGATTATAAGTTTGCTTATAACCGCATCCAGGAAAATTATAAAAGTTTTGGTTTAAATTCTTTGGAAGATTCAGTTATAATCAAAGGGGAAAAAGATTTCAGCCGATTACCTGCACCTAAATCATTATTTAATAAGCTGTTTAACAGTCGGAATATTTTATTTGATTTCACTACAAAATTTATCCGCAAAATTTTTAAAACTGGAGTTTATGCAGGCAACCTCACTGCTGGTTTGATCAAGCAGGGGAATATTGCTTCCGGGACCTGGACGCAGGAATATCACAAAGAATTAAATTCTTTAATCCAGTCTTTGATCAATAAACAAGATACTGATTTAAGCAGTAATTATGATATTGCCAGTCAGAAGAAAGAACTAGTCGCTTCTTTGACTGAATATATCAACTCTTTGAATGCTACTGAAAAAGAAAAATTGAATAAAATTATCCAAGAATCAGAGCTTTCTATTTCTTCAATCGATCAGCTGATCAATCAGATCATTGAGATCTTACCGCAGAAAAGCACAAACTTCTATTATTTAAAACCAGCGCATCACGGAGTATTTTATTCGTCTCGCGGTAATGGCACTGCGCCGCTTATTGCCGCTGCTCATTTTGGACATAGACGGGATTCCTCAGACCAGTCAAAAGTAAATAATAATATTTATCTTGCGGAACCTTCATTTGCTTTAAAGTCGCATGAAACACAATTAGGAGTAATACTTCATGAGCTTATCCATTGTGTTCTTGGGGCAGGTGATGCTGAACATGCTTTAGCTGCCAGACTACAAAGCAGTTATGAAGGGTTTATGCTCAAAAAACAAATGCCTGCTGAATTTTTCCACACCTACCGCCGTTATTATGAATTGAAGAATGAGATATTGGCAGCAAATGAAAATAATGATGACTCAGCCTATACCAAAGCCCGCGAAGAATTGATTAAAACAATTGATGGATTAAGAGCGCTTACGGAAACTGCTGGTCAGGACCAGTTTAAAAAAGCATTTGATCTTTTAAAAATCGAGCAGATTGAAAATCAAGATGAAAAAACTTTTATGCTAGGGACATTTGATGAGTTTTACCATCTTTCTACGCCTGATTATGATCAGCAGGAAATACAGATTATGCAGGATATTATGCGCGAAATGTCCGAAGGATTTAAAAAATGGCATGATCCTGCTGAGATATATTCGCAAGGGATGAAGGCCATGCAGCCTTATCATGCCAAAAATCTTTTGCCTAAACATATAGCTGACACGAATGAGATGCACAGTAAATATCTTTCTCTGCAGATTGATCAGATAACCCGTGGTTTTATTAACTCCAAAGCCACAGGCGCCTGCTTCCTCAGAGGATTTGATTATAATTATGTATTGACTAAAGGGCTTAAAAATCGGGAAGTGTCTCTACCGTTTTTAAAGGCAAGCATTAAGCATGAACTTATTCATTATTTCGCGTTTAATGGTCTTTTGCCGATTAATTATAATCGGGAAGATATTACTACAGCAATGACTGTTATTGAATTACTGGAAAACAAACAAGAGGATGTATTTACAAAATACGACAATTTTTTTACTCCGGTAGGCGATAAGCTATTTGCTGCTGGTAGATCCATGCAAAAACAGGGAAAAGTTATTTTAGATGAAGAATATTTACTCAAAACCGCATTTGAGCTTTATCAGACAAATGAAAAAACCAAAGACCAGGCATTAATGTTGGTAAGAGATCCTGTTGGCAGGAATCCAATGGAAACTGCTCAAATAATGCATCAGGTAAATGATATGCGCCAAAGAGTAATTGGGGTTATTATTGCCGGAGCTTTGATCGAGCATCATGAAAGTACTGGTGAGCCTTTATTGGAAACTTTGATTGATTTTTTTAAACAGCTTAGCGAGAGGATTCCTTTACCTTCTGTAAAGCAATTAATGCAAACACTTGAAATTTATAAACAGGAGAACATGCCGGAAAGAGAAATAAAAGAAGTTGAAAATTTATTGGCAAAAGCTCGCAAAAGACAGGAAGACGTAGAAACAAAAAAAAATAATATTATGAGTTGGGCAAAAAGAGCGACAGGCATTCCAGCGCTTTCTTATGTCGAAGCCAAAGAGGATATGGCTCAATGGGCATTTCTTCCTACTCATCAGCGGATAGTGGGAGTGGAACAGGATCTTTATCGCATTGACCAACGTGCTGCATATGGTTTGGTGGTTACTCCGGTTTTTGAAGCAAAATACGGGATTCCGGTAAGAGAAAAAATAATTGAAGCCGAATACAAAGATGAGTTATACTTTGACCTTTTGATGCGGGTTATGGACACTCCCCGAATCATGGCTTTTGGCTGGAATGAATATCCGGGAACAATCAACTGGGTAAAGGCAATATTTGAAGAGCGGTTTAAAGAAGATAATATGCTGATTGCCCAGACAGTGCTGGGAGCGCGTTCTCGTCCTTTGCAGTATTTGGATAGTTTTATGTATCGCTGGGTAAAGGGAATAGATACTGATAAGCGTTTAAGGAACAGTGATGTTAAAACAGCTATTGATAATACCCGCGACGCTTATGCTCAGGTAATGGCAACAATAAATCCCGAGGAACTATACGCAATTGTTAAAAATGAGATCTGGCCGGAGTTTAAGAAATTGCTTGATGCTGAGATAAAAGAACAGCAGGAAATGGAAGCTTTCCGTGAGCAGCATCGCCAGCCGCAAATGAGCGATCAGGATCTGCAAAACCAGTGGAATAATCTGTCTGATCAGGAAAAACAGGAAATCCGTGATCAAATAGATCAGTGGTGGGATTCTTTGAGTGATCAGGAAAAACAAGATTTTCTAGAAAAAATGAAAAAAAGGATGCAGGATGAAGCCAATGATTACATGGCTCAGTCTTCCCGCGCGCAGCAAGGCAAGCCGCGGACTTCTCCTAATCCAGTATTGCCGGATGATAATCCTCAAGGTTCTGGTACACAAATGCCTCAGCAAGGTAATGGTAATGATGATCTTGAACGTTTAAATCAAATGGCTCAACAGCTTAATCGTATGGCTGAGCGCATGCGCAAAAAAGCCAATGCTTTGGAAAATCAGGCTTCCGGCAACTCGGAAAATACTGATTCTTTATCTGAAAAAGCAGAGGAAATTGATCACAATGCCGGTGGTGCTGATATGTCTGATTCGGGAAAAGAAATGGTCGAAACCGCTCAGGATACAGCTGATGGATTTGGCTCACTCAAAGACCAGACTGATAAATTTAAAAAACGTACGGAATCATTTAACAGCGCGGCTAATCAGGTAACCGGTTCTGAGAGTTCTGAGGAAATGAAGCAAAGTGCTGATTCTTTAAATAATGTTGCTAGGGAAATGGATGATATTGCTAAACAAGCAGACAAAACCGCGAAACAAGCACTTGATGAAGCCAAACAAACAGCAAAAATGATCAAGCAAAAAGGCACTAAAGATATTGACCAGATAAGATATAATGCGAAAAATATTGCTCAAAAAGCCGATAAGCTGGCTGATTATGCCAAACAGCTTGCGGACAAAGCACAGCAAGCCGGTGAACAAGCGCAGCAAAGTCAGAGCATTGCCAGTCAGATGGAAGCTGAATCAGCTGGTAAAAAATCGCAAGCAAAGCCAGATGAAAATAATCAGACAGGCCAGCCGCAATCAGATCCTAAAAACTGGAATTGGGATGAATCAAAACTTCAAGATAAGCCGGATTTTCCTGAAGGTAAATCAACTAAATCAAAACCAGATAAAGAAAAACCTGCAGGTAAAGAAGATAAAGATTCTGTGCCACAGGATAAGCCTAAGTCAAATGAGTCTAAAAAGGGAAAGCCGGAAGGGGATAAAGCAAAACCAGCAAAGCCGGGAGTTTCGGAAGAGCCGAAAGATGGCGATAAAGGAAAAGAACTGCCTTTAACTGGGATTGATAAACTGGCTAAAAAATTTAAGGATGACAATAAGCCTGATGCCAAGGAATTTGATTTATCAAAATATTCTGAAGACCAAGAAAAAGATAAGTCAAAAGATACAGCCGCAAAATCAACACCATCCAAGAGCGATCAGCCCACAGAAGAAGAGATCAAAAACCTTGAAGAGCATAATCAAAAAATGAACAAAATGCGCGCTGAGAATTTCCTAAAACGCAATGGCATCACTGTAGAAGAGAATGCCTGGTATCAACAGATGAGGCGTCAGATGATGGCTCAGACCAGCAATATAGAAAAAGAATTACAAAAAATTCTTGTTCCTGGCGGTGGTAATGAATTCCTCTATCATCGCAGCTATGGAGAATTAGATGATGATGCTTTGGCGGAGATACCTGCTGGCAGACGCAAGATCTTTAAACAGCAGCTGCAGCCGAAGAAGAAAAAAGTAATTATTTCTTTGCTGGTTGATATTAGCGGCAGTACTTTTCCTGACCCTGGAAAAAGTTTGGAAGATTCAATTCTTTTTCGCGAAGCGTTGACTGCTTTGGCTTTTCAGGAAGCCTTAAAGAAATTTGAAAACAGAAGCGATGTGGAATTGGAATTTGAGATCGCGGCTTACAATGAATATTCCTATCATAAGCTTAAAGATTATCAAGATAAGATTACGATTAAGCGGGCTTTTGAAGTAATAGAAGACATTCTTACTATTAAAACCGGAAAAGACGGGACATCGGATTATCAGGCGCTTAAAGCTGCTATAAAAAGAATGCGCGAACGTAAGCTGGGAAAAGATCCGGAAGCAAAGAAAATTATTTTAAATATGAATGATGGTAATGATGGTTTAAATTCAGAAGCTATTCAGGCTTTGTACCCGGAAAATCCAGATCTGCGTATCCTTTCTTTTGGGATTGATGAGAATGAAGAAATCGCCAAAGCTATTGCTCAATCATATGGTAGTCGTTTTGGTATCGCGGTTACGGATATTAATAATGTTGCTAGTGTGGTAATGAAACATTTAAGGCTTGAATTGCGCCGCCCGGTAAATAAAAATAATATTGGCAATATTGTGGCTAATGTAATGCTTTTTGGCATGCCCACACTTGCTGCTTTGGCGATGAATGCTTTACAGGGGTTTACGCTTAATCTTTTGGGAGAGGTCAATGAATTGCCTTTAGAAGAACCTGTATATGAAGGTTCTAAATTTCAAATTGCCCGGGAAAATGGTAAAGAATATTTAGTTTATCGCGATCCTGATACAGGAGATGAAAAGATAAAAATACAGCGCGGTTCAGCCAATAACAAATTAGTCCCGGACATAGAATGGAATGCGGCGTTTGAGAATGAACAGAATATCGGGACATTATTAAAGATGTTTCAGATCCTTTATGCTGAAGATGGGCAAGAGAGCAACCGCATGCGTAATTTGCTTTTGTTGGGCGAAACAGGCACTGGAAAAGATGTATTAGCTGCATATGCCTTAAAACTGTTAAACCGTAATCGCAGAATGCTTCCAATCCACAAAAGAACCGATAAAAATCAATTGATAGCCAGAAGAATATTTTTCATAAAGAAAAACGCGGAAGGAAAGCTGATTAAAAAAACCGGCTGGGCAGATTCCGAACTGATCGAGGCAGCTAAGAATGGAGATACAATATTCTTAAATGAATTAAACAAAGCTGAATCCGAAAATTTGGGAGTAATCAATAATTTATTATCATTGGGAAAATTTTTTGATAAAGATGGCAAAGAACACACAGTGCATCCTGATTTTCGGGTCATTGCCATGGCTAATCCCCCTGGCGGGATATACAATGTAAATGACTTATCCTGGGAAATTCGGGACAGATTCACAACCTTAAAGGTTGAATATTTATCGGAAGAAGATGAAATAGATTTACTTTCCTCATGGGCTCTGGTATTAGCACGTAAAACTATCCGTAACTTAGTCACTGCAGCCTGGAACATTAGAGCAAGATATTTTGGCTTTACCAGCCGTAAGAACATGCTTGACGAAGACGAAGTTCCCGCGGAACTCGGCATGAACATGAAACGTCCGCTATCCACAGGAGAGCTGAGAAAAATCGTAGAACACTTTGCGATGTATCCCTATGATTTAAAGAATAGAGCTTGGAGTATAATTAACCGCCATTTTTCTTTGGATAATGAAGATCCTATGGAAGTAAAAGAAATGAAAGAAGAGATCCGCAGTGAATTTGAAGGCTTAGGATTTCAAGATAAAATAAAAGAAGAAGAGATAATTATCCAAAAAGAAAACAATAAAATAGTAGTTGAAAAGGATGAACTTACTGGTATTGAGACTAGGTTCTGGGAGATCACTCCAGACATTGGAGGCGAAGCCGTAAAATACAAATTAATTGATCAAGGTCCAAAAGATAAAAACGAAAAACCAGAACAAGTCATTCCGGAAGTACAATATAATCTAGTAAAATGTTACGATATATTAAAAGACATATCCCTAGGCAATCATCTGCTATTTACTGGACATGCCGGAACAGGTAAGAACACAATCGCTGATTTTGTCAGCTATATGCTGGCCGGCGGCGCCTATCAGATCGCGATGAACAAACTGATCGAGCCAGGTGACCTCACAGCTTGGCAGGGTTTTTCCGAGACAACCGATGAAGAACGTATAGAATGGATCAAATCATTTATCGTAAGGGCAATGGAGGAGGGCAAACCAGTAATCATTGATGAAGTAAATAAAGCAGATAGCGGAGTGGTAGCGATCTTAAACAGTCTGCTTGAAACCGGCGATCTCACTTTGCCTAATGGCGATGTGGTAACTGCCCAGCCGGGATTTGTGATAATTGCCTTGATGAATCCTCCGATACCAGGAGTATATGAAGTAGAACCCTTATCCGGAGAATTTTTACGCAGATTTAGTGTACATAAATTTGATTATCTGCCGGAAGAGCAGGAATATGAAATATTAGATAATATCGCCAATCATCGAGTAAATGAAAAATACTTAAGAAGACTGATCAAAGCAACGCGAAAATTAAGGGAGCTTTATGTGACCGGAGGCGGGATTCCTGCTCCGCCAGCATTGCGTCCATTAATCAGAACAGTAGAGCGAATCAGAGACTATGGTGATAAATTAGTATTTGGCGCAAAGCAAAGAAGAGATAAACAAATATTTGAATGCTTTGAGGCTAATTACTCATTTGATAAACCTGAGCATCAGAAAATAGTTGAGAATGTGTTTAAAGATCCGGAAATTGAATTATTGCCAAAACAGCCGATAAACAAAAACCCGCCTGACGCGATTGATAAACTTTTAGATGGTGAGCCTTTGGTTGAACGAAGAACTTTGGAACTAGAGCCAAATACTGGCGATAAACTTACTGATAATATTCTAAAAGTTCTTCAATTAAATATGGACGCGATAATCGTCGCAGAAAAGATTAACGAGCTTGACGGTTTTGTTGATACTATTATTACTAGTTGGTCAGAAACAAATTTTAAACAGCATCTTGCATCAGCGCTTTATTTTAAAGAAATCGTCAGCGTAACTAGTTTTATCCGCGGCATGGCGGAACATACTGATATTAATAAAAAGGCATTGGAACAGCTTGAGCAGAAAATGGAAAAGCATCTTTTGGCTTATGGCTGGCCCGAGACTTTTTTTATTGAAGATTTCGACCCGGAAGATCATGTGGTTAAGTCAGTACCTATGACGGAAGATATTATGGACAATGAGTCATTTGGACTTATTCAGATTTTTAATCAGGACGCGGATTTTGTTCAGGAGCATATTGAAAAAATAATTAAAAGTATTAAAACACTTAGTCCTGAATTTAATGGGCAGTTGCCGCATGAACTTATTGATCAAATGGGGGCTTTGTATGCTTATCAGATAACAATTAACAATTTAGAGGATAAGCATGGCTTAGATGAACAGATTAATTTCGTTATGGATTTATTTCCATATCAATTTAAATATTCAAATGATTTAACTTTTTTAAAAGATTTTATTGATGTATATCCTTTTGCCGATAAGCCGGATTCTATGGGTGGGGATTTAGTGAGAAAAATGCTGCCGGAAATAGAAAAACTCTCCGCGCAAGAAAGAGCAGAGATATTTATTCCGCTGATAAAGAAAAATCCTGAATTATTCGTCAAGCTGTATAAATCTCTAGTGCACAAAGCAATACCCAGCCTTAAAGCGCAACGCCAGGATGCTCAAAAGCTTTGCGCTTATATTTATCAGCTGGGTTATCAGACCATGAAGTCATTTGAGGGTTATGTTGATCAGACTAAAATGGCTGAGACGGTAAATGAACCGGTTTTAGTCAAACAGCAATCTTCAAGCTTAAATCCGTTTAGTACAGAAAATGGAATAGAACAATATGTTTGGAAAGATGATGATGGGAATATTGCAGAAAATATATTAAAGGGTTTTGGGGATTCGATTAATTCTGTGACCTTGGATTCTTTGGGTGAAAATTTTATAGTTACATCAGGAATAGAAGTGACTAATATTGCTTTTGAACCAAGAATAGAAAAAAACAGTGCAACAAAAACCAAGATAAATAATACCTTTCATACAACTTTGCCAAATGATGCAATTACCCGAGTGTATGACAGCGCGCAAACTAAAAACTTTTTCTTTTTTGCCACAGATCAAGGGGTTTATATTGCTAATCGTCAAGATAACCCGCCCCATGTTTCTGAGGCTTATAATAGCCCGGCAACTGTTTTTAACAGAACAGGTTATATTGTAAGTCATATTAAAGCTACAGGCATAGCAGTAAAAGACACTCCGAACGGTTTGGAAATATATATTATTAATTCCTCTGAGCATAAAAGCAAAATTCAGAAATTGACAAATGAAAATGGATATAGCGCTCCTATTGATACCTTAAGTGGTCTTAAAAATGTTAAGGCGCTTTCTTTTAATAAAGACGGAGAGCTCTTAGCTGCCTGGGAAGAAGAAGAGTCTGTAGGTGTGGTAGTTATCCAAACCAGCGATGGTTATGAAAATGCGCCGAGGAAAATGAAGGTAAAAGCAATGTCCTCGATTGATGAGAAGGTTTTGCCGGATGAAGGGATTAAGGAAATAACTTCAATAGTTGAAGATGATCAGGGTTTTATTTATATCAGTGGAAAACAGTCTAATAATATTCTAGTTCTTAAACGCAGCGGGAAGACAGTCTCAGTTAATGATTTAAATAATGAAGGGATACAAACTGTTGAATTACTTAATATTTCAGACAAACAAATAAAGCATAAAAATCTCCAAAATCCTGTTGATTTGGAAATAAAAGATAATCGGCTTTATATCAGCTGTGAGATAGGTCACCATTCCCAAGGAAATGAGCTGAAGATATATACATTAACCAAGCCGGCGGCATTGGTTTCAAAATCAGAAGCTGCTGTGATCACAAAAGTCACAAAGAAAAGGGCAGATGAAATTAATGCAGGGGCAATTGATATTGTCAGTGAAGATGATGGTCCATTGGTAATGGATGCTAAAAGCGGAATAATATATACAATTACCAATGCTAATACCCGAATCACCTTGATTATGCCGCCGGATAGCAATGGATATCAGGAAACTATTTGCAAAAGTCTAGAAAATGGGTCACGGGTATTAGCGATTGCCATTGAAGGTGATTACTTTTTTGCCGCTACTGAGCATGATGGAATTAAGGTTTATAAAATGGATGATTTCGTAACGGGAGGGAGTCAGCAATATAGATCTCCCGATTTTAGCAGGAACGCGGGATTTGAATTAGGGCTAAAAGGCGATTGTATTGGGGATATGCAGTTTGAGGGGATTGCTGTTAAAAAAGAAAAAAATAAATTCATCATATATTCCAGTGATTGGAAAACTGGCAAAGTTTACAAATTCTCTTCGGAAAATAATTATGAACAGCCAATTGATGAGATTATTTTAGAAAGTCCGCAGTATTTACATATATCAGTAGCTGGAGAGCTTATTGTCGCGCATAGCCGTTTAGGCAAGACTGCATTAAGCAAAGTAAATATATCAGCGGATAAAATGCGGATAGTTGCAACTACAGATGATCCAAATTCTATGCCTGACAGTGATCGGATTGCTACTATTACTTCTGACCAATTTGGTACTATATATTTAGGCGTAAAAGGAAGTAGTAATATTCTGATGCTCAAACAAACCAATAAAAAAGTACAGTTCCCTGATAGAGAATATGAAAAAATAGAAATTTTAGAAAGTAATATTATTCTTGATCCAGATATGTCTCCTCGAGGAATGACTTGGGAAGAGAATAACCAAATGGTGATTAGTTATAAGGGACAAAACGGTTCAAAATCAGGTTTACTCAGAATAAAAATGGAACAATTTATATCAACCAAAGGCTCTTTACATTATATGCTCAGTATTGGAGATGCTATTGGTGTTCGTTTATCGGATAAAGATAGTTTTTACTGGAATCTAGGGAAAGAAGGAATAGTGCTTTTTCGGGATAAAGACAGTAATGTTTACCCTATCCATGTAGGCATAGAAATAAATGATATTTTTGTGACAGATGAGCATATCGTGGTTGCCACAGTAGAAGATATCCGAGTTTATTCTAAGAAAACCCGCTTGCTTGATCCGGCTTTTTATGATAATGGGATTTACACGGGAATTGAAGCGAATTTTTCTAGTGTTTTTGTTGATCAGAAAACAGACAGTTTAATTTTTAGTGTGACTGAATGGTTTGGAATATTAGGTTTTAAAGTCAAAAAGAATGAGTTGCTGGAAGATATCGCTATATCTGGCAGGATTAAAATATTTTCTGATGGTTATAACGCTGCGACTTATGCAAATGGCGGAATTACTATTTGGAATGATGAGCAGAAGATTTCATCAGGGAATCTTAATATCGGCAGAATAATTGATTTCTTTGAAGCTGAAAATCAATTAATTTATGTAATCGGAGAAGATTCAAAAAAAATTCATGTACTCAGACGAAGTGACCAGGATGCAGTAGGAAAAGGTAAAAAGCTTTTAGTAAAAGCGGCAGAGATAGGGCTTGACAATGCAGGTGAAATAAAACAGTTAATTGGCCTTGATCATAAAGATGGAAAAACAGTTGTCGTTTATTCTACAGATAATCAATCAAAGATCACTCTTGCTGAGCTTAATTTTGATCCTTCTTTGCTTGTGAACCAAGAAGCGGGGATTATTGACTCCCTGCCAAGCTGGCAGCAGGTAACAGACACAGCTTCTTTGCCGAAAAACATTTCTCAGTCAGTAGATTATCTTAATGCGATTGCGGTTGATCCAATAACTGATGCTGTTGTTCTAGCCAGCGGTAATCATGGGAAAACAATTAATATAAAAACAAAAGAAAAGTATCAAGAGGTTTCCGATGATAATCAGGATGTGTGCAAAACAGAGCATTTTGAGCTGATTGGTTCGGATGATATAATGCTTATCCGCTTTGCTGATCAGACTCTTAGCCTTTTAGATGTTATTGTCGGGGGAAAAATAAGAAGTATTACGGCCAGAGAAGTTCGTGATAATCTGGGGAAAGTAAATTTGGAAATTTATTATCTGGATAAAAGGGGGCCGCTGCGTAGAGTCATTGCTTATGATGTGTTGAGTAAGCGGTTTAAAGATGATCCAGCGGATTTGTCTTATTTAAAAGGAAGCGAAATGAGAGTTGTTGGTAAAAGACAGGGAAGCGCTGTGCTCAGCCCCCCAATTAACAGCGAAGACAATCCGGTATTATTTGAAAAAATAAAATTTTCCAAAGATAATAAAACGCTGATTGCAACGCAAAAACATAGTTTTTATCTGCTAAAGCCTTCTCCTGCAGCAGAAGACAAAGACTTGCTTGTTTTTGGTTCTTCAGATTCTTTGCTTGATGATGCCGCTGAGCATAGAGTAGTTTCTAATATTAGTAAAAAGATAATTGATATTACTGATGACGGTAAAGGTAATTATTATGTATTGGGAGATACCGGCCGAATTGGCGTTTATGAAATGACAGGCCAACAGAAAGAAGTTCCTAGCGATTCCCCGGGGTGGTGGATTTTTGATAGAGTAAAACACAGTATTGATAAAGATATTACCATTGATTCAGGTACTTTATGCATTGTCGCGGGTAAAAATGGTTTATATGCCGGAATATTAGACAAAGATACTGAGAGAGCACAGGTATGGAAGTACGAATTAAGCTCTGCTGAGGTTGAGCAAGAAAATAACAGTTTTGGTTTAAAATCAGAAACAGCCGGACAGATTCACGAATCACCTCAAAAGGTTTTTGCCAGCTTATTGCAGGCAATACTCAGCAAAGTAAAAGTTCAGGACACAAGTGCTGATGAGAATATTCAGACTGGGGAATGGAATGAACTCATTGATGAGTTTAGAGCGAAATTGTTGGGCAAGGATCTCCAAGGCATAGATATGAATCCAGCTTATCCTGATAATGTTTATGTTGCCACAGGAAAGGAATCAAGAAAACAGACTTTTAATCTTAATCATGAGGGACAAGTATCTTCTAATCAACGGATTGTGGATTTGTTTGATCAAAAGCTAAAGGTAGAAAGAATTATCAGTATTGATGGATTTGAAATAATTCATACTGATCACGGTATTTGGATATTTGCCGAAGGCTGTGAGCCGGAGTTTAAATCGCTTGGTTATGAGACAATTGCCGCTTATTATGCTGAGACTGAGTTGGGAATATGGGGATTATCTTCTGCCGGTAATTTGACTAACAATGTGTTTTACCGCAATAATGGGAAAATAATTTCTTCGCATTCTGTTGAGTTTTCGATCAATCATCAAAGAGATGATTTTAAGGTCAGCAAGATATTTAGCTCAAGAGATGCTAATTCTGTATTTATTACTGACAGCACAAATCGGATTTATCGAATAAAATTTTCTGATCACCATAACGACAAGTTGGATTATCAAGCTTTTACCCACGATATTTCTTTCGCTGAGGTAATTGATATAACCCAGTCTGCGGATGGTAAGGTTTATGTTCTGGGCAGAACCCAAGAGCTTGATGACGAAGGAAATATTATAAAACCGTCAGAGTTTTATGAACTTATTGTTCTTGAGGAAAAGCATTCGAATCGGGGTATTTTAGTTAAGGATGCGATGCTTGGGGTAAATAATCTGCACGTGGTAAAAAAGATTCCTTTGGATAAAAAAATAATCAAGCCGCTAAGTGTCCGGATTAACAATAATCAGATTCTAATTGCTGATGCTGGTCAAGAAAATGATTATGGCATGATCTGGAGCTCTCCGCTTGATGCTTCTGTTTCTAAAAAAACTCAGGAACAGTTAACTGCTGAGCAGAACGCGGATTCTAATGCGGGGATTGAATTGCCGGCAGTTCTCGGAAAAGTTTTTCGTCATTCTTCTGCTGTTTTTAAACAAAAAACACCGAAGAGTGAAATTATTGATAAATTTACTGATAAGTCATTGTTTTATTTAAATAAATATTTATTATCTCTGAAAAATAATAAAGAGGATATTGCTAGTCTTGAAGAGGCCTTTCAGCTGGCAGTAAGCCAGATTGATAATCAAGAGATAAAGCCAGTATTACATATTATCCAGGCTTTGATTGATGCTGGGAAATTAAAAGAATTACTGGGAAACGCTTTTGGGCTCAATGAAGAAGAGTTTTTTGCTGAGCTAGTATCAGAGCTGAGTAGAGCTCTTGATGTAGATGAGGTTGGTAGACTTGGTGAAAGCTTTTCGGGGTCGGGGTTTCTTAATCCAAATATTGTTCTAAATCACGCTTTTAGCGGGCAGGATATTCTTTTACTTTTACGTGTTTTTAAAAATCTGATTGAGGATATAGAAACAACCCAGGAATTAGAAGCGTTTAAGGAGCAACCGATTTTTCGTAAAATAGAGAACTTGTTAACTAAATCGTGGCAACATGCATTTAAAAAGCTAATGGCTTTGCCTGATAATGAGGTTGAAGAAAAAGTAAAATTATTTATTGGAATCATTGATTTAGGCGAGGAAGATTGGCTCGATTCATCCTTGTCAGATCATGTTTATGAGAAGATTTCTGATCTTAAGCAGATGGAACAAATTGGATTGAGAGCAAAGTTTTATGCTCAGATCATCGTTGCTTTTTACCGTAATGTTTTAGATGGAGATAAACATTTGATTGAAAATTCAGAGGCTGGCAATACTTTTAGAATTATCGATAGGGCTTTTCTATTAATGAAAACAAATTATGATGCTATGACTATGGATGATTATGATAAAGACAAGGATCAATATCATAGGCAGAGATTAGAAGTGTTTTTCTATATTAATGAGGCGCTCTCTCAGCTGCCAAACAAAGAGGAAAGGATTGACAAATATTATGATGAAATTGCAGAAAAATATCTAAATGAAATGTCTGATTATAAAGATATGAAATTGATGCTGCTTTCCTTGAAAATATTAATGCAAAGGATAGAAGTAAAAGATAGTGATAAGATTGATCAGGCCGCGGAAATGGCAAGACAGACTTTGAATCTTTTTAATAAAAAAGTTAAATTATCTGATGATCCGGAAGTATTTGAATTGCAGATAAAAGACAAGCAGGATATTGCTCAGCGGTATCAGCTATGTATGGATAGTATTAAATTTTTGGATGAGCCGTATTTAGTGGCTTCTTTGCTGGTATCCTGGAATCTTCTATGGGACAGTCTTACTGATACTGCTTTGCGGCTGGTTGAAAATTTGGAGGAAAAAGACAAGGCAGAGGCTTTGGTTGAGTTAATTAAAATAGTTGAAAAAATACATTATAGCAATATGGATTCTTATCCTTGGGATGATATGTTAGCTAAATTTTATAAAAAAGTAATCCCGATAGTGGATGGTTTATCAACCAGTGAGCAGGATCTGGTAATGTTGGATAGGCTGTATGAATTAATTTATTTTAATGAAAACGCGAAAGAAATTGCCGAACATTATGTAAAGGTCCTAAAAAAAGATGAGACCAAAGAAAAAGACATCATTACTGCTGTAGATAATATTCAAGCCGAGGATATTCCTAGACTTATTGACTTGCTTGATCGAAAACAGCTTGAACAGTTTGCTGTGGATATCCTTGATATTAAAGATGCTGCTAATCAGCAGGTTTTGCGTGAGTCTGTGCAAAAAGCTTTAATTGATCTTTTTATGATTTGGAAAACCGGCAAAATCCTAGAAATCCCCGCAGAATTTATTAATGCGCTATGGATGCTGGCAATATCAAACAATCCTGAGTATATTGAGCAAAGTATGGCAATACTAGCTAAGCATGATCAGCTGCTCAGTCAGCTTTTGGAGGATAAGGATTTCTTTAAAAAGCTGATTGCTTGTATTGAGAAATATCAGGACATAAACAGTGAAAGTTTAATTCAAAGATTAGGCGCAGTAGACGTCCAACGGAAATCAATCAGTATTAAAAAACCAGATGATTTTAATCTAGAGGAAGCGGCGATCGAAGCGTTAAAAATAAAATCCCAGGAAGGATTACTGGCTAAAAAAGATATCTTGATTGCTGAAATTGCCCTGGTTGAGCAGGAAATTGAACAAAAAGGGATGTCTCGACTGCAGGAAATAAAAAATTTCCAACAGTTGTTTGAGTCGTTCTCTAATGAAAAAACTTCTTTTGGATTTGAGGTTTATCCAAATACAAAAGGAATGTTTGAGGATGGAGAAGTTTTTATTTTCATCGATCCTAATTATTATCTCTTGGCAGCAAGTGAAAAAGCGACAATGAATGATATTTTTACCAAAATTAAGGATCAGGGGGATACTAATTCTTTGGAACTTAGAACGAAGCTTTCAGCTGAACAATCCTATCAATTAGAAAAAGCCGAACAGGATTGTATTCAGAGAGCTACTGAAAAAAATAAATTGCTGCAGGATATAAAGAATTTAAAAGATAAAATCGATAGTTTAGAAGTTCAGATTTTAGTTGTAAATCAGAATGCTGCAATATTTGCTAACGCTCATAAGCAAAAAATAAATCAAGAAAGAAATATGTTGCTTGTCCAAACTGCGATATAAAAGTTGCCAATCATTGGATCTGATTGAATCTTCTAATCCTCTAGCCTTGAAATAATTGCAAACTGACCGCTGCTATGGTATAATCCTCGTCTATGGAAAAAAAAATTATTGCTTCCAATAAACGGGCAGCGCATCGCTATGAAATCATTGAAAAGATCGAGGCAGGCATTGAATTGCAGGGCACGGAAGTTAAAGCGCTCAGATCAAATCAAGTTGATTTAAAAGATAGTTTTGCCCGGATTGATGCTGGCCAGGTTTTTTTGCATAGTTTGTATCTAAGTCCTTATGATAAAGCTAGTTATAACAATGCTGATCCAAAAAGAGTCCGCAAACTTTTGCTGCATAAAAAGCAGATAGCTAAGCTGTTTGCGAAAATGCGGGAAAAAGGCTATACTTTAATAGCCTTGAATATTTACTTTAATGATAAAGGCCGGGCAAAAGTAGAATTGGCTTTAGCTAAAGGCCGCAAGCTTTACGATCAGCGGGAAAAAATAAAAGATAAAGAAACTGAACAGCGCTTGCGCAAAATATCCAGTATCCGGAGATAGCGATTCGAGTTAAATGGTAACTGGTTAACTGGCTAACTGGTTAACACTTAGTCACAAGAAATATCGATGTATTGTTGTTTGAAATAGTGTCTTATGCTCTACAATTTTGAATAACTTATCTTCAATTAAATTTGGGGGTGAAGGGGTTCGACTTATGTGGATATTATAAGGGCAGCATGTCGAGGTGGTCGGGAGGCCTCGTTAAACACCTGGCAAAATAATAAATGCTGAAACTAAAGTTCCAGTAAGCGTAGATGCACTTCTTGAGAAAATTGGATCGGGCATTGCTCATCCTTCTTTCGCGGGATTTGTACCTGCACCAGCGTTAATTTAATAAAATAAATTAACCCGTTTTTTGGCCTTTTGTCTGGGGGGTTAAGAAACGTCACTTACAGACTCGCTTTACCTGGTTTGTTTTTGACGGGTAAGGTCAAACATTCAAAAGCTGCCTGTTTAAATACCGTGTCTATTGGGGATTTAAACAGAAAGATAAATAATAGGCTAAACATGTAGATACCCTTATTTGTTGCTTAAGGACGCGGGTTCGATCAGTAAGGTCGACTTTCGAAGTAATTCGAAATGAAAAATCTGGCTTACATCAGGGAAGCCCTAATGCGAAAGCAAGGGTAATCCTGAGGGGTGTCAAAGCCCTGCAGAGACTTCCTCTATTATAGAGGAGATAGGAGAGTGTACTGTTGGAAAAAAATTGAACCAACGGTAAATTTATACCTCTTATAATACGCCAGGCTCCGCCAGAAATAAATTTTGGCGGATGAAGAGATAGTCCACGCTACTTGGATGACAAGTAGATAAGTGTCCCGCCACCTCCACCAAATAAAAACCTCTGTTCTGAGAATTTATCAGGGCAGGGGTTTTTTTGTTTTGGGTTGGCGATTAAGCGGGTGAATTAAATGCTGATGTCATTGAAAATCCTTGATATTTTTAAGCATAAGCGCTAAAATAGCATTTAATTAAAAGCAATATATTATTAGCCTACTACTAATATAATAGTAGCAATATATTGATAGCTTGTCAAGCAAAATTATGTAAATAATTTTGTACAGACCCTGAGCTCTGTCGAATGGGTCAAGTAAAATATATAATTATTTTTTAGTCTTCAAATTAAAATGGAGAACAATATGCTCGCCGCCAATATCAAAAAACTCAGAAAGAAACATAATCTATCCCAAGAACAGCTAGCCAAAAAAGCAGACATTACCTACAGCACACTAATCAAAATCGAATCTGGAAATAATAAAAATCCGACATTAGATACTTTAACAAAACTTGCTAGTGTTTTTAAGATTAAGATTGATGAGTTGGTGGGGAGACTTTGAACAACTCATATTGTTTTTTATAAATCGCGGAAGGAACCTTAAAAGAATATGACTATAGATTTTAAAGAAAGCGCGAATTTTATCTGGAGCATTGCTGATCTTCTTCGTGGAGATTATAAACAATCTGAATACGGTAAGGTAATTTTGCCCCTTACAGTCTTGCGCCGTCTGGATTGTGTACTTGAGCCGACTAAACAAAAGGTATTGAATTATTTATCAAAGAGCAAAGGTTTATCTCCTGCGGGATTGGAAGCAGTCCTAAAACGTCAGGCAAAACTCTCTTTTTATAATAAGAGTAAATTTGATTTTCAAAAGCTTGTAGCAGATCCAAATGACATAAGTGCAAATCTTAAAAACTATATCAACGGTTTTTCTAAGAATGCCCGAACTATTTTGGAGCGGTTTAATTTTAACGATCATATTGAACGGCTTGACAAATCTAATCTTATTTACAAAGTGATCAAGCGATTTGCTGAAATTGATTTACATCCTGATAAGATCTTGAATATTGAAATGGGATATATTTTTGAAGAGCTTATCCGTAAATTTGCTGATTTATCCAACGAAACAGCTGGAGAGCATTTTACTTCGCGTGAAGTTATCCGGCTTATGGTAAATATTCTATTTTTGAATGATAAAGAGATTTTAACTAAAAAAGGGATTTTAAAGACCTTATATGACCCTGCTTGCGGAACAGGAGGAATGCTTTCAGTTGCTGAGGAATATTTACGTGAGCTTAATCCCGATGCTGATTTGAGAGTATTTGGACAAGAACTTAATGATGAATCATACGCTATATGCAATTCAGATATGCTGATTAAGGGACAGAATACCGATAATATTAAGAGAGGAAATTCTTTTACTCAGGATGGACTAAAAGATGAAAAGTTTGATTATATGCTTAGTAATCCTCCGTTTGGGGTTGAGTGGAAAAAAGTTGAGACTGAAATAAAAAAGGAAAGTGAAACACAAGGTTTTACCGGGCGTTTTGGTGCGGGCTTGCCGCGAATCAGCGATGGCTCATTCTTATTTTTACAGCACATGATCTCAAAGATGCGGCCGGAAAACGGCGGCGCTCGTTTAGGGATAGTTTTTAATGGCTCTCCTTTGTTTTCCGGCGGAGCCGGAAGTGGTGAAAGTGAAATACGTAGGTGGATTATTGAAAATGATATGCTTGAGGCAATTATCGCTTTACCGGATCAGCTTTTTTATAATACAGGGATCGCAACTTATATTTGGATTGTAACCAATAGAAAAGATAAAAAACGTGAAGGGAAAATCCAGTTTGTTAATGCCGTTGGTTTTTTTCAAAAAATGTCCCGCAGCCTTGGGAATAAACGCCATGAAATTAAAGATAACCAAATCGAAGAAATAACTCAAATATACGGAAAGTTTAAACAAGGCGAGCTGTGTAAAATATTTGATAATAGCCATTTTGGTTATACGCGAGTTACCGTTGAGCGTCCCTTACGTCTTAATTTCCAGGCTAGCAAAGAGCGTATTGCTCGCTTAGATGATGAAGCATTTTTTAAAAATCTGGCAAAATCAAAAAAGAAGGGTGACAGGGCTTTAAAGGAGATAGAAGAAGGCGAAGAATATCAGAAATTTATTAAGAGTAATTTATCGAAGATGGATTCCAAAAAGTTGTATAAAAATCGGGATGAGTTTATAAATGACCTGAAAAAAATATTTGATAAAAAGGGCGATAAAATTAAAGCGCCGATAATAAAAATGATTCTTAAAGTGTTATCAGAAAGAGATGAAACAGCTGATATTTGTATGGACGCGAAAGGAAATCCTGAACCTGATCCAGATCTTCGGGATTGTGAAAATGTGCCGCTGAATGATAATGTTGAGGAATATTTTAAAAAAGAGGTTTTGCCTCATGTTCCTGATGCCTGGATGGATAGGAGTAAAGATAAGATAGGGTATGAGATCAACTTTACCAAAGAATTTTACAAATACAAACCATTGCGAAGTCTTGAGGATATACGGAAAGATATTCTTGCGCTTGAAAAAGAGACTGAAGGGTTAATGAGTGAGGTTTTAGAATCATGAGTGAAGCTAGTATTGATAGGGAAAAGTTGCTTGAGTTCCATCAATTAGTTTTACCTAAAGAAACGGTAGCAAGCCTTTCTGCGCGTGATAAAAAACGGTTATTGATGTTAACAAGTATGATGCGGGATATGGATTTATATAGAAAAATGCTTATTTATGGGGGAAAGCAAAAAACAGGAAACGCAAAAATAGATGAAACGGTTTTTGTTACATTGATTTTTTCAACTTCTAAAATACTTATAAGCAAAGTTTACGAAGTCTGGAAATTTGTGGACAGCGAGAAAATCGTAACAGAAAAAGAAGGATTCTCTGAGAATCTTTTATGTCGCTGGAATGAAGTTGAGGCTTTTTTTTCCGAAGTAAAAAATAAAAAGTTATTTTCTTTTATCCGAAATAAATTTGGTTTCCATTTTGATCATTATCAGGAAATTGAGGCTTATATCGAAAAAGCTATGGAAGAGGTCGGAGATCTTGAATTTTGGATGGGGAGCGATAGCTCAGGAAACGATGTGTTTTCTTTTTCCAATACCGTTATGTTGACCGTTTTGCGCAATAAAATGACTGAACTTGGATTTGTAGGGAATGAAGAGGCTTTGATCGGGCAATTGCAAAAACTCCCGATTATAATTTCTCATAGCATAAATGAATTCTGTAAGGGGTATCTTACGGAGGTTCTTTTAGATGGCAAGATCTTTCATCAAAAGCTAAAGGTTGACGTCATGGCCCCTTTATTATCAGAGGTAAATTTACCGTGGATTGTTAAAAATGATTTAAATAGAACGGGCCAATTTTTATGAAGCAGTACAGTACATGCAAAAATTCGGGAATAGAATGGATTGGAAGGATTCCTCAGAGCTGGAATTTTAAGAGGCTTAAATATCTTGATAGAACTATAATGGGGCAATCGCCAGAATCGGATGACTGTAACAGAGATGAAGCAGGAGTGCCTTTTCTGCAAGGCAATGCTGATTTCTCAAGTTTAAATCCTATTCCTAATGTTTGGTGTAAGCACCCAAATAAGCTTGCTGAGAAAAATGATATTCTTTTATCTGTGAGAGCTCCGGTTGGTGCGGTGAATATTGCTGATCAGACATATGGAATTGGGCGAGGTTTATGCGCCATAAGACCAAAACGTTCAAATAAGAAGTATTCATATTATCGAGTATTATGTTTATCAGATGAATTGAATCGAATATCAACGGGTTCTACATATAGTGCTGTATCCGTGGAGCAAGTGAACAATGTGGTTGTTCCTGATCCGGCTTTCGAGGAACAAGAAGCGCTATCTGCTTTTCTCGATCGCAAAACTATTCAAATCGATGACTTAATCGCCAAAAAAGAAAGAATGATTGAGCTTTTAAAAGAAGAACGCATAGCGATTATTAATCAGGCGGTTACCAAAGGGCTTGATCCTAATGTGGAAATGAAAGAATCTGGGATTGAATGGTTAGGTAGGATTCCTAAGCATTGGGATGTTAAACGATTAAAATATCTTAGCAAAAAGATCGGTAGTGGTGTTACTCCAAAAGGTGGAGCTTCTGTGTATCAGTTTGATGGCGTACTTTTTCTAAGAAGCCAAAATATCCATTTCGATGGTTTGCGACTAGATGATGTTGCCTATATATCCCAAGAAGTCCATGATAATATGATAGGATCAAAAGTTTTTGCGGGAGATGTTTTACTCAATATAACAGGAGCTTCTATAGGGAGATGTTATTATTATCCGGAAAATCTTGGTGAAGCAAATGTGAATCAACATGTTTGCATAATCAGACCTAATAAGTTTGCGCTAACAAAATATTTAACTTATTGTTTGTCTTCAGAGCTTGGGCAACAACAGATAATTAATAACCAAAATGGAATATCGAGAGAAGGGTTAAATTTTGAAGAATTAAGTACCTTTGTGCTTCCAATGCCAGATTATAATGAACAGAAAAAAATTACTAAATTCATTGACAATAAGATATCACTGGTTGCTGAACAGATCAAAAGTGAACAAAAATCAATTGAACTACTCAAAGAATACCGCAGTGCTTTAGTTTCTGAAGTGGTGACTGGCAAGATTGATATCCGGGAGACAGTAAAATGCTAACAGAAAATAAACTATACAATGTTTATTGTGATGAAAGTTGTCATTTGGAGAATGATAGTAATAATGTTATGACTTTAGGTGCTCTTTGGTGTCTGGATGAAGTAAAAAAAGATATGTTTGATAGAGTCAGGGAAATAAAAGTAAAACATGGATTGCCGAGTAATTTTGAAATTAAATGGACAAAAGTATCCCCGGCAAAGATAGCTTTTTACAAAGAAATTGTAAATTTCTTTTTTGACGAAGCTAATCTTCATTTTCGCGCGGTTGTGATTAAGGAAAAGGATCAGCTTGATCATGCGAGATTTGAAAATCAGGACCATGATACATGGTATTATAAGATGTTTTTTTGTCTTTTGAATGTTGTATTTGAGCCTCATTCACGCTACAGAATATTTTTAGACAAGAAAGACACCAGAAGCGGTGAGAAAATTATAAAATTGCATGATGTGCTATGCAATAGTAAGTATGATTTTTCAAAAGAGATTATTAAGGATGTCCGTTCAGTTCATTCTCATGAAATAGAGTTGTTGCAAGTAGCGGATCTTTTAATCGGAGCGGTTGGATATGCTAATCGTGGGTTAATTGGTAGCTCGGCAAAAATGGAGTTAATTGCATTAATCAGAGAGCTTTCCGGATATAGCTTGCTTTCCAAGACTTTGCTTAAAGAGGATAAAATGAACTTGTTTTTTTGGACGCCAAATAGAGGTGACGAAAATGCCGAATGACTTTGATTGGCTGCCGGATTTAGTTTTTTATGATACATATGCAGATTGGGATAAGTATTTAGACGCTCTTTACGCTTTTTATAAAACAGACTTTTTGGATTCAAAACCAAAATTTAGAGATAAGGATATTAGTGTAAAACGCTTGCCTTTATACCAAGATAAGGAATCAAATTTTTGGCATTTAATCCAAGAGGCTTATGAAACCAAAAGAGAAGAAGACCGTATTCCTGATTTTCGCAGATGTGAACGGATTCGCTGGCCGCGTCCGGTTATAGAAAATGAAAACAATCCTGTTATTTTAGTTTGGGAAAATAAAAGGTATTCTCGTAAGGGTATTGAACATAATATCTGCTTATGGCTTAAAGAAAAAGAGTATTTGGTCATATTACGGAAAAGGAAGCATTATATTTTATTGTGGACGGCATATCCTGTGACTAATGATCATCAAAAGAATAAATTACAGAAGGAATACGATACCTATAAATAAGCTGGGGACGTCATTGCTGACGACCCCGTTACTCCTTCTACACATGGCAGATGAGCTAATATAAGTATACCTGGGGAAAGGCTGATATTCAAGCTATTTTTAAAAAAAATAGGAAAATTTAAAATATGAGCATATATAATGAAAAAGCATTTGAAGAATTAATAGAGCAAAGTCTTCTTGTGGATGGGGGATATGTTAAAGGCGATCCAACTAATTTTAATCGTGATTTGGCAATTGATACTTCCGTGCTTTTGCAGTTTATCAAGGAAACTCAAAAGGATGTGTGGGAAGAACTTGAATCCATTCATAATGCTGAAATAGAGAAAAAATTCTTATACCGGCTTAATCAGGAACTTGATGTGAGAGGGATGCTTGATTGTTTACGAAACGGGATTATTGATTATGGCAAAAAGTTTAAATTGGCCTATTTTAAACCTGTTAGTGGTCTTAACCCGGAAACTCAATCATTGTATGAGAAAAACATACTTACAGTTACTCGTCAGGTTCATTATAGTTCTAAAGACGAAAGTTCTGTTGATATGGTTTTAAGCCTTAACGGTCTTCCTGTAGCAACTATGGAACTTAAAAATCCCTTTACCGGTCAGAATGCGGATAACGCGAAACAACAGTATAAATATGACCGAGATGCGCAGGAGCTTTTATTCCAGTTCAAAAAGCGCGCGCTTGTGCATTTTGCTGTTGATACGGATGTTGTTTATATGACAACTCGTCTTCAGGGAAGTAAGACCAGCTATTTGCCTTTTAATAAAGGGGTTAATAAAGGTGCTGGGAATCCTGTTGTTGACGGTAAACACAAAACTCATTATTTATGGGAAGAAGTTTTTGAGAAAACAAGCTGGATGGATATATTCGCGCGATTTGTTCATTTACAAAGCGAGGAATATTTAATTGAAGGGAAAAAGGTTAGAAAAGAAAAGATGATTTTCCCGCGTTACCATCAACTTGATTCAGTAAGAAAGATTACTAAAGACGCTTTAGTTAATGGTACAGGTAAGAACTATTTAATACAGCACAGTGCTGGCAGCGGGAAAAGCAATTCAATAGCGTGGCTGGCCTATCGCTTGGCAGGTATTCATGACGGTTCAGATAATAGAATTTTTAACTCAGTAATTGTTATTACTGATCGGCTTGTTCTGGATCAACAGCTTCAGGATACAATTTATCAGTTTGAGCATAAAAGAGGTGTTGTTGAAAAAATAGACAAAGATTCTCAGCAGTTAGCGGATGCTTTGACGAGCGGAACGAATATTATCATAACAACTTTGCAGAAATTTCCTTTTGTTCTTGATAAGGTTAAAGAATTACCTAAAAGTAATTACGCGGTTATTGTGGATGAAGCGCACAGCTCGCAGGGCGGTGAGATGGCTGGAGACTTGAAAAAAGTATTGATGATTCGCGATGAAGATGATGTTGAGGACGGGCTCAGAGAAATGATGAGAGCTCGCGGGCCACAATCAAATGTCAGCTTTTTCGCTTTTACGGCTACTCCTAAAGCAAAAACAATTGAGACTTTTGGAAGAAAAGGTAAAGACGGAAAGCCGGAGCCGTTTCATCTTTATTCTATGAGACAGGCGATAGAAGAAGGTTTTATTCTTGATGTGCTTCAGAATTATATATCGTATAAAACATATTTTCAGTTATCAAAGAAAATTGAAGATGACCCGAATGTAAATAAAAAGAAAGCCGCCATAGCTATAGCACGGTTTTTAACCTTGCATCCGCACAATCTTGCTCAGAAAACAGAAGTTATTGTTGAACATTTCAGGCAAGTTACAATGAAAAAGATCGGCGGAAAGGCAAAGGCAATGGTTGTTACCGCATCAAGAGAACACGTTGTTAGGTATAAGCAAGAGTTTGACCAATATCTTAAGGAAAAAGGATATAAAGATATTAAGGCATTGGTTGCTTTTTCCGGAAAGGTTTTACTTGATGGGATTCCTCCTGAATATACCGAGGAAGGCATGAATGTATATATTGACGCAAATGGTAAAGCAAAACATATTAAAGAAAAAGAACTTCCGGAAAAATTTAGCACATCAGAGTATCAGCTTTTACTAGTCGCGGAAAAATATCAGACTGGATTCGACCAGCCGTTATTACATACTATGTATGTGGACAAAAGGCTGGATGGGGTAAAAGCTGTTCAGGCCTTAAGCCGGTTAAATAGAACACATTCAGGTAAAGATGATACATTTATTCTTGATTTTGTGAATAACCGGGAAGATATCCTTAATGCTTTCCAGCCCTATTACGAAGAAACTTCTCTTATAGATGTAACAGATCCAAATAAACTGTATGATCTCAAGAATAAGATTAAGACATTTAAAGTGATTGATTATTCTGATGTTGATGCTTTTTGTGATATTTTCTTTAAGGATAAAAAACTGCACAATAGGACTGAACATGCATATTTGAACGCACTGGTTGATAAAGCTGTTGAAAGGTATGAAAAGATTGAAAAGGACGAATATAAGGAAGATTTCGCGAATACTTGCCGAGTTTTTGTGCGATTATATGCTTTTCTTGCGCAGATTATGCCGTTTAGCGATGTTGAGCTTGAAAAGTTTTATGCTTATACCCGTTTTCTACTTAAAAAGCTTCCTAAAAGAACAAACGAAGGTCGTTTTACTTTAGACGATGAGGTAGCTTTAGAGTATTATAGGTTACAGAAAGTCGCGGAAGGAAAAATTGAGTTGCAAAAAGGGGCAAATATCGGACTTAAACCGGTTACCGAAGCAGGGACAAAGAAAGACAAGGAAGAGTTTGCCCAGTTATCTGAAATTGTAAAGATTTTAAATGATCGATTCGGAACAGATTTTACCGAAGCGGATAAACTCTTTTTTGATCAGATAGAAGAAGAGTTAGTTTTAAATGAGAAGCTTGGAACTCAGGCAAAGAGTAATACAATAGAAAACTTTAAATTCGGTTTTGAAGATGTGTTTAGGGATAAATTAATAGACCGCATGGAGCAGAATCAGGATATTTTTAATAAAATAATGGATGACAAGGCCTTCTCATCAGTGGTTAAAGATTATCTTATTAAGAAAGTATATAAGCGTTTAAACGCGCAGGAAGAGGGTAGCGCTGTCAAAATAGACGAGGATCAAGAAACTTTATTTTTAAGCGATATAGTTTCTGACGAAGATCTGGGAAATGAAGAAAAATACACAGAATACTTGCCTGTTTATTCTGTTGCGGCTATCGCAACATCATTTGGTGAAGAGCAGCCAGTGGATTTGCTTGGTTGGAAGCCAGTAAAATTAGGCAAGAAACCGCAAGAGGATATGTTTATCGCGAAAGTTGTTGGGAAGTCAATGGAGCCGACCATTAAAGACGGGAGTTATTGTATCTTTAGGTTTGATAAGGGCGGATCGCGCAATGGGCTAGTTGTTATTGTTGCTTCAAGTTTAGTGTCTGATTCAGAAACACAACAACGATTTACCATAAAACGTTATCATAGCGAAAAAGAATATTTTGATGAGGGCACCTGGAAGCATAAAAAAATTACTCTTTCCCCGGACAATAAGGAATTTAAGGATATTGTTCTGGAAGATGTTAACAGTGAAGATTTTAAAGTAATAGCAGAATTAGTGGAAGTGTTGGATGTGAATTAAGTAGAAAAAGAGTGTGAAAAGAGTGGGACATACTATAACGATTGACAAGAAAAAAGTTCCCCGTTAGACAAAATTTCTTACTTTTGCCTTTCCAAGCAAGGAATTACCTTCCAGATAAAAACATTCAATGAGCTTCACCATTTATTAATTCTTCCAAGAAATCGT
>JAHITY010000072.1 GCA_018817165.1 Candidatus Omnitrophota bacterium
AGACGATAGTCACACAATATATACGCAAGTTAGGAACGACTTCATTTATTGCGTTATTCCTATCTGAGTAAACGATGTCCTGAGACTTTCGGGTAAACGATGTATAGATATTTATCAATTAGCGGTTAGCGAATAGAAAAGCAAATCCAATGCGCTAGGCAAAAATTCTCTTTGAGCGGCGCTTTAAATGAGAGCCTGACTTACGAAGTGTTAGCGAAGTCAAGTCAGCCTGCTCGAATTTAGTCCGAAATATCTGCGACCAAGCAGATATTTTCGGAATCATTAGTGAGAACGCGCGGCTGAGCCTGCACGATGTAGGCTCAGGCTTAGCGAAAAGATGTGTTTTTGCCAGGGGACAAATGTGTAGTAGACCATTAACTGTTTTAGAGGAGTTATAATGGCGAAAAAATTATGGGGCGGCAGATTTAAGAAGCAAATTGACAGTGATTTTGAAGAGTTTTCGAAATCGATTCAGTATGATTATAAACTAGCAAGAATTGATGTGTTTCATTCGATAATTCATACTCTGGCTTTAGGCGGAAGTAATCTTTTGACTAAAGCTGAGACAAAGAAAATCCTCGATGCTTTGAATGCGATTATTCAAGAGATTGATACTAAGAAATTTACTCCGGATATGAGTTCAGAAGATATCCATACTGATATTCATAATCGTTTAGAAAAAAAAATTGGGGTTTTAGCAGCAAAAGTGCATACATTGCGATCGCGTAATGATCAGATTGTGTTTAGCGAAAAATTATATTGTTTGGATGAGGCGCTAAATATCCAAAGCTTACTTAAGGATTTGATTGATAGCTGTATAAGCTTGATGGAAAAATATGCAAAACAGCCGTTTATTGGCTATACGCATACGCAAAGGGCGCAGGTAATATTATTCAGTGATTATATGCTTGCTTTTGCGCATATGTTTAATCGGGATTTTAAGCGGGTAAAACAATTTTATGATTCAGTAGTTCCTTATATCGGAGCCGGAGCTTTGGCCGGAACATCTTTGAACAAAAAAGAATATAGTAAAGCAATTGAGATTTGTTTTAATTATAAACAAAATGAATCGGAGAAAGTCAAATCCGTGGAAAATTCCATGGATAATGTTAGCGATCGGGATTTTATAATGGAATTTCTCGGAGCGATTTCGATTATTCAGATGCATCTATCTCGTTTGTCTGAGGATTTTATATTGTATTCTACTCAGGAATTTGATTATTTGGATTTACCGGAAGAGTTTTGTACGGGCAGCAGTTTGATGCCCCATAAAAAAAATCCGGATTTTCTCGAACTTGTCCGCGGTTATACTGGAAGGATTTATGGCAATCAGATATCACTGATGACAACGATGAAGGGGCTTCCGATGACTTATAATCGGGATATGCAGCTGGATAAAGAACCGTTATTTTCATCGGTTGAGACGATTAAAGACGAATTGAAAATAATGGCAAAATTTATTAAAGGGGTAGAGCTTAAGCAAAAAGTGATTGAAAAAGCATTGCAAGATGAGCGGCTTTACGCTACCGAACTAGCGGAATTTATGGTTTTTAAAGGTGTCGCGTTTAAAGACGCGCATGATATTGTGGGAAAAATCATGCGTTATTCTGAAGATAATCTTATTGCAATCAAAGATATGCCGGATAAAATGTTAAAAACTTTTCATTCTAAACTTAACCAAAAAGACATTCAGAAAGTAATGCATTCTGAACATGCTGTGAATTCGAAAAAATCTATCAACAGAAAGGTGCCAAGAGTTAATGCATGATTTTAAAATGAAAAACAATCGCTTGTTTTGTGAACAAGTCAGCCTTGATGATATTGCGAGAAAAGTGGGTAGTCCAGTATTTGTTTATAGCAAAAAAACTATATTAGACCATTTTAATAAACTAAAAAAAGCGTTTAAGGCCATTGATCCATTGATTTGTTATTCAATGAAAGCAAATTCTAATCTAAGTATCTGCAAAATATTAAAAGATGCAGGGGCTGGAATTGATATTGTTTCCGGGGGGGAGCTGTATCGGGCGCAAGCGATTAAGGTAAGGGCTAATAAAATTGTTTATGCTTCAGTGGGGAAAACTTCTGAGGAAATAGAATCCGCGATTAAGGCCGGGATATTGTTTTTTAACGTCGAATCTGTTGCGGAACTTAAGCTGATCAATGCGATTGCTAAGCGCTTGGGCAAAAAACAAAAAGTAGCGATAAGGGTTAATCCGGATGTTGAGGCGAAAACCCACAAGTATATTACCACTGCTAAAAAACAAAACAAATTCGGCATAGATGTAAAAACAACCAAAGAGATATTTTTCAAGCTTAGAAAATCGCTGAATAATTTAGAAATCTGCTGCATTCATTTGCATATTGGTTCGCAAATCGAGCATGTTACGCCTTTTATTCAGGCGCTTAGAAAAGGGGTAAAATTAATTGAGCTGTTAAATAAAAATGGCGCTAATATTACTCATATAAATATCGGCGGCGGATTGGGGATTATTTACGATAAAGAAAAACCACAAACAGCCAGAGATTATGCTCAGGCAATAATCCCGATTTTAGCGGGTAAAAATTTAAAATTGATTTTAGAGCCAGGAAGATTTATTGTCGGTAATGCCGGAGTGTTATTAACTAAAATAATCTATGTTAAAGACACGTCAGTTAAACGATTTTATATTGTTGACGCGGCAATGAATGATTTGATAAGACCTTCTTTTTACGAAGCTTTTCATGGAGTTATCCCAGTTATTAAAAAAAAGAAAACCAAATTAAAGAAAGCGGACATAGTCGGTCCTGTTTGCGAAAGTGGTGATTTTTTGGCCAAACAAAGATTGCTGCCGGATTCTTTAAGTCAAGACGATATTCTTGCTGTGATGAGCGCTGGAGCTTATGGCTTTAGCATGTCCAGTAATTACAATAGTCGGAGGCGCGCTGCTGAAGTCCTAGTTGATGGAAGTAAATATAAGATAATCAGAAAAAGAGAAACTTACAGCGAGCTGATTAAAAATGAGATAACTGGTAACCTATAAGAGGCGGATATGAAAAAAATGATAAAGAAAAAAATGGCAAATAAGAAGCCAATTAAAAAAATGGTTAAGAGTCCCGCGAAAATAGTTACGAAAAAAAGTACAAAGAAGGTAACTATGAAAAAGCCCGCGATAAAAAAGAAAATCATTGTTAAGAAAAAAATAAAATTTGAATTCACGAAAATGGTTGCCTCAGGAAATGATTTTATTATTTTTGATAATCGGAGAAGTGGTTTAAAAAATGGATCAGAAATCGCGGCATTACTTTGTGTCAGAACCTCGGGGATTGGTGCTGATGGATTGATCTTTATTGAGAAGTCAAAAAAAGCTGATTTTAAAATGCGGATATTTAATCCTGATGGCTCAGAAGCAGAGATGTGCGGCAATGGAATTCGCTGCGCCGCTTTATATAAAAACAAGAAGAATATGAAAATAGAAACATTGGCGGGTATACTTAACGCTGAGCTAAATGAAAATGGAATTAAAGTCAGGATGACGCCGCCTTTGGATATGCAGTTGAATATTAATTTAAATATTGATGGAAGAATTCACCAGGTTAATTATGTGAATACGGGTGTGCCGCACAGTGTGTGTTTTGTGGAAAATTTGCCGGCAGTTAATGTGCGGCTGCTGGGAAGGCTGCTTAGGTATCATAAACATTTTGAGCTGGAAGGCACAAATGTGGATTTTGTAAAAATAGACGAACATGATTCTTTGTGTATTCGTACTTATGAACGAGGAGTGGAAGATGAAACATTAGCTTGCGGCACCGGCTCAGTAGCTGCAGCTTTGATTTATCATCATAAATTTCTTTATGCTGACGGTTCATACAGTGTGGATATTAAAACAAAGGGCGGCGAAGTTCTTAAAGTTTACTTTGATTATGAAAAAGGAGTATTTAAAAACGTTTGGTTGGAAGGTAATGCCAGAATAGTTTATAAGGGAGAATGTTATGTTTAAAGGTTCGATGGTGGCAATAGTAACTCCGTTTAAAAATGGAAGACTAGATGAGGATAAGCTAAAGGAGTTAGTTAATTTCCATATTAAAAATAAAACTACAGCAATTGTGCCTTGCGGCACAACGGGAGAGTCAGCGACGCTGTCATTAGCGGAACATGAGCGGGTAATTGAGTTGGTAGTTCAGACTGCTAATAAAAGAGTTCCGGTTATTGCCGGAACTGGTTCAAATAATACATATGAGGCTATCAGGCTGACAAAACATGCTAAAGAGGCAGGGGCTGATGCAGCATTATTAATCGTTCCTTATTATAATAAGCCAACACAAAAAGGGCTTTATTTGCATTTTAAGGAAATCGCGGAAAATGTGGATATCCCGATAGTTTTATATAATATAGAGGGAAGAACAGCAGTGAATATGCTGCCGGAAACCATAGCTAGATTAGCGCATGAGTTTAAAAATATTGTCGGGATTAAAGAGGCATCAGGAAATCTTGAGCAGATGGCGACAATTAAAATGCTTTGTCCTAAAGATTTTGATTTAATATCGGGAGATGATACCTTGACATTGCCATTGCTAGCTATTGGAGGCGCGGGGGTAATATCGGTTGTTGCCAATATTGTTCCGCAAGATGTAGCCAAAATGATAGAAGCGTTTGAAAAGGGAAACCTTGTACTGGCGCAACAGATGCATTATAAGTTATTGCCTTTGATTAAATCTATGTTTTTGGAAACAAATCCGATTTGCGTAAAAACTGCAATGGAAATTCTCGGTATGTGTGAACCAGGGTTGCGTTTGCCTTTATGTCCAATGAATGAAGATAATTTAAAAAAACTTAATGTTGCACTGCTTGAATACGGGCTTTTGAAGGGGAAAAAGAAATGATCAAGATTGGAGTTGTTGGCTGTTGCGGGAAAATGGGCAAAAGAATCATCGCATTAGCGGGTCAAGATATGCAACTTGAGACATTTATTGGTTTTGAGAGAAAAGGCTGCCCAGAGATTAATTCTATGCTTGAAGGCATCATCGTAAGTGATGATCTGGATAAAATCAAACAAGTGGATGTTGTTATTGATTTTACTCCAATGACTGATAAAAAAGATTTGCTGGATTTTGTGGTTAAACATAAAAAAACAATGGTTATTGGAACTACTGGTCTGAGTGTAGATCAAGTAGAAATTATTGAAGAAGCGGCGAAAGATATCGCGATTGTTTACTCGCCGAATATGTCTGTAGGTGTTAATGTGATGTTTGATTTGGTCAAACAGGCGGCAGCTAAACTTAAGGACTATAAAGTTAAAATTATTGAAGCACATCATATTCATAAGAAGGATGCTCCTAGCGGTACAGCTAAGCAATTTGCGGCAATCATTGAATCCCAAAATAATCAACAGGTTGAGGATATTGAAGCTATTCGCGAAGGGGAAATTGTGGGAGACCATGAGATTATATTTGAAAGTGATGTAGATACATTATCGTTCAGTCATAAGGCCAAGACCAGAGATATTTTTGCTAAGGGAGCGCTTGAGGCGGCTAAATGGGTTGTGAATAAGCCTGTTGGTTTGTATAATATGCAGGATGTCCTAAAAGTATAAAGTTCTTAAAGTTATAAAGTTGAAAGTTGAAAGTTGAAAACGAGAGGAAATATAAATGGATATTCAAGCTGCTAAAACATTGTCAACATTACCGCCATATCTTTTTGCGGCAATTGATAAAGAAAAACGTAAGGCCAGACAAGCCGGGCGTGATCTGATTGATTTGGGTATTGGAGATCCGGATACTCCGACTCCGATGCATGTAATTGAAGCTTTGAATGCGGCGGCTAAAGATCCGGCTAATCATAAATACGCATTAGATGCGGGCATGCCTCAATTACGTTCAGAAATTGCTCTATGGTATAAGAATAGATTTAATGTGGAACTTGATCCCGCAACCGAGATACTTCCGGTTCTTGGCTCAAAAGAAGCAATTGCTCATTTTCCCTTCACTTTTTTAAATAAAGGGGATATTAGCTTGGTTCCTGACCCGGGATACCCGGCTTACCGAAACGCTACTATTCTGGCAGACAGAGAATTTTATGCAATGCCGCTGGAAGAGAAAAACGGGTTTTTGCCTGACTTAAAAGCAATTCCGCAATCTGTGCTTAAAAAAGCAAAGTTAATATTTATTAATTATCCGAATAATCCTACGGCAGCAATTGTTCCTCAAAGTTTTTTGAAAGAACTGGTAACTTTTGCCAAAAAAAATGAGATTATAATTTGTTTTGATATGGCTTATTCTGAGATGTGTTTTGATGAATATAAAGCCCCGGGGATATTAGGTATCAGCGGCGCAAAGGATGTAGCGGTTGAGTTTCATTCATTATCTAAAACATATAATATGACCGGCTGGAGAATCGGCTGGATTTGCGGAAATAAAGATGTTGTCGCGGCTTTAGCTAAATTTAAGTCAAATATGGATTCAGGGATTTTTCAGGCAGTGCAAATTGCCGGAATAGCGGCTTTAAAATCTAAACCGGTTTTTTATCAAAAAATGGCAAAAATATACATGGAAAGACGCGATGTTTTAGTCGAGGGTTTAAAAAAACTGGGCTGGCCGGTTAAATCGCCTAAAGCAACTTTTTATGTATGGACGAAATATCCTTATAAAATGAAATCTATCGAGGTAGCTAATATGCTTTTAGATAAAGCGGATATTGTGGTTACCCCGGGAATCGGTTTTGGTAAGTATGGAGAAGGGTTTATCCGCTTTGCTTTGACTCAGGATAAAAAAAGAATTAAACAAGCGCTTGACCGTTTAGCTAAACTTCAAACAGTTTAAGATGCTTAATCCCTAAACTTTTTAAATTTAAATATCTAAAGTATGAGCCAAAAGCAAAATAAGGTATATTTGGGGATCGGATCAAATATTGGTGATCGCAGGTCTTATATAGATAAAGCGGTTTTGCTGTTAAAGCAAAATGCAAATATAAATGTGATAAAGATTTCTCGATTATATGAAACTGACCCAGTTGGCGGCCCGGCTCAGGGCAAATTTCTTAACGGAGTTATTGAGCTTAATACAGTCCTTAACCCTCTTGAACTCTTGGTAAATCTGCAGAATATTGAATTAAAGCTTGGCCGTATTCGGTCAGGGCTGAAGAATCAGCCGAGGACTTTGGATCTAGACATTCTCTTATTTGAGGACATTGTTTTAAATACTCAGCAGTTAATAATCCCGCATCCTTTGCTGCAAGAGCGTTTATTTGTATTAAAACCTTTTATGGAGATTGCTTCAGGAGTAATTCATCCTTTGTTTAAACGAACGATCAAAGAACTTTTTACAGAGTTGAATTCTAGGACAGAAAGTAAATAAACATTTTTTCTTATCAGGATAATATAATGAAAATCATCCATAATGTAATTCAAATGCAGGCTATCGCAGATCAGTTGAAAAAAAAATCAAAAACTATTGGTTTTGTGCCAACAATGGGATATTTGCATAATGGCCATTTGTCTTTGATCGCAAGATCGGTTAAAGAATGTGATATTACGGTTGTAAGTATTTACGTGAATCCCTTACAATTCGGGCCTAAAGAAGATTTTAAGAAGTATCCCAGAGATATTAAAACTGACTTAAAATTGTGCAGACAGCAAAATGTGGATTATGTTTTTATCCCAAAAGACGAGCAGATATATCCTGTAGGGTATATGACTGAAGTGCGGGTTAAAGGAATCACTGAGTCACTGTGTGGAAAGTCCCGGCCCGGTCATTTTAGCGGAGTGACTACGATTGTAAACAAATTATTTAATATTGTAAAACCAGGAATTGCTTATTTTGGGCAAAAAGATGCACAGCAGTCATTGGTTATTAAAAAAATGGTTAAGGATTTACATATGCCTTTGAAAATAAAGGTTTTACCGATAATCAGGGAGCTGGATGGATTGGCAATGAGTTCACGCAATGCTTATCTGGATGCTAAATATCGCCGAGATGCGATTTTGCTGTACCTATCATTGAAAAAAGCCAAACACTTGATTGCGAAAAAACTGAGAAAAACTGCCAAAATAATTTCGCAAATGAAAAGATTGCTTTCTCAGTCGGAGTTTGCTACAATAGATTACATTGTTATCGTCGATGCTGATAGTTTAAATGAAGTTAAACAATTAAAAGCAAAGACAAAGGTATTAATTGCTTTAGCCGTATATATAGGCAAAGTAAGGTTAATTGATAATATAATAGTTAAAGTTGATTGAAAGGGATAAATTGATGTTGCGGATAATGAGTAAATCAAAGATACATCGGGCCACAGTAACAGATGCTAATCTTCAATATATGGGTAGTATTACTATTGACAAAAATCTTTTAAAAGAAGCTGACATCTACCCCAGTGAAAGAGTTCAAGTTGTAAATGTGAACAATGGCTCACGAGTTGAAACCTATGTTATCGAGGGTGAAGCGGGAAGCGGTGTTGTTTGTATGAATGGGCCGGCAGCTAGATGGGCTCAAGTGGGGGATATTATTATTATTATATCCTATTGTCTGGTTTCTAATGAGGAAGCGGCTGAGCATAAACAAAAAACTGTTTTTGTTGACGAAAAAAATAGACTTATAAAGAGAAAATAAATGCAAAAGATAATACAGAAAAGCGAAGATAAAAAGTATTTGGAAGCTTTAAGTCAAAAGATCATTCAGCTTAAAAAAAGCAGAAAAGCAGTTGTTATTGCCCACAATTACGAACGTCCTGAAGTTCAGCAGATTGCGGATATTGTCGGAGATTCTTTGGAGCTAAGTCGTGCGGTTACCAAAGTAAGAGAGAAGATAGTTGTTTTTTGCGGAGTTCATTTTATGGCGGAAACAGCATCTATCCTTAATCCGGCAAAAACAATTCTCTTACCAGTCAAAGAAGCTGGATGTCCCATGGCTGATATGATTACTACCAAAGAACTCAAAGTTCTAAAAAATAAATATCCCAAAGTTCCGGTTGTTTGTTATGTTAATTCATCTGCTGATGTGAAAGCGGAAAGTGACGTTTGTTGTACTTCAAGCAATGCTCTTGAGATTGTTAATTCCTTGAAAAGTAAACAAGTGATTTTTGTTCCGGATAAGAACCTGGGTAGTTATATCCAAAGTCAACTTAAGGAAAAACAAATTATACTCTGGGAAGGGTTTTGCCCGACTCATATGCGGATAAAAGAAGAAGAGATTTTGCAGTCAAAAAAAGACCATCCAAAAGCTAAATTTATGGCACACCCTGAGTGTCCACAAAAGTTGCTTCAACATGCTGATTATATCGGATCAACTAGCGGAATGTTGAAATATGTAAAGAATGATAAGAATAAAGAATTTATTGTGGGTACAGAGCTAGGCATGATTTATCGTCTTGAGCAAGAAAATCCGGAAAAGAAGTTTTATTGTCCTAGTGAGCATTTTATTTGCGCGGATATGAAATTAACAACCTTGGGTTGGGTTGCCCATAGTTTAGAAGATATGGTTTTTGAAGTAAAGGTAAGTGAGTCCATTCGCAAAAAGGCAAAAAAAAGCTTGAATAAAATGATGAGCGTTTTACCAAAGAATTGATTTACTTGATTATGTATTTAAGTATATTGGTTTAAAATAAGCGGATATTTAAGGAAAACGAGTTTAAAATGATCAAAGTCGGTGTTTGCGGTTGCGGAACAATAGGATCATACCTTATAAATGTAATCTTGAAAAAATATTCTAATTGTATTTGTTTAGTCGGAGTATCAGAAACAAATCCGGAGAGTTTAAAATCCCTCAGCAGTTCTTTAAAAAAAAAGATGCTTAATTTTTCCCTAGAAGAGTTGGTGAGAAAAAGTGATTTAATTATTGAGGCAGCTCATGCAAGTGTTGTTCCCGAGCTCTTAGAACTAGTAATAAAGCATAAAAAACAGGTAATGCTGATGAGCGTTGGAGGGGTGCTAACTAAAAGGGGATTGTTTGAAAAGATTAAGGATAATAAAATAAAAATGTATATACCCAGCGGAGCGATTGCGGGATTAGACGCGCTTAAGGCGGCTCGGATGGGAAAGATAAAATCAGTAAAGCTTACAACTAGAAAACCAGTTGCTGGTCTTATCGGAGCTCCCTATTTAATGAAAAATAAAATAAACTTGAAATCTATTAAAAAAGATAAAGTTGTTTTTAGCGGATCAGCATTAAAGGCAGTGGAATGCTTTCCAAAAAATATAAATGTTGCGGCTATTCTAAGCCTGGCTGGACTGGGAGCGACAAAAACTAAAGTTTGTATAGTTGCCAGCCCGATAACAAAAAGAAATACACATACTATTGAAATTAAGGGAGATTTTGGTACAATATTAACTTGCACAGAGAATGTTCCTTCAAAACTTAATCCCAAAACAAGTATGATGGCAATATTATCTGCTTTGGCTACTCTTGATGGGATTATGAGTAATCTGAAAATCGGAACATAGCTTTTGAATAAATGATACAGAATCATCTTTTCCTTTGGATGTTTGTATTTGACGGTAAAAGTAAAAGGGGTAATTATGGATTGCAAAAATCATTCAAAAAATATGGAAATTTGCAATTGTAGTTATGTTTCATGTTCACGCTAGGGAAATTGTTGTGAATGTTTACATTATCATCGTCAAATTGGGCAATTGCCCGCGTGTTTTTTAAAAGAAGACGAGCGAACATACGACCGTTCTATATCGAGATTTATTAGATCAAGAAATTGATTACGGTTGAGTATAAATTTAAAGCAAGGAGGGAGGTGAAATTATGGCAGATAAGGTATCAAAAGCTGGTATCACAAGAGAAAAAGGATATCTCTATTATCTAGACAAGCAGGGGGATGTTTCACGTGCGAAAATGGCTAGAGGTGGAAAAAAGGGTGGGAAGCCTGGCAAAGTTACTAAATTAGGAATAACGAGAGAGGAAGGTTTTCTTTATTTTATTGATAAAGAAGGCGATGTTTCTCGCGCAAAAATGGCTAGACGCAAAAAGAAAAAATAAAAATGTGTATATGATATAAATACTTATTGGCCCCTGTAAAGGTGACTTTATGGGGGCCCAATAGTCATTATAAATACCTTATAAAAATTAATATTTAAACAGTAAGTCAATGTGGATATTTGCTGATAATCATAGATAAGATTAAAATAATTATAGGTTAGAATGAATACCATGCTTTATGAAAGGAGCAAAACAATGGAAGATGAAAAAAAACAAGAAGAAATTCAGGATATAAATCAAACGGCAGAGACAGAGGTAAAAGTAGAAGCAGCTCCTGAGGTAAAAGGGGAAGAGACAAAACAAGAAAAACCTAAAGATAAATTGCCGCCAAAGGTTGAAATTTCTAAGAGTTGCGGTTCCTGCAAAAAACCAGTCGCCAAGATGCGTTATTATCGTAATATGCAATTTTTTTGTAATACGAAGTGCTGGAAAGATTTTAAGAAAAAAGAAGAGCAACGTAAACTTAAAGAAGCAGAAGAAAATAAACAGCAAGAACAAGCACCAGCAGCTTAATTGTAAAGCTGAACAAGTAGAGAATGATTAATATCGCGATTTTAATATTGCTAGTAGTAGTGTTTGTTTTTTTGGTAATGACTAATCTTAAAAATCAAAAAAACTTACAGCCGGACTCTTTAGGGCTAATGCAGCAACAACTTGAAGGCCTGCGCGGACAAGTTAATGATTCGATGCGCGATATGAATGTTAGTATTGATCATAAGCTACAGGCTATTACTCAACAGTTATTTGTTTCACAGCAAAGTGTCGGAGAGCGGATTGATTCTGCCGCCCATATTTTTGGCCAGGTGCAGAAGAATTTAGGATCGCTTACAGTAGCTACTGAGCGTGTTTTTGAAGTAGGGAAAGATATTGCCAGCCTGCAGGAAATCTTAAAAGCTCCTAAAATTCGCGGTGGATTAGGCGAGTTACTATTGGGCGATTTATTAAGTCAGGTTTTACCTTCGGCTTGTGTAAAACAGCAATATAAATTTAAAAACAATGATATTGTTGATGCTGTTTTGATTCTGGGGCAGGGAATGGTTAGTATTGATTCAAAGTTTCCTTTAGAAAATTTCAAGCGATTAATAAGCGGGGTCAATGAAGAAGAAAAACGTCAGGCGCGTAAGACTTTCGTCAGTGACGTTAAAAAGCATATTGATAGTATTGCGAGTAAATATATTCTTCCTGATGAAGGAACTTTTGATTTCGCTTTGATGTATATACCAGCAGAAAATGTCTACTATGAACTTATTATTAAAGATGATGTTGATGAAAAAAACTGTTTAAGTTCTTATGCTTTGAGTAAAAAAGTAATTCCGGTTAGTCCCAATTCTTTTTATGCGTATTTACAGTCTATTCTCCTTGGATTAAAAGGATTAAGTATTGATAAGAATGCGCACCAGATCATTCAGTATTTAGAGAGACTAAAAGGTGATATGGATAGGTTTAAACAGGATTTTGAGGTTCTGGGCCGACACATTGTAAATCTGAAGAATAAATATGATGAGGCTGATAAAAAAATCAATACATTTGAGGGTAAGTTATTAACAATTTGTCAGATTGACTCAGAAAACAAAAAAGCAGACAATGACTAAAAATATTGAAAAAAAGTCTAATAGTCGACAGCATCCTAGATTTATTGTGGTGCTTCCTCTGCAGATAAGTACAGAGGATTTTACGCTTAAAACAACTTCTAAAAATATAAGTTGTTCTGGAGTTTTTTGTTATGTTGATCGATTTATTCCGATTGATACAGATATTAATGTTAGTATGAGAATCTTTAATAACTCGGACGGACAAAAAGCACAAAGAACTGTTAAATGTAAAGCTAAGATAGTCCGGATTGAAACATTGAAAAATAGAGAAAACGAAACTTATCGAGTAGGCATAGCTTTTGGGGCAATTGAAGGTAATGACCTCGCAACACTTAAAAAATATATACAGAAAAAAAACCTAAAAGAGGCTAAAGAATTAAAGAGATTATACTTGAGATTAAAAGAAATGGCAGCCCGCTTGGTAGAGGTAGAAGAATGTCATCCTACGGCAGAACATTTTCGCAAGGTTATTAATACTGCGATTATTGAGCTTGATGCTGCAGCGCATATTTTAGATTATGAAATTTATGAGCTTAAAACACTGGAATGATTATGAAGAAATACGATACTATTAAAGATAAAAGAGTCTATAATCGATTTAAGGTTAACTTTTCTTTTGAAATTAAGGGCGATGATTTTAGTTTTAGATCAGAAATGAAAGATATTAGTTGTAGCGGATTGTTCTGCCAAACGGAGCATTATATCGCGCCAAAAACAGAATTAAAAGTGGTGTTGAATATTCCGATCTGTCAGGATTCAAAAATCGAGAAAAAAAAATTTACCAGTTTAGGTAAAGTAGTGCGGATTGATCCTCAGGTTGAAAGCGCGGGGGCTGACTATAATTTGGGTATTTCATTCGATCCGATTACGCAGGCTGAAAAAGATCTCATTTTGCGTTTTATCAGCCAGCGGAATGTGAAAGAATCTGAAGAGTTGAGGGATATGTACTATGAGCTTAAGAAAACAATTATAAAGCTTGAAGCGCTAGAAGATTCGCATCCTACAGCTGAGCATTTTTGTAAGGTTATTACTCAAGCAATTAAAGAACTTGATGAGGTGGTAAATAGTTTAGATCAGGAGATAACTGAAATTAAAAAAGCAAGTTTTGAAAGGTGACTAATGTCAAAAGAAAATAAAAATGCAGAAAGAAGGGTAGAGCAGCGTTTTGATGCTCAACTTCCGCTTGAAATCGGCGGAGCTGATTTTAAAATTGCAACTGCTACAAAAAATATAAGTCCTTCGGGAATTTATTGTCAGGTTGACCGTTTTGTGCCGGTTATGACAAAATTAGGTTTAAATATAACAATTCCTTTGCTTGAAAACAATAAGAAAATAGAAAAAAAATTCAATTGTCAGGCTGTTGTTGTTAGAATTCAACCAGAATCTGAAATTGATACGAGCAACGGGTACCAACTTGGTCTTTTTTTTGTTGATATTAAAGATGAAGATAAGCAGGTAATAAATCACTATTTGAGACATGCTTTTTTTGCTGGAAATAATTAAAAGCAGCGCATAGCGATTAGCGGTTAGAAAAAGCAGAAGACAGAAAACGGAAAATAGAAAATAGAAAAAGCAAAAAAAGGCTTGGTTAATAGCTGCTAGCTGATAGAAAATGGTTTGGTAAAAATTCTCTAAAATAAATAGGGAGGAAGCTAATGGCAAAGGTATTAGTCGCATATTATTCTCGTACGGGAAATACGAAAAAAATGGCGGAAATCATCAGTGTGGTTTTAAAAGATGAAGGTTTGCAAGTTGATATAAAAAATATTTCAGAAACCAATGTTGATGAATTAATAAATTATGATATTATTGTTTTTGGTTCACCGACTTATTATGGCTCAATGGCGTATCAATTGAAACAATTGATAGATGAAAGTGTTAAACTGCATGGTAAATTGCAGGGTAAAATCGGGGCAGCATTTGCTAGTGCTGGGAATGTTGCTGGTGGTAATGAAACAACGATTTCTGGAATATTAAACGCTTTTTTAATTCATGGGATGATTGTTCAGGGTGATTCTCGCGGAGATCATTATGGCCCAGTATCATTGGGATTACCGGATGAGCGGGCAATAAAAGAATGTCAACGTTTTGCCAAGCGAAATGCTGTTTTGGCAAAAAAACTGTTTGGATAAAGTCGGGCAAAAATATCTCTTTTTACTAAGCCTGAGCCTGCGCCGTGCAGTCTCAGCCGCGCGTTTTCACTATTTTGACTTCCATGTCAAAATTACGTTCGAAAGCGCCGCTCAAAGAGAGTTTTTGCCAAACTTGTGATCTTGTGTTTTGTGTACTTGTGACTTTTTAATGTTTGCGCCTGTGGCTCAACGGATAGAGCATTTGGCTTCGGACCAAAGGGTTGGGGGTTCGAGTCCCTCCGGGCGCACCAAATATCCCCAAACATCAAGGGGAGTTTGAGGGGAAGGACTTTCCCCTCATGAAGCGCATAAATAAATGAGAGACTGACTTACCGAGTCAAACGAGGTCAAGTCAGCCTGCTCGAATTTAGTCCGAAATGGTTGCGGCCTAGCAGGCATTTTCGGAGGCCTTATTATTAAAAAGGGCTATTGACCTGCGGTATATTTTTTGTTATAATTTATTTTCTTGGATATTTATATATATCTATGGGGCCGTTAGCTCAGCTGGTAGAGCAGGACACTCTTAATGTCAAGGTCGAAGGTTCGAGCCCTTCACGGCCCACCATAAACCACTCGCACTTAGGTGCTCGGGTTCATGGCGCAGCCCAAAAAATGTTTTAATGAATAAAAAGTTAAGCTTTTTTGTTATCTATAGTGATTGAATTAGATTTGATTTAAAAAATATTTGCGGACGTGGCGGAATTGGCATACGCGTACGGCTTAGGACCGTATCCCTCTGGGATGAGAGTTCAAGTCTCTCCGTCCGCACCATAAACCATTCGCCATAGGGCTCAGGTTTATGGCACAGCCATAGTTGATCAGAGTAATGGTTTATGCCCTATACCGGAGGAGAAACAACGACAGGTATAAGGGCAATGAAAATAAATTTTGCGGTGGTAATTCAGTGGTAGAATGTCTCCTTGCCAAGGAGAATGTCGTGGGTTCGAGCCCCATCCACCGCTCCATTCTTTACCTCGGATAGTTTGATGACTTTCTGAAATAGGCAGTAATATGCCTTCTGTTGTGAAATTGCTAAAAGGAGATAGTAAGAGTGAAAATTAAGATTAAAAATTCTCAGACATGCCAAAAAACTTTAGAAATCGAAGTGCCAAAAGAAACTGTAAATGAAGAGTTTGATCGTTATTATAAATCAATTAGTTCTGCGGCTAATGTTCCGGGGTTTAGAAAAGGTAAAGCTCCTCGGGCAATGCTGGAAGAGCATTTTGCGGATAAAGCCAGCGACAAAGTTCTGACTAATCTGCTTAACGATACCTATCATAAAGCAATTGAAAAAGAAAATATTAAACCCGTGGGTATGCCGGAGATAGCGGAAGTTAAATTTAAAAAAGATGAGAATTTAACATTTCAGGCGATAATTGATATCCAGCCTACTTTTACTTTAAAAGATTATAAAAATATTGCGATAAAAAAACAGTCAGAAGAAGTTACTGATGAAGATGTGGATAAAGTAGTGGGATATCTAAGCGAAAGATATGCTCAATACCTTCCGATTGAAGATCGCTCTGTAAAAATCGATGACTATATTATTTGTGATTATAAGTATAGCGTTGGTGAAAAAGAATTGGATAAAAAAGAACATTCTTGGCTTTGTGTGAGTAAAGACATGTTTCTTCCCGAGCTTGCTCAAAAAATAGAGGGAGCAAAGCTTAATGAAGAAAAAACTTTTGAAATAGTTTTACCTAAAAAATTTAAACCAGATGAATTTGCGGGTAAAAAAGCTAATTTTAAATTATTAGTCAAAGAAATAAAAGAAAAAAAACTGCCAGACTTGAACGATGATTTTGCTAAAATGTTGAGAGTGGAATCAATTGACAAATTGAAAGAGCAAATAAAAGATGATTTAGTTAAAGAAAAACAAATGCAGGCAAAACAGGATTTAAGGGCACAAATTATTAATCATTTAGAAAAAAGTATGCCGATTGATGTGCCGATGTCATTAGTGGAAAAAAGAGAAAAGCTTTTACGCGAGAGCGCTGTTCAGAAAATGAAACAGCAAGGATTAAATGATCAGCAGATTGAGATCGAACAAAAGAAAATTGACGATATGTTTTCTAAAGAAGCCTTAAAGCAGGTTAGAGTGTTTTTTATTTTAGAAAACATAGCTTTAGCTGAAAAGATAAAGGTTGAACAAGAAGAGTTTGATAGCCGGATCAGTGAAATAGCTGCTTCTTATAATCAGAAAAAAGAAGAAGTATTGAAATATTTAAGTGAAAAAAATCTTTTGGAAAATATTCATTGGGAAGTTTGGGAAGAAAAGATAATTGCTTTTCTTTTAGATAATGCAAAAGTAAACGAAGCTTCTAGTAAATAAATTTAAGTATTGCTATGCGGAGGTAAAAATGGAGGGGAAAAATCAGATGTTAGTGCCCATGGTTGTTGAACAAACTAATAGGGGAGAACGTGCATTTGATATTTATTCACGTTTACTTAAAGACAGAATAATTTTTATTGGTACAGCAATCGATGATTCGGTTGCTAATTTAGTTATTGCTCAACTGCTTTTTTTACAGATGGATGATGCTAAAAAAGACATACATGTTTACGTGAATTCTCCGGGCGGAGTAGTTACAGCCGGACTTGCCATATATGATACTATGCAGTTTGTTCAGTGTGATGTTAATACTTATTGTATGGGGCAAGCCGCAAGCATGGGAGCTGTACTTTTAGCTGCCGGAACAAAAGGTAAAAGATTTGCTCTGCCAAACGCCCGGGTTATGATTCACCAGCCATGGGGTGGAACGCAGGGAACCGCCTCGGATATCCATATCCAAGCTCAGGAAATTTTAAAGATGAAAGAGAATTTAAATAAAATTTTAAGTAAGCATACCGGACAATCAATAGAAAAGATTGCCAAGGATACTGATCGTGATTATTTTATGGATGCGCAAGAATCTGCAGATTATGGATTAGTGGATTCAGTTATTTCCGCGGATAAACCAAAAGTTAAATAATAAGTAACAATTATCGAAAGGGAATGAAAATGAAAAAAAATCATTTGCTTACTCCGGGGCCGACACAAGTTCCAACTGAAGTTCTGCTGGCCATGTCAAAGCCAACAATTCATCATCGAACTCCTGGATTTATGGCAATTTTTAAAGAGATGAATGAAAATCTTAAGTATGTGTTTCAAACAAAAAATGATATTTTTACTTTTGCCGCTTCTGGTACGGGAGCAATGGAAGCAACAGTAGCTAATTTGCTGAGTGCCGGAGATACGGCGATTTGTATTCAGGCAGGTAAATTTGGTGAACGCTGGACTCAGATATGTAAAGCTTACGGAGTAAAGGTGGTTGTGATTGATGTTGAATGGGGTTTAGCCGTTGAGCCTGCGGTAATTAAAAAAGCATTGGATGAAAATAAAGATGTAAAAGCGGTGTTTACAACTTTGTGTGAAACTTCAACCGGTGTAATAACTGATATTAAAGCAATCGCTGAAATTACCAAGAATACTGATGCGGTAATTGTCACTGATGCAATCAGTGCCTTGGGCGGAGTTGAACTTAAAACTGATGAATGGGGCATTGATGTTGTTGTTTGCGGTTCCCAAAAAAGTTTAATGATTCCTCCGGGATTGGCTTTTTGTTCGGTTAGTCTAAAAGCCTGGAAATTAGTAGAAGCATCAAAGTCACCAAGATATTATTTTGATCTGCGCAAAGCAAAAAAAGCTTTGGATAAAGACGATACTGCCTGGACTCCAGCAGTTACATTATGTATTGGTTTGAATGAAGCATTAAAGATGATTAAATTAGAAACTTTAGAAAAAGCAATTGCTCGTCAGAGCAAATTAGCAAAGGCGCTGCGCAGTGCGGTAGTTGCTTTAGGTTTAAAGGTATATGCTAAAAATCCATCAGATGTAGTCACTTCAATTTCCTTGCCGGAAACAATTAATGGCGGCGCATTAGTCAAGACAATGCGTGAGGTTTATGGTGTTGGGATTGCGGGTGGACAGGATCATTTAAAAGGAAAGATTATTCGGATAGCTACAATGGGATACATGAATGAATTTGATGTTATAATTGGAGTTAGCTGTTTAGAAATTGTACTTAAAAAAATGGGTTATGAATTTGAAGCAGGTAGTGGTGTCGGTGCGGCAGAAAAAGAATTCTTGAATTAGGAGCAATATTTATTATGAAAGTATTAATAAGTGATCCGCTATCAGAAGAAGGCTTGAAAATATTAAAAGAGCGGAATGTTGCTTTTGATTGTAAATCAAAACTTTCACCTGAAGAACTGAAACAAATAATTGGTGAATATGACGCATTGATTATTCGTAGCGGAACTAAAGCAACAGCTGATATAATCGAAGCAGGGGGTAAGCTTAAAGTTATTGGCCGGGCTGGTGTGGGCATAGACAATGTTGATTTAGAAGCTGCTTCTAAAAAAGGTATTGTAGTTATGAATACCCCAGGAGGCAATACTATTTCAACAGCTGAGCATACGGTAAGTATGCTGCTGGCTTTAAACCGGAACATTCCACAAGCTAATGCTTCAATGAAAAGCGGGGCTTGGGATAGGAAAAGTTTTGAATCGCATGAATTATCAGGCAAATGTTTGGGGATCATCGGTTTGGGCAGAATTGGTTTAGAAGTGGCAAAAAGAGCACAATCTTTTGGTATGAAAATAGTTGCTCATGATCCTTTTCTTTCACCGAAAAAAGCCGAACAGCTGGATATTGAATTACTCGAGCTTGATGATCTTTTTGGTAAGATTGATTTTCTCACGGTGCACACGCCATTAACAGCTGAAACAAATCATATGGTTGGGGAAAAACAATTTGCTCAAATGAAAAAAGGCGTGAAAATTTTAAATTGCGCTCGTGGTGGAATTGTTGATGAAGCCGCTTTGTTAAAAGCAATTGAAGCCGGGATTGTTGCTGGGGCGGCATTGGATGTTTTTGAAAATGAACCGCCAAAAAATAGTCCGCTGATCGCTTTAGATTGTGTTATCGCAACTCCGCATCTAGGAGCTTCTACAAGCGAAGCGCAGATTAATGTAGCTGTTGAAATAGCTGAGCAGGTCGCGGATCTTTTACAGGGCAAAGGGGTTCGTAATGCACTAAATTATCCTTGTCTTGAAGGTGATGTTTGCACTGTTCTTGAGCCATATATTAAATTATCTGAAAAGTTAGGTAGATTTTCAGCGCAGATTATTGCTGGACATATTAATAAAGTAAGTATAAAATATTGTGGGGATATAGTAAATCATGATATAGCACCAGTTACGCTTGCTTTGCTCAAAGGATTGCTTTCTTTTAAACTAGGTGAATCAGTGAATTATGTTAATGCTCCGTTTATCGCTAAAGAGCGCGGCATTGAAGTCAGTGAAACAAAAGTTTTAGAGAATGAAAAATTCTCAAATCTTATTAGTGTAGAAGTTTTAACTGATAAAGGTCAAAGTATAATTAGCGGTACTTTGTTTGCTAAAAATAAGCCGAGGATTGTTAGGATTAATGATTTTTATATCGATACTATTCCTGAAGGAAATGTATTAATTACTAATAATATTGATTCTCCTGGTATTGTGGGAAAGGTGGGAACTATACTGGGTAATAATAAAGTTAATATTGCGGCAATGACTTTTGGGAAAACCGGGGCAACTGGTAATTCGATGGTTGTTTTAAATGTGGACAGTGAAATCACGGAAGATGTTCTTGCCGAAATTAAAAAATGCAAGAATGTTACTGATGCTAAAGTTATTAGACTATAGATGATCTAATCTTTAATAACATGGGGGGGGCAATGAAGAGTAAAATAATATTACTTTGTATTCTGTTTGTTGGAATAATGTCTATTTCTGCAAATGCTATAGCAGCGCCGGCAATTATTAATGATATTGTTATCGATACCCAGGATTCTTCAGTAAAACTTACTATTACTTCTAGCCAAACTTTACAAATAGAAACATTTAAAAATGACGAAAGTCCGGCCAATTATATTGTTTTAGATTTCATTGGAAGTGTGTATACGAATATGCCTTCAATAATTGAAGTTGGTCAAGGTGCGGTTGAAAAAGTAAGTCTTGTGAGAGGGGAAGAAAGTCAAATTTCTATCGATGGAGAACCCTATTACTCTTTAGATTTTTTAGCGATAAACCTGACTAGTACCGCGGACTATAGAGTTAATCAATCACAATCAGTTATTGATTTAAGTATTGGAGTATCAGGTGCAGAGAAAACAGTAAAGCAAGAGGCAAAGCCTTATATCGCAGAGACTGCTGTTGAGCTTACTCCGCCAATAGTTGTTTCCAGGAAACAGAAAACTGTAGAGCCAGTTGTTAGCAACGATGATTATATTAATTATAAAGCTAAATACGATGATTTGCCGGTAGCTATTGAAACAAATTCTAGGGAAATTGAGCCAATTCAGAAGGAAGAAGTTCCCGTTTTGGAAAAAAGATCCAGAGTTCGCAAGGAAATGAAAACAAAAGTTGATGCTATTCGATCTAAGAGTGCAAAACAGAAATTAAAGAAGAAAAAAAGTAACCGTGGATTTTTATTTTTCAGGAAAAGAACGGTTGAAGATGTTCCGCAAGAAGTAGTTCAAGAAGAAAAAGCTCCGATTGTTAAAAAAAGAGTAGTTGCTCCAGTTCAGGTAGAAAAAGAAAACTATTTAATTGACAGTATTGTGAATGAAACAATAAGAGAGAAACAGAAAACAACTGATCGTATCGAAGATCTAACAATGGAATTGAAAAATTTGCAACAAAGTTTGTCCCTATCAAAAGGGCAAAAATCTGAGTTGGATGAAAAAATTAATGAAATATTGGCAAAGCTTGATCAACTGAAAAACTCTTTAGATGATGAGATTAAAAGACGTCAAGCATTAGGTGAAAAAGTTGATGACCTTATTGGTCAGCGCAATGCTTATATTAAAGCAAAGAAGGATTATGAAGATTTTCAGGCGCAGCTTAATAGCGTGAACGCTTCAGTAGATGATTTAAATACTGAAGTTAAAGAAATAAGCAGCAAAATCGATCTTGTGCGTTTTGAAAAAAGAAAATTGGAAGATGATGTTAATTTAATGGAAACGGAATATTCGCAGATAAAAACAGAATATGATAATACTGTAAAAATTAAAGATTCTATAACTTTAACCGTTGAAAAACTTAGTAGAGAAATTGATGAGCTTCGTCAAAAACTGGATAAAGCTATGGAGGCTAAAACACGTGTTCTAGCTGATTTGAAAAATTTTGAAAATGCAAACAAGTTCAGTGGAACGGAATTAGCGAGGCTTAAGCAAGTTCTGTTGGATAAGAATGCTGTCCTTACAGATCTTTCCAAAAGATATGAACAGCTTAAATTAAATTTAGATTTGGCTGTATCTGAGAAGTTTAAAGTTGAATATGCATACAAAAATGCTAAAACTGAATACGATAGAATTAAACGCGAAATCGAAACATATTTACAAAAGCAATAGATATGATTATCGAGTAAGTTTGTTTTGCGAATAAGAATTTAAAAGTAAATTAAGTAATATTAGGAAAATGTAAAATTATATTGGGAGGAGAATAAATGAGGAAAGAAACAATGTTGTTTAGGCTGGTTCTTATTTCTGGATTAATGTTTTTTTCAAGTGTTCAGCTTTATGCTCAATCAGTTGTTTTAAATGAAATAGAAGTAAAAGAAGATAATTCGGCTGTTAAGATACTTTATGGAACTAATCGTTCTGTTGCTGTAGAATGTTATGACCTTTCTGTACCCCCTCAAATAGTTGTAGATTTCATGGGAGATGTTTATTCTAATCAGCCCGAAGTTACAATGATTAATAAAGGGGTGGTTAAGCAAATGCGGGTGATTAAAGGCACAAAAACTAGTCCAGATTTAGATGCGGCTTATTACTCTATAGATTTTATTATTATAGATCTTAAGGAATCGGTTAGATATGATTTTTCTCAAGGTTTAACAAATTCGGTCTTAATGATATCAAAACCAGGGATGCCTTTGCCTGTAGCCAAGGTTGAAAAAAAAGAAATTACTTTGCCTGTGGTTGTGGAAAAAGAGGTAAATGTAGTTAAAACTCCAGTTGCTTTGGAGGAAAAAGAATATGAGCAGTCTGATTTATTAACAAAAAATGTTGCCATGCCAAAAGAATCAATTGAGAAAACATCTGTTCGGCAAAGAAAGCCTTCTCGGAAACCAGCTAAAGAATCTGTGAAGAAGGAGAAAATGCCTAATAAAATTAAGAGTTCTATAGGGTCATGGTTTACTTTTGGAAAAGCAAAAAAGGATAATACCGCTCAAATTCAGGCAAAAGAAAAAAAAGCAGCAGCAGCGGCAGAAAAAAGAGAGAGAAGAGCAAGAAAGATAAGCGAAACAAAGGCTGATAAGGAAATAGCAGTAAAAGAATTAAGTAGCAGAAGAAAGACCGCCCAGACAAGTAAAAAGAAACGTGAACCAAAAGTAAAAACTTCAAGGAAAAGGACTGATCGAAGAAAGAAAACAGTAAATACAACCCCGAATAATAAGCAGATGGGTAATGATCCTTTAGCGCAGGTGGAAGAAGCTAAGCAAAAAGTTGATGCTGCTAAAGAAATGGTTGCTATGGCTCAAGAAAAGGTTGATGCTGCTGTGGCACAGATAATAGTATCGCAGAAAGATGCGGATACTATTAAGGAGCGTATTGAATTTGCTAAAGCTAAAAATGAGCTTGCCAAAAACGCATATGATAAATCAGTTGAAAAGATGAAAAGTGCTAAAAGCGCGGCAAATAGTACTTGGCTGGAATATTCCAATGCAAAAGAAAAATTAAGTCTTTGTTTAGAAAAAGGTGCGGAAGCAATAACAATTGATGAAGCTCAAAAAAATTATGATGCTAGAAAATCTGAACTTGAAAAAGTAATAAAAGCCGCTGAAGCGGCAAAAAAAGAAAATGATGCCAAAATTATAGAATATAATAATTTAAAAAGAGAAAACGATAATTTACTGACTGTGGCTAACAATCCGAATAATATTGTTGCTCAAGCCAAAGAGGATTATGCGGCAAAAGAAGATTACTTAAAGGCTAAAACAGCAGCTTTGAAAGCAGCAGAAGATGAATTAGAAGCCGCTAATTTTGCTTTAAAAAAGTATGAACTTGAAAAAAGCGAAGAAGAATATAGAAAATCTTTAGATATTATTGATAGTCAGTTTTTAAAGCAGATGGAAGCGGATCAAAAGAAGATTGCTGAGCAAAAAAGATTAGCTGAAGAATCAAAACGGAAAAAAGAAGAAGAAGAAGAAGCGTATAGTGCCTCGATTCTGAAACAGTTGGAAGATGAAAAGAATGCGGCAGCGAGAACTCGTTTAGAAACTCAGAAAGCTAAAGAAGATGCACAGCTTGCAGCATTAAAAGCGCTTGATGCGGAACAAAAAAGCAAAGTAGAAGTTGAAAATAAGCGCGCATCAAGACGAGTACCGAAAAGTCGAACAGTTAAGGTGCCTGAGCGAAGGGTTGTCAAAGCGGATAATGGTCTAAGGAGTGAAGTATTAGAGTCGGCAGTAGAATTAAGAAATGCAGGGCTTGAAATGCAACGCAATGGAGATTTTGATAGTGCGGTAAAATATTATCAGCAAGCATTAATGCAAGATCCTAAATATGCAACAGTGCATAATGATTTAGGGATTCTTTATGAGCAAAAAGGATTAGAAGAAAAAGCGAAAATGGAGTATCTCACTACCCTTAAAATAGATCCGCAATATATTAAAGCACATAGTAATCTTGCTCTTTTATATGAGAAATTAGGCGACGACAAAAAAGCTTATTATCATTGGAAACAGCGTGTGAATTTAGGACGGGAAGATGATCCTTGGACGCTTAAAGCTAAGCAAAGAATGCAGTTGCTTGAGAACAGAAAGTAGGAACATGTCGAACATAGTTGTTATAGGCGCCCAGTGGGGAGACGAAGGTAAGGGCAAAATAATTGATATCCTCACAAAAAATACTGATTATGTAGTTCGCTATCAAGGTGGAAACAATGCAGGTCATACTGTGGTTGTGGGTAAAGAAGAAATAATTCTTCATTTAATCCCTTCTGGTATTTTGCATAAGAACAAGAAGTGTATAATTGGCAATGGTGTTGTTATTGATCCCGAGGCTTTGTTATCGGAAGTTAGTTATGTCAAAGCTAAAGGTATTGCTATCGGCGATAATCTAGGAATAAGTGATCAAGCGCATGTTATTTTTCCTTACCATAAAGTATTGGATAAATTAAGAGAGGAAAAATTCAGTAAGACTAAAATTGGAACTACTGGTAGAGGGATTGGGCCTTGTTATACTGATAAGTTTTCAAGGGCAGGAATTAGAATTGCTGATCTTTATAATGAACGCATTTTTAAAGATAAATTAGAATCAAATATGGAAGAAAAAAATGCGATTTTCAGTAAGGTTTATAATTATAAAAAATTCTCCTTTGAGAAAATTTATGAACAATACAGGGAATACGCAAAATTAATGAAGCCACATATCTGTAATTGTTCTGTAGTATTAAATCAGGCAATTAAAAAGAAGAAAAGAATTCTTTTTGAAGGGGCTCAAGGTACTTTGCTTGATATTGATCACGGAACATATCCTTTTGTTACCTCAAGTAATTCAACTGCTGGCGGAGCTTGTGTGGGAACAGGAGTTGGTCCGACTAAAATTGATAAAGCAATCGGGATTGTAAAAGCTTATACAACGAGAGTTGGTGAAGGTCCTTTTCCTACAGAATTTTCTGCTGACCTTTTGAATAAAATTCGTCAAAAGGGCAGAGAATTTGGAGCGACTACTGGTCGGCCAAGACGTTGTGGCTGGTTTGATGCGGTGATATGTAAGAATGCGGTTACAGTCAATGGGCTTAATGCAATTGCGGTAACTAAGCTTGATGTTTTGGATGAAATGCCGGTGGTTAAGATATGCGTGGGATATAAATATAAAGGTAAATTGTATACTGATTTTCCTGCGGATATTGAGGTTTTATGGAAAGCAAAACCGGTTTATATTGAATGTCCTGGTTGGCTTAAAGATACAAGCAAGGCAAAAAAATATACTGATTTACCCGCTAATGCACGTAAATATCTTAGAAAAATTGAGCAGCTTGCCGGAGCAAAGATTGAAATAATATCAATAGGATCAGACCGCGATCAAACCATTTTTGTTTAAAAAGGTAGATAGGGAAAATAATGATTGATATTAATGATATAGCTATCCGGTTGATGCTTGCGACTGTTTTAAGCGGGATAATTGGATATGAACGAGAAATCCATGGACGGGCTGCTGGATTGCGAACTACGATATTAGTTGGCGTGGGATCATGTCTAATAATGCTTACGTCAATAAATTTGCATGCAATATATCAAGGCATTGCTAATGTTGATCCCTCAAGGATCCCGGCCCAAGTAATAAGCGGAATTGGATTTTTAGGTGCTGGAACTATTTTAAGATTTCATGCTTCTGTGCGAGGCTTGACTACTGCTGCTGCTTTGTGGGCAGTTGCCGGTATCGGGATTGCTATTGGCAGCGGATTTTACGCAGCGACTTTTCTTAGCACAGGGATTATTTTTATTGTGTTAGTTGCTTTATCTCATTTTGAGCGAAAAATTACCCGATCTACAGAGCGAGTTATAAATGTGGAAGCTGTCGGCGGGATAGATCTTTTGAGTGAAATCACGAAGACAATCGATGAATTAGATGCCGAAATTAAAAATATTGATATAAAGCATACTGCTAACTCAGAGAGTTTTAATGTTTCAATGCATTTACAATTTTTTGCTGTAAAAATCAATAATCAAATAACAACCTCTCTGTTGCGAATTAAAGGTGTAACTTCCGTAAAATGGGTCTGAAAAAAGCCAAAGCCACCTTGCCGGCAAAGACACATAAAATTAACATGAAAAATAAAAAATCATGTTCTGCCAGAATAGATATTGCTCGAGAAAAACGTCGCGGATTTCCCGAAGTTATTTTTTGTCCTGGTAAAAAAATCGAGCAAATTAAGCGGATAGCGCAATGCATTCTCAAACACAATGACACTTTATTGTTGACAAAAGTTAATGATAAAATCTATAAAGCCTTAAAATCAATCAGTAAAAGACTAGTTTACAATAAGGAGGCAAATCTTATATATGTTGCCAATAATAAAAAGATTGAAAAAAAAGGGCTCATTCTTGTAATAAGTGCTGGAACAAGTGACATTCCAATTGCTGAAGAAGCAGCTATTACTGCTGAGCTTATGAATAATCGGGTTGAACGACTTTATGATGTTGGGGTGGCGGGTATTCACCGTTTATTGGATGAATCAGATATTGTAAGAAAAGCTGATGTGCTGATAGTTGTTGCTGGTATGGAAGGGGCATTAGCTAGCGTGGTTAGCGGAATGGTTGATAAACCGGTTATTGGGGTACCTACCAGCGTGGGATATGGTGCTAGTTTTCAAGGTATAGCGCCTTTGTTAACAATGCTTAATTCCTGTTCTCCAGGGGTTAGCGTGGTAAATATTGATAATGGTTTTGGCGCTGGTTATTTAGCGGGAATGATTAACAAATAGCGTATAGCGGTTAGCGTATAGAACTGAAGGATGATGGACGATCGCCCGCCAGAAAACGGCGAGGCTGGGACGATGGACGAAAAAGCAGTTATGAATGACTAGTTATGAGTTATGAGTGGGAAAAGCATAAAAACAAAAAGCGTAAAGCGATTAGAGTAGAAAGTTTATAAAGTTCATAAAGTTATAAAGTGAAAAAAGAAGAAAAACAAAAATAGTTTAGAGAATAGAATTATATATGGCAAAAATTCTCTTTGAGCGGCGCTTTCGAACGTAATTTTGACAGGAAGTCAAAATAGTGAGAACGCGCGGCTGAGCCTGCACGATGTAGGCTCAGGCTTAGTGAAAAGACGTGTTTTTGCTAATAATGGAGTTTTTATGCGGGTTGCTTATTTTGATTGTTACTCAGGAATAAGCGGAGATATGGTTCTGGGTGCTTTTATTGATCTAGGATTATCCGTTAAACAATTAAAAACAGAGTTGGCTAAGCTTAATATCAGCTCATTTGATTTAAAAGTTAAAAAAGTTAAGCGCGGACATATAAAGGTTACAAAAGTAGATGTAATCTCCGGCAGTAAAAAAAAGTTTAATGATTTAGAGAGTATGCTAAAAGTTATTGAAAAGAGCAAGCTTGATGTTGGTTCAAAGGCTAAGATAAAAGAGATATTAATAAATCTTGCCAAAGCCGAAGCTAAAGTGCACAAGCAATCTTTGAATAAAGTTCATTTTCATCAATTAGGCCAAATAGATACAATCATTGACATAGCTGGCTGTGTTTTAGCAATTAAGATTTTAGGAATTGAAAAAATTTACGCGAGTGAAGTAGTGATCGGGACTGGAAGTATTAAGTTTGCTGATATTGTATTTCCTTTACCTGCTCCGGCAGCACTGGAATTGCTCAAAAATCGAAGAATCAAGATCAATCCGGATATTAGTCATGAAACAGTTACGCCGACGGGTGCAGTTTTATTATCGGGCTTAACTGAACAAGTAGCAACTATGCCGAGTATGAGTGTTGAGAAAATCGGTTATGGCGCAGGGACATATGAATCAGAGTATTTGCCTAATTCGTTTAGAATTATTATCGGCAAAATAGATGAAATAGATGCCGCAGATACTATTGCGGTTATTGAAACAAATATAGACGATACTCTTGGTTTGAATTTTGATTTATTATTTGAGCGACTGTTTAAAGCAGGAGCTTTAGATGTTTTTACCTGTTCGATTATGATGAAAAAACAAAGACCAGGAATTTTATTGCAGATACAAGCTGAAGACGATCATTTGGATCAAATCATAAAGCTAGTTTTTGAGGAAACATCAACTATTGGAGTTAGGATTAATAAAGTTACTCGTCGGAAATTAAACAGAAAAACCTTGAATCTTCGCACTGAATATGGGATAATTGTGAGAGTAAAAATAGCAATTTCCGGCGAACAGGTTTTGAATATAGCCCCTGAATATGATGATTGTAAGTCAATTGCGATAAAGAAATCATTACCATTTAAAGTTGTTTATGAAAGGATTAAAGCGCAGGCTTTAAAAAAGTTTGGTTAAAATGGCTGCAAAGAGAAAAATCTATACTTTAGTTATACCGCGTTTTGAGGATATATTTCATAGTTTTTTTGCTCAGGAAATAATTAAAGGAGCAACTTCCGCCGCAAGCCGACTTAATCTGGATCTTTTGATTCATATCGTCGAGAGAGGCCAGAATAATAATTTATTTTTAAGTGTTGCTTCTGCTGCTCAAATTTCAGAGGGTATAATTTTTGCTGATATTGATCAAGATAGAATTGCCTTAAAAAAAGTTATTAATTCGAATAAGCCTTGTGTGGTATTGAATAATTCATTTCTTGAGCCAATTAATTGTATAAGTATTGATAATTATAAAGCAACAAGAAATGTTATGGATTACCTTATAAGTCTGGGGCATACGCGAATTGCCACTATTTGCGGTGATTTGAATACTGAAGCTGGAAATGAAAGACTTAAAGGTTATAATGACGCGCTTAATTTTAAAGGGATTGCTGTTGAGAATCAGTATATTAAAAAAGGCGAGTTTATGCGAACTCCGGCAAGGAGAGCGGCAGAGAAACTGCTTAGTTTAGAACAGCTTCCTACGGCAATTTTTGCAGCATCCGATGTAATGGCTTTAGAAGTTCTTGACGTGGCTAAAAAAAAGAATATCAGCGTGCCTAAACAATTATCAGTGGTTGGTTTTGACGATAACCCATTAAATAACTATAGCGCGATTGGCTTAACTACAGTCAGACAGCCAATAGCAGAAATGGCTAGATTAGGACTGGAAATGCTTGATCGGATAGTTATGAAAAAAGAAAAAACCCCGGTACAGAGTAAATTAAATGCAAGATTGATTAAAAGAGATTCATGTGAAAAAATTTAAAGGGAGGAAATAAAATGCTGCATACAATATTATTAGTTATTCATGTAATTGTTTCGCTGTTTCTGATATTTATTATTTTGATTCAAAGCGGAAAAGGCGAAGGACTTTCAGATGTTTTTGGCGGCGGCTCGAGCCAGACAACGATATTTGGAACAAGAACGGGGAACTTTTTAACAAAGGCGACAACAGCTTCAGCAATTATTTTTATGATTACATGTTTGAGTTTGGCGTTTTTATCTAAAAGATCAGGGAATTCAGTTATAACTCAGGAACTTATGAAAAAACAAGCAGTAGAAAAAGTTCAGAAAATAATGAATCCGAAAGAGGAACCGGCGAAAGATAAAGCGGTTATGGTGGAGACTTCAGATATTGCTCAGGAGAAAGTTTCCGAGCAAACCGAAAATAAAGAATAAGTGCAGATAATTATATTAAACGATTTATGTATATCCTTGAAAAAAAATTTCAAGGGAGGAATATTATGAAAAAAAGGATACCGCTTTGCGCGGTATTTTTTTTGTTTGCAGTGAGTTTATGCCTAGGATTATCTGCTTGCTCAAACAAAGAGAAAAAAGATTTATCTTTAAATCCTGATTCAGCCGTTCCGGCATATGGCGATATTATTGTAGAAGCAACGATTGCTGATGCCAGAACTTTGGTTCCGATTTTGGCCAGTGACGGCGCATCATCGCAGATTTGCGGACTTATATTTAATGGTTTGCTTAAATACAATAAAGATTTGGTTTTAGTCGGAGATCTAGCGGAAAAATGGGAAGTTCTTGAAAACGGATTAGTCATAATGTTTTATCTGAAAAAAGGAATAAAGTGGCATGATGGGGCATTGTTTACTGCTGCTGATGTTGAGTTCACTTATCAGTCATTGATTGACCCGATGATTAGAACACCCTATAGCGGTGATTTTGAAAAAGTAAAGAGTCTAGAAGTAATTGATGATTATAAAATAAAAATAACTTACAAAGAAGCTTTTTCCCCAGGGCTTGCTAGTTGGGGTATGGGGATAATGCCCAAACATATTTTGGCTAATGAAGATTTAAATATTACGGAGTTTGGGCGGAAACCAATAGGTACTGGACCATACAAATTAAGTTCCTGGAAAACCCAAGAGTCGATTGTCCTTGATTCAAATAAAGAATATTTTGAGGGCAGACCATATATTGATAAGTGTTTTTTTAAAATTATCCCTGATGGAGTAACCATGTTTCTTGAATTGCAGAATAAGGGGATTGATTATATGGGCTTATCTGCTTTGCAATATGCCCGGCAAACAGATAATGATTTTTTTAAAACAGAATATAATAAATTTCGTTATCAAGGATTTAGCTTTACCTACATGGCATATAATCTTAAAGACCCGAAATTTTCTGATTTACGTATAAGACAAGCGATAAACTATGCGGTTGACAAGCAGGAGCTGATTGAGGGGGTATTATTGGGCATGGGCACGGAATGCACGGGGCCTTTTGCTTATCGATCTTGGGCCTATAATTCCGATGTTAAGGCTGTCAGCTTTGATCCAAAACAATCATTAGAACTTCTCAAGCAGGCTGGATGGGTTTTAAATGAATCCGGTATCCTAGAAAAAGATAATCAAATTTTTGAGTTTACAATAATAACAAATCAAGGCAATGATGAACGGAAAAGAGCTGCAGAAATTATACAGAAACGGTTGAGTAAAATCGGGATGCAGGTTAAAATAAAAATAGTGGAATGGAGCGCGTTTATTAATGAGTTTGTAAATCAGCGTAAATTTGAAGCATTGCTTTTAGGCTGGTCATTGTCTTTAGATCCGGATATTTATGATATCTGGCATTCAAGTAAAATAAAACCAGGGGAGTTTAATTTTATTAGCTATAAAAACCAGGAAGTAGATGAATTGCTGGAACAGGGCAGAAGTGAGTTTGATCAGGATAAGCGTAAGATGCTATATAATCGGATTCATCAGATTATATATAATGAACAACCGTATTTATTTTTATATAATCCGGATACTTTGCCAATAATCAGCAGCCGGTTTGCCGGGATTAAAATTGCTCCGGCGGGAATAAGTTATAACTTTATCAAGTGGTATGTTCCAAAATCAAAACAACAATATAAGCCGTAAAATTATGCTCATAAAATATATATTTTCAATCTTAATCCTAGGGTGTATTGTCTCTGGATGTGCTCAAAGTTATTATAATGTAGCTACTCAACAAGAAGAGACCTACTTTTACTCTGATGATAAAGAGGTGAAAATCGGTAAGGCATTATCGGTTTCTGTGGAGAAGAAATTTAAACCGGATAATGACCCTTTGATTCAGCAAAGAGTTAATCAAATTGGGCAAAAGTTAGTTGAGGTAAATGATCGTAAGGAAATTAATTATTATTTTAAAGTATTAGAATCAAAAAAAGATGAAATTAATGCCTTTGCTTTACCAGGGGGCTATGTTTATATTTTTCGCGCTTTATGGGATGAAATAAGCGATAATGATGCTCAGATTGCTGCGGTTTTAAGTCATGAAATAGCGCATATTGCGGCGAGGCATAGTGTCAAAAGAATGCAATCCGCAGTAGGGGCAAATGTTATGAGCATCCTTATTCTGGGGTCTAATAATATGGATCAGTATTCCAAGCGTAAGGCAATAGTCGGAATAAATGAATTAATCTTATCCTATTCGAGAAAAGATGAAATCGAAGCTGATGTTTTAGCAACAAAATATCTTGAAAGAGCTGGATATAATACTTCGGGAGTTACTACTGTTTTAGATGTTTTAGAAAAAACACAGAGAGATAAGCCGATCAGAGCAAGTCATTGGCGGACACATCCGTATATTGCTGAAAGGAAAAAAGCCGTAAATCAAGAAATAAATAATGGAACAATTAAATTTAATGATTATATTAATACTGTAAAAATAGAGGAATAAACAAGCGAAAGGAGTCTAGGATGGACGAAGTAATCAGAAAGCCAGTTGCCCATGAAGAAGAACCTTGGCGAATATTTAGAATAATGTCTGAGTTTGTAGAGGGCTTTGAGGTTTTGTCAAAAATTGGGCCAGCTGTGTCTATCTTTGGGTCAGCAAGAAAAATGACCAAAGATGAGCAGCATTATAAGGTGGCACAGGAAATTGCTTATAAACTTAGCAAAAAAGGTTTTGCCATAATTACGGGAGGCGGGCCGGGGATAATGGAAGCAGCAAACAAGGGAGCTAAGCTGGCAAAAGGGGTTTCAATTGGTTTGAATATTCAGATTCCTACAGAACAAAAACCGAACCCTTTTATTACTAAGCTTTTACAATTTCGGTATTTCTTTTGCCGAAAAGTAATGTTTGTAAAATATGCTCAGGCTTATGTTATTCTTCCGGGAGGATTTGGTACGCTTGATGAATTTTTTGAAGCAATTACTTTGATTCAAACAGGCCGAAGCGAGACTTTTCCAGTTGTTTTAGTCGGGAAAAAGTATTGGCAAGGTTTAGTGAATTGGTTAAGTTCAACTGTGCATAAAGCTGGCAGCGTTCAGGCAAAAGATTTAAAAATTTTTCAGCTTGTAGATACTGCAGAGGAAGCAGTTAAAATAATTTGTGAATTTCACAAAACTAATAAACAGATAAAAGAAAGCAAGTAAGAAAATAGGATTATAGCTGTAAGATAAATGGTAGGAAAGGTTTAATTGCTTGCCTAATTGCGGAAATTTTGGTAAAATTGCCTTATGGGGTTTTTAAAAAAAGGGTCAAGTTATGCCACAGTATGAATTAAATTTAAGAGATTATGTCAGAATTTTTCGTCGACGAAGAGCAATGATAATTTTTACTTTTATCTTTGTCTTGGCAGGCAGCCTTTTCTTTTCCAAAGAACAAGCCCCTTTTTATGAAGCAGTTACAACTGTAAAACTCGAAGAAAGAAAAACTGTTGCCGGCCTTTTGACTGAATGGATCGTTTATAGTCCGGGCGATATGATGGAATCTGAAACCGCGCTTATTCGGGGCAATGAGATAATGAAAAAATCTGCGATTAGGCTTGGCATGGTTTCTGCTGATTCAGCAGAAGATCAAATAAATGCAGCGATTAGTAAATTAGAAGGAATGGTTAATGCTGAAAGACAAGGCTCAACAAATATTATTCGGATTATTGTTTCTGCTGATAATGCTCAGATTGCAATTGAAACTGCTAATGCTGTTGCCAGTGTTTATATTGACGAAAATCTACTGGGAAAAACTTTGCAGGCGCGTAATGGCAGGCAATTTATTCAAGAACAGCTTGTTGCTTTGGACGATAGGCTAAAAGAAAAAGAAGAAACATTAAAAAAGTTGTCTGAAGAAACAAAAAATCTTAATCTTGCGGCTCCGATGCAGGAAAAAATAACTGAACTGCAATTCGAATTAAGTTCCATATTGCAAAAATATACAGAACGTCATCCCTCGGTAATAGAGCTTAGAGAAAGAATCACAGAACTTCAAAATCAAACCAAAGGGCTATCTGGCGGTGATCTGAATTATGCGCGGCTTTCAAGAGAAGTAGAAGCAGATAAAAGGCTTTATTCTCTGCTTAAAGAAAAACTTGAAGAAGCGCGGATTACTGAAGCGCAAAAAGTCGGGGATATTTCAGTGGTAAACCCGGCAGTAACAGCTAGTATGGTTGCTGGTCCAAATAAAACTTTTGGGATACTTGTCAGCGGGATTTTGGGAATAGTTTTAGGGTTTGCTTTTGCCCTTATTATGGAAAGTTTAGATACTTCTATTGCGACGATAGAGGATGTTGAAAGTATTATGAAAGTCCCGGTTCTGGGGGTTATTCCATCGGTAATGATGGGGGAAGAATTGAATTCGAAAAGAAGTTTTTTTAAAAATTTTAGGAAAAGAGTACTGCATAAGCAAAATACAGAATTAGAAGATCGTTATGTGCGTTTATTGCTACAGTATAATCCAACTTCTCCGGTAGCCGAAGCCTATCGTAATGTACATACTAATCTTAAACTCGACGATTCAAGAAAAACCCTGCTTATAACCAGTGCTGGGCCGCGTGAAGGAAAAAGTACTTGTTTAACTAATCTAGGATTAGCAATTGCTCAGACAGGAATCAAAACCTTAATAATTTCAGCGGATATTAGAAGGCCGGTAATTGCTAAAGCTTTTGGAATTAAAAGAGAGCCTGGGTTAACCGAGGTTTTATTGGGAATGGTTCCGTTTGATGAAGCGGTGAGAAATGTCACAGATTATATGATGGGTAGTATGGATTTTGATCAGATCAAGCAAACTCCTGGTTTGGATAATCTATGGATTTTAACCAGCGGGCAACTGCCGTTTAATCCGGCAAAGGTATTGGAGTCCAAGGAATTTGAAAGACTTAACAACGAACTGAGAGAGAAATTTGATTTAATAATTTATGATTCACCTCCAGTCCTGCCGGTAACTGATGCGAGTATAATGGCGCCCAAAATGGATATGGTTATAATGATATATGAAATCGGCAGAACCAGCCGAGATGCTTTGCTTAGAGCTAAAACTCAGATGGATGCTGTCGGGGCAAAACTTTGCGGCGTGATACTCAATCAAACACGCAATGAAACTGATGTTGATGTGCTGTATCCCTATTATTATAAATACCGATATTACCGAGAAGAACAGGATAATAAATCAGGTAGCGCAAAAAAAATCAAAGTGTTAACTTCGAAATGATGGAATGCCGTGAAAATAATATTTATTTTATTAATAGACATAAAAAATGTATGATAAAAATGGGAATATTAATTTTGGGATTATTATATTTTTATTATTTTTAGCGCTGCTAATTGTAATTTATAATATACATACCTCGGTTTCTTTGCTGCCTTTTGCTTTTTTTTTAGTTCCGATTATCTTTATTCTTGCCTTTACCAATACTGATTTTGCTTTATTTCTCCTGATATTTTTCATGCTGCTTTCTCCGGAATTTGTTTTAGGCGGTGTGCGGGGCAGAGAAGTTGTTTTGCGGATTGATGATGTTTTTATTTTTGTTACTTTTTTCGGCTGGATGGCTAAGATGGCGGTTAATAAAGAGCTGGGATTTGCCAAAAAAACTGCTTTAAATCAGCCGATTGTAATTTACAGTTTTTTATATCTGATTGGTACATTATACGGTATTTTGATGGGTACGACTCGCTGGCAAGCAAGTATTTTTTATTTTTTGAAATATACGGAATATTTTTTATTATATTTCATGGTGGTTAATTGTTTAAAAGACCGCAAGCAGGTAAAAATTTTTATCTACTGTTTGCTGGGAGTTGCGCTGGTGACCAGTATATTTGGCTGGTTTTTGCATTTTTCCGGAGCGGAAAGAGTAACTGCTCCGTTTGAAGGCGAAGGGGGAGAGCCGGCGACATTGGGCGGATATTTATTGTTAATGATGATGATTGCAACCGGATTAATCCTGAATATTACTAGTTTAAAACAAAAGATTATTCTCTCAGCGGGGACGTGTGTGGCTTTTTCGGCATTTTTGTTTACTTTATCGCGCACATCATGGTTTGCTTTTTTGCCTGCTTATGCAGTATTGATGTTATTATCCCGCAAAGGAAAACAAATGCTTCTGGTGGTGTCCCTGTTGTTTGTCTTGCTATTTTCCGTAATTTTCCCTAAGTATGTTTATGACCGGATATACTATACTTTTGAAGCGCAAACTAAGCGGGTTGTTATGGGCAAGGTGGTAAGTATTGATGAATCAAGTGCCGCGCGTATCGATACTTTTGAAAACAGCTTAAAACAATGGAGGCGATCGCCTATTTTAGGAAATGGTGCGGCAAGCGCCGGAGCAACAGTCGATAATCAATATATGCGGGTTTTAATTGAAAGCGGGATTTTGGGAACATTAGCTTTTTTTCTCCTCATATTTGCCATATTTAGAACATCATTGAATTCATTGCAGAGGGCTGAGGATGACCATTTTGCCCATGGACTTATTGTCGGGTTTATTGCTGGTTTTGTTGGATTGCTGTTTCACTCTCTTGGTGCAGCAACATTTATTTTGATTAGAATAATGGAGCCGTTTTGGTTTATTACGGCAATTGTTGTATTATTGCCGGAATTACCGCAAGTGTTTGAAGAAGAATAAATTTTTATTGGTTAGCAATTACTAATAAGATGGATATTAATAATGATTGAAAATAGTGATTTTGATTTTAAAAAGGAAAAATTACCCAGTCTTGCCCGGAAAATAGTTCATGGAGGGATGTGGATTTTTTTATGGCGGATAATTGAAAAGCTTTTGGGTCTTATCCGCTTAATTGTAGTGGCAAGACTGCTCAGTCCGAATGATTTTGGATTATTGGGTGTGGCAGCGTTGGTTACGGCTATTTTGAATATTTTTATTGAATCGGGTTTTAATCAGGCCCTGATTCAAAAAAAAGAGACAATTCAGAAATTTTTAAATACCGCTTGGACTGTACAGGCAATCAGAGGCGTATTCATATTTGCGATTATTTGGTTTATCGCTCCTTTTGCCGCAAATTTTTTTAATGAACCAAAGTCATTAAATATTATTCGGTTTTTTTCTTTTACTCAGGTTATTGACGGATTTAGAAATATCGGATTGGTTTTATTTCAAAAAGAAATGGAATTTAAAAAACAATTTTTTTGTAATATTTTTCCTGAGATTATTGCTTTGATAGCAACTATATGGGCTGCATATATCTTGCATAATGTCTGGGCCTTGGTAATCGGAGCAATTGTTTGTTCTGTGTTTATCTTTATTTTTTCATATGCAATGCATCCTTATAGACCGAGATTGGAATTTAATTTAAGCAAGTTTAAAATACTCATAAGTTTTGGAAAGTGGGTAATTGGTTATGGAATATTGGGGTTTTTGATTATTCAGGGAGATGATATCCTAGTGGGAAAAGTTTTAGGAGCCGCGGCTTTGGGACTTTATCAAATGGCATACAGAATATCTAATTTGCCAGCCACTCAAATAACCCATGTTATTATACAGGTTACATTTCCGGCATATGCTAAGATGCAGGATAATATTCCGAGATTAAGAGAGGCATATTTAAGAGTATTGAAAATTGTGGGATTTATTTCATTTCCCTTAGCGGGGTTAATTTTTTTATTTTCTTCTGATTTCACAGAGATATTCCTTGGGACAAAATGGATGCAAATGGTTCCGGCTATGCAAGTATTATGCGTTTTTGGCTTGATTCGTTCTTTAACGTCAACAACTGGGCCTATTTTTGTAGGGGTGGGAAAGCCAAAGATTATGACTTGGTTATCATCAATTCAGTTGATTGTTATGATTATTATCATCTATCCATTAACAAAAAGATGGGGGATATTAGGGACAGCGATTGCGACCTTAATCCCAAATCTTATTACACCAGTGCTGGCAAGTATGCAGCTTTTGAAAATTATCAAATGTAGTCTAAGGAATTTTTTAGTTCCAATAATTGTCCCGATGATTTGTTCGGGAGTAATGATTAATTTTGGATTATTCTTGCTGAAAATAAACGGACAGTTAAATATTTTTCTGTTTTTAATAAATGTGATAGCCGCAATAGGCTGCTATTTGATGAGTATATATTTTATCGGTAGGATGTTTAATTATAATATAAGCGAGTTCGTCGCGCAAATTGTGCAACAATTTAGGAGTAAAGATGTCGTCTGATTCTTTAAAAAGTATTTGGCAGAAAAGTTGGCAGCAACAGTTAGGGGCTAGGCCGGAAGACATACTCTATACTCGGTTTACAAAAAAAGCATTTCGTAATTTTAAGCGGTTTATTGATCGAAGTGATAAATTGATTCTTGAGGCAGGCTGCGGCACAGGAAGGCTTTGCTGTTTGCTGGGAGAAAGTTTTGCTAATTCGATGATTGTGGGCATAGACATTACTCAGGAATCATTGGATATAGCTAATAAGCTAAAACAATACTTGAGAGTAGAAAATGTTGAGTTTAAAAAAGGAGATATATTTAGCCTGAATTATCCTGATGGATATTTTGACGTGGTATTTAATAATGGAGTAATAGAACATTTTTCTTTAGATCAGAAGAGTAATTATAATCATGCGTTAGAGGAAATGCTCAGAGTTCTAAAGCCAGGGGGGAAAATAATTATTGATGTGCCGAATTGGTATTGTTTTGCTCATACTTTTTATAAATGGTTGTTAAAAATAACTGGCAGAAAGTATTCTTTCGGCTATGAAAAATCTTTTAAGCGAACTGAGCTTATTGCTTTATTTAAGGCTCAAGGATTAGTAGAAATCCAACTCAGAGGTTATGATTTTGCTCATGGGGTGTATAGGCTACAGGGTAATCATTTTTTAATAAGATTGCTTGCGGATATTTTATATTTAATTGAGAATCCAATATTGGAGAACCTGTTTGGATTTATGCTGCTGATAAAAGCAGAAAAACCTTTGAATAAACAATAAATAAGGATTCAGATGAACATAGCTTTAATTTTTCCCAGAATGAAATATGGTGAACATTCTCCGCCTTTAGGCTTGGGATATTTGGCGGCTGTTTTAGAGTCAAAACGACATAAAATTACAATTATTGATTTGACATTTGAGAAAAATTTTAAATTTTTAGAAAAACAATTAAAACAGTTAAATCCTGAGTTAATTGGCTTAACCTGTCAGACAACCTTTGCGGATGATGCATTTAAAGCTGCCGGAATCGCGAAAAAAGTATGTCCTGATGCCTTGCTTATTATCGGCGGCCCGCACCCGACAATTATGCCGGAAAAAACCCTTGAAGAGTCCGTAGCGGATATAGTTGTTATTGGCGAAGGAGAGGATAGTTTGCGGGAAATTGTCGATAAATTCGCGGATAAACAGGATTTCTCTCAAGTCAAAGGGATATTTTACCGGAAAAATGAACAGATCATATCAAATCCTGAGCGTAGTTTTATCCAGAATCTGGATACTCTTCCTTTTCCGGCAAGGCACTTGTTTGATTCCAGATACTTTGCTTTTCCGGAAGTTACAATAATCAGTTCACGCGGCTGTCCATATAATTGCTCATTTTGCCAGCCGACATTAAAGAAACTTTTTGGCAATATAGTCAGGTTAAGGTCTCCTGATAATGTGATTGAAGAATTGAAGATGTTGATTGAAAAATATCCAGGTAAAATCGTGCGGTTTCATGATGATACTTTGACATGGGATAAAAAATGGATTACTAAGCTATGTTTGCTGATAAAAGAAAATAAACTTAAATTTTTCTGGAATTGTAAGTCAAGAATCGATGTTTTAGACCGAGAGATGATTGCAATGCTCAGAGATGCCGGATGCCAGCGGTTGGACTTAGGGGTTGAGTCAGGATCATCTAGATTGCTTGACTGTGTTTTAAATAAGGGGATATCGGTTGACAAGGTAAAGGAAATTTTTAAGCTTTGTGAACAGGAAAAAATGCCGACGCTTGCTTTTATTATGGTAGGCAATCCAACTGAAACTCCGCAGGATATAATTGATACGATTAATTTGCTGGAAGAGATTAATTTTGATGGTTTGCATGTTTCTTTGTTTACCCCTTTTCCCGGAACAGATATTTTTGATTATTCTACGAAGAGAGGGCTGATTTCAGCTAGAGCATGGAGCGATTATGACTTTTACTCAAATGTATCAATTAAATTGGAACATTTCAGTTCTAAACAAATAATCAATATCAAACAAACAATCCAGATGGGAGCAATGGCTAATAATATCTTTAAGAAAGAAAAGGGGCCTTTGAATTTCATGCTAAAACATCCTAAAACTTTTTTAAAATATTTCCCTTCGTGGATAAAGCTAAGAATACTTAAAAATGATCTAACGCGAAAACAATCAAATATTAATTCTAAAAATAAAGATTAATACTCATGGTAAAAGAAGAAGCGATTTGGATTGAAAAAGTTATCGATAAGCTGGATATAAAACAAGCAATAGATGTGCTTGATGTCGGTTCATCGACAAAAGCATTTAGAACAGAAATTCAGCCTTATATTGATGAGTATGTATTTGCTCCTCTGAGGAATAAGAATAATAATATTTTTTATCTGGATAAGAAACAGGATGAAGGAGTTGACTATGTTTTTGATATTAATACAATGAGTCCTGATTCTCTTAATAGGAAGTTTGATCTTGTTTTTTGCTGTAGTTTGCTAGAGCATGTTAATGATAGAAGTAAGATGTGCAGACTGCTGGTAAGTTTTTTGAAATCCAAAGGATATCTCTTGGTAACAGTCCCGGAAGCATACCGCTATCATCCTGACCCGATTGATACGATGTTTCGGCCCAGGATGAATCAGTTAATAAAGTTATTCAATGGATTCGATGACTTTGATGTGATTGAGCAAAAAGTTGTAGTTATTAATGAAAAACAGCGATATTTAAAAGGGATAAAAGAGGCTTTGCGCTATAAATTACCTTTTTTACGCTGGCGGATAAACTGCTTATTATTGAGGAAAAACAAATGAAAATAGCGGTTATTGTAACTGAATTTCCAGCGCTTTCTGAGACATTTATTTTGGAACAGCTTGTGGGTATAGTTAAAGCCGGACATGAACTAGAAATATTTGCGACAACTGGGGCTGCTCAGAATAAGCAGCATGCTGATATAGAAAAATACAATCTAAATAAACATATATATTATTTCCCCCCAATTTCAAAAAATAAATTAAATAGAATTTGTAAAGCTTTCTGGTTGGGATTGATTAATTTTCATAAAGATCCGCTGCTTATAATAAAAGCTTTTAATCTGAAGCGGTATAGAACTTGTCGGCAGATTTATACAGTAATTCCTTTTTTAAATAAAAAATTTGATATTATTCATTGCCATTTTGGGCCGAACGGGATTATCGGTGCAGATCTCAAACTGCTGGGTGTAAGAGGTAAATTATTAACTAGTTTTCATGGTTATGATGTGAATAATTATCCTCGAACTTATGGGAATGATGTTTATCGGACACTTTTTTCTGCAGGAGATTTTTTTACTGCAAATACAAATTTTACTAAGCAGCAGGCACTTTTGCTGGGTGCTCAGGAAGATAAAATAGAAATTATTCATGAAGGTTTTAATACTGATAAATTTAAATTCTCGAGAAAAGAATTACTGCTAAATCAATCAGTAAATTTGCTGAGCGTGGGTAGGCTGGTTGAAAAAAAAGGGCATAAATATGCACTTATTGCCTTAGCTATGGTTTATAAAAAATTTAAGAATATTAATTACACGATTGCCGGAGAAGGGCCATTGCGTCCGGATCTTGAAGCGCAAGCTGATTTGCTGGGAATAAACAAAATTGTTAAATTTGTCGGAAATGTTGATCAAGCTCAAGTGGCAAAGCTATATGAACAGGCGCATATTTTTATATTACCGAGTATAACGACGCGGAATTTTGATCGAGAAGGCCAAGCCTTGGTTTTACAAGAAGCGCAGGCCTGTGGTTTGCCGGTTTTAGCGACTCTACATAACGGTATTCCTGAGGGAGTAATTGATGGAAAAACCGCTTTTCTGGTAAAAGAAAAAGACGTGTATGGATTAGCGGAAAAACTGGAATATTTGGTTTCTAATCCTCAAATCTGGCAAAAAATGGGACAAGCGGGCCGAGAGTTTGTGGAACAAAAATTTTCATCTGAAGTTCTGAATCAGCAGTTGTTTGAATTATATGGTAGGATAATTGAAGATTGTTAAGGCTAAATATGCGGGAAAGGATTGACTTTTGTTTGTAAAAAAGCTTATTCCAATTGCTGTAAAAAATCAATGGCATTTTTTAAAATCAAAAGTCAAACGATCGATAAAATATAGTAAGCCGGTTGATTTATTTGAGTATGATAAAAATTTGTATTGGATGGATCCGCGTGATATTAAATATGCAACAAAGCATGGTTTGCATATAATTGAAAATGAAAATAAAATCCTTAATGGTAATTGGGATTATCCATATATTAAGTTTAATGATTTAGATGTCTATATTAGTATCAGGAATAGGATAGAGAATGGTATCGAATGGAAGGAGACTGCTTTTTATAAACGAGTATCTTCTGAAATAAATAAAGGTATTTCTAAATGGGGCTGTGAAAATTTAGAACAGCTTGATCATCGTTTTGCAAGCATTGATGTGCTTATACAGGATATGCGAACCAATGGCTACAGGACAGAGAAGTATAATGATGAGATCACTGTTAATATAAGCCGAGAGGGTCTTGTTTTGCTCAATCATGGCAGACATAGATTGGCATGTGCAAAGCTGCTTGAGATAAAGAAAATACCAATTAAAATCACTGCTAGGCATAAAAAATGGGCAAAGTTAAAGCAAGAGGTGTTAAATTATGCAACTCAGAATAATGGGATGGTATATGCTCCGATCTGCCATATAGATTTACAATCAATTCCCTCGCAGCATCAAGGAAGATTTGAGATTATTAAATCTAATTTAGGTATTAGCAGCGGGAAGCTGCTGGATATTGGCAGTCATTGGGGATATTTTGCTCATAAATTTGAGGATATGGGTTTTAATTGTACTGCAATAGAGCAGAATGAAGAGTGTTTTTATTTTCTTGAAAAACTCAGAAAAAGCAGCAAAAAGAACTTTAAAGCAATCAAAGAAGATATCATGAGCTTTTTGGGAAAGCCGCAGAAATTTGATGTGGTGATCGCCTTATCAATATTCCATTGGTTTATAAGAAAGAAAGATACTTTTCAGAAATTTAAAATAATTCTTTCTAATCTTAAGATGAAAGAAATGTTTTTTCAGTCACATTCTCAGAATCATACTCTTATGCAGAATGCATATTGTAATTTTTCTCCAGAGGATTTTGTGAACTTTATTATTGAGAACTCTTGTCTGGATGCTTTTAAATTGATCGGGGTAGAAAATAATAGAAAAATTTTTAAAATTTACAAAACTAATTAATAAGGAAAAATGAAAATAGGATTTTTTTATCCAGAATACTATCCAGTTAGCGCAAGCGCGTCTGTGCATGGTTATCAACTCGCCCGCGGATTAGTCAGGAGGGGGCATAAATTGTTAACCTGCATTGGCGATAAAAATCCGAATTGTGTTAAATATCCGCAGAATAGACTAGGCTGTTTGAAAATGATCAGAGACGCTGACATTTTGTATATCAGACTAATGAGTTATTTTGAACATACGGTTATCTGGAAATTAGCAAAGCCGTTTAATTTGCCGGTTGTGTGGGAAATAAATGCTCCGGTGGAAGAACAGCTGCTTTTTGCCGGAGAATCAGATAATACTGAGATAATTAATGAAATTAAAATTCAAAATCAAAAAAGAAGATTTTACAGTTTTTTTGTGGATGGCGCGATATGTGTTTCCGAAGAAATGCGAAAATACAGCCAAGATGTTTTGAAAATAAAAAACGCTTATTTTGTTCCCAATGGCAGCGATCCCCAGCTGTTTAATCCAAATAATGCAGTGCATCAGCGTCCTGAATCATGGGAAAATAAATTTATTGTTCTTTGGGCCGGCAATCCGGCTTTACCGCAGCAGGCAATGGAATTAATGTATAATGTGGCAAAGAAGATCCAGGAAATTGACCGGGGTATAATGTTTGTTTTTATCAGCAGTGAACCGGGGTTTGAATTCCCGCAGGAAGAAAATATCGCGGTATTATCGAAAGTTAATTATTTAAGTATGCCGAGTTATATTAATAATGCTGATTTGTGTTTATGTTTATACAATAGTTATCAATGGTCAAAATACGGCTGTTATATATCGCCTTTAAAATTATTTGATTATATGGCTTGCGCGAAACCAGTAATTGCTTCAAATATCGGGCAAATTGCTAATATAATCGAAAATGATATTAATGGTATGCTTACGGATAATCGGATTGAGGATATTATTGATAAAATTTTAGATTGCAAAAAAAATCCCAAAAAAGCAATGGATATGGGCAAGCAGGCTAGAAAGACAATAGTTGATTTTTATAATTGGGACAGAGTAGTGCAGCAAACAGAGGATATTTTAATGTCGAGAATAAAGAAAAAATGAATATATTGCAAATTGTCTCTAGTCTTGAGGAAATAAGTGGTCCGGCTAATTCGCTTTATCTGGTAGCTACTGGTCTGGCTCAATTGGGTCATAAAGTTATCTGCGTGCATTATGTGGGCAGACAAGGACCTTTAGTGCAAAGATTAGAGCAGCAGGGAATTAAAGTGATAAATCTAAATCCTCAGCTGCAAGGCAGCAGTAAAATAAATCATCTGAAAATGCTGTTCAAACTGATTGAAATTGTTTGGAAACATAAAATAGAAGTGATTCATGCCCATAACTGGGATGCAGACTGTTATGCTTTTTTAACCGCTTTTTTTAAGAAACTCCGGGTTGTGGTCACTTTACACAGCCGCTCATATTTTCAATGGGTGAATTCGCATAAACTTAAATATGAAAGACTATTTTTTGGAAAAGCTACTTATTTTGTTTGCGTCTCAGAGGTTATGGCCAATGAATTTAAACAGATAACTAAGGTGCCTAAAACTAAAGTAAAAGTGGTTTATAATAGTCCTTTGAGTATTTTTTTTAACAGTTCGGATCCGGAGAGTATAAAAAAAATCCGTCGTGAATTCAATGTCGATGATTCAGAATTTCTTTTGGGCAGTGTGGGGAATTTTACAGAATTTAAAGGGATAATCTATTTGCTGGAAGCCTTGGCAGAGTTAAAAAACAATAGATGCAAACTGCTTTTAGTCGGAGCGGATGTTGCTAATCTGAAGCCTGAATTTGATAAGTTTTTAAAGGAAAAAACAATAAGCGATCAGGTTATATTTGCCGGATTCAGGCAGGATATCCCGGATATTTTAGACGCGATAGATTTGTTCGTTTTTCCTTCTACTGAAGAGGCGGATCCAATTGCTTTATCTGAGGCAATGGCGCGGGCAAAACCCGTGATTGCCACTAAAATCGGAGGTATTCCGGAAAAGGTAATTGATGGGAAAATCGGGATATTGATTGATCCGGCAAATTCAGCACAGATTAAAACAGCAATTGAATATTGTTTGAATAATAAGGATAAGGCAATTGCCATGGGGCAAGCAGCGAAACAAGTAATGGTAGATAAATTTTCTTTTAATGCAATGATAAAAAATTATGAGGAGGTGTATAAACGCTGATGAAAATACTTTTTGTGGGCTACCACAATCCAAATTTTATTAGTATTACGGAATACTGCGAAAAAGCGATACGCCAACTGGGGCATGAATGTATTGTTTTTGATAACCGGAGCTTTATTTTACCCGGAAGAGTGCGGGAGAAATTAGCTTTTTTACAAACTTGGGATTTGCAACAATTAAATAATCGTTTGCTTAAACTCGCGGCAAGAGAAAATCCTGATTTGTGTATTGTGACCGGAGGGCTTCGAATCAGCGTGTTGACCATTGAAAAACTTAAGCAAAAGGGCATAGTTACAGTTTTATGGACAAGTGATCCACCTCAATTTTCTGATCAAAAAAATAGTTTTTCGATTATACAGCACAATGCTCCATTTTATGATTATGTTTTTTGCGGCGGGACTGAAGCAATAGAGTTGCTTGGTGATTTAAAACTTAAGCATATTAACTTTTTGCCGTTTGCTTGTGATCAAGAATCGCATAAACCAGTTGAAATTACAAAACTTGACCAAAAGCTGTATGGGAATGATATTGTATTTGTTGGTTCGCTTTATGAAAACCGGGAAAAGGTTCTGGAGCAGATAGCTGATTTTGACTTAGGTATTTGGGGGCCAGGATGGGATAGATTAAGATATGATTCTCCTTTAAAGAAAAGTGTTAAATATGCGGGAAATATTAAACCAGCGCTATGGCTTAAAATATATGCCGCGGCTAAACTGGTGATTGTGCCGCATTATAATGATGGCAAAAATATTTGTTATCAAGTCAGTCCGAAAGTTTATGAAGCATTGGCTTGTAAATGTGCGGTTTTAGTAGATAATCAAAGAGATCTTTTTCTGAATTTTGAGAACAATAAACATCTAGCGGTTTATAAAGATGAAGAAGATTTAAGGGCTCAGATTAAATATCTTTTGGCTAATCCGGATAAAGCGAAAAGTATGGCAGATTCCGGATATGAGCAAGTGATTGAAAAACATACTTATACGCAGAGAATTAAGCAGATAATCAAAAGTGTTTATGGAGAAAATTAATATGTCAGAAGAACCGGATGAGTATTTTGAGGCAGTGTTTAGCAAATCAAATAAATTTACAGAGGCGGAATATTTAGACCATGTGGAAAATTTTGATTTGATTTATCGCGCGTACATGCCCAACAATAAAGACGTAAATATTCTGGACGTGGGTTGTGGGTGCGGACATTTTCTTTATTATCTAAAACATAAAGGTTATAATAATTTTAAAGGTATTGATATCTCGGCGCAGCAGGTAGAATTCTGTAAACAAAAGATAGCAGCGGAGATTATAAACGCGGATGCCTTTGAATTTTTAACAGAACACAAAGAAGAATTTGATTTGATAGTTTCTCATGATGTTTTAGAGCATATAAAAAAAGAAGAGGTTATTGAATTTCTTAAATTAATCTACAGTGCTTTAAAGCCTGGAGGGCAGGTATTTTTACGGACGCCTAATTGCGGAAACCCGATGTCGATAAGGCTGCGTTACGCTGATTTTACGCATGAATTTTGCGTTACAGAAAAAAGCTTTTATCAGATATTGTATATGGCTGGATTTAGGACTATAAAACTTTTGCCGAGTATTGATAAGGGATTTTTTAATAAGATTATTGCCAAATCGATTCGCTTTATCCTGGCTAAACTTATGTGGTATCAAGGATTTGTCGCGCCAAAGATTTTAACTTCGGTAATTTTTGCTATTGCAAAAAAATAGAATGGTTCGAGTATAATTAAAGGAATTTTTACTGAATGGAGGAGATGATGTTGCTTGAAAAAATTGAATATTCCATTGTGATTCCAGTCTGTAATGAAGAGGAAAACATCTCTAAATTATATGAGAAGATTTCAACGGTTATGCAGAGAGAATTAAAATCATATGAAATTTTATTTGTTAATGATGGGAGTATAGATAATACTTCAGAGGTATTGGTCTCATTAAACAAGCACGATCCTAGATTAAGAGCAGTTATTTTTTCAAAAAATTTCGGCCGCCAAATGGCATTGACTGCTGGGGTAGATTATGCGCGGGGTGATGCCGTAATTATGATGGATGGGGATTTGCAACATCCTCCCGAAATAATCCCGGAGTTAATTAGAAAACATAAGGAAGGCTATGATATTGTCTATACAACTAGGACCTATTTGAAAAACGCGGGAATTTTTAAAAGAATATCTTCAAAACTGTTTTATCGGACTATGTCTTTTTTGGGTGTAGATTTGAACCCAGGGGGTACTGAGTTCATGCTGATTGATAAGGTTATAATAGATTGTCTGAAACAAGCTAGGGAACGCTTTCGTTTTTTAAGAGGAATTATTAACTGGGTTGGCTTTAAAAAAATTGGAGTACCTTATGTTGCCGCTAAACGTTATAGCGGAAAGACCAAATTTTCTGCTTATAAAATGATAGAAGAAGCATTTGTTTGTATTTTTTCTTTTTCCTCGCTTCCGCTTTACCTGGCGGGGTATTTGGGTTTAATTGTGTCAGGAGTAAGTTTTTTATACGTAATTTATGCCTTGTATGTAAAATTGGTAAAAGGTATTGCTATTCCTGGATGGACGTCAGTGGTCATGTCAGTTCTTTTGATTGGCGGAGTGCAATTGATTTTTTTGGGGATATTGGGTGCATATGTAGGAAGAATATATGAGGAGATAAAAGGCAGACCACTTTATATTGTTAAACAAAAAATCGGGACGGAGTAATTGCTATGACAGATAAACGATTTTTTTATTTGGAATTTGCTCAAGAGTTTGATGCGAAGATGAATCGCTATGATCTTTCTACACGTTTAAAACTTATTTTTTATGAGGAGTTAAGCGTGGAATTAAAAGATAAATTAGTGCTTGATGCTGGCAGCGGAACGGGTTGGTTCAGCCGAGAAGCAGAAAAATTAGGCGGGCGAATTATTTCTTTAGATATGGGGATTGAGCTATTAAAAAAAGTAAAACAAAAATGTCAAAGTGATGCTGTCGCCGGAGATGTGTTAGATTTACCGTTTAAAAAAGATATTTTTGATGTGCTGATTTCCACAGAGGTTATTGAACATACTGTCGATCCGAAAAGGGCTGTTATGGAAATGTGCAGGGTTTTAAAACCGGGTGGAAAATTAATTTTAACAACACCGAATATAATATGGATTTTTGCTGTGTGGCTGGCAAACTTACTTAAACTTCGCCCTTATAAAGGATATGAAAATTGGGTTAGTCGGGCTGCGCTTAAAAAATGGCTTGATGCTAACGGGTTAAAGGTTGAAATTATTCGGGGATTTCATCTTTTTCCTTTTGTCAGTCCTGTATTTTATCCTTTACTTGGATTTTTTGATAGATGGGGTAAGATACTTGGCCCGCTGATGTTGAATATCGGAATAAAAGCGGAAAAACAGGGTGGGGGTAACAGTGCTTAAAAAAAATACGAAGATCCCGGATTTTTTGTTTTGCGCTATGGCTGCGGGGTATGTTTTTTTCACTTTTATGCATACGCTGACCAGAAAAATTATTTTTGAACCGAACTTCTGTGATTTTAAGCGTTATTATGATGCGGCGCGTTTGTTAGGTGTAGGAAATATTTATCAATTAGATATCGGCTATCATCCGCTATTTTTTTTAATTTTCAAATTATTTTCTTTTCTTCCCCAGCGATACGCTGGAATTATTTGGTGTATTGTGATGATTTCGTTAGTTTTTATCTCTATTAAACTTATGTCATCTTTTATCGATAAACGGTTTACTCCACACTCGTCTTTGCCGACAATCTTTGTGCTGATTTTCATCACTTTTTCATATCAACCTTTGATGGAGGATTTAGTAGTCGGACAAGTTAATATTATTTTAATGCTGCTATTTAGTTTAATGGCTTTTAGATTTCAGAAAAATAATATTTTATCAGGATTATGCATGTCTATTATGCTTTTATTGAAGCTGCAATATGGACTATTCCTGGTTTTATTTTTACTGCGAAAACGGTATAAGGTTATTGCCAGTACTATTTTTTTCTATTTGTTGTGGGCAGGTATTTTCTCGGTGTTTATCGGTGGGGAAATAATGGGATTATATTTTAAAAAGCTATTTTTCTTTATTGGGCCTCAGGATCGGTTTGCGCTTCTTGCCGGAGATGAATTTTTCCTGCCGTGCATATTTGGGGTTTTATCTAGAGTTTTTTACAATTCTAATTGGCTATCTATGCGTGTAGTAAAAATTATTTATATAGTACTTTCAACCGGATTGCTGATAAATACATATCGGTATATACAAATAAAAAAGGTTACGGATGAGTTAGAAAATATTTACGCTTTTATCATGACTGCACTGCTTATGCTTTTCATAACTCCGTTTACGGAATGCCATCATTTAACGATCCTTCTTCCAGCGTTTTTCTTTTTATTTTATGATACGATAGAAAAAAAAGGAAATAATGATAAGATTTTGTACTTAAGTGCTTTTTTTCTAATTGCTTTAAAATATTCATTGAATCAGTTTCCATCTTTTCATTCAGGAATATCAAGCTTATTATCAATGGGGAAATTTTACGGTTTAATTATGCTTTATGTTCTAGTATTACGTTTAATGAAAAATAGGCAAGGCATATCCGGGGAAAGAATTGAGGACAATAATAAAACTAGGGGAGTATTGTGAAAATTAATATTGTGCATATAGTTGAAGATCTAAAAACCGGAGGCTTGGAAAAAGTCATAGCGAGTATTGTCACAGGGTTGGATCATGAAAAATTTAACCTTAGGGTTTGGTGCTTGGCAAGAGGCGGGGATATTTTTGACGAACTAAAAATAAAGGGATTGGAAATCGAAAACCTGGAGATGAAATCGCCAAAAAATCCGCTGTTTTTAATTAAGCTTTGGAAAAAATTTAAAATCAATAAGATTGATATAGTGCATACTCACGGTTATACAGCGACAACAATCGGCAGGCTAACCGCATTTTTTGCCGGGGTTAAAGTAATTATAGCGCATATTCATTCAACTTATTATAATTATAATAAAAAGCAGTTGATTATTGAAAAAATATTCAGTTTGTTTACAAATAAAATTATTTGCTGTTCTAAAGCGGTTGCTGGTTTTGTCAGAGAAAATGAAAAAATTGATTTGCGTAAAATCCAGGTTATTTATAATGGGATAGATTTGCATAAATTTGAAGTTGTGTCTTCAGTAAAAAACCATGAAAATAAAAGATTTACTATCGGTTGTGTGGCTTCTTTGGTTGAACATAAAGGGCATAAATATTTATTGGAAGCGGCAAAAGAAGTTTTAATCGCGCTGCCGGATAAAGTAAGGTTTATGCTTGTGGGAGACGGCGTTTTAAGGCAGCAATTAGAAGATCAGGCCAGAAGTCTGGGGATATCAGAGTATGTTTCGTTTATGGGTAATGTTACGAATGTCGAGGCTTTAATCAGCACTTTTGATATTGCCGTGTTGGCATCCTGTGAGCGCGAAGGCCTTGGTTTGGCATTGCTTGAGGCTATGGCTGGCGGAATACCAGTGATTGGGACTAATGTCGGCGGTATTCCGGAAATTATTGAAAATAAGAAGAATGGGCTTTTGGTTAAACCCTATGACTCAAAATCAATTGCCCAGGCAATTATTCTGATGTGTAGTGACTGGCCTCGAACAAAAAATATGGGGGATAAAGCCCGATTAACCGTGGAAAAAAAATTCTCAAAAGAGATTATGCTCAAAACAATTACAAAATTATATTTGGAATTATATAATGGAAAAAAATAAAAAAAGACCATATAGAATTTTATTTATCAGTAGTTTTGGTGATTTAAAAGGCGGTGGGCAGAGAAGTTTACTTTTATTGCTTAAGTATCTGAATAAACAGAAATTCATTCCAATTGTTATTGTTCCGGAAAAGGAAGAAGTTGCAATGGAATTAGAAAAAATGGGAATTGAAGTGATTATTTTGAGTTTCCCCAGGATACGCTCAATAAACACATTTAAAGTATTAGCGGCTTTCTTCAAACTTAAGTCAATTGTTAAAGCCAAAGAGATTGATCTGATTCATGCTGATTCTCCCCGGGAAACTGCTTATGCCGGAATTGTCCGATTTTTTCTAAAAGTCAGAGTAATCCTGCATTTAAGAGTTAGCGATAAAATAAGCTGGATCGATAAGATTGTATATCAATTAACCGACAGAATGATCGCGGTTTCCAGGTCACTGACTTCTCGGTTTAAAGGTATTGATAAGAAAAATAAAATTTCAGTTGTTTATAATGCGGTAGATTTAAATGAATTCAAACCTTTAGCTTATAAACAGGATAATGAAAACAAAGCTTTACGCATCGGGTATTTTGGAAGAATTGTCAAGCGCAAGGGAATTGATGTATTGATCAAGGCATTTAATTATTTAGATGGTGAGATCAGTCTCTTGATTATGGGCAGCGGCGAGGATCAATATCTTGAGGAACTTAAAAAAATGGCAGAAACCGATAAGCGGATAGAGTTTAGGCCTTATCAGCAAAATATCCATGATGAAATTAATTTAGTTGATATAGTTGTGTTACCATCAGTGCAAGGAGAAGGTTTATCGAGAATTATTATTGAGGCAATGGCTATGGGTAAAATAGCAATAGCATCAAATCATCCGGAGAATTTAGAAGCATTAGGTTGTGATCTGGAAAGGTTTGTTTTTGAAAATAATGATGAGAAAGACCTGGCGAGAATCATCACCAAGATCAGGAATAATAAAGGCCTTCAAGATAGTATTCGTTTAGTCGCTCGCAAAAGAGCAGAGCATTTTTTTGACGCGCGAAAAAACACGGTTTTAATCGAGAATATCTATTATTCTATTTTAGGAAAAAAATGAAAAAAACAAAAAGCAGAATTAAACAATTAATTCATTTTCTGAATTTAGGCTGGATGGTCGGATTAATTCGCAAAGCTAAATATGCTTTACTGGATGTGTTCGGGAATATTTTTTTCACGGCGGCAAGATTGTTAAAATTTTTACCCTTTGCAAAGACTTGGGATGAGAATGCTGCTAAAAATATTTTAATCGTGCGTAATGATAGAGTCGGGGATCTGGTGCTTTCCACTCCGGCTTTGCGCGCGGTCAGGGAAAAATATTTTGACGCGAAAATCCACTTATTGGTCAATAATTATGCCAAAGATTTAGTAATTAATAATTTGAATATTGATAAAATTCTCACAGAGGAAAAGGAAGTTTTAAATACAAAGTATGATTTGGCGATTGCTTTGCATGCTGGGTTTAAGCAGAATCAGATACTTTTTCAAAGCAGAGCAGATTGTCGGATAGGGTTTATTGGCGCGGGAGGTGGGTTTTTTTTAACGGAAAAGATTAAAGATGATCGCAGCGCAAATCCGATGCATGAGATTGATTTTACTTTGCTGGCTGCGCAAAAGGCCGGAGCAGATATCGCGAATAAAAAGCTGGAAGTTTCGATAACAAATCAGGGAGAAAAATTTGCTGATAAATTTTATTTTGATAATAAACTTACTGGGTTGACAATAGTTATCCACCCCGGGGCAAGACAAGAGATCCTCCGCTGGTCAAAACATAGCTTTGCCCAACTGGGTGATTTACTGATTAAGCAGTTTAAAGCGAAAGTTGTTTTAACCGGCACAGCTAAAGAAAAAGAACTGATCGCTGATATTATTGCTGAAATGAAGAGTAAACCAGCAGTTTGTTTGGATGTTAAATTAACGGAATTGGTTTCAGTTATGAAAAGAGGATCAATGTATGTGGGCAACATAACCGGGCCAATGCATATTGCCTGCGCGCTGAATATCCCGGTAGTGGCGATTACGGGTTTATTTGGTTCGTTGGATGATATTAGATATTGGGGACCGCGCTGTGATAAATTCGAGATTGTGCGCAAGCAAGGCATTGATGCAATAACGGTAGATGATGTTTATCAAGCAGTGCTAAGATTAGCAGGTGAAAATGCGGCGTGAGATAAATGCTGAGGTTTATGACCAGAATGTTTTAGCTGAGGGATTGCAGGTTCAGATAGATAATTATTATCAGCCGAAAACTATTGCTCAGAAGAGACGGATTGAGCTTGTAGTGGGTTTGCTGGATCCTCAGCCTGATCAGAAAATTCTGGACATTGGTTGCGGCGTGGGAACTTTTGCTTATGCCGCGGCTAAACAGCAATCCCAGGCATATGGTTTGGATTATTCTCATGAATCGCTGAAAGTGGCTAAACTATTAGCAAATAGGTTTAAAACAGGGCAAAACAGTGTTTTTGTAACAGCCAGCGCATTAAGTTTGCCGTACAAAGATAATTGTTTTGATAAAGTGGTGATCGCTGATTTTATTGAGCATATAACTGATCCTGAAAAAAAACTTCTTTTGGAAGAGGTTTGGCGGGTTTTAAAGCCAGGAGGGGAAGGGGTGGTTTTCACTCCTAATGCAATCAGAGAAAATATCGGAGAGATTTATTGGAAACTAAGACATCTAGTGTCCAAAGAGAAAATTCCTAAAACAGATTTACATTATGGGTTGATAAGCCGCAGAAAGTTTGAGCGGATATTAAAACAGAATAACTTTAAATTTAGTTTTAAATACGCGGATACAACCAGACCTTATTTGGCAAGGATTCCTTTGTTTAATTATTTACTGGCGCTTAATCTTTTATGGAAAATAAAAAAGGTATGAATTATCAGAAGATATTAATAATAAATTTAGCGGGAATCGGCGATTTACTTTTGTCAACTCCAGCTTTAAAAGCATTGCGTAAATCTTTTCCCAAGGCAAAAATTTTGATGCTAACTTCTGCAAAAGTTTATGAGCTTGCCCAAGAGTTTGAATTTATTGATAAAGTCTTCTGTATAGAACTTAATTACGGAGGAATTATCGGAACGGCTAATTTTTGGAGCCAATCCATTGGTTTAATAAGATTAAGGATGGAAAGATTTGATATCGCCATTAATATGCGCACTTTGGTCAGTGATAAAAGCGCGCATAAAATGCACGCATTAATAAAATTCATTAAACCGCGTAAATCCGCGGGCAGAGACACAGAGAAAAGAGGTAGTTTTTTTGATATAAAAATTCCGGAAACTCAAATCGGACAAAAATATGAATCTGATTATGATATTGATTTAGTTGAGGCTGTGGGTGCAACTGTTATTGATCGGAAAATTGATTTTAAACCCAAAGACAATGATTTAACTGATATTAAACAAAAATTGCTTGCAAAGAATATTAGTAAAGATTCTATAATAATCGGTATCCACCCGGGAGGAATGCCGACTCGTCGTTGGCCTATTGAAAAATTTTGCCAACTTATGGAAAAAATAAGTAAGGAAATTAATTGTTATTTTGTAATTACTGGCGGGAATAATGAATTATCTTTGGAGCAAAGACTTGTGGGGACTTTGCCGAACAGGACGATTTCTTTTATAAATAAGCTTAATATTAACCAAACAGCGGCTTTGATATCCAGGTGTAATGTTTTTGTTTCCAATGATACCGGGCCAATGCATATTGCCGCTATTTTAAAAACACCGCTAATCGCTTTATTCGGACCAGGAGATATAAAACGTTTTGATCCGCGCGTGATATTTGAACCGGCAAAAGTGTTTTACAATAAACAAGAATGTGCTCCTTGTGAGCAGGTTTTTTGTGATAATATGCAGTGCATGCGATCAATAGACCCAGAAACTGTGGCAAAAACAGTGATTAATTTACTGAAAAAGGATAATAATGCTGAATAAATTTTATTGCTGGATTCATCGAAAATTATCAAGACCAGATGAACAAGGAGAGTATTCTGCTGGTGTCTGGCAAAATGCGGTAAGAGATGAAGTAATCGCTTTATCTGCTGACGCGTCAGGAAAAGTCCTGGAAGTCGGTTGCGGAGAGGGTTTGCTGCTATTAAAGCTTGCTAGGTTGGAAGCAAAACTTGATATCTATGGTATAGATATTTGGAATGATATATTGGTAAGGGCGCAGAGCAAACTTGATAAAAATAATATTCATAATGTGAAACTTAGCCAGGCGGACGCGACGAAACTTCCGTTTAGTGATAATTTTTTTGATCGGGTTATCTGTATTAATGTTTTTTTTAATTTACCCCAAGAAGAGATGGTTTTACAAACGATAAAAGAGATTTCAAGGGTTGTAAGAAAAAATGGTAAAATAATCGTGGATATCCGTAATAGTTTGAATCCCTTGCTTTATTTGAAATATAAATTTGCTAAATATTATGATTCCACAGTCAAAGATTTACCATTGCGAACCTATAGCTATAAGAAAATAGTAAATTATTTGGAAGAGAATAATTTTAAAGTGATTAAAAAAATAGAAATTGGTTTTCCTAAGAATAGTTTAGCGCCAATTTTTGTGATTAAAGCCCAAAGGATATGATGATGATCAAGAAAATTCCAATCAGCGGGACAAAACTAGGGATTATGAGTGTTTGGGCAAGTCTGATAAGCTTGTTTGATGATAAACGTATTGTCTTAAAATTGAAAAAAATAGTGCAAAAATATACTCAATCGGAGCATGTTTTTTTTCTAAACTCAGGACTCAGCTGTCTGTCGGCAATTTTAGAAGCGCTTAAAAACAAATCTGCAAAAACTGAAGTGATCTTGCCAGCATACACTGCAGGATCATTGATTGTCGCGATTCAAAAAGCAGACTTAAAACCAGTGCTTTGCGAAGTGTCTCCGGAGGACTTTAATTTTGACAGCAATTTTTTGGACAAAATTGTTTGTTCAAACACGCTGTGTATAATCGCAGTGCATATGTTTGGCATTGCCGCTGTTGATATTGAAAAAATTAAAAATAAATACCCGGATATAGTAATTGTCGAAGATGCCTGTCAAAGTATGGGGACAGTGATAAATAATAAATCGGTGGGGAATCTGGGGCATTTAAGCTTCTTTAGCTTGAATAAGGGGAAAAATCTATCGACTTTTGGCGGAGGGATCATTGCCACTAATGATCTCTCTCTGTCGGAAAAAATAAAAGCACAAGGAACTAAATCAAAAAAACAAAGTCTGCTTAGGAAAATAGAAATTTTCATCAAGCTGATTGTTTTATCAGTGGTAGTTAATCCGATTGTCTATGGGTTGTTATATCCGATTGTCGAGCGGTTTAAAGAAACTGCTCCACCGGAAAATGTGGAGATCAAGGATTATACTGGATTACAGGCGCATCTGGCATGTTCTTTGTTTGAGAAATTAGGGAGAGCATCAGATGAGAGATATGCGAATGGGATGAGCTTAATCGCAGGACTCAGCTCTGAAAAACAATTGATCTTGCCGCAAATTGCTGAAAATTCCAAACCAGCGTTTAATCGTTTGCCGATAGTATTTCGGGATCTTAAGAAAAGACAGCGAGTAGAAGTAAAATTAAAACAGGCGGGAATTGAAACTTCGCGGATGTATCTTAAGCCATTGCATCATATGTTTGATTTGGGGTATGCTTGGGGTAATTTCCCAAATGCGGTTTTTTTAGCAGGACATTTATTAACGTTGCCTTGTCACCCATTACTTAAGCAGAGTGATATTGATAAGATTATAAAAATAATAAAAAGCGCGTAGACACAAGGAAACAAAAAACAGAAGCAGGTGTGATAAACACTGATAAAAAAAAGTATTGATGAACACAGATGGAATTGACCATCGACCATAAGTGTTCTTTGCTCATCCATGGCGGTCTAGAATCAATTATTTATGCTCATTCTCGCTTTACATCCTGTAAAGCTCCGAGGATAGATCTCTGATTTTGCCAGTCCTATCAAAATCAGGCTCTAAACCCGCCAAAATAATTATTCTAGCCCTCTGCAGTTATTAATTACGAATTGTTAGTTTTTACTTTTTACTATTAGCCATCGACAATTAGCAATTAGCCTTATGCTTTTCCCTTGTGACCTTGTGTCTTGGTGACTTTGTGACCTTGAATCAATACTGGGTTAGACTGCCGCGGCAGCAGGCAATATAGATTGCTTTTTTAAAAGCTTTTAGGCTGAGAGGGCAAAGGACAATAGAGAATATAAGCAAAAATAGCAGTTCGTTTTTAAGTTGAAAAATGCTATAACCTTGATAAACCGCTAGTTCTATGGCCCGGATCGCATAAGTTACCGGCAAGCAATGGGCAATAATTTGCAAATATCCCGGTAAAACACTGATCGGAAAGTAAACTCCGCCTACCACACCCTCTAAAGTACTGATCAGCCAAGCCGTGGGATTGCCTCTTTTATAAATTAAAATAAAGCTGGCTGAGAGAATTCCCAAACTGCTAAAAGAAATGATAGTTAAAATTAGTGCGGCAAAAGTTGAGATCAGGTTAATGTTGGAGAAGTTTATTTTAAATAAAAACAGACCAAAAAGAAAATAAATCAAAACATCTATTGTGGCAAAGATAATGTTCCAAATTGTCATGCTTAATAGTATTATTTCAGTTTTTGTCGGTGTCAGAAGTAGAGATTCGAGGGTTCCTTGTAATTGTTCAAATCGAATTCGAGATGAAAAGGATCCTATCCCAACTCCAATATAGCTAAAAAATGCCATGCTTAATAAAACATAGGAAAAATAATTTACCCCAAATTCCTCTAAGTATTTGTTCATATTGTTGCCAAATAATTTATTAATGAAGAAATATATTAATAGCGATGCGCAAACACTGAAGATATTCATAATAAAAGCTAATTTATAGCTAGATTCCATTAAGAAATCTTTTTTAAGCAAAGCAAAAATTTTTCTAAGCATTTTTCATCACCGTCTTATAAATATCAGTTAAAGAGGCATCAGCGTTCTTAAGGTTTTGGTGTAAAGTATCGATACTGCCTAAGGCAGCAATTTTTCCACTTTTGAGAAACATGAATGTATCACAAAGATTTTCTGCTTCTGGAATATTATGACTGGTTAAGATAATGGTTGTCTTGTTTGCGCTAAGATCCTTAATGAATTTATAGAGACTCATTGATGTGTCAAAATCAAGGCTTTTGGTTAATTCGTCGACTAAAAGTATTTTAGGCCGATGAATAATTGCTCTTAAAAGAGAAAGCTTTCTTTTCATTCCAGAGGAATATGTGTCAAAGCGTTTGTGAATATAATTTATATCAAATATTGATAAAAGCTCATTAATGCGAAGTTTTGTTTGCTTGGGCGTTAATCCGTACATAGCGGCAAAAAACTCTAGGTTTTGTATGCCGCTTAAACGCCAATAAAAACTGCGTTCTTCATTGTCGACAAATCCAAAAAGAGATTTTATCTTATCGGCTGGGGTATTAGCAAGATAGTGGTCGATAACTATAGAGCCTTTATCTGGAATGATTAAAGTACAAAGGCATTTTAGTAGTGTGGTTTTTCCGGCCCCATTTGGTCCGAGTATTCCCAGTATTTTGCCCGAATCTAATTGGAAATTTATGTCTTCCAATGCGCTAACAGGATTCTTGTTTGCGAGTCTAAACTTGAGGATATCCTGCAAGGTTAGCACGGGGGAAAATGATTTACTCATATGGGAGACGTGTATAATATTAGCTTGATTCATTTTATTAATTTATCAGATAGATAAATTTCAGTCAAGATATGTTTTTTCTCTCGGAGATAAACAAGATTTATCCTTTTATTATGACTTGAAAAAAATATGCGATATATGTTAAAATAAGTCACACTAAAGGTATAGCTTAAAATTAAGGGAGTTTAAATTAATTTTCTAAGGGAGGGGTTTTTATGTATAAATTATTTAGCAAGGGGATTGCTGGTTTAATAGTATTTTGTTTTATAGCCACAATGAATATATCTAGTGTCTTAGCTCAGGATGCTAAAATTGATGAATCTCAAGTCGCCGGTGAATTTTTCGGAATGCCTGTTTCTGCGGCAAATTACTATTTTGCTAAAAGGGTTGTAATGACATTTGGCGCAAAATGGCGAGGAACGCCTAAAGACGAAGCAGAGCTGGAAGATCTTGTTTGGCAAGAACTGCTTTTCTCTTATGAGGCATTTAACCGCGGAATTACAGTTTCTGATCAGGAGATTGATGCAGAAATTGAAAAGATTTTGCAATCCAATAAAGTGGATTTTAGCTTTAGGGTCGATAAAGAAAAATATCAGCAGTGGGTTAAGGATACTTTAGGCGTGCCTTTAGACGCGTTTAGAAACCAAATAGAACATTTAGTAAAGCTAGAAAAACTAAGAACTCAGATTATTGATGGGTTTGATCCTGAAGTTACAGAGGCAGATGCTTATGCTAAATTTCTGAATGAGTATAATACGCTGATGGTGGAGTTAAAAGAGTTTGGAGATATTGAAACAGCTCAAGAGTTTTATGAAAAGTCAGTGGCTCCCATTTCGGAAAAAGCTGATGATCAATTGATCTGGAATGACTTGATCTATTCTTATGCAGCTAGTTTGCGAAAATTCAAAGCGCAGGATGCGGATGTGGATAAAACAATTGAAACATTATTGCGCAATGATGAAGTTAGTTTTAAATGGAAAGAGGAGTCTGATAAGTATCATCAATGGATTAAGGATAAATTTGATATGAATTCAGCTGATTTTAGAAATCATATGACAAGTTTGACCACTATCGATGATTTTAGCCGTAAGCTATTAGCTAAAGAACAGCCAGAGATTGAAAATAAAACAAAATTTGGTGATTTTCTGAAGAAAAATAAAACAGTTTCTATTGCCTATAATTTCTTTTTTGATACATTTGAGTCTGCCGGACCCGATGTGCTAAGATTTGCTTCAGCTAATCAGGCAAAGAAGTTTTATGCGAAGGCAGGTAGAGTACCGGGGTTTTGGGAAGATGAGAAAAGAAAAGATCCGTCAGCTTTTAAGGTCCCGGGTTTTGTTGCTTTAGACTTTCTTATCCATATGTGGGGTTTTACCAAAGAAGATGCTTATAAAATGCTAGATGAACAAATAGGGGCATATTATCCTCCATCGCCGATTTATAAAGGATATGGAGTTTTTAAAATAAAAAAAATTCGTAAGGCTGATCCAGCAGAATTTGAGAGTAAAAAAGAGGATTATCTAAAAAAAGTAAAGATGATCAAACAATATGATATGTATCAACAATGGGTAGATGATTATAAGAAAAAAGCAGTGATAAAAGTTTACATTAAATAGTAATGGAAAATACTGTTCAGCAGGCTAAAGCAGAGATATATAAGCGAGATATTGCTAAAAAGGGCAAGCTTCAGATTACGGTTATTGGAAATTCAATGTATCCCTTTTTAAAAAATAAAGACATTATTTTCCTTAATCCCGCCAAATTAACAGACATTTATGTTGGTGATATTGTTTTAACTTATAATGGAATGAGGATGCTTTGTCATCGGGTTTTTAAAATAAATAAAGATAGCTTTCAGACTAAAGCTGATGCCTTGATTGGTCCTGATTTAATAGTTTGTGAAAATGATTTAATCGGAAAAGTTGTTGAAAAAATTAGCCCTAAAAACAAAAGAAGAGTTAATGTTTTGCCGGCAAAATGGTCGGGATTTTTTATTTCGAGAGTTATGATTATTGGCGCTTTTTTTTATATTCCTGCAAGACTGCTAAGAAAAATATGGAGAGCTTTAATCTCTTTTTTATCTTTTCAAAGACAACCTTAAGATTTGTATAATATGCATAATTATAGAAACGCGATTAATTCTGAAGCGAGCATAGATAAGCTGATTATCGCTTGTTTGCGCAATTCGGCTGATTGTCAATTGGCGCTAGAAAGCGTGGATTTGCCTCATTTTAACTGGCAGCTTTTTTTGAAGAAAATTTTCAGTGAGGGGGTTGCTGGATTATTATTTGATAATTTTAGTAAATGGGGCTTGGGAAAGAAATTACCGGATTGGGTCTTAGCTGAAATAAAACAAAATTATATGCGCAATCTGGGCAGAAATTTATTGATTGCTACTTATTTAGAAAGTGTATTGCAAACTTTCGAGGAAAATCAATTAGAGGTATTGCTGCTGCGCGGAGCTGATTTTTTAAGCCGATTATACCCGAAGCTGGGCAGCCGGACGATGAGTGATGTTGATTTAGTAATTCATAAAGAAGATATATCCAAAGTTAAGAGTTGTTTGGAAGCTCTTGGCTATCGGCATCCTCAAGGCTATCAATTCCTGTTTGATAACAATGTTTTATTTATAGACCTGCATATAGACTATATTGGCTCTTATAAATTAGCGCAGAATTCTTCGTCTCCGACTATAAAAAACCAAGTTATTTGGATGGATGCAATTCCTTTTAAAAGTAATGCTGTTTATGTTAAGACATTATCAGTTTACGATGCTATTGTCAGTTGTTGCGCCCATTTACAGGAGCATTCATTTTCCAAGCTGATCTGGTTTTATGATATTCGAAATCTTATAGCTGAAAGCAAAGATGCTTTTGATTGGGATAATTTGATTTTAAAAGCTAGACAGTTTGATTTGGAAAAACCAGTTTTTTATGTGTTAAGTTACTTGAATATTAATAGGATTTTAAGTGTTCCGGATAAAGTAATGCAGGAACTTCCCTTGCTTAAATTAAATGGTTTGGAAAAGAAATCGCTTAAAATGCTATTGAGTTATAGGCGAAGCGATATTTCGGGGGAACTGCTTTATGTTTTTTCTAAAAAAGGATTAATTTCCAAGTTTAAATGTCTATGGCAGTCAATATTTATTGATAAAGAGAATTTTCATTTGTCTGTAGAAAAAATAACATTTTGGCATTATCTGAAGCGATTTTTTTCTATGAGCTTGTATGGAATTCGGAAAATGTTTAAGCTGATCGTTACTTAAATAATGAAAAATAGAGAAAGCCAAGTGATGGATTTATTAATTGGCGGTATATATATTAAAATCAAGAGCAATAATTCTTATTTTTTAAGGAAAACGGCAGATGAGTTTAAGTCATTTGTTTTAGAAAATAAGACAAGTGATTATTTTTTGATTGAAGTGATTGATGATTATATACCTAAAGAAATTGACGCTATTAGTGTTAAGAGAAAAGATAGTGTTTTTAAAGCCCAGGCGGATGAGTTTATTGCGAGCATTGATCTGGGGAAAAAGATAGCTAAAGTGCATGTAGCTGATCTGGCAGGGGTTTTTAATTGTTTCCTTAGGGTGTTTTATTCAATTGTCCTATTGGACAATAATGGTTTCTTGGTTCACGCGGCTGGATTGTCTTTTCAAGGGAAGGGGTATGTGTTTTCCGGAGCTTCAGAAAGCGGCAAAACAACCACTGCAAGAATGGCGCAGGATTGTAAGGTTTTCAGCGATGAACTGGTTCTTATTAGGCAAATTAACAAACACAATTTTATTTATTCAACGCCGTTTCATGGTGAATTTGAGGGGGATATCTTAAGTGATTGTGTTGATTTGGAGGCATTAGCTTTTTTAAGTAAGGATATTCCCCGGGGATACAAGCGATTAAGCAAAATAGAAATATTTACTAGTTTAATGGTAAATATTTTCTTTTTTTCCTGGGATGATGAATCTAATCAGAAATTGATCAACCTAGTTAGCTGTATAGGTGAAAGTCAAAGTGGTTATAAGGTTGATTTATTTAATTATGATATTAGGAGGGTTATTAATGGAATCAGTAAAAACAATAATTCGCAATAATAAAGCAGCGTGGCAGCAAGTAGAGGATAATGTAATTGTTGTTACCAGTCAGACAAGAAAAATGCATATTCTCGAAGGAGTTGGTGGCAGGATTTGGCAATTGCTTGAAAATCCTATGAGTAGGAATGAATTAATTGAAAAAATTCAAATAGAATATGATGCTCCTCCATGGCAAATACAGGAAGATATCGATAATTTTCTAAAAGAATTATCAGAAAAATTAATAATTAAAATAAATGGATAAGCAGATGCAAACTATTTGGAGCAAAGTTAAAGCGGATTTAAAACAAAAAGCAATCCCGATTGATGTTGTGCTTGAGTTGACTCGGAAATGTAATCTGAGTTGCTGTCATTGTTATAATTTTAAAGATAATGCAGAGCTTAGTTTTGTCCAGGTTAAGGATATTGCCAGGCAATTAAGACAGGCAGGAACTTTATTTTTATCATTAACCGGCGGGGAAATTTTTACAAAAGCGGATATTTTTGAAATCTGTTTTTATTTGCGTCAGAGTTGCTTTGCTCTATCGATATTTACGAATGGAACCTTAATAAATCAGAGCAATATCAAGATTATCCGGGAATTAGATCTTAATGAAGTGGGAATCAGCATACAGGGGGCAATAGCAAAAACTCATGACAAGATTGTTGGTTGTCAGGGGGCTTTTGCTAAATCAATAAACGCGATAAAATTATTGAAAAACGCTCAAATTCCGGTTAATTTAAAATGCACATTAATGCAAGATAACTTTGCGGAATATCATGATTTGATCAAGCTGGCAAGTGAACTGGGGGTGCCTTATATTATTGACCCGGTTGTTTCGCCAAAAGATGATGGCTCAAAAGATGTTTTAGCGCATCGCTTAGATGAAAAACAATTGTTTGATTTTTATCAAAATGAGTTACTCGAACAAAATAGTTTTATGCAAAAAAAAGAAGAAGATCCTGATGCTGATTTCAGTTGTCCGGCAGGAACGGTTATGGCGAGTATTTCGGCAAAAGGAGATGTTTATCCTTGTATTCAGCTTCCCAAAAAGTTAGGTAATGTGTTTGATACTGATTTTAGAGGAATTTGGGAAAATTCAAAATTTTTAACTGAGCTAAGAGAAAAAACAAATATTCCGGCTTGTCGTAATTGCCGATTAGCGGCTTATTGCACCAGATGTCCTGGCTTAGCCTATCTTGAAGACGGAAATGCCTTTGGGATATCAAGCATTGCTTGCATTAATGCCGCGGTTTATGAGAAAATAGTAAAGCAAGAAACCTTAAACAAATGAGGATTATGAATAATCGATTGATTAAAAAACTTACGATTCAAATAATTATTATAGTGGTGATTATTGCCGCAGTATTTTCCTTTCTAATTAGTATGCAGACCAAAGAGCTTAAGTCTCGGATCATTGATAAGGCGGGGTTGTTTTCGTCTATTCTGGGAGCGCATCTAGATAATATAATCGAAAATAATTTACGGGCATATGAAGCTTTGCAGCAAAATGTTGTGCAATTAACCAAAGATAATCAGGATATTGAAGAAATCAGTATTATTGCTCAGGAAAAAGTAGTTATCGCTGCCAGTGATAAAAATCTGATTGGTAAGGTTCCAGAGTTCGCGCATATCGCGATAATTGATGATGTTATTAAAACTAAACGTTCAAGAGCGATTGTCAGCTCTGAATTGGGGCGGGAGATTGTGATCCATTTCTTACCTTTATTCGCTGCGGATATAAATAAAAATGAGCTGTTGGGAATTATGCAGATGAAAGCAAAATTTCCTTCGCAAAAGGGCGAGATCGTCACTGCTTTGCGAAAAAATCGAAATGCTTACTATAAAGAAGAGGCTTTGCGTTTTGCGACGTCTCTTTCCAAATCGCTGGAAATTGTTTTAGGGGAAGTCAAAAGAAACTCGACTTATCTTGATGAATTAATCAGCAATATGTTAAAAGATAAGGAAATCCGAGATATAAAAATATTTTTAAAAGATTTAGAGTTTTTAATATCAGCAACTAAGGGCAGAGGTAATTTGGCTTTAACAGAGCAAGAAAAATCAATTTTTCTTAAAGTGATGCAAGATGAAAAAATAATGACCCATACAGTGGGAAAAAAAGAATATTTAACTGAAATTATCAGCCCGCTATATATAAGTTTAGATAATCAGAAAAAATCGCTGGGCGCGGTGGGAATTGTGATTTCAGCGGAGCAGGTGACTTCTTTGATTCGCATACGGAGAAATTACATTATTTTAATGAGTTTTGTGATTATCTGTGCTTTTGTGTTGATAATCGGAATATTTTTTAAGCTGTCGATTATTCGACCGATTCGGGATCTTATAAATATGACTAAAGGGATTGCCCTGGGAGATTTTTCTAAAAAAGTTATGCTGGCGGCTAATGATGAAATAGGAGATTTAACCAAGGCATTTAATCATATGGCAGATGAACTGTCAAGTTCAAAGCAGGAAATTGAAGATTGGAATCTGCGGCTGCAAGATAAAATTGAAGCAGTGACCAAGGATCTTAATGCTAAACAGCAAATGCTGATTGAATCAGAAAAAATGGCTTCTCTGGGCGTTTTATCCGCAGGGATCGCGCATGAAATCAATAATCCCTTGGGGGTTATTTTAGGGCATGCTCAAATGCTGATAAAAGAATTAAAAGAAAAAAAATCATTAGATAATCCTCAAGAATCAATTCAGATGCTGGAGACAATTGAAAGTTATACTAGGCGCTGTTCATATATTGTAAATAGTTTAATTCAATTTGCCAGGGAAAAACAAATGCAGATGATTGATGTGGATGTGAATCAGGCAATAGAAAATGCTTTGATTTTTACGCAGAACCGGATATCGAATAAAAGCATTGAAATCGTTAAAACCCTCGAAGAAAATCTGCCAAATATCGCTGCTGATCAGATTCATCTGGAGCAGGTGTTTATTAATATTATTCTGAATGCTGAAGCAAGCATGCCGCAAGGCGGGAGCCTTAAAATTTCTACTCAGAAAACTAATGCACAAATAAAAGTTTTATTCGAAGATAATGGCCAAGGGATTTCTAAGGATGATATGAATCGGATTTTTGAGCCGTTCTTTTCCACCAAAGATCCGGGCAAAGGTTCCGGCTTGGGATTGTCATTAAGTTATGGGATTATCCAGGCGCATGGAGGGGATATAAAGATCGTCAGTAAAAAAAATAAAGGGACATTGGTTGAAGTTTTATTACCGCTTAAGGGGTAAATTAGAAAAATGAAAAAAGAACATATTCTAGTTGTAGATGATGAACCGGGAATGCGGCAGTTTTTAAATAAACTGTTAAGCGATAATGGTTATAAAATTTCAACAGCGGAAAATGGAAATGATGCACTTGATTTAATCGCGAAACAGGTCCCGGATTTGGCAATAATTGATTTTAAAATGCCGGGCATGGATGGATTACAGTTATTAAGCAAGATAAAAGAAAAGTTTCCCCAAGTAACTGTGATCATGATGACAGCTTATGGCACAATGGAGAACGCTATCCGGGCAATCAAATCAGGAGCATATGATTATCTTTCTAAGCCTTTTGAGATTGAATCAATATTGTTGGTTATAAATAAGGCTTTAGAGAAAAAACGTTTAGAAGCGGAAAACCTAACCTTACGCCAAGAGCTTAAAAAAACCTATACTTTTTCTGATATTATTTCCGAAAACGCGGCAATGCATAAAATATTTGATCTGATTAAAAAAGTCGCGCCAACTAAAAGTACAGTTTTAATCCAAGGCCAGACCGGAACAGGCAAAGAACTAGTTGCTCGAGCGATTCATGCTTTAAGTCCCAGGCAGGAAAAGAATTTTGTGCCGGTTGATTGCGCGGCTTTAACGGAAAGTCTGCTGGAGAGTGAATTGTTTGGCCATGTAAGAGGGGCGTTTACCGGCGCCAGCCAGGATAAAAAGGGCTTGTTTGAAGTTGCGGATGGCGGAACAATCTTTCTCGATGAAATTGGGCATATTTCCAAAGAAGTGCAGGCAAAACTTTTAAGAGTATTGCAGGATGGTGATATCAAAAGGGTGGGCGAAGCATTGACCAGAACAGTTGATGTGCGATTGATTGCAGCCAGCAATGAAGATATTGAAAAAGCGGTTAAGCAAGGGACTTTTCGGGAAGACCTTTTTTATCGTTTGAATGTAGTGCCGGTTTGGATTCCAGCGCTGATGGACAGAGCGGAAGATATTCCGATGCTGGTAGAGCACTTTATTTTAAAATACAATCGGATTGAAGCAAAAAAAGTCGAGGGCATGACCAGTACTGCTTTAAAAATCTTGATGGAGTATTCTTGGCCTGGTAATGTTCGGGAGTTGGAAAATATTATTCACCGGGCAGTGGTTATGGCTACAGAGGCTAAGATTGACCTTGCGGATTTGCCGCAGGTTGTAAGAATTGCTCCGACCGCTGACCTAAGAGACAAGTCGCGTACGCTTAATTTTAAAAAGGCAAAGCAAAGGGCGATAGAGGTTTTTGAACAGAGGTTCTTAACAGAGGCCCTTATGCGGCATGAAGGAAATGTGAGCCGGACAGCTAAAGAGATAGGCCTGGACAGAAGGAACCTACACAAAAAATTAAAAAGTTACAAGATAAAATCCCGCTAATTTCCCCTTTCTTAAAACATAAAAAATACTTAAAAATCTCCATAAGTAACAAAACAAGCAATGCTTGAAATGTAATAAATTGTAGTTTAAAATAATATGGAGGAAAAGGAGGGAAAATGAGAAAGGTAGAAGGGGTTCCGCTGGCTAGGGAAAGAATAATCTATCCTAATGCTGTTTATCATATTACGCACCGGGCGCCGGGGCGAGAGATGCTATTCCTCGAAGATAGTGATTATCTTTACATGCTTTCCTTGTTAAAAAGTATTCCGCAGAAATTTAGCTGGAAGATATTTTCATTTTGCTTGATGCCTAATCATTTGCATTTATTGGTTCGAATAAAAGATGTAAATCTTTCGCTGGGAGCAAAATATTTATTTGAAAAATACGCAAAATATCTTAACGCGAAATATTCAAGAAAAGGTCCGGTTTTTTGTAAGCCTTTTAGGGCGAGTTTATGCTTGAATGATAAATATTTGCTTGCTATTTCTTTGTATATTCATTTGAATCCATTTAAAGCCGGATTAATTATGGAATTGAGTAAATACAGGTGGAGTTCTTTGAATTTATTTATAGGAAGAATTAGTACTCAAAGTTTTGTTGATTGTGATTTTATCTTAAATATGTTAAACGACAATACTGAGAAATCAAAAGAAATATATATTAATTTAATAAACGATGCGATAAATGTCCGGCTAAATGCTATTTCTCAGGATCGCAATGCCTTAAACAATTTTAGGCTGGAATTTGCTTATTACATGAAATCAAAAAATAAGGTAGATAACGTTGATGAAGACACATTGAAGCTATGTGAGGAAATAGAAAGAAGTAAAAAAAACAAGCAGTGCACTCATCCGGAAGATGTAGCTGCTCTAAAATATCTAGGGAGCAGCTACTTGCCAACGGCTATACAATTTCAGAAATTGCCAAAATGCTGCACAAAAGCCGACAGCTTATTTCCCGCAAATTAATCAAGTAATCCTGTTTACTGCTAAAAATAATCAAATATAACATAAAGAGCATTGCTTATAATGTTATATTTGGCTTGGATAGAGAAATATGGATAAAAAATTAAGGTTTTACCAGATAAATCTTCGCAAGTCTCCCTTTTTTAAAACACACAAAATATTATTTAATTTGGAAGCATTAAAGAGCACTAAAGTATCTATAAGTAACATTATAAGCAATGCTTGAAATGTATATTTTATTAGTTGGGAAATGTGTAAAATAGTACTCAGTGAGGCATTTTGTACGCATTTATTTTAATAAATTTGTGATGGGATAGTATTTATTGAATTATTAGTGTTGTAACACGCTCAAAATAAAGATATTATGAGTAAGGAGAATTTAATTTTTACAAGTTGTCTTGGCATAGCTATTGCTCTATAATACTGAATATCTTTATTTTTAAAATTAAGGTGCAGTATGTTAAAAAATACGAAAAGGGAATAGTCTGTTAAGAAAAATGAAAAAATAGTATGCTAAGAAATATGAAAAAGGAATAGTATGCTAAGAAAAATGAAAAAAGAGCAGGATGTTAAGAAAAATGAAAAAATAGTATGTTAAAAAATACGAAAAGGGAGTAGTATGCTAAGAAATACGAAAAAGGTTAATAATATAGATTTTCCTAATAATCTGTTAAAATTTTGCTTAACTTTTTTGTTTTTTATTGGACCTTTAATTATCTTTACATCTTTTGCGCAAGCTGATGTGCCTGTGTTTATGGCTTATTCGCAAGCAAGTGCTACCAGTGGAGGCACTATTAATGTTACTAAGCCTTCTGGGACTGTACAGGGTGATTTACTTATTGCCAGTTATGTATCTGATGACATATATACCTTAACCGCGCCCTCAGGTTGGACGCTTATTCAAGGCGGATATTCAAATCCGGTTGATAATACGCCAAGTTTTGGTGTCTGGTATAAGATCGCCGATGCTTCAGAACCGACCAGCTATACATTTTCTTCAGGGGGAAACGATGACCAATATGTAGCGATTCTCAGATATCAAGGCCATGATCCGGCAGCGCCGATAAATAATTCGGCAATTGCTTATTCCACTGGCAGCAATGCTCCTACAGCACCTTCAATAAATACTACGAGGGAAGAGTGTGTTATTTTACGGGTGTTTGGGGCTGATGATGATGATACTCCGTATAATGTTCCGGCTGGATATTCGGAGCGCTATAATGGGAAAAGTACTGCCAGTAATAGTTCCTGCGGAGGTGCAGGCGCTGATACTACACAGGCTTTGCCCGGGGCAACTGGGACCGCTGCTTTTTCGATGAATGCTATTGAAGAGTGGATGGCTGTAACTATTGCAATAGCTCCGCCGCCAAAGCCAAATGTAAATATCACAGTCACCCCTAACCAGACAAAGGCTCAGAACAGCGGCGGTTTGGAGTTTAAACTTGTTTTTGATCAGGTGATGAATACTTCAATAGCGCCGGTGGTAAGTTATGACCCGGCAGGAGTACTCGGAGCCCAGTCGTGTACTGGAGGAACATGGTCAACTACGACACTGACAAATGATACATACAAAGTTTACAATGACAATCCGATAACTGATTCTACTGGTGATGGCACAGCCACGATAAGCGTGAGTGCAGCTAAAAGCGCAGCAGGGGCAATAATGAACCCTGATACGAATGACACTTTTCTTATTGATGCGACTGTTCCTATTAATCCTACACAGCCTTGCAGCGCATGGAATTCTAGCAGTAAAATAAATTCGATAGCCAATGATACTTGGCAGGAAGCAGATAATACGCCTTATTTTGAATGGTCAGGCGCAACAGATACTGGCGGCACAGGAGTCAACGGTTATTCGGTTTATTGGGGAAATGACGCGTACGGTGAACCAGCATTAATCCAAGAACAGTCGGCCAGCAATTATAATGTTTCCTCAGGAACGGCAGATGGGGTTTATTATCTAAGAGTTAGAACTTTTGATATTATTGGTAATTACAGTCAGTCGGTAACTTTGTTTACTTTTCGCTATGATGCCGGTGTTCCTTTAAATCCGGATATTCCCTGTGCTGCTTGGCAATCAAATCTAAAAGTAAATCCCATCAGTAATAATACATGGCAGCAAGCTGATGATACGCCTTATTTTGAATGGACCGGTGCTAATGACAGCGGAGGTTCAGGAATAAGCGGCTATTCAGTTTATTGGGGTACTGATATTAATGGAGCACCAGGAGTAAGTCAAGAACAGGGCAATGCTGATTATGAGATCAGTACTCCGACGGGTGATGGGACCTATTATTTAAGGATAAGAACTTTTGATAATCTTAATCATTATAGCGCGCCAATTACTTTATTTACATTTCGATATGACGCAACTGCTCCTTTGAATCCCACAGTTCCGTGTAATGCCTGGGATTCTTCATCTAAGAATACAGTGATTTCTGATAATACTGCTCAAGGGATTGATTCAAGTCCTTATTTTGAATGGTCTGGAGCAGATGACGGCAGCGGTCAAGGCGTCAGCGGATATTCAGTTTACTGGGGTATTGACCCAGAGGGCGAGCCGGCAACAGCACAGGAACAATCAGCGGCAAATTATAATATTGTTTCCGCGGTAAGTGAAGGTACTTATTATTTACGCATAAGGACATTTGATGCTTTGGGACATTACAGTGATGCTGTAACATTATTTACGTTTATTCTTGATCAAACAAAACCCACGGTCAGCGTGGGTGTTTTGCCTGATCCCTCTGGGCACAGAGCTCCCGGGGAATTAGGGTTTACTTTACTTTTTTCTGAATCCATGGATATGGGTACAGATCCAATTGTAAGTTATGATCCTAGCGGAGCAACCGGAGTACAGAACGCAAGTCTTAATGGGGCTTGGTCAACAACAAATAATCCTAATGATACTTATACTGTTTACAATAGCAATGCGATAAACAGTGCTACCGGAGAAGGCACAGCAACAATCTCGATCAGCATGGCAAAAGATATTGCCGGCAATACAATGCTGGCTGACACTAATGATGTTTTCTCGATCAATACAGCGATAGACCATTTTGTAATTGAGCATGATGGATCAGGATTAATTAATATTCCGGAAACTATAACTATTACCGCGAAAAATATCACTAACTGTACGGTAAATGATTTTACCGGTCAGATAACATTAAGTACTTTAAATGAAACAAAACAGATCACCTGGGCTTTGGTCAGCGGCAATGGAACTTTTGTTGATAATGGATTAGGCAATGATTCAGCAACCTATACTTTTAATGCCGCTGACAATGGGGTGGTTGTATTGCAGCTTACTTGCAGTGCGGCAAACAACTTGGATATTGAGGCAACGGATGGAACGCATAGTGATGATGATACTGAAGGAACCTTGGTTATTTCGACAACGGCTTTAGGCTGGTTTGTGATTGAGCATGATAATGCGGCAGTTGCCGGAGTAAAAGAAGATATAAAAGTCACAGCCAAAGATACAAATGGCCTGACGAAAACAGATTATGTGGGAACAGTTATTTTAGATACCACGGGAACACCAACAACAATTTCCTGGACGATCAGTACTGGACTGGGAACTTTTAGCGAAGGCGGAGCAAGTGTTGATACAGCGCAATACACATTTAATCCCAATGATAATGGTGTGGCTATATTTACTATAAAGGATACTAAAGCGGAAACTTTGAATATATCGGTTGATGACGCAGGGAAAACTGATAATAATCTTGAGGGTAATCTAGTTATTGCCCCAGGGGCATTGAATCATTTTATTGTCAGCCATGATGCTCAAGCCATAGCCGGCATAGCGGACAGTGTGACAATCAGAGCTTATGATATTTATAATAATATTAAAACTGATTATGTCGGGACAATGACAGTAGATACAAATGGAACAGACAGCGCGATCAGTTGGGCAAAGATCAGCGGTAATGGAATATTTACTGACGGCGGTCCCTCGGCTGATACCGCGACCTATGGTTTTGTATCAGCTGACGCGGGGGTAGTTGTTTTAAGTATTACTGATACAAAAAAAGAAACAATTGATATTGATGCCAGTGCTGAGGGGAAAACAGATACTGATTCTGAGGGGACAATGGTGATCAGTGCCGCGGCAATTGATTATTTTCTGATCAGTCATGATACGGCGGGATCCGCGGGAGTTGCTGAACAGGTGACTGTTTTGGCAAAAGACAGTTATGGAAATACCAAGACTGATTATACCGGGACAATTACTTTGGATACTAATGGTACGGCAGCAGCAATCAGCTGGGCCAAGGCAGTGGGCAATGGAATATTTACGGATAATGGGCCGAGTGTTGATACAGCAACCTATGTTTTTGATTTAACTGACAATGGTATTGCCGTATTTTCAATAATTGATAGTACCGCTGAATCGATTAATATTTCTGTAAGCGGAGACGCTAAGACAGATAATAATACTGAAGGTAATTTAGTCATCGGGCCAGCGGTTATCTGGTCATTTCGGGTAACACATGACGGCGCGGGTAATGCTGGGTTAGCGGAAACAGTTACAATTACCGCATTGAACAGTATTGGCCAGATAAAAACGGATTATACCGGAACGATTACAATTGATACCAACGGAACAGCTACAGCAATCAGTTGGACTAAATTGATCGGCAATGGGACATTTAATGATGGCGGTGTGGCTGTTGATACAGCGGTTTATACTTTTTCTGCTTTGGATAATGGTGTGGTAACGCTGGCGATAACGGATAATGCGGTAGAGAGTATTGATATTGATGTCAGCGGAAGCGGGAAGACTGATGATGACAGCGAAGGCTTGATGAATATTGATACTGCTTTGCTTGCTTATTTTAGGATAGCGCATGATGGGATTGCTGTTGCGGGAATAAATGAAAATATTACAATTACCGCCAAAGATACCTTAGGGCAAACTAAGACAGATTATACGGGAACAATATATATAGATACTGACGGCACGGCGAATACAATTACCTGGACAAAGATCAGCGGAGCAGGCGGATTTGTCGATGACGGAGCAGCCGCGGATACTTGTGCTTATACATTCAGCGCAGCGGATAATGGTGTTGTTGTGCTGGGGATGTCTGATACTTTTACTGAAACAATCAATATCTCAGTATCCGGCAGCGCGTCTGATGATAATACTGAAGGATTATTACAGGTTCGTCCCGGAACATTGAGTAAATTTATTATTTCGCATGATAATAATGCGTTTACCGGAATTCCCGAGCATATTACTATAGCAGCTTATGATGGATTTAATAATATTAAAACAGATTATACTGGTTCAATCATCGTTGATACCAATGGCACGGCAACAACTATTTCTTGGGCAAAATATCAAGGCGCAGGAACTTTTGTTGATGGCGGTGCAAGTGTTGATACAGCAACTTATACATACAATTCAGCAGACACGGGAATTGTAACATTGGATATGACTGATATGACTGCTGAGACAATAAATATTTCGGTAAGCGGAGGCGGCAGTGTTGATGATAATACTGAAGGCAATCTGGTTATTACTCAGTTTTTACTGGGCAATTGGACTTATAATAAGGAAGTGACGATTGATCGGACAAAAGTAATGGCTGCTCTGACTGATTTCCCTGTGCTGATAAGTATTGTGGATACAGCTTTGCGGGACAATGCCCGCAGCGATGGTTTTGACATTGTGTTTACAGCAAGTGATAAGAATACTAAGTTGGATCATGAAATAGAAAGCTTTGATAAGGCAACCGGGACTTTAGTCGCCTGGGTAAAAATTCCCAGTCTTTTGGCATCAGCAGACACAAAAATTTATATGTATTACGGAAATCCGGCTGCCAGTGATCAGCAGAATAAAAGCGGAGTATGGGATTCATCATACAAAGGAGTATGGCATTTAAATAATGATCCTTCAATAACAGCGCCGCAGGTAAAAGATTCAACTTCTAATAATAATGCGATGACTTCTTACGGCACAATGACCAATACTGATTTAGTTTACGCGAAAGTCGGCAAAGGAATTGATTTTGACGGCAGTAATGATTACTTTAAAAAAACCAGTCCGGTTGGAGTGGGAACACCGGGTGATTATACTGTTTCGGCATGGTTTAAATACACTTCTTCTCCGGCAAATTACGGAACGATTTATAATCATAATAATTATTCTCCTCAATTTGGTTTTTATAATCAAAGCGTAGCCATGGTTTATCACAGTTCCTTAATTACTTCCAGCGGAACAGCCACGCATAATGATAATCAATGGCATAAGGTTGACTATCGCAGAGTAGGGTCAACTGTTTACTTTTATGTTGATGGTGTTTTGCATGGAACCGGCAGTCATACCCGGACATTTCCTACAGCAACATCAGCCTTGATTGGCTGGTCAAATTACAGCAATGAGTATTGGCTAGGGCAGCTGGATGAAGTGCGCTACTCAACCACAGCGCGTTCTCCGGAATGGATCGCCACAGAATATAATAATCAAAATTCACCAGCTACTTTTATAAATGTTGGTTTAGCGGCAACCGCAACAGCAAATCCAGTGATAACGGATACTGTTCCTGTCGGGCAGACAGGTAATTTAATCCTTAATGTTTCGGTTACTAACAATGAAGGAAGCGTTTTAACGATAAACAGCATTACCCTGAATAATGTCGGGACAGCCAGTGATGCTGAGATAACAGCAGTAAAACTTTACTATGATTCGAATAATTCTTTGGATTATACTCCGGGAGTGGATACACAGGTTGGCAATAGCGGTTTTTCTTCAGGCACTAAGATGTTTTCCGGATTTAATATAAATATTTCGGCGGGAGCAACCCAATATTTATTCGCGGTTGTTGATGTGGCTTCGGCTTGCGCTAGTGGTAAAATATTGGATGTCTCTATTCCGATCAATGGGATCACTTTTTCTAATGGTAAGAAACTGGCTAGCGCGGTTTTAAATTCCAATGGGACAAGACAGACATATATAGGTTTGAATCATTTTGTGATTAATCATGATGGCGCGGCGATTGCCGGCTTAGATGAACATATTACGATTACAGCTAAAGATGCTTATGGTAATACTAAAACAGACTATACCGGGACAATAACTGTTGATACTGATGGTACCGCGGAATCAATCTCCTGGTCAAAATACGCAGGTAACGGAGTGTTTACTGACGGAGGTTCAAGCCTTGATACGGCGACATATACTTTCGCGCTATCAGATGGAGGAGTTGTAGTTTTAAATATCAGCAATCAGATCGCTCAGACAATCAATATCTCGGTAAACGGTGACGCTAAGAGTGATGATAATACAGAACCTGATCTTAGTTTTTCCGCGGGGTTGGTGGATAAATTTATTCTAAATCATGATCAGGCGGCGATTGCCGGGCAAGGAGAAACAATTACGATTATTGTGAAAGATAGTTTTGGCAATACAGTGACTAATTATTCCGGACAGATAACTTTGGGAACAGATGGTTCGGCTGCGGATATTAGCTGGACACTTAATTCCGGTTCAGGCATATTTTTGAATAATGGAGCTGGTGCCGGCACGGCAATGTATACTTTTGATCCGAGTGATTCCGGAACAGCGAGCTTTGAAATAATGGATAATAAAGCAGAGACAATAAATATTATCGCGGTTGGGGATGGAAAATATGATGATAATAGTGAAGGAGCGCTTGTTGTGGCGCCTGGAGAATTACACCATTTTGTGATCAGTCATGATCAATCTGCTAATGCCGGCAGCGCGGAAGTGATTTCCATAACAGCTTTAGACAGTTTAAATAATATAAAAACTAATTATACCGGAACAGTTACTTTGGATACAACAGGGACAGCGACAAAAATTACTTGGGCGCTTAATGCGGGTAATGGAATTTTTATTGACGGCGGAGGATCATTAGATACGGCGACATATACGTTTAATGCTTTGGATAATGGGATAGCGGTATTTAATTTAACTGATACAAAAGCAGAAATAATTAATATTTCAGTTGTTGCCGGCAGTATTACTGATAATGATACTGAGGGCAATATGATTGTTGGACCCGGAGAAATAGATTATTTTCTGATCAGTCATGATAGAATAGCGACAACTGATGTTTCAGAGCAAATAATGATCACAGCTTATGATGCTTTTGCGAATATTAAAAATGATTATACCGGGACAATAGGATTAGATACCACGGGAACGGTTACGACAATCACCTGGACATTGATCAGCGGTGAAGGGATATTTAATGACTCAGGCCCTTCAGATGATACTGCCAGCTATACTTTTACCGCGGATGATTCAGGAGTGGTTATTGTAAGCATTATTAATTATACAGCGGAATCAGTAAATATATCGGTTACAGGAGATGGTAAAACAGATAATAATCTTGAAGGAAATCTAGTATTTGTTTCTTCCGGGATCGATCATTTTTTAATTGTTCATGATAATAACGCGATTGCCGGTATCGCGGAAAGTATTTCAATTTATGCTAAAAACGCTAATGGCGATACCTTGACCAGTTACGGCGGGCAAATTACGATTGATACAACCGGAACCCCCGGAACAATCAGCTGGGCATTACAATCAGGTACCGGGGATTTTACTGATTCCGGTGCTGCTGATGATACTTGTTCTTATATATATGATGATGCTGATTTGGGTGTAGTTGTTTTGACTATGATTGATTCTACGGAAGAAACAATAAATATTTCAGTTTTCGGTGAAGCTAAAACAGATAATAATACAGAAGGAAATTTAGTGATTAATCCCGCAGGGCTGCATCATTTTTCAATCACCCATGATAATAACGCAATTGCTGGAATCGGGGAAACAGTAACTATTCAGGCAAAGGACGCGAATAATAATACTTTAAATACTTATGCCGGACAAATTAATCTGGATACAACTGGGACAGCAACAACAGTTACTTGGGCAAAAATTTCCGGTAATGGCAGTTTTAGTGATGGGGGAGCTTTGGTTGATACAGCAACATATTCGTATGTTGCCGGAGACAGCGGGACTTGTGTTTTGAGTATTACAGATACTAAAGTAGAATCCTTAAACATATCAGTAGCTGGCGGGGGGAAAACTGACGATGATAAAGAAGGCTTATTAACAATTGGGGCAGGAGCGATTGATCATTTTACAATCAGTCATGATGGAATCGCGGTTGCCGGGGTCGCGGATAATGTAACGATAACGGCTTATGATGCTTATGGTAATATTAAGACTAATTATACAGGTCAAATTACTTTGGATACTAATGGTACCGCGACAACAATAACCTGGGCCAAAGCTGCGGGACTGGGAACTTTTATTGAAGGCGGAGCAGCAGTGGATACAGCGACATATACATTTTTAGCTGCGGATAATGGGCAATGCATACTTAAAATAACTGATACAAAATCAGAAAGTCTGAATATTTCTGTTATCGGAGATGGAAAAAGTGACAATGATTCAGAAGGTAATTTAATTGTCAGTCCAACCAGTTTACAGTATTTTATGGTCAGTCATGATACTAATGCTGAGGCGGGAGTAGCGGAAAATATAACAATCACAGCCTATGATCTATATTCAAATATCAAAGATAATTATACCGGGACAATAACTTTGGATACAAATGGAACGGCAACAACAATCAGCTGGTCGAAAGTAACTGGTAATGGTGTGTTTACTGATGGCGGGGCAGCTGTAGATACCGCTACTTATACTTATACTGACAGTGATAAAGGCATTGTGGTATTAAGTATTAATGACACTAAAAAAGAGAATATTGATATTGATGTTTTTGGCGGAGGAAAAACCGATACGGATACTGAGGGTATTTTAGTTATAGCTCCGACCAGTATTAATCACTTTGTAATTACGCATGATGGCAATGCTGAGGCTGGGATAGCGGAAAATATAACAGTTAAAGCATATGATATTTACTCAAATTTAAAAGATAATTATATGGGTACGATCGGCTTAAATACTAATGGAACAGAGACAACTATAACCTGGGCAAAGATAACTGGTAATGGCGTATTTGTCGATGGCGGCGCGGCTGTGGATACAGCAAGTTATACTTACGCAGATAGTGATGATGGTATTGCGGTTTTTTCGATTACAGATACAAAAAAAGAGGTAATCAATATTACTATATCCGGGGATGGTAAAAGCGATACTAATACCGAAGGTGATTTAACAGTAGGCGCTTCGGCGATTAATTATTTTACGATTTTTCATGACGGATCAGGGGTGGTTGGTTTGGGCGAATCAATCGCGATTTACGCTAAAGATACTTGGGGAAATATTAAAGATAATTATATCGGACAGATCACTGTGGATACTAATGGAACAGCAACAGCGATTGCCTGGACATTATCTGCCGGAGTCGGCGTATTTGTCGACGGAGGAGCGGCAGCTGATACCGCGACATATACTTTCAGTGATGCTGATGACGGTTTGGTTGTTCTGTCTTTAAATAACAGTGTCGCGGAAACAATAAATATTTCAGTCAGCGGTGACGGCAAGACAGATGATAATACAGAAGGCAATTTAATTATAAATCCAGTGGGCGGATTAAATACCGGTTATTTATCGCCAACAGCAAATAGCGGTAATTTTACCAGCCCGGCAAATGCTTATGCTAATGATACCTCGCGGGCAACTTCATCTAATGGGCAATCACAGCAGTATTCTAATTACGGGATCAATATTCCTGCGGGATCAACGATTTTAGGGATTGAAGTACAGATGGACGCGTATGCTTCAACTACTACTGGTTTGATCCAAGGACTGGTTGAATTATCCTGGAATGGTGGAACAAATTTTACTTCCACTGGAAAAATTACTCCGGATATGATTACCTCTGAAGTAACTTATATTTTGGGCGGGCCAACTGATATTTGGGGCAGGACATGGACAGTCGCGGATTTAACCAATGCTAATTTTCGTTTAAGAATTAATGCCAGCACCCCTGGGACAACAAGTTATTTATATCTGGATTGGATCCCGGTCAGGGTTTATTATGATCTGCCGCCAGACGCGATTGCTAATCCTGTCAGCACAAATTCAGTGTCCGCCGGGGCAAGTAATATTTTAAGCCTTGACATTACGGTTACCAACTCTGCCAGCCAGAATAGAATTATAAATTCTCTGACAATTAATAATACCGGAACTTTATCAGATACAGAGATTGCTTCATTAAAATTATATTATGACAGTAATAATTCCGGGGATTATACAGTAAATGTTGATAATCAAGTCGGCTCAGGGGTATTTAATTCCGCCTCAAAAACTTTTACTGGCTTAATTATAACTGTTCCGCCCAGCGGTTCGGCAGATCTTTTTGTAGTTTGTCAGATCGCGCAAACTGTAAATGACGCGGATACTTTGGATATACAGATCCCGAGCAATGGAATAAGTTTTGCTAATGGAGTTCAAATAGAAGATACAGCATTAAATTCAGCAGGGATAATCCCGGTTTCCTTAGTATTAAATCATTTTGTGATTGTGCATGATCAAGCGGCGGTCACTGGTATTCCGGAACAGGTAAGAATCACGGCGCATGATGTTTATGGAAATATTAAGACAGCCTACACCGGGACAATAACTTTGGATACAAACGGAACCGCAACAGCGATAACTTGGGCAAAAGTCACAGGTAATGGGGTGTTTACAGACGGCGGAGCAGCTGTTGATACAGCGACATATATATTTAACGCAACGGATAATGGTACTGCTTTGTTTAGCATTGTTGATAATAAAGCTGAGACAATTAATATTTCAGTCAGCGGAAACGCTAAAATTGATGATAATACTGAAGGCAATCTTGTGATTTCTTCGGGAGCAATCGACCATTTTCAGATTAGTCATGATAGCGCGGCTGTTGCCGGAGTCCCGGAAAACATAATCATAACAGCAAAAGACGTGTTTAATAATACGGTTGCTAATTATACCGGACAAATAATTCTAGACACAAATGGCACTGCCGCGGGAATAAGCTGGGAATTGTTTTCCGGTTTTGGAGTTTTTGCTGATGGCGGTCAAGGAGTTGATACGGCAACTTATACTTTTAATTCCTCGGATAATTCAACTGTTACTTTTACGCTTACCGCAACAGTAGCGGAAACTCTTAATATCGCGGTAACCGGGGATGGGAAAGCTGATGATAATACTGAGGCAAATCTGATTGTTTCGGCTGCGGGTTTGAATCATTTTTTAATTAATCATGACGGAGCAGCGCAAGCGGGAGTAGCGGAGACAATAACAATCACGGCAAAAGATCAGTATGGGAATACGAAAAAGAATTATACTGAACAGATCAGTTTGGATACCAATGGAACAGCCTCGACAATAGTTTGGGCAAAAATCAGCGGTAATGGTACATTTGTTGACGGCGGTTTATCTGTTGATACTGCTACCTATACCTATAATTTGGCGGATAATGGCGTAGTTATATTATCACTGAAAGATACAAATCTTGAATCTTTAAATATTTCAGTTTCCGGATCAGGCAAAACAGATAATGATAGTGAAGGGCTACTTAATGTCGGCCCAGGGATAATTAATCATTTTTCAATTATCCATGATGGTTTTGGATTGCAGAATCAAGCAGAGGAAATCATTATTAAAGCGTATGACGCGTATAATAATATTAAAACTGATTATACAGGATCAATAATTGTAGACACAAATGGGACAGCAAATGCTATTACCTGGGCATTGAATGCCGGCAGCGGAGTTTTTAATGATAACGGGGCGAGTGTAGATACAGCGACTTATACATTTAATCTTAGTGACAATGGACAGGTTATATTATCGTTGACTGATACTGTTTCTGAAATAATTAATATTTCAATATCCGGTGATACGAAAACAGATGATGATAATGAAGGTGTTCTGGAAATTGTTGCCGCGGGATTTCATCATTTTAAAATCACGCATGATGGAAACGCGATTGCTGGTATTGCTGAACAGATCATGGTCACGGCTAAGGATGCTAGTGATGTGACGATTACTAATTATGCCGGAACTATTACTTTGGATACAAATGGCACTGCTACGGAAATAAGCTGGGCATTGCAGTCAGGAACCGGAGCATTTAATGACAATGGGCTAACGGTTGATACAGCAACATATACTTTTAATCTGAGTGACAATGGAACTGCGGTTTTTACAATTACGAATACACAGATTCAGACAATTAATATAAGTGTTAGCGGCAGTGGGAAAACTGATGATAATACGGAAGGCAATTTAGTTTTTAATCCTCCGGGATTAAAGCATTTTAGGATTACACATGATGGTTCAGCAATTGCCGGAGTCGTTGAAAATATTATAATTACCGCGCGTGACGCAAACAGTAATCCAGTTGTGAATTATACCGGGTCTATTACTCTTGATACAAACGGCACTAGCGGAACAATTGCCTGGTCAAAAATTTCCGGTAATGGCACATTTACTGACGGCGGAGCAGCAGTTGATACAGCGACTTATTCATTTGCCGCCGCGGATAATGGCACAGTTACTCTGGGTATAGTCAACACTAAGGCTGAGTTGTTTAATGTTTCGGTCATTGGTGACGCCAAGACTGATGATAATTTAGAAGGGGATATTACAGTTATCGCGAATGCACTGAATAAATTTATTATTGTTCATGATGCCAGCGCGCAGGCTGGTATTGCGGAGAATATAATAATTACCGCTAAAGACGCTTATGCAAATACAATCATTAATTATACCGGGACAATAAATTTAGATACAAATGGAAACGCAACAACAATCAGCTGGGCCAAGGTAACAGGCAGTGGAGTGCTGAATGATGGGGGCGCCTTGGTTGATACAGCTGATTATACTTTTGGGTTGGCGGATAATGGAGTGGTTGTTTTAAGCATTACAGATACGACAGTAGAAAACCTGAATATCTCAGTGGCTAGTGATGGTAAATCCGATGATGATACGGAAGGGATTTTGATTGTCGGGGCAGGGGCTTTAGATAAATTTATTGTCAGTCATGATGGTTCAGGATACGCGGGTATCGGAGAATTGATCACAGTAAAAGCCTATGATATATACGCAAACATAAAGACAAATTATAGCGGAACGATCACTGTGGATACTAATGGAACAATGAACGCGATCAGCTGGTCATTAAATTCCGGATTGGGTGTCTTCACTGATGGCGGGGCCGCGGTTGATACGGCGACATATACTTTTGTGGCTGGAGATAATGGCTTGGTTGTGCTGATGCTTATTGATACAGCCGCTGAATCTATAGATATTGATATTTCCGGCTCAGGAAAATTTGATGATGATAGCGAAGGAAATATGTTGGTTTCTCCCAGCGGATTACATCATTTTTTGATTGAGCATGATGCGAGTGCCATGGCCGGTATCGCGGAAAGTATCAATATTTATGCCAAAGATTATTATAATAATACGCAAAATGATTATACCGGAACGATTACCTTGGATACTACGGGGACAGCGACAACAATTACCTGGTCAAATATTTCCGGCAATGGAATGTTTAATGATAATGGAGCAAGTCTGGATACAGCTGCTTATACTTTTATTTTAGCAGATAATGGCTTGGTTAGTTTTTCGCTTAATGATACTACCGCGGAAATCCTGAATATTTCGGTCAGCGGTGACGGTAAATTTGATGATGATACTGAAGGTGGTTTAACAGTAAGCCCCAATGTTTTGAATTATTTTTCAATAAGTCATGATGGGTCGGCAGTGCAATCAATCGGTGAAGAAATAATGGTTACAGCTAAAGATCAATATGGCAATATAAAAACCGACTATATCGGAACAATTATTCTAGATACGGATGGGGATGTGAATAATATCAGTTGGGAGTTGAAAAACGGGGCAGGGTTTTTTACTGACGGCGGTTCTGGGGTTGATACAGCGATGTATACTTTTGCTTTACAGGATAATGGAGAAGCTTTTTTTAATATAACTGACAATACAGCGCAAACCATAGACATTGATGTGAATGATGGTTCGATTATTGATGATGACACAGAGGGCGCTCTTGTTGTACAGGCTTCATCATTAAGTGTGGATATTACGGCTAATACTTTGAGCAGCGGGTATATAAGTCAAACAGTGACTGATAAATTAATTTTGGATCTTACGCTTACAAATAACAATGTTCTGGCCGCTGACACGATTCAGAGCCTGACGATTAATAATAGCGGAACAATCCCTGATAGCCAGATCAGCGCAATAAAACTTTTTTATGACAGCAATAACTCCGGTGAATTTGAACCAGGTATTGATGCGCAGATCGGGACTAAAGTTTTTAGCGGCGGAGCAGCTGTATTTAATGATATTGATGTATTGATTCCAATTGCCGGAACAGAAGAATTATACGCAACAGTAGATTTAAGCGGAACGGTTACTAATGGGGCAAGCGTGGATATAAGTGTTCCGATTAATGGAATTAGTTTTGAATTTTCGCCAACAGCTGAAGATAGTATTTTAAATTCGACAGGAAGCTATATTGTTGATTCCGTGGGTCCGGGTAATGTTTCCGGCTTGGCAACAAACTCCCATAATAATGCGATCAGCACTTGGAGCGATCCGCAATCAAAAGATAATACTGTATCAGTAACCTGGAGTCCGGCAATTGACGCAGACAGCGGTTTGGATGGTTATTCTTTGCTCTGGGATACAAATCCGACAACAATTCCCGACACTATAAAAGATATAGAACAAACACAGAATTCAAATACAAGCCCTGCGCTGGTAAATGGGAATACTCATTATGTGCACATAAGAAGCGTAGACAATGTCGGTAACTGGGCATCAACAGCAGTCCATCTTGGGCCATTCTATATTGACACACAAGTTCCAACGCCAGTTTCAGTTTATCAAATCAGTGAATACGCTGGAGGAGATTATTTGAGTGTAAGCGGAAATACAATTTATTATTCGGGACTCGCTTATTCCGCATTTCGGGTTTATCTGGCTGCCAGTGATGCCGCATCAGGATTAAAAGAAGCATTATTTCCCACAACAACAAGCTCCGGAGGAACAGACACAACTGAAGATGTTGGCGCATATCAATATTTATATACATATGAAATCGCAGCACCGGCAACTAGTTTTAATAATGTGAATGCTGTGGTTTATGATAATGCGGGTAATTCGATTAATGTTCCCTTTAGTGTGGTTTTAGACAGTACAGCGCCAAATTTTGTGACAACCCTTACATCATCATCGCATACTCAGGGCGTTCCCTCAATTAATAATGATATTACCTTTACCTGGTCGGATGTGAGTGATACTCAGTCCGGAGTCGCGGGATATAGTATTATTGTAAATACAAATCCAACTACTATCCCGCCACAATATCTGAATGTGGATCAAGGCCAAGGAACGTATACAGCAAATGATCGGGCTTCCGGTAGTTATTATGGACATATCCGCAGTGTGGATAATGTGGGTAATTGGTCAAGTACAGTTACTCATGCCGGACCATATATAATCGGTAGAGGGAATCTAAACGCGGCGATTACCAGTTCGAAAAATATTGTCAGCACGGATCAGCAGTTTTCAATTACGATGACAGTGGACAATAGCGGAAGTTCGGCGGTTAATGATGTTGATCCGAGTACTTTGACTGTGAGTACAACCGGCGCGGCAACAGCTACTACAAGTTCCAATCCAGCTGCTCAGGATATTGCCGCGGCAGGGCAAAAACAATTTCAATGGGTATATACAGCGGGAGCAAATCCCGGAACAATTAGTTTTAAAGGTTACGCGCAGGGCACAGATACTGATGGGATAATTAAATCGAGTGTTATTTCTTCAAATGATATTACGGTCGAACAAAAAGCTAATTTGAGCTTGAGCGTTTCCGCTGCTCCGTCAACTGTAAATACCAATGAAAACATAACGATCAAAGTAACTGTTTCTAATAGCGGGCAAGCCGACGCGGTAAATGTGGCGCTATTGTTAACTCCATCTGGTTCTGCGAATCCGATTATTGATTCAGGTCCCAGTCCGGCTACATCAACAATAAAGGGCGGAAGGTCAAAGGAGTTTACTTTTATTGCGCATGGAGCGGGTGCGGGTGTTGCTAATTTCGCGGCTTATATTTCCCAGGGAACTGATGAGAATTCTAATCTGCTTTTGCTAGCAATACAAGCGCAGGATTCAGTCACAGTGCAATCACCGCCATTCTATGAGCTGACATCGTCAATAAGCGCAACTCCTGTTTCGGTGCAGCCAGCAGAGACAATTACAATTATAATGAATGTGCAGAATACCGGAGGCAGTATATTAACTAATATTACTCCGTCAAGTTTGGCGGTGGGAGGAACTTCCTCAGACGCTATTTATGCGACTGGGCCTACTCCGGCTAATGTATCAACTTTGGCTGCTGGAGCAGCGCAGCAGTTTAGCTGGACTTATACCGCGGGCAGTACATTAGGCAGTATTAACTTTACGGGTAATGCTAATTCAACAGAAATAGGATCCAGCGCAACAGCTTCCAGTGATATTACGATTTTAACTGAAGCAGCTGTTTTAACATCAGCGATTGCCGCTACGCCAGCATCTTTACTGACTAATGCGACAATAACCGTGACAATGAGTGTGACCAATACAGCTAATAGCGGAGGGGCAACAGCAGAGAATGTGATTCCTTCGATTTTAACAATCGGCGGCAGCAGCGGAGAAGCAAATTTATTGACTGGTCCAAGTCCCTCCAGCGCAAACATCGCTCCTCAGGCGCAGCAGAATTTTGTCTGGACCTATAAAGCGGGAATAACTCCGGGTACAGTTAATTTTACGGGGAATGCCTCAGGTACTGATTCCAGTGATTCTTCAGATGTAAGTTCCGCGGCTAATGCTTCAGCTAATGTGAGCATCAGCACGCTAAACGCGGATTGGATATATCCTACAGGGGCAAATGTGCTGGGGCCGATCCGGAGCATTCCGATTGCTTATTGGGGCATGGAAAATAAAATTTATATTGGATCAGATGATAATAATCTATACATCTTAAACGGAGATACGCATGAACTTGATAGCAGCTTTACAACCTCGGGAAAGATCAGAGGTTTGCCATATCCATCAACGGATATTGATGGAGCGGATTTAAAAGATATTGTTTATTTTGGAACAGTGGGTAAAACAGTTTATGGTTTATGGGCAGACAATACGCTCAGATGGAATAGGGTAATGGGTGAGGCCCTGACAACCACAGTATTATATGATTATGTTTCCGGCGTCTATTTTGGGACAACCGCGAATAATATTTATTGTATTGATGCCGCGGATGGAACAGATTTCTGGGGAGCTCCGGCAGCTGTAGGCGGGGCGATTGAATCATCGCCGGCAATGATTTATGTGCCGACTTTGGATTATGATGAAATATACTTTGGAGCAAGCGATGGAAAAGTTTATGGGTTTAAGGCGATTGACGGCACCGGAGCGCGCACATTTGATACGGGTTTTGGGGCAGAGGGGGCAATTAAAACAGCGCCAACAATTACTTTACAAAACCCGAGTGTCGGCAGTTCAAGGCGCTTGATGGTATTTGGCACGGCCAATGGAAAATTTTACGCGGTGAATACAGCGAATCTAAGTTCAGCTCCCGCGGATACAGGTTGGAGTGTTAATCCGATTTCCGTGGGCGGGGCAGTTTATTCCGCGCCCTGGTTTGATACTGGTTCACGCTATGTATTTTTTGGTTCGCAGGATGGCAAACTGTATGCAGTGAGTATTGCTGATGGGAGTATGAAGCCAAATTTTCCAGTAGACGTGGGATCGCCGATTGATTCCTGGCCATTGGTTGAAAACGGTATAGTTTATTTTGGCGCGGATAATGGCAAGTTTTACGCAGTTGATGTTGTCACTGGGCAAATAGTTCCGGGATGGCCTTATGATACCGGCGATGCGATTAAAGGCGGCGCGGCGCTGCATTTGATATATAATACTGATACCTGGGATGTGGAAGAAACTTATGTAATCGTTGGTTCAGACTCGGGTAAGGTTTATTCGTTTAGAGCCGTGAGATAAGAGCAGCGTATAGCGAATAGCGTTTAGGAAAAACAGAAAACCGGATGGGTTATCCTGAAATAGGTTTAGAGTAAAGAATATAATTTTAAAAATCGTAGGGGCGCTGCTTGCCTGCGCCCGCTTATTAATGATTTTACCGATTCATGTAATTGTATATTATTTCGGGCCGGGGCAAGCGCGGCCCCTACATTGTGTCCTTGTGACTTGTGAACTTGTTATTTAAATAAGGGAGTTTGTATGAAAAGGATTATTTGCGCTGTAGTTCTAATCGTAATTTTGTGTGCTGTGCCGGCAGTTGCCGCGGACTGGCCGATGTTTCGTAATGATGCTTTACATCAAGCGCAATCTAAAGAAATATTGCAGCCGCCTTTAAAGGAAAAATGGCATTTCAGCACTCAGGGAAAAATTATTTCATCGCCCAGTGTTTATAATAATGCGGTATTGATCGGCTCAAGAGATAATTATTTGTATTGCCTTAATGCGGAGAACGGTGGTTTAAATTGGAAATTCCAAACAAGAGGATGGATAGATTCATCGCCAGCGGTTTCTAATGACAAAGTTTATATTAGCTCTAGAGATGGAAATTTATATTGTTTGAATTTTGAAGATGGCAAGCTTTTATGGAAATATGCAACTGGCGGCACTGATTTTTCTTCGCCCTTGGTCGCGGATAATAAAGTGTTTTGCGGCAGTGGGTTTCCAAATAAGTTTATTTACGCGCTTGACGCAAAGAGTGGTAAAGAGATATGGAAAGTGGAAACAAATCAAATGGTATATTCATCAGCAGCTTTGGATGGAGATCAATTGTATGTCGGGTCTAATGATGGATATGTTTATTGTTTGAATAAAGACACTGGAGCTGTGCTGTGGAAGTATCAGACCAAAGGCGGTATTTATATGGCATCACCGACTATGGATGCAAATAAATTATATATTGCTGCCGGTGATTTCGACTGGTCGGTTTACGCGCTTAATCTTGATAAAGGCACTGAGGCATGGAAGTATACAATTGAAGATAGTCAGTCTACCCCTAATTATGTATCAACAGTGGCGGTATCGGATAAAGGTATCTTTATTATCGCGGGTTATGAACAACAATATATTTATTGTTTAAATGGTTTAAATGGAAAATTGCAGTGGAAGCAGGCATTAGGTCCAGCAGCGCGATATGGATTTGCCTCTTCAGCTTGCGTTACCGAAGATATTGTTTATGTTGCTTCAGCAAAAGGCATATTAATCGGTTTGGAAATCAGCACAGGTGTGTTAAAATGGCAGTATGGATTAGGCTCAGGAGTGCTTTCATCTCCGGCAGTATCTGAGGGCAAATTATTTATTGGTACAATTGATGGTAAATTGTACGCGTTTGAATAATCAAGGAAATAAAAATGAAGCTTAAATCAAACAAAGGATTTAGTCTGGCAGAAGTTTTAGTCGCGGGATTCGTCGCGGCAGTTGCTTTTGTGGCAATTTTAGGGACATTAAGTAATATCACATTGCTCAATGAGCTTAATCAGGAAAAGACTTTTGCCGCAATGCACGCGCAGTATCTTCTTGAGGAAATCCGTGACGCGGCATTTGCTAATCTTGAGAATAATATTAATAATGGGAATTGGGATTTTACGCTTAATCAGCTTGCGGCAAATCCCTATAATTTTACCGGACTAAATTTAGAAAGTGTAGATACAATGGTTGTTAATACGGGCAATCCTTTACAAGTAAGGTTGACGGTTAATTGGACTGATCGCAGGGGATCAGCCAGGACTTATGCTTTAGAAATGCTGAGGACAGATTAAATGAAAGGATTCACATTAGTAGAGTTAATGGTTTCTGTTTTGATAATGACGGGAATGGTCATTGGTTTGCTTGCGGCTTTTGAAGTGGGCAGAAATGTTTATGATTCTAATCAGGGTTTAATGGAAAAACAAAGGATAATCCAGCAAACAATGGGAGCAATAGTAAAAGAAATCCGGCAGTCAAAACTGGCTGATATTACAATAAGCAATGGAAATACGCGGATTGATTTTATAATTCCGACAAGTGTCAATCCTTTGACTAATTCCAGTAATATCAGGTATTCGATTTTAAATAATCAGATTGTCCGGGAGCATCCTCCGGGCAATCAGCAGGTTTTGGCAATTAATGTTGATTCTCTGATGTTTGATTTAAGCGGCAATTTGTTGGAAATAGAAATTCAAGCGCGTATTTCATTGAGAACCGGAGATATGCTGTTTACTGTCAAGGAAAAGGTTTCTTTACGCAGCTAGCGGGGGTTATGATGAACAAAAAAGGTTTTGCCATGGCTTTGAATTTGGTGATTATTGTTGTTTTAACAATTCTTGCCAGCGCTTTACTTTTACGCGGAGCTGTAGCCAGTAAGCGAACCGAAGGGTTTGTTGATCAGACACGGGCATTTTGGATGGCTGAATCCGGAGTTGCCAAGGCAGTATACGCGCTTAATAATGGATCATGGGCAGGCTGGACAGCGCAGGGAAACAATAGAATATTGCAGGGATCGCTGGGTACTGCGGGCGATTATGATATCACGGTTTATAATTATCTGAGCGCTAATGCGCGGATTGAATCAACCGGATTTTTTCCCAGCAGAATAGCGGCAAGTCCGATCACGCGTAAGGTTGAAGTGCTTGTATCCAAAGCGAATAATTCCTTGTTTAAGTACGCGGCTTTTGCAGAAGGCACGCTGTCGCTTAGCGGTCAGGGTTCAACTGATAGTTATGATTCATCTTTAGGGGCTTATGGCGGAGCGAATATTGGTTCGGATGGAGATGTGGGCAGTAATACGGAGTTTTCCGGCTCAGGCCAAGCTTATGTTGATGGTGATATAAATATTCCAGTAGGCGAAACAGCTCCGGCGGCAAATTATTATTCCGGAACAGTCATTGAAGAAGATAAGCCGACTTTAACCACAGTTTCTGTGCCAGCAAATCTAACAACATTAACTAATCTGGGCAGTATTTCCAGCACAACTACTTTGAATCCCGGAGATTATCAATACTGGATGATTAATGTAGCTAGTCATACGACAGTGACACTTGTTGGTCCAATAAATCTTTATTTAACTGGAACAACAGCGATAAAAGTAGCTGGGCAAGCCGAAATTTATATTGACCCAGCCAGCGCTGGTCCGGTAAATATTTATTTTGACGGAGACGTGAGCTTAACTGGACAAGGGATAACTAATGGCACCAGTGTTCCGGCAAATCTGATTTTGTATGGAACCGGGACAACTCAAGACATTAAATTATCAGGTCAAGGTGATTTTTACGGAGGGATATATGCTCCTAATTCAGATCTGAAACTTACCGGGCAAGGTTCATTGCTGGGCGCTTTTGTGGGGAATACTGTTACAATTAGCGGCCAAGGCGGGATTCATTATGATACTCAATTAGGCTCAGCAGGCGCTTCAGCGGTAAATACTTATTCAATTACCAGTTGGAGTGATACGCAGAATTCTTTTGGAATTTTTCAGTGATTTATTTTAGGAATATTTTTTTGTGCCGCGGATACAGCTTATGCTCAGAGAAATATTAGCAGCACTAACACATTTGGCACAGCCTAAGGCATTAATTTCATAAATTTCCCGAGTATCGACGCGTGGCGGCTGATACTTTTTTTTCTGCTCTGATTTCTTGTCTTTTTTATCCATGTTTTTTATTATACATTATTTGGGAATATTCAACAAACTATTTTTTCACTGGTTGATCCTGATGGGTTTTTCTGGTTTTATTTTTTGTTTTCTTTTTGGTCTTTTTTTGTGAGTCAGGATTAACCACAGTTTCTACTGCTGCTTTTAATTCTTCTGTGGTCTGCGCTTGTCCGATTATATTCAGTTTATCTTTAGAAGCTTGAGTCATTTCCTGAAGTTCTTTGATGCTTTTAAGGATTGTCGGGCTGAGGAAAATAAGCAATTCTGTTTTTAATGTTGTTTTTTCGGTTTTCTTAAATAAATTTCCAATAAAAGGAATATCGCCAAGTAAAGGTACTTTATTTTCAATAATGCTATCATTGTCGCGCATTAATCCGCCAAGAACAACAGTATGGCCATCAGGAACCATTACAGTGGCATCAGCTTCCCGCTTATTGATTATGCTGGCATCAAATAATGTTTTAGCGCTCAAGTCTTTTAATTCAGCATGCACTTTTAAATTAACAAATCCATCTTGACTTATTCGGGGCGTGACTTTAAGGCCTAGGCCAACATCTTGATATTTGAAATTAACAGTAGTGACATTATTTACCAAATCAGTGACTGATGATTCAATGATTGGAATTTCCTGTCCTACAGTGATAGATGATTCCTGATTATTAGAGGCTAAAATCCGGGGGGTGGAAAGCACTTTTGTGTTTTCCTGAGTTTTTAAAATAAAGCCTAAAAGATTCGTCCGTTCATTTTGATTTAAAATTCGATAAGTGAATCCTTGAGTCGAGGCTTCAGTGGATAAATTAAGCAGGGAGTGAAAGATGTTTTGATCCTTGCTACCGCTTTTAATTCCTTCGGTTGTCAGCGTGGGGTTAGTTGAAGACGCGTATTCAACTCCCATGGTCAGGTCATCGCTGAGGGTGACATCCATCAGGATGACTTCAATCATTGCCTGAGGAGGGAAAACATCAAGTTTTGTGATCAAACGCTCAATCGCCGGAAAATTAACCAAAGCAGTAGCTACTACTATTGAATTTGTTTCTTCTTCGGAATAAGCTTCAATCGCGCCAAAAATTTCTAAAGGAATATCGCCTAAGCCCAGCTCGCTAAATTCCGGGTATCTGGCATCTTTATCTTCTTTGGACAGATCATTTAATATTTTAGAAATTTTAACAGCATCGCCATAATTAACTACAAAGGTTTTAACCTGCATGCTTGCTGGCAGAGGCCGGTCGATTTGCGAGATAATAGTAGCTAAACGTTTAATATTAGAAGAAGTATCTGTAATTACTATAGTATTTGTCCGCTCATTAGCCAGGATATTGCCATGTTTGCCGATTAAGGATTGGAGCTCATTTTTAATTTTGATCGCTGAAGAGTATTTTAGAGGCATTACTTGAGTGATAACAATATCCTGATCTTTTATAAATCCCGGCCAGCTTCCGACTTGGACTTCAACGCTTGATTGCTTAATGTCAGCTACCGGGACAATTTTCAAAGTTTCTCCTGACTTTATGACTGTAAATCCGCGGATCATTAGCGCGCTTTCCAACACATTTATTACTGTTTCAGGTTTTACTTTTTCCATGCTTACTATGGAGATAGTTCCTTTAAGATTTTCATTGGGAATTATTATTGTACCGGTTAAATCGCCTAATACCTTAATTGCTTGATTTATATCCGTATCTTGGAAGCTCAAAGAAATTAGATTTTCAGACTCAGGGTTGTTTTCAGAAGTTTCCCTGTATTCCTGGGAAAAAATATTCACTGGATTGGAAAAAAGTAAGAGAAAAATCCCGATACAGATTAATTTATAATATTTCATTTTGTCCCCCTAGTGCCAGATCTTATTTGCTGGATTGTATTTGCTCTTAAAGTTGGTGGTGATAAATCTTCTTCCATAATAACAGGTTCTTGTTCAATATTGATTTCTGTTTTTTCAGTGGTAGGTTCTGAATTTTTTTGCTGAGCAGCTTGCTGGAGTTTTAATTCAAAGTCTTTTCCATCTTTTTGAATGATTATCTTATTTAGCATGATCGATTTAACGGTATAATCTTCAATAGCTTCATTAACCGAAACATAAAATCCCTTTTTTGTGCTTTTTTGCTCGACGATTGCTTTATAACCGTTTTTAATTTCAATAACTCCGGTGAGAATTAGATCTAAGCTGTCTTTTTCCTGTTTTATGTTTGTTTCAATTGGAATTGATCCAATTTCCGGTTGATCTTTTTTGGGGCGAAAAAAATTTCGCTGCTCAATAACTTTGTAATAATTGAAGGAGGCATCTTCATCAACCAGCAAGGCTGAATCAGTTGTCTGGGCATAACAGCAGCAAGATACAAGACACAAGACACAAGACACAAGAGTTGATAGTGTAAAATTTACAAAAAACGATTTCCGGTCTGCAGTTTGTGTGCTGTGAGTTATGGACTGATTCATGTTTACTGCTCCTTTAAAAATATAGTTGATATAATTAAATGACCTTTTAATAAAGCGGAACGCTCTGATTTTGGCTGCAGACTTAAGCGGTTGGCAACTAAGACAACTGATGATTTGCGCATTTCGTAGAGAAATCGGACAATATTTCCCAAATTAGCTTCCATATTAATTTCCACGGATAATTCATTGGAAAAACCTAATTCTCTTAAAGGCTGAGGGTTCATTGATTCAATGTGGATGTTTGTTTTTCTGGCAACTTCTCCAATGGCGGTTAGAAAATTACTTTGGCCTCGCTCGGAGGGGAGTTTAGCCTGAATTTTTTTGTTCATGTTAGAATATGACTGATTCAGTGCTTCTTTTTGTTGAATGATTTTTCGGCTTTTTTCGAGCAAAGCCAGCTTTTGGTTTATCTGAGTTTTTTGTTCGTTTGATTTTCTAAGAAAAGGGCTGATTATAGAAATATAAACCAGGCAAAGAGCAGCGATGCTGGCAATTATGAGTATAAGTTTTTTATTTTTTAGCCACATATTAGTTTGCCTCTTTATTTTTTATTTTACTAATAATTTCAAAATCAATTATTTCTTCACCCGGCAGCCCTTTTTTTCGGGTAAATAAAATTTTCACATCAGCAAAGAAGGACGAGTCATTTAAAAGTTGAGAAAAATTAACTACTGATGAATGTGATTGGGCTATGCCTGATAAAATTACCGATTCGTTTTTTTCAAAAGTAAAATTATCGATCATAATGTCATATGGGGCAATTATGCTTATTTCCCGTAAGATTTCCATGCAGGAATTATTAGCACCGACATAGTCTTCGATTGTTTGGATTCTGTCTTTTAATTGCGATACAATTAATAAATCAGGTTCTAAGGCCTGTAGTTGTTTGTCGAGAGCTTTTAGACGATTATTATTTAAAGATAATAGCCAGGCCGGTAATGCGAATAAAGATATGAGCGCAAACAGGCAAACCGCTATGTAGGTAATTTGTTTTATTTTTAAATTTTTAGCTTTTTTTGCGTGTTTAATATCTTCCGGGACAAGATTTAAATTTAAATATCCAGTATTCGGTTCTTTTTTTATTAGTCCGGTACAAAGCTGAAATTCTTGAGCGTGCTTTTCGTAATTATTGATTACCGCGGGGTTGCCATCGAAGGTCAGGGGTTTTTCCATGACAATTTTTACTTTTAGTTTTTCTCTTAAATACTCATTGAAATTTATCAAGCAAGCTCCGCCGCCACTTAAATTAAGCTGCTGAATGTCGATTTTTCCGGTATTTATCTGGAAGGATTCCAACGTGCGATTGATTTCTAATATAAGATCATCTGCCCATTTAGTTGATATTGAAGAAATATTTTTTTGAATTTCATTAGTGTCTTGTTTTGTAATAATAATTCCATTTTCGTGCTTTAATTTTTGAGCATTATCAAAACTGAGATTAAGATTCTTACTCAGACGGAGAGTTAAATCTTTTGATCCCCAGGTAATATTTCGGCAAAAGCTAAGTTGATTGTTATTAATAATATTTATATCAGTATATGTTGCTCCAATATGGACTTGGAGATAAATGCCTTGTTTTCTGTTTTTAGATAATGAACAGTTGTAAAGGGCAATAGAACTTGCTTTGATGCTATCAGGATATAAATTTAATGTTTCAAGCAAATCAAGATGATCTTTTATTAACGATTTTTTGGCAGCAATAAGAATTATTTTACTTTCCGGTGACTCTTGAGAAAGAATATTATAATCCATCTCAATCTCAGAAAGGGGAAACGGTAAATGCTGTTCAGCTTCAAACACGAGCATTTTTTCTATTTCATGTTTTTGGATCGTGGGCAGACTGATGAATTTTACAATCATTGTGCTTCGGGAAAGCAGGGTATTTATTTTAGAGTTTTTAAATAAAAGATTTTTGGTGAAAGGAAGGATGCTTTTCTTGGTGAAATTATTTAGCTTTTCTACAGTATTAGTGATAATATTTGGAACCGGGATAAAAATCGCATCTTGCAGGGTAATGTTTTGTTTTTCATACTTTAAAATCAGTATTTTTATGCTGCTTGATCCGATATCGATGATAATTTGGTTGTCAGTTTTTTGCGCATTAATATTTGCCAAAAAATTATCAATAAATCTAGAGAGTCTATCAGTGTATTTGAGCGGTACGCCTTGACTGATTTTTTTAATAAGCTGCAGCTCATCATCAGGAGTGTTAGGCTTTGTCCCTGATTTTTTTTGTTCATCTTTTTGAGTGATATCTACTTGATGAAATAGGGCATCAAGGCCTAAGCCTTTAATTTTAGACTTAACAATATCATCTATTTTATCTTTATGCTTATCGTTCATTGGCTTTTTTATCCACTTCTTTTGCTAGGGCCATAAACATTTGCGCAGCCGGATTATCCGGAGCATATTGCTGAATGCTTTGTCCGTGAATTTCCGCTTCGGGAATTTTGGGATTGCGACAAATTCTGGAACTAAATACTTTTCGGGCAGTAAAATACTCAATGATTGCTTGCGTGATCGAAGAGTGCAAGGGAATTGATTGATCATACATATTAATAACTACTCCCATAAAGCGGACATAATGTTCAAGATCATCTTTAACTTTTAAAATTGTGCTCATCAGCATGCTCATCCCTTTTAAAGCGTAACTGCTGGGCTCAATCGGAACCAGTAAATCAGTGCTGGCGACAATCGCATTAACTGTGAGTATGCCCAAAGAGGGCGGGCAGTCAATTATGATGTAATCATATTTGGATATTTCCGGGCGGATAGATTTTCTCAGTTTAAAGGGACGGGAAATATCCGAAGCAAGCTCAGTTTCCGCGCCGGATAGACTGATATTAGCCGGAGCAATAAAAAGATTTTTAAGTTGATTGGGAATAATGATATCGCTTAAAGGGATATCATTGAGCAAGGCATCATAAATCGTATTATCCAGTTTATTAGTATTAATACCCAGTCCATCTGATGAGTTTCCCTGAGGATCTAAGTCTATAACCAAGACTCTGTATCCGAGTACAGCCAGGGAAGCTGATAAATTAATGGTGGTAGTGGTTTTGCCGACACCACCTTTTTGATTGGTCACAGCAATAATCATTATTGCTCTCTTTTTTTATGTTTATTAAGATCCTGTTTAATTTCCTCAGCAAATAAGGCTTTAATCTTTAAAACATCTTCTATTGTATAATAACGCCATTTTTTATCATCGCGTCTGGCTTTGGGCAAAATCCCCCAAGTCTCATAGTTCTTGATGGTTTGAATCGAGACATTTAGTTCTTTTGCCAGATTATTTATTTTAAGGTTAACTTTTTTCATAATTGTTAAATTTAGCGACTTTTGATATTAAACCCAATAAAATAGTACCTTATTTTGATTATTTTGTCAAGAACTTGTTGAGTTTTAAATTTATAAACTTGCACATGGTGTCCTGTAATAACGCGGCCAGGCAAAAACACATCTTTTCGCTAAGCCTGAGCCTGCATCGTGCAGGCCCAGCCGCGCATTCTCACTATTTTGACATCCTTGTCAAAATTACGTTCGAAAGCGCCGCTCAAAGAGAATTTTTGCCCAGCGGAGCGACCGTCAGCTATCAACATTGCGAACTTGTGAAAGATGATGGGGAAATTTTTAAGCTTCTCACAAATTTAGGTAAATACGTTTTGTATTTTTGGGGACCCTTTAGGGCACGAGGACCTGTATGAGCCCTTGCAAAATAAAAGAAAGGCGTTTACGCCAACTTTAAAGGGCGAGTTCCGCAAGTGCCAAGAATACAAAGCGGATTTACCGTTATTGATGTTTACATCAATAAAATTTGTGTCAGCGTAAAATTTGCCTGTTATCTTGTTATCAACTTATCCAAGGCGGTCTAGAATCAATTATTTATGCTCATTCTCGCATTACGTCCTGTAATGCTCCGAGGATGAATCTCTGATTTTGCCGGTCCTGACAAAATCAGGCTTCAAACCCGCTAAAATAATTATTCTAGCCCTTTAATAATAAGTTACTAATTACAAATTTTAAGTTTTTGCTTTTTACTATTAGTTATCGACAATCAGCCATTAGCCCTAAGCTTTTACCTTGTGACCTTTGTCCTTTTTAATCACATTGACCGACAGAAGTTATTTTGTTATAATCAAATAAAGAAATTATGGACAAAAGGTAAATCTAAAGGGATGGTCAAAGGATGAGTGTTAATGCCCGTTTTCAGTTTATTACTAATATTTTGGTGGAAAAAGGGATTTTAACCCAAAATAAAGTATCTGAGTTTCAGGATCGATTTGAGTCAAGTTTTCCAAAAACTCATGAAGAACTTGAAACTTTTATAATCCAAAAAGGACTTGTCAGTGAAAATGATTTGCTGCTTGCTTATAGCAAACATTTGAATATTCCAATCAAAGATTTAACTCAAATTGAAATTGATCCGCAAGCGATTTCCTTAATCCCGGCAAAATTCGCTAATCGTAATAAAGTTATTGCTACTGAAAAACAAGGGCTTAATCTTGTGGTAGCAATGCGCAATCCATTTGCTATTCATGTGATTGATGAGCTTAAAGTTTTAACAAATTATAAAATCACTTGTGTATTAGCTAGAATTGAAGGGATTGAAACCGCGATTAGAATCCATTATGGGGTTGGCGCAGAGACAGTAGAAACATTGGTTCTTGCTTCAAAGGAAAATATTCAAGCTGAACAGGCATTATTAAAACAAGGGGCGGAATCGCCTGAAAAAATGGCGGAAAATGCTTCGATTATAAACTATGTAAATCAGATATTACTTGAAGCTTATCAAAAAAATGCGACGGATATACACATTGAACCTTTTGATAGTAAATTAAGAATTCGCTATCGGATAGATGGAGTATTACAGGAAGCTAAGACATCTCCGGATATAAAACAATTGCAGGTGTTTATTATATCCAGGTTGAAAATTATGGCGGGAATTAATATTGCTGAACGCAGAAGACCTCAGGATGGTAGGTGTAAGGTAAAATTAGCCGGGGAGGATGTAGACCTTAGGCTGTCAACTTTTCCTACTCTTTTTGGTGAAGGCGTAAGCATTCGTTTATTAAGCAAGAAAATGCTTGATTTTGGAATTAATCAGCTGGGGTTTCCGCAGGAAAGCATAGAAAAACTAAAAGCAATTTTAAAAAAACCAAATGGGATTATTTTGGTAACCGGACCAACCGGCTGTGGTAAGACAACAACGCTTTATTCTTGTTTGAGTTATATTAATGATACAAAAGTTAATATAATTACTTTGGAAGACCCGATCGAATATCAGCTTGAAGGGATTAATCAAATCCAGATAAATCCGCAGGTTGATTTGACTTTTGCCACAGGATTGCGGTCAATCCTACGCCAAGACCCAGATATTATAATGGTGGGGGAAATCCGGGATATTGAAACAGCGCAAATATCTATTCGCGCGGCTTTAACTGGTCATCTTATGTTCAGCACTTTGCATACAAATGATGCTTTATCATCAATAACCCGATTACTTGATTTAGGCATAGAACCCTACCTGGTAAGCGGAACGGTTAGAGCGGTTATTGCCCAAAGGTTGGTCAGAAAAATATGCAAACAATGTAAGGTAGAATATAAACCTGAGCGAAATATCCTGGATGCTCTGGGATTTGCCGTGAATACAGATATGATCTTTTACAAAGGAACGGGATGCGCTGAATGCAGTGATACGGGATTTAGCGGAAGAATCGGTATTTATGAAATATTGATTGTCGATGAAAAATTAGGAGCTTGTATTGTTTCCGGAGGATCGGCTAAACAGTTAAAAGAACAAGCAATTAAAGATAATATGATCAGTTTGAAAATTGATGGCTTAGATAAAGTCAAACAAGGAATAACAACTATCGAAGAAGTATTAAGAGTCACGGAACAGGAATAGAAACTGTGATATCCTGAAATAGATTTACATAAAACAGAGAACAGAAAAAAATTACTAATTTCTAAACTCTAAATAAACTCCAATTACTAAAGTCAAAAAAAACAAAAAGAAAAATAGAGTAAAAAGTTTGTAAAGTTATAAAGGTTGTATCAGCAGAAAAATTTGCTGATAATCTTTAGTATAGGGGCTGGAGTAGAAAATTGTCCCCGATACATAAAGGCGGTAGAGGAAACTCTATTAGAACAAAATAACAAAAATCGAGAAATAATTAATGGAAAAATTTAAGTATGATGCCCGTGATAAAGCCGGTAATAGTGTAAGCGGAATAGAACAGGCGGCTAATCGCAATCAAGTTTTGTCTAAACTGCGTCAATCAGGGCTGTTTCCGATAAACATTGAAGAAGTCTCAGGACATAATATAATAATCAAAAAAAACAAACTGCGGCTTAATGATAATGAAACAGTGTTTTTTACCCGGCAGCTTTCAAATCTTTTAGACGCAGGACTGCCTTTAGCCCAAGCTTTGAATCTCCTGACTAATCAAGCAAATAATCCTAAAATAAAAAATATATGTTCTAAATTATACACTAAGATTTCTGAAGGCGGGTATCTTTGGGAAGCATTGGGTAAGTATCCGGATGTTTTTTCTCGCGCCTATGTCGGAATGGTTCGGGCCGCGGAAATGGGCGGCGATGTGGAAAGTGTGTTTAGCAATCTTGCTGATTTTATTGAACGGAAAAAAGAAGTCAAGGATTCGGTGATTTCAATGCTTATTTATCCAGTGATTATTTTGCTGGTAGGTATGGGCACGGTAATTTTTTTAATGACATTTATAATCCCGAAAATGGTTTTTATGTTTCAGGAGGGAGATATAGCCTTACCGGTGATCACAAAGCTTTTGATTGGCGCGAGTATGTTTTTAGCGGATTATTGGATGGGGCTTATTATTTTCGCAATTTTGATTTTGGGGGGATTGGGGAAAATTTATTCACAAACAAAAAACAAATTAATTCTGGATAATTTTGTTTATAAATTACCTTTAATCGGAGAAATACTGAGAAAAATAGCATTTGCCCGGTTTTGCTATATTGTCAGTCTTTTATCCGCTAATGGAATGTCAATTCTGGATTGTCTGGATATTAGCCGCGATGTTCTTCCGAATAAAATGCTCAAAGATTCGGTTGATGCGATAATAAGCCGAGTAAAGAGCGGCAGTTCTTTTTCAGTCAGTATGAAGCAGGAAACTATTTTTCCTCTGGTTATGGTGGATATGATCGCGGTAGGAGAACAAACCGGACGTTTAGAAAAAACTCTGCGGAAAGTCGCTGATTCGTTTGATAAACAAATAAAAGAAGACCTAAGGCGGCTGCTGAATGTCTTAGAGCCAATGATAATATTATTTATCGCGTTTATAGTCGGCGCATTGGTCGCGGCTGTGCTGCTTCCGATTTTTCAATTTAACCTCCAGACATTCTAAATGGTAAGTACGGATATGAAGAAGCGGAATAAAAAAGGATTTACTCTCTTAGAAGTAATGCTGGCTTTATCAATTATCAGTATTTCTTTAGTGGTTATTATTAATTCTTTTTCTCAGGCAATTGCCGTCAAATCCGCTGTGTCGAATTATACCAAAGCAATGTTTCTTTCGCAAAAAAAGTTATTCGAGATCAATATTAACAATCTAAGTACAGTAGAAAAACAAGGGAAATTTATACAACCATTTGAACAATTTAATTGGCAGATTAATTCGGATAGCACTAATTTTAGTGAATTGGCTAAAGTCGATTTGACTATTGAATGGAATCAACAGGGAAAATCAAAAAATATCCAGGTTTCGGCGATTATGGAGAAATGATTTGCTTAAAAAAAGTAGAGCGTTTAGTTTAATCGAATTGCTTTTAGCAACTGCGATAATGGTGATGATATTCGCGGCAGTATATAGCAGCTTTTCTTTGGGAATACGGACTTGGAAAAGAGTTAATATTAAAATCGCGAATAATGCGACTGATCTGCTTATTCCTTTAACCAGACAGTTACGCTGCGCTTATCTTGCTCCAGGGCAGGATCCTGATTTTGTATTTCAAGGCAGTTTGTCAGCAATTAGCTTTGTGTCAACAGCGGTAATAAATGATGATATCTATAGAGACAATGTTACTGATTTGCAAAAAGTTTCATGCCGGATCAGGGCTGATGAGGATACAGGACAAAACGCTTTTATTTATGAATCATATGATATCCTGGGGGAAAATAAGGAAAATTTTAAGCAAATTAAATTGTCAAATATGATCAAATCTATTTCTTTTGCTTTTTATGATGGAGAAAAATGGCTAAAAGCTTGGAATTCTACTAAGAATTTACCTCAGGCAGTAATGATCAGAGCTGATTTTCAAGAGGGAATTTATCAAGATTCTTTTGAAACAGTGGCTCAAATACATTGCGCGAATAAAGGGGTAATGGATGATTTATGATTAAAAATTTAACCAGACAAAAGGCCTCGGTTTTAATTATTACATTATTTGTAGTGTTTTTTTTATCAGGGATTGCTTTGAGTATTTCTCAGGCAATGCGGATCAACGCGAAAATTATCAGCCGACATGTTCAGAATCAAAAGTCTTTAAATATCGCTGAGTCAGCAGTTTTACTGGCGCTGGCTGAACTTAAAACAGATAAAAAAGATAATAATTATGATGCTTTTCAGGATGGCTGGTATGGGAAATTCCAGGAGCGAGCAAAAATCAAAAGTTTTAAATTTAAAAACAACGAGAATAGTGATATTGGTAAATATAGCATTAGTATTTCTGATGAGTCCGCTAGAATGAATATTAATACCATATCAGTTGAGATAATCGGTAATCTTATAAATCAATTATCTAAAACTGATAATAGCAAACTTATTCAAGCAGTCGCGGATTACAGAATTGATTTAGGCCAAAAACAAATAGTGAAAAGTGTTTATCAGCTTTTAAAAATAAAGCTAATCGATAAATCAGTGTTTTGGGGTGAAGATACTAATGATAATAATCAATTGGATCCGTGGGAAGATGATCAAGCGGATAGCCAGCCTGATGATAATGGAAATAATTTTTTAGATTTAGGGGTAAAGGATTTTTTTACAGTATTTACTGATGGGAAGATAAATTTAAACACTGTATCAGAAAAAGTTCTTTTAAGTTTGCCGGGGATGACTGAGGAAGGGGCTCAGGCAATTATTAATTTTCGAAAAAACCAGCCTTTTGCGAATGAAAAAGATTTGGAGAATATTACTTCGATTGGCAAACAGACAAGTCAGTTTATTATGCGCTGGGGTTCAGTGCGTTCGGATATTTTTAGGATTATTGTAACTGCTCAGGCGATTGATGCTAAGAACTATAAGCAGATCATCGCGGTTGTCGACCGTTCCCAGTTGCCGATAAAAATTCTTTATTGGAGAGAAAACTGAAAAAGCAGGGATTAGCGTGTAGCGTTTAGCGTTTAGGCAAATTAAATTAAGTTAACCGCTAAAAATATAAAAGGATGTTAATATGATAATACCATGGAAAAATATCTACCGATTTACTGCTAAATTGCTTAAACAGCCTCAATATGCGATTTGGGTAGCGCTAAAACGCCTGCAGGCATTTTTATCATATTATACCGGGAAAGGGAAAAGTTTTCAGCCTGAATCAATAACCTTGTTTTTAACCGAGAAATGTAATCTGCGCTGTAAAATGTGCGGGCAATGGGGCGAGAGCGGGGTAACGAAAAATAAAGCTGCTGGCGATGTTAAAGCAGAACTTGATTTTGAAACTCTCAAGAAGTTCATTGATCAGATAAGCTATTTTAAGCCAAGCATAACTTTATTTGGCGGGGAACCGATGCTTTATCCCAAATGCGTAGAACTGATAAAGTATATTAAAAATAAAAAAATGCATGTATTAATGATCACTAATGCCGCATTGATCAAGGGGAAAGCCGCGGAGCTAGTTGAGTCCGGCTTGGATGAGCTGAATGTTTCTTTAGATGGTCCTCGAGATCTGCATGATCAGATTAGAGGATTGCCCGGATTGTTTGAGACAATTACTGCGGGGCTAAAAAAAGTTCAGGCATATAAAAAAGCAAAAAAACTTAAATTTCCGTTGATTAATCTGCAATGTACAATTACTAAATATAATTATTTGCAATTGGAAAAAATGATTGAGGTGGCTGAGGATATTGGGGCTAATTCATTAACTTATCATAATCTGATTTTTGTCAATCAAGATTTAATTGAAAAACAAAAGGTTTATGATCATCAATTAAAATGCTCATCAGATAATTGGAAAGGGTTTGTTTTTGCCCCGGAAATAGATTCAGATATACTTTATGATAAAATGCAGCTCATTTTAAACAGAAAATATTCTTTTAGTGTGGACTTCTACCCTAATCTGAGCAGAGATGGATTGAAGGATTATTATAATAATCCTTCGTATCTGCCGGATGAATATCCTAAACGTTGTTTGAGTCCATGGGTATGTGCTTATGTTTTTCCCGATGGGGGGGTAAGACCTTGTCTTAATTCTACTTATGCTTTTGGAAATATTAACAATGAAAAGTTTAATGCTATCTGGAATAGCCGTAAAGCGGTGGAATATCGCCAAATATTAAAGAAAAATAAATTATTCGCCACATGCATAAGGTGTACAGAATTATATAGATATTGAAAAGCAGCGTATAGCGATTAGCGTTTAGCGGTTAGGGAAATCGAAGGACGAGGGATGATCGCTGCGCTAGGACGCAAAAGCAGTTATGAGTTACTAGTTAAAAGCAGAAAAGCAAAAAAGCGCTTGGCTTATGTGCAAAGAAATTGTGTGCATGGCAAAAACACGTCTTTTCGCTAAGCCTGAGCCTGCATCGTGCAGTCTCAGCCGCGCGTTCTCACTATTTTGACTTCCATGTCAAAATTACGTTCGAAAGCGCCGCTCAAAGAGAATTTTTGCCCAGCGTATTGACTATGGACCATCAGCCATCGACTATTAGCTATAAGTATAGAGAACATAAAGCAGAAAAGCATGAAAAGCGAACTTTGCGAAAGATGATTGGGAAATTTTAAAGGATATTGATGAAGAAAATAAAAGTTGCTCAGGTCATTACCCGGATGGATTGGGGAGGGTCTCCGGATATCGTGCGGATATTAACTCAATATCTGGATAAGAGTAGGTTTGAGGTCAGTTTTATTTGCGGTCCAAGTTCATTTCCTACCGCAAAAACTCAAATTTTCTTTAAAAAAATTAAAGATAATCTGATCGAGGTAAACAGTTTGCGCCGTGATATAAATCCGATTATTGATTTGATTGGGTTTGTAAAATTGTATTTTATTTTCAAAAAACATAAATTTGATATTGTGCATACGCATACAGCTAAGGCGGGAGCTTTGGGCAGATTGGCTGCTTTTTTCGCCGGAGTAAAAGTTATTGTGCATACATCGCATGGTCATAATTTTTATGGCTACTTTAATCCGCTGATGAGTAAGTTTATTGTTTTGATTGAAAGGTTCCTAAGTAGTTTTACCAGTAAAATAATCGCGTTAACAGAACTTGAAAAAAAGGATTTGGTTGAGTTTGGCGTTTGCCAGGATGGAAAAATTGAAGTGATTAATACGGTAATAGAAGTAAATGCCGAATTTAAAGAAGATAAATCAATAACAGTAAAGCATGATTTAGGTTTTTCCAAAGAAGATATTATTATTGGTATGGTGGGAAGATTGGAGCCGATTAAAGGTTTGGAATGTTTTATTCAAGCCGCGATAATGATCGCTAAAAAATTTTCCAAAGTTCATTTTGTTCTAGTGGGAGAAGGAAGCCTTAGGGAATCGCTTGAGGCGAATATCGCTGGGCAAAACCTAAGTAAGCGATTCACCTTTACCGGGTGGCAGGATGATCCATTGTCCTATATGCAGGCAATGGATATGCTGGTTTTGGCATCTTTAAATGAAGCGGTAGGGCTTGTGCTTATTGAGGCACAAAGCATGGGAGTGCCGGTTATTGCCACAAAGGTCGGTGGGGTGCCGGAAATTGTCAAAGACGGGAAAAGCGGGATATTAGTTGAGCCTGGTAGTCCGGCGGAATTGGTCGCGGCAATGGAGAAATTAATTAGCAATTCTACCCAACGCCGAGAAATGGGTAAATACGCAAAAAAAAATATAAGTGAAAAATATTCAGTTAATGCATTTATTAATAATATCAGTCAAACATATGAACAGTTAATCCAGGCAAAGGATTAGATATGGGAGAAAAGAAGAATTCAAAATTAAAAACGCTTATTCGCATAATTAGTTTGACGATGCTGTTTGGGGTAAGTATTGGGCCAAAAGTTGTTTTTAGTCAAGAACAACAGTATGTGCAAGTTCCGGCTTTGATCCACATCAGCTCGAATGTCAGTGATGGGCGTTATGCGCCAGAACAAATCATTGATATTGCGGTTAAAGCAGGCTTTAAGGTTGTAGTTTTTACTGAACGGGAAGTTATGCGCTGGGAGTACGGCATATGGCCTTTAAGAAGAATATTGAAAAAAGTGATTAAAAATAATTCTTTAGAAACATATGGAATAAAGAATTATTTAAAAAAAATAAATGATCTGCAAGCTATAAATCCGAATGTATTATTAGTCCCTGGGATTGAATCAACGCCTTTTTACTATTGGAGCGGCAGTGTTTTTAAGCATGATTTCACGCTGCATAATGCGCATAAACATTTGCTTGTTTTAGGTCTTAATACAGTAAAAGATATAAAAAAAATGCCAATTGTGGCTAATCCGCATACGCTGATCAAAGCTTTTAAACTTTCAGATTTGTTAAAGCTATGGCCCGGATTATTTCTGGCTTTAGGATTAATCCTGGTTTTAATAAACAGCCAGAAAACATTCCGGAATTCTTTGGAAAAACAGGAGTCTGCGCAGCGGAAAATTTTTGGCATAATAATTTCCGTAATCAGTATTTTGTTTTTAATTAATAATTTCCCGTTTAGAGAATCATTATTTGATCAGTATCATGGGGATGCAGGAGTTTTGCCTTATCAAAATATGATTGATTATATTAATCAAAAAAATGGTCTTGTTTTCTGGGCGCACCCGGAATCGGAGAATGTATCGCAAACTGAACATGTGAAAATTTCTACAAAAGAACACACACAAGATTTTTACGCGACAAAAGATTATACAGGGTTTAATGTGTTTTATGATGGTTATAATAATATCGGCAGGCCGGAAAAACTCTGGGATCGGGTATTGCTTGAATATGTTCAAGGAAAGCGGAGCAAGCCTGTCTGGGCGATTGGCGGCTTGGCTTTTGATTTTAGCGGTGATCTGAAGCAGGCAGTAAAGGATCTGCGAAACATTGTTTTGCTGGATAGTTTTAGCAATCAAAGCTTTATGCAGGCTTTGAACAGCGGTAAAGTATATGTTGTCAGAGGCCTTAGGTCAGAGAATTTTGTACTTGATGATTTTTCTGTTTATGATCCGGTTTCCGGGCAAAGCCGGATAATGGGGCAAAGCTTAAAACCCAGCAGCGCGCAAGTAATGGTAAAGATAAAAGGGGAGTTTAAGGTCGATGCAGCGGATAATCTCCTGAGTATTCATTTGATTAAAAATGGAGAAATAATCAAGACTTTTAAAACCAGCGGTAGTTTTGAAATAGAATATCCAGATGATCTTAATGATTTCAATAATAAAGCGTTCTACCGGATAGAAATAAGATCACATGGATTACATGTAATTGCTAATCCGATTTTTCTGAAATAATAAATCAGGTTCAATGGAATAACGGGTATTTTTCTGTTTATTAGCTTAAGACTTATGGTATAATAAATCAAATAAAATTTTGGATAATATAATCAGAATAAAAGTTATTTTTTAGCAAATCGACAAAGAGTTTGCAGTTAAAATACAAGGAAATCAATGATTCTTTCAGCGCATCAACCTCAATATCTGCCTTGGCTTGGATATTTTGACAAGATTGATAAAAGTGATTGCTTTGTTTTTTTGGATACTGTACAATATAAAAAGAGGGAATTCCAAAATCGCAATAAAATTCGCACCCAAACAGATTCTATTTGGTTGACTGTACCAGTAAAGACAAAAGGGGCTAGCCTGCAAAGGTTAAGTGATGTGCAGATTGACAATGAAATAGATTGGCAAAAAGAGCATATTAATAGTCTGCAAACTTGGTATGCCGCAGCTCCTTATTTTAGTGATTATTTTTCTTTTTTTAAAGCTGTTTATTCTGAGAAATGGGAAAAATTAATTGACTTAAATATTCATATTATTAAGTTTATTTTAGATGTTCTGAATATTAAAACTAAAATTTACCTTGAGTCAGAGATAAAAACAACAAATGTAAGCACTTTGAGAATAATTGAACTGTGCAAAAAGCTTGAGGCAGATACTTATTTATCAGGGATTGGCGGTAAAGAATATTTAGATATTGCTGAATTTACGAAAAGTAGAATTGATTTGGAGTATCAGAATTTTGGGCATCCTAATTATTTGCAGCAGTTTACATCGGAGAAAAAGGATTTTTATCCATATATGTCGATAGTGGATCTATTGTTTAATGCTGGTCCAAAAAGTATGGAAATATTAAGAAAAAAGATTAGCTAAAATTAAAACCAAGGAAGGTTATGTACGAATCACATTGGGGATTATCCAAAAAACCATTTGAAAATACTCCTGATCCTAATTTTCTTTATCATTCTCCACAACATGAAGAAGGTTTGTCAAGATTGCTGTATGTTGTTAGCGAAGGTAAAGGGGCGGGATTGCTTACCGGAGTTTTTGGCTGCGGTAAAACTTTAATTGGCCAGACTTTGTTTAAAGAGCTTGACCGGGATATTTATAAAACCGCTTTTATTGCCAATCCTTTCTTGACTTATTCTGAACTGCTGATGCATATTACCTATAGTCTCGGGGCTAGAGATTTGCCGAAAAACAAGCAGGATGTTTTGGTTAATGTGGTGCTGGAGCGTTTAGGGGAAATTCTGGAAAATAATATGCGTGATGGTAAAAAAACTGTGGTGGTTATTGATGAAGCGCATGTTATTACTGATCTAAGAGTTTGGGAAGAATTAAGATTGCTTTTAAATTTTCAGATTGAAAATCAATTTTTACTAACGCTTTTAATTCTGGGACAGCCGGAACTAAAGGCGATTATTGATTCGAATAAGCAGTTTTCTCAGCGGCTGGCAGTTAAATATCATTTAGGGCCTCTGACCGAAGAAGAGACAAAAGATTATATTAGTCATCGCTTAAATATCGCTGGGGCTAATCAATCAATTTTTGCCCAAGGAACTGATAAGCTTATTTTTAAGAAAACCGGGGGTATTCCCCGGAGAATAAATCATTTGTGCGATTTGGCATTATTTGCCGGCTTTGGTAAAAACGCCAAGGTTGTCGATGAAAACTTGATCAATGAAGTAAGTGCTGATGTGGAGAGTTAACATAAAACAGCGGATAGCGATTAGCGAATAGCGATTAGGAAAAGCAAAAGATAAAACAGGTCATAAAGTCAATGGCTAATGGTCAAGAGTCGATCCGCTGGGCAAAAATTCTCTTTGAGCGGCGCTTTCGAACGTGATTTTGACAAGGATGTCAAAATAGTGAGAACGCGCGGCTGGGCCTGCACGATGCAGGCTCAGGCTTAGTGAAAAGACGTGTTTTTGCCTCTTGCAAAAAATAACCGGATAGATGCGGGAGGGGTTGTAGATGAATGTTTTAGTTATAGGGGCGCATCCGGATGATATTGAAATAGGCTGCGGCGGCAGCTTGCTTAAATACGCTCAGGCGGGACATAATGTTTATTTGCTTGTACTTACATCAGGCGAGGTTGGCGGTGACCCGCAGATTCGTTGTAATGAGCAGGAAGAATCAGCTAAAAATATGGGGGCTAAGCAGGTTTTCTGGGGAAATTTTGAAGATACCAGGCTGATGAATGTTCGGGAACTGATTGATAGAATTGAAGAAACGATTAATGAAGTCGATCCCCAGGTAGTATTTATAAATTATTTGGAGGATGTGCATCAGGATCATCGAGCTTTGGCAAAAGCTTGTTTGTCAGCAACCCGCTATATTAAAGAAGTGCTTTATTATGAAGTGCCGACAACTCAGAATTTTAATCCGGAAATTTTTGTGGATATTGGCAGCGTGTTTAAGCAAAAGCTTAATTTGCTCAGATTGCACGCGTCACAAGTAAATCGGACAAGAGTTGAGGATCTATCGATTCTCGATATTGCTACTTCCATGGCTAATTTTCGTGGTTTTCAGGCAAGAGTTAAATATGCTGAAGGGTTTTCAGCGGTAAGAGTCTTAAAGGATATTGAATAGTCTTTATTTTATGCAAATGTTAAAGGATTAATATTGTGCAAACATTTAATGCTTTTGTTATTGCCTTTCTAATTACTTTTCTGAGTGTGCCTTTTTTTCGAAAAATGGCTTTAGCCCTCAATATAGTTGATATGCCTAATCATAAAAAAATTCATATAATTCCGACTCCTTTGCTGGGAGGATTAGCGATTTATCTGGGAGTATTGGGGGCTTTTTTCTTTTTTGCTGAAGGATTTAGAATGCTGGCTCCGATTTTTATCTGCGCGACAATCATTCTTTATATGGGCACATACGATGATATTAAAGGCCTTTCCGCGCGATTGAGATTGTTTATTCAAATCCTTTTGGCGCTAATTTTGATGCTTAATGGTATTCGGATATCTTTTTTGCCGCAGAGTATATGGGGCGATATTGGGGAAATATTAGTTACGGTTATTTGGATTGTCGGAGTAACTAATGCTTATAATTATTTGGATGGATTAGATGGTTTGGCAACTGGTTCGGCAATTCTTAATTTTTTATGTTTTTTTGTAATTCTTTATAATACAAATCAATACGCTTTGGGTTTGGCAATCGCGATTCTTATTGGTTCCTGTCTGGGCTTTCTGCCATATAATTTCTTGCACAAGACCAGAATGTTCTTAGGTGATGCCGGCAGCACATTTATTGGTTTCTGCCTGGCTTGTATCGCGATTCAGGGAGATTGGGCCGGTGATAATATCGTAAGATTATTTATTCCGATTTTAATCTTAGGGGTACCGATATTCGATATGATATTTACTACTGTTATGCGCATAAAAGAGCAGAAGATTAAAAATATCATTGAATGGCTGAAATATGGAGGCAAGGATCATTTTCATCATTATTTAGTTGACCTGGGATTAAGTCAAAAAGGAGCGGTTTTATTCATATATTATATAACTTTTTCGCTGGGTTTAAGCGCGATTATGGTAAGCAATGATACTGCTGTTGAAGGCATTATGACAATACTGCAGTCATCAATAATATTCTGGGTTATTGGGGTATTAATTGTCTTGGGTAAAAAACAGCAGAATAAATCGGATGCGCGATGTGATTGTGAAAACAGGTAGAACGACACAAGACACAAGACACAAGACACAAGACACAAGACACAAGACACAAGACACAAGGTAAAAATTAAAAGCTTAAAGCAAAAAGGATATAGGCATATTAAAGTATTTATATTGTTGGAGTTAATGTGAAAAAAGTTGCTGGTCTGATAATCGCTGTGGGAGCAGTTAGTTTTGTGGTGGGTATTGTATCGCGTATTTTAGTTATGCCTTTTCCGACTAGAGCCTATGGTTTAGAGGCAAGTGCTTTTATGCGATTTACAGATACTTGTTTGCTTACATCAATAGCTTTGCTTTTACTGGATAAATCCAATAAATAAAAGGGGTTATGATTGGAGACATGTTTAAGTAAATACTTTTATAAAGCATTGACTTGTGTAGCAATGCGTGGTATACTTGTATTAGTAGAAAAAGGCAAACTCGTGGTAACGCGAGGGCATTCTGTATTATTATGCAGAATCACGTATTCTTTGTATTTAGGAATATGTGGCAAAGCTGATGCGTCCGTTTATGGATTGGCAGGCTGCCCTATATAATGTTACTGTTACCTTAGACGAGTTGTCTAAGGTTTTTTTTTGAGAATATTGAAAAGTGTCAGGTATAACCGTTGTAAATCGTTAAAAGTGCCAGGCATGTACAGGTATGGATACGTTAAATTAACAAAATGGAGTGAGTAATGCCTAGATTACCGAGAGTTTATATAGAAAATTCGGTTTATTATATTAGCTGTTATGGTTTGCAGAATCAGGTGATTTTTAAAGACGCGAGGGATTACGAAATGTACTTTGGATTGCTCAGGAAATATAAAGACCAATACGGAGTAAAACTTTATGCATATACTTTATTGCATAATCATTTGCATTTATTGATGGAAGTTGATAATAAATCAAGTATTTCCACAATGATGCATGATCTAACTTCTTCGTATACCAAATATTTCAATGGCCGATATGACCGCAAAGGGCATCTTTTTCGGGAGCGGTTTAAAGCCGCGGTAGTGGAAAAAGATTCGCAAACTCTTTTAAATCTAACCGCATATATTCATCTTAATTCTGATCGATTAAATATAGCGATACAAGGTCAAACATATCAATACAGTAGTTATGGTTTGTATTTAGAATATTCTCAGGCCTCTGATCGAGGACTGAATATTAAAAATGAGATCGAAGGCATTATTAATGGCTTGATCGGTGGAAATTACTCAGAGTTTATGCAGAGAATTAAGGACGATGAGGAGTTTAAAAAACATTATAAAAAGCTGCAGCGCAAAGGAATTATTGGTTCAAAAGATTTTATGCATCATGTTCAGCAACAGATCGAATTGCAGCGTCAAGAGCCGAATAATGCGCAGGCTGAAGAAAACAAATCAAGGATTAATAATAAATTTATAAGTGCGGGAACCGCTTTATTGATTGTCGCGATCACTGCTGGAGGGGCTTATTTGTATTTTGATTATAATGCCCAGCAGAAAAAAACAAGAGAAAATAAAGGTGTTGCAGTTGTGACTGAGCAGCGCTTAACTGATCTGAACAATACTGAATGGCAGATTGAGCTGTTTAATCTCGATGGTTCAGTGGCTCGCTCTGATATTATAAGTTTTATTCAGGGGAAATTTAGCGCGGGATATCTTGCTCAATTTAAATTTTCCAATGTTAATTATTCCACGGTTATGGAAGGAAATAAGATTATCTGGGAAACAATTCAGACATCAGCCGAAGGAACAGCATCATGGCGTGGTGAATTTGTTAATGACCAGATGGTGGGAATGCTTAGCCTGCAGCTAAATGGAAAACAGTCGCAGGATTTTTCATTTAAAAGTCTAAAATACAGGAGAAAATAAAATGAAAACAAAAATTTTATACCAGGAGATTAAAATGAAAAATTTATTATTTATCTGTATGGTCGCTTTGTTATTGAATATTGGCCTGAACGCATCGGTGCGGGCGGAAAACGAAATCGCTGCTGGAAAGAAAAATATTGCTAGCAAAGAAATTCAGGGGATTGTTAGCGGAATAGGTTATGGCTCAATATCTATTGTTTATAAAAGTGACGCGAAAAGCGGAACAGCAGATGAAATCTTATTACCTTTAGACGAGCTTGAAGAAATAATTCACAAACAAAATATTAAGCAAATCAATGTCGGTGACACGGTGAGTGTTCAGTATAATGAGACAACTCAGGAAACAGAAAAAGGACCGACTGTATCACGTAAAGCAAAAGTGCTCAATTTTATTAAACCGGCAGCGCCATTACCATTGGAAACTGATGTTTTGGAAGATGAAACAGCAGCAGCCGCGGTGCTGAACTAAGAGAAAAGGTGGCTTGATATGTGGAGTATTAAAAAACGAGTTTCTTTGGGTAAAATATTTTTCTTAGCTGGTTTGATCAGCGTCGTGTTTTCGCCTATCAACGCGCAGGCTGTGCAGATAAACCGGGTGCAGTCAGGTATGGTTCCTTATGCTAATGTGGATATCGTTGATACATCAACTTTGACTTATGCGGTTGACCCGACTAAGAGTATTATTCTGATCAATGCTTCAGCGGACGGTAGTGTGAGTATTCGAGACGGAAACTACTTATTTACTCCGTATTTTGAAGATTCCGAGCATATCGCTTTGTCGCGGGATTATGGCGCTTGCGCGGCTAATGTGAGTTTTCAGGTAGTGGAGTTTAAGGACGGAGTAAAAGTCATTCATGGCTTTTCTTCAATGGATAAAGACACCAAAGTAAAAACCGTTAATCTGCCTCAGTCGGTAAACAGCGCCAATGCTTTTGTGCTGGTTTATACGCGCGGTTATATTACTACCTCAGGGGATACGGAAGTATTGTTTTTAAAAGCTGATCTTATTTCAGATACCCAAATCCAGCTGACCCGCTTGCGCAGCGCGCAGGAAGCCGGGATAACCCGGACAATCAATATTACTTATCAGGTTGTGGAATTTGAGACTGACGCAATTATAAAAAAGGGCTTGGATACAATTGCCTATAATCAGTATTCGCAAACAGTCACAGTTAATCCGGCAATCACTGATATTACTAAGTCATTTTTAGTATTTAATTTTGTCGGCGGCGCAGGACTTAATGGTGTTGAATCGCAGATGCTGCCCAGAGGAACTATCACTGATGCCAGTACTTTGACATTTGTCCGCGGTTTGAACAGTGCCGGTACAACAGATTATGTTGACATTAAATGGTATTTGGTGGAATTGACAGATGAAAGCTCCTTAGCGCAAAAAGGAACAGCTACAGTTAATGCGGCAAGTCTTACGGGAACAGCAACTTTAAGTTCAGCGACAGATTTGACCCGGACAGCTGTGTTTACAAGTGTTGACGCGAATACAACCAGTACGACAAGCTCGTATCTGGATGATTGCTCAAACAGAGTGGCGCAGACTGACAGTACGACAGTGACATTTACCCGTGAAGAATCTGTTGTCCGCAATGATATTGATTGGTTTGCTGTGGAATTCGCGCCTTTGACTTTAAAAATCCCAAATGGCGGAGAAGTCTGGCAAGTCGGGGATACTGAGAATATTACCTGGGTGCATGCCGCGTCTTTGGAAAGCAGCGGATCATGTGTGGAAGCGGGATATGTCGGGCATCATCTGGTTGATCTGAAACTTTCCACAAACAGCGGGGCTGATAATTATCCGCTGACGATTATTTCCGGAATCCGCGGGACTTTGGATACTTATGCCTGGACTTTACCGGCAGAAATAAGCGGTACGGATATTATCGGAGAGCAATTAAAAATACAAATCATTGATACTGATATGGCCGCACGGAATTATGATGTTTCCAATGAGGATTTTATAATTAAAGGAACAGTTACGATCAATCAGCCGCCAAATACCTGGAAAATCGGGGACACAAACGCGATCTCCTGGACATATACCGGGAATTTAGAAAATTTAAGCCCAAATACAGTGACAGTTACCTTATCAACTGATGGTTCGAGTTTTCTGCCTACGGCAATAGTCAGTAGTCAAAGTGTGGGAACCGGCGGAAATGGCAGTTATAATTGGACGATTCCCTCTGATTGGGATGCAACGAATCTGATTTCAACAACAAATAAATTGAAAGTCACTTTGAATTATAATCCTTCAGATCCGGATACTTTGGTAGAAAGTACAAGTGCTAATTTTACTTTAAAAGGCCAGATCTACGCGGTAAGCCCGATAATCGAGGAAATGTGGCTGTTGGGTGAAAGCAAAACCATTACCTGGACAAAGAAAGGGCATTTTGGTTCTGGAATCACTGACGGTACGGTTAATATTTATTATTCTTATAATGATGGTTTGAGTTATGAATCAATTCCGATCGCCAGCGATGTGGCCGCGGGCACAGATGCTTTGGGCGGCACATATGACTGGACAATTCCCAATAGTACTTATCTTTCCGCGCCAAAATCAAGACTTAAAGTAGTGAGCACCAGTGATGCGACTGTTTATGGTGAGAGTGAAGGATTTACACTGATGTCTTCTTTGGATGTTAATCGTCCGTTGGGTAGTGAAGTTTGGCGAGTCGGGCAGACCGAAGATGTGAAATGGACAATTCACGGAGCAATGAGTAATGTGGTTATAAAATATAAAGTAGGAGCCGGAACTTTTGAATACTTGAGCGGTGCGGCTCCATCTGATTTATTACCAGCCGGAACTCCGGAAGTCGAGCAGATTTTTTCCTGGTTTATTCCGGATGATATTGGCGCGAATAATGTGTACTTGAGAGTCTGTAATCGAGATAATGAAAATGTTTATGATGAGGTCGGGCCATTTAGTATTAAAGGATCGATTTCTGTTTCCGAACCGCATGTTTCTGAGATTATTAATCTGGGAGATGCCAAAAATGTTCAATGGAATGTGGCGGGAAGCGTAACCGGAAATGTAAATATCCGTTTGTCGCAAAATGGGGGAACCTCTTATCTTACTTTGATCAATACCGTTCCGATCAGCCCGAATTCTTATTCTTGGAGTCCGCTAGCAGCAAATATGGGGACAAACAATAAGATCAAGGTTGCTTTAGATGGCGATGAAAATCTGTTGACCGGAACTGCGGGAGAAAGTAATGCATTTTCAGTTGAGGGAGATGTTACACTTACTTATCCGAATAGTTCAGGATTGGTATTTAATGTCGGAGATACAGTATATATTAAATGGACACCGAGTCCAACAACATTGGGTGCGGTGAATATCCGCTATAGCACAGACGGAGGAACTAGTTATAATGGTTTTATTGCTGATGGTGTGGCTACAGACAATAATCCGGGTGCCGGTTATGGCTATTTATGGGAAATTGATGATATTCCGGGGATGGTTGGCAATACTTGCAGAATTAAGGTTTATCAAGTAGGAAAAGAGAGTCAGGTTCATGCAGAATCGCAATATAATTTTGTGGTAAAAGGCTCAATTCATTTAACCTCACCGGTTGGCGGGGAAACATGGTTTGTTGATCAGTTTAACAGCATTACCTGGACCAAAGGCGGCGATCTTGGGACTCTTAAACTGGCTTATTCCAAAGACGGCGGTTCTGATGGATACGCCAGTGTAATTGCTACAGGGGTTGCTTGTGAGGATCTTAGTTTTCCCTGGGAGGTCGCTGATGCTATCGGTACTCAGTTAAAAGTTAAAATTTCTCAGGAAACCGAGCCCACGACTAATGATGTTTCTCCGGCAAACTTTATAATTAAAGGCAGAATTGTTCTGGGTGCTCCGATCGGCGGGGAAACCTGGCTGGTGGGAAATAATGAAAATATAAGTTGGACAACATATGGAACTATCGGTCGAGTAAATATTTTTTATTCAACTGACGGCGGGGGGACATTTGGGGCGACAGTGGCGACAAATCTGACAAATGTCGATGGATTTTTGTGGACGATTCCGGACGCGATCGATACGGATATTCGGATAAAAGTAGAAAGTTTTTATGATGATACGGTTTCTTCTGAGTCTTTGGGAAATTTTACGATAAAAGGACAGGTTAGAGTCACTGCTCCGAATGGCGGAGAAAAATGGAGAGTCGGCGCAACGGAAAATATTAATTGGGTTGTTAACGGTAGCATTGGTAATGTTAAAATTGAATATTCGACGAATAGCGGCGCAAGTTATGATACGGTTATTGTGGCCAGTACGCCAGGATTAGACCAGACATATGCTTGGACAAATATTCCGGATATTATTGGAACTAGTTTAAAAATTAAGATAACCAGTTTGACAGGGACAGTATTGGATGAATCTGACGCTGATTTTGAAATCAAAGGGGTATTAACTTTAACCGCGCCGAATGGTACTGAGATTTGGGAAGTGGGAGATTCACAAAATATCGCTTGGACGAAAAAAGGCACCTTAGGAAATGTTGAATTGCGTTATTCCACAGACAGCGGCGTGACATTTCCAGGAGTGCAGACAATTGTCACTGGTATTGCGGCAACATCAACTCCCTATTCCTGGTTAATTCCCGATAAGATCGGCACTGATTTAAGAGTGCAGGTTAGTTTATTATCCGATCTAACTAATGTATTGGACGCATCTGATGCTGATTTTGAAATCAAAGGTAACTTAGCTTTGACTGCTCCAGTAGGTGCAGAAGAATGGGAAGTTGAGGCAAGTAAACAGATAACTTGGAATTTAAACGGTTCGATCGCATTGGTTAAAATCGAATATTCTAATGACGGCGGAAATACTTATCCAAATACGATTACTAATGGAACAAGCGCGAGTGCCAGAACTTATAACTGGACGATTCCCGATGATATCGGCAGTTTATTGCGGGTAAAAATAAGTGATGCTTCAGATGCCGCGGTTAATGATGCATCACCAGCTAATTTTAATATAAAAGGAAAATTGGTTTTATTGCATCCCAATGGCGGAGAAAGTTTAACAGTTGGGCAGTCATATACAGTTGATTGGACAACTTATGGGACAATTACTCGAGTCAATCTATATTATTCAGTTAACAGTGGTTCATCTTATGATACAACTATTATAGCTGCTTTGAATAATACCAGCAGTTATGATTGGACTGTTCCGGACGCGATCGGTACACAACTGCGAGTAAAAGTGGAAAATCCGGATAATTTAAATGTTGCTGATGTTTCCAATGGAGATTATACAATTAAAGGTAAATTGACAATAACCGCTCCGAATGGCGGAGAAACTTGGATTGTTGATGATCCACAAAATATTACTTGGACTAAACAAGGAACAATCAGTACGGTTAAACTGGATTATTCAATCAATGGCGGGGCAACATATGATTATCCGATTGCCACAGGAATTGCTGCTGGTGATATCAGCTATGCTTGGCCTGTCGCTGATGCGATTGGCAATAATCTTATGGTTAGAATCACTAATGAAGCGGATGCTACTGTTAAAGATGAATCAAACGCGGTTTTTAATATTAAAGGTTCGATTACAGTAACTACTCCGAATGGCGGAGAGGCTTGGACCATTGGCTCAGCGCAGGATATTAATTGGACAAAACATGGAACTATTGGAAGTATCTCAATATTATATTCAACTGATGGCGGAACGACTTATCCGATGACTATTATCGGAAGTACGGCTTCGGCTAGCGGTACTTATAATTGGCCGGTGGTTTCGGACAGTCCGTCAACAACCGCAAAAGTCAAAGTCACTAGTTTAGCAGATGCCTCGGTTAATGATGAATCAAATTCGAATTTCCGGATCCGCGCGGATATTACGCTTACCGCGCCTAATGGAACAGAGAGCTGGGTGGTCGGGACTTCGGAAAATATTACCTGGATTAAAACCGGTTCGATTGCCAATGTTGCTTTGGAATATTCAATAAACGGCGGATTAACCTATCCTAATTCAATTACAACGACATCTGGAGAGGCATTGAGTTCATCCTGGACGATTCCGGACGCGATTGGAACTCAAATTAGAGTTAAAGTAAGAAATACTGCAGATGCTTCGGTTTATGATGAATCAAATGCTAATTTTAGTATTAAAGGTTCAGTTACGACAACCGTTCCTAATGGCGGTGAAGTTTTTGTAGTCGGTTCTGCCTATGATATCCAATGGACTTATGAAGGATCAATTCCGAATATGAAACTGGAATATTCGATAAATGGCGGATCAACTTTTCCTTATGAGATTATCGCGTCTACACCGGCGGTAACTTTAAGTTATGAATGGACAGTTTTGGATACAATAACTAATCAGTTAGTTGTCAGAGTATCTGACGCGGCAGACACGACAGTAAGCGATGTTTCCAATGCATTTGCTAAGATTAAAGGATCTTTGACTATTAATGCTCCTAATGGATCAGAATCATGGGTTATAAATGATGTGCATAATATTACTTGGACTAGAACTGGATCGATTGCCACAATAAAACTGGATTATTCAACTGACGGAGGCACAACATATCCGAACCCAATTGTTACAGGTATTGAATCGAATTTATTGACATATGCCTGGACAATTCCTGATGACCCTAGCGCGCAGGCAAAAGTAAAAATAACCAGTATCGATGATTCTACGGTATATGACTCAACTAATTCTATTTTTAGAATAAAAGGAAGCATAGATCTAACTGCTCCGGATGGTGGACAAAACTGGGTTGTGGGGACAACCGAACAAATTACCTGGACGAAATTGGGTAATATAGATACAGTTACTTTAGAATATTCAACTAATGGCGGAGCAACATTTGATGATGTAATTAATAGTACGGTTTCGGCATCTGCTTTGTCATATAACTGGCTGATCCCGGATGCAATTGGAACTCAATTAAAAGTAAGAATAACTAGTAATGGAGATGCTACTGTAACTGATCAGTCGCTGGCTAATTTTGCGATTAAAGGATCAGTAACAATTATTGCTCCGAATGGTTCCGAGATATGGCTGGTGGGTGAATCACGCAATATTACCTGGAGTCATCAAGGAGCAATTGGAAATGTAAGCTTAGAATATTCAATTGATGGTGGATCAACATATACTGATACGATTACTACCGGAGTTCCGGTAACTGGTCTAAGTTATGCTTGGACAGTTCCGGATAAAATCGGGACACAGTTAAAAATTAAAATAACCAGTGTTAACGATGCTTCTGTTTTGGATATATCAAATAATAATTTTACTGTAAAGGGAATATTAACTTTAACTTCACCAAATGGGACAGAAACATGGATCGTAGGATCAAGTCATAATATTACCTGGAACAGAAACGGAAGTATAGCTAATGTAAAATTAGAATATTCAACTGACGGCGGAACATCGTATCCAAATGAAATTATCGCTTCTACTGGAGCAGCTGTTGGCAGCTATAGCTGGCCAGTACCGGATGCGATTGATACAGATGTCCGCGTAAGAGTTTCTGATGTGACAGATGCTTCGGTCAATGATGTATCGAATGCTAATTTTACAATCAAAGGATCATTGACTTTAACCGCGCCAAATGGCGGAGAATCATGGGTAGTTAATGCCAGCAATAATATCACCTGGACTAAGCAGGGAACAATTGCCAATGTTGAATTGAGTTATTCGCTGAATGGCGGAACATCTTATGATACAGTAATTATTGCGTCTACACCTGGAGCTGATCTGAGTTATGCTTGGCCAGTTCCGGACAGTATTAATTCGACAGTGAAAGTTAAAGTAGTAAATGTGGATGATTCATCGGTATATGATGTATCGAATGCTAATTTCAAGATCATCGGCGCATTTGTATTGACCGCGCCAAATGGTTCAGAAGAATGGGTAGTCAGTACCAGTCAAAACATTACCTGGACAGTAACCGGAACAATCGCCAATGCGAAACTGGATTATTCGATTAACAGCGGAACAACATATCCCAACCCGATTATTGCTTCAACCGGAGCAGCGGGATTAAGCTACAGCTGGACAATTCCAAATTCAGTTTACAAAACAATCAGAGTAAAAATCGCGGACGCGGCAGATGTAAATGTATCTGATGTATCGAATGCTGATTTTACAATCATGCCGAAATTCGCGATCACCTCACCGAACGGCGGAGAAGTCTGGGAAGTCGCATCATCACAGGATATAACCTGGATAACTACCGGAGATTGTACAAATGTAAAAATAGAATATTCGGTAAACAGCGGAACAAATTATACAAATATAATCGCCTCAACTCCAAATACCGAGACTTATGGCTGGACAATACCGGATAATCTATCAATTGCTTGTAAGATCAGAATATCAGATGTGGATAATCCCACAGCAATTGATACAACTGATGGATTATTTAAGATCAGAGGCGCCTTGACAATAACATCACCAAATGGCGCGGAGTCATGGGGCGTTGCTTCAGTGCAGAATATTACCTGGACGAGATTCGGAAGTATTGCTAATGCAAAACTGGAATATTCTACTAATAGCGGCACAACCTATCCAAATCTGATTATCGCATCAACTGATGCTTCTTTA
>JAHITY010000073.1 GCA_018817165.1 Candidatus Omnitrophota bacterium
ACTAATCTAGTATAAAGTTTATAAAGTTGTAATTAAACCTGACAAAAGCTTTTCAACTTTCTCACTTTATAACTTTCTACTTTTAACTAGTTCCTAGTGAACATTAGCCATGAGCTATTGACTATTTTCTTGAGCAAATTTTATGGTTTAGCAAAACCAACCCATCCCCTTTACTCCTTCTTTGTTGTTTCTCTATTAGAATAAATCAATTTATCAAACAACGTCCCCGCTTATTGATTGTCTGCTCGTCCCGCAGTATTTTTGCGGGGAAGCAAATTTTATGGTTTACCAAAAACAACCCGTCCCCTTTATTCACATTTCATCTACGTTCCTTAGATATTATTTAATATTGTTTCTAACATTTCGTCTGTACATGTATGCTCTACAGGATAACCATGCAAACTTGTATTAATCCCTTCTGCTTTAAATTTATTATAAACTTTTTCAACTGCTTCAAATGGGTTTACATCATCTTGGGTGCCGATGTAAATGCTTACTTTCAGATTTCCGATATTTTTAATATATGGGTCTAGAATATCAGCCATATAGTATCCGCTGATCGGCACAATTTCAGAAAAAAGCTTAGGATTTTTAAAACCTATGTAATAGGCTAGCCTTCCTCCTTGCGAAAAACCACTTAAAACTATTCGGGATGTGTCTACATTATATTTTTTTATCATATGTTGAGTGAGGGCTACAATCATGCTTTCACTTTCTTCCATATGCACAATAAATTTTTCACTATCACGGTCATACCATGAAAAACTGCGGTCATGGAGCTTTATTGATGCCTCAGGGATAAGAATATAGCAACTCTGGTTGGTAAATAAAGAATACCAATCATTCAAAACATCATTAGAAGAATATCCCCTTCCATGCATATATATGAATAGGGGATATTTCCGTGCGCTTTCATAATTTTTAGGCAAGATAAGTATGTAGTCAACCATCTGCCCTGCTTCCTCAACAAAAATATTACTTTTCATAATATTATCCTGCGCAAAAATATTTTGTTTTGAACTTAGTAAAATTATAATCATGAGCAATGTCTGCAAATATTTTTTTACACTTTTCTCCATTCACCAAGCCTCACCATATAGTTTTTGACCAATATCAAAGTCTACCCATTTTTCTATTTGTTCATGTTCTTTTCCATTTCTATTCTTTTATTAATTGCATCCAAAAAAAGGAATACAGGGTCAGGCACTGAAAGCTGAAAGCAATTCAACAACTTTATTTCTCAACCCCTTATCCTCTTTTAACAAACCTTCCACAGCATTACTTGCCTTGATTACTGCAGTAGCTCCTATATTAAAGTATTCTCCTATTTGTTTATTTGTTAAGGGAGTAACTCTTTTAGCTGCAAATATTATCACTTTTCGGCTAATTAATCCGCTGTGTTTTTTAACTATGTTTTTCTCTTTTACTTCATTAAAAATACACTCTGATCTATTTATTATTTCATCAATAGTAATATCTGAATTAAGTTCCCTTTTATAAGCAAAATTGCCAGATTCTATTTCTGGTTTAAATTTATCCAGTTTTCCTTTTACAAAATCTTTACCTCCAAGAAAATATCCTGCATAAACCTGTTTCTTTAAATCATCATTTTTATTAATATTGTCTAATACAAAATCCTTATAACCTTTCAAGTCTACATGCCTACGAATTTCTTCTATATCTATAACTCTATCTTCTGAGCCCTTCAAATAAACTCTATAACTTGACCATTTGTATTCATTAGGAAGTTTCACCATGTTTGCCCTGACTGGATTTAAATGTATATATCTGGTGAGCTCTAAAAAATAACTGTCTTCTTCAACCATTACTGATTTGTATCTCCCCTGAAATAAATGGCCAACTTTACTTCTCTTCTTATTATAATATGTAGTATATGCAGTATTTATGTTCTGCATAATTTTTGACAGATTCGGTTGGAGGGTTTCTATAAACAGGTGGTAATGATTACTCATTAAGCAGTACGCGTATAAATGAAACTTATACTTATTTTTGGCTTTTATCACATATTCTAAGAACTTTTCGCAATCAGCATCGCTCAAGAAGATTTTTTTACGATCATCTCCTCGACTTGTTATATGATAAAAACAGTTTTCTCCTTGAAGTCTATAAGGACGAACCATAAAATTATTTTATCAATCCCTTTCTCATCCGTCAATTATTTTCAGCTTTCAGTGCCTGACCCTGTTATTCTCTTAAAGAAGTTATCGAGTTTATGCTCTAGGAGCTTAACCAATTCAGGTTGCATATACTCATAGTCATCAGGAATATCTAAACAAATTACCCTTTGCTTTTTAAGGTTCTTCCTGAACTTCTTTTGCAGTTTGTTTCTTTGAGCTTTCTCCATTACAAAAATGGTTTCGGACCATTCGACCAACTCTGATGTTAACGGAATTTCAGCATCATTATTTAAGCCAGCCGACAGAACATTAAAACCTTCTTTTTCAGAAAATATTATTTCTGCAGTAGGGCTTCTTAATTTATTTTGACTACAGATGAACAATATATGTTTCATTATTTTCCATTGATAACGTTTTAGCTCAGGCAGCTTGTCCCGCTATGACGGGGAAGCAAATTTTATGGTTTACCAAAACCAAACCCGTTCCCTTTATTTCTTTTAGTTTTTTCACTATTTAAATAAATCATTTATCAAACAACGCCCCCGCTCACTAGTCTTCATCAACTAAAATTAATATATCGCCAACTGAAGAAAGATCATTTTTATCAAACTCTGCATTTCCTGAATCGTCTTTCCTGTCAGGCCCCCAACTATATATCTTAACAGTATTTTCTGCTTTTATATAAGATAATGGTTTGAATTCATTATAGGTATCTAATGGAACTTCTTTTAAATACTCCAGCACAAGAAAGTCCAAGCTATCCGGCAATTCGCCTTTATCTGCTTCATATAATTTTACAGCTAAAGCAGTTCTTAATAAATTTAATTTATTATAATAAACATGATAATAATTAATTATTTTACTGTAATCTGGCTGCCCCAAAGTTGACATTATGTCAGCTAAAAATTCAGCTTTTATCTGAGTAATGTTTTTTCTTTCAATTAAAAATTTTCTCAGAAACTTTTTAACCATATTAAAAGGCTTTCCTAATTCTTTTTCTTCAATTTCCCTTTGCTCCATTCTTAGCAAGCTAAGATCATTTTTTTTTGCACATTCGATTGCATTTTTAGTATTCTCATTAACACGCAAATCATAGCTCATATAAAAACTTCTAAAAAACAAGTTAATATCTTTCTTAAAAAATATTTTATTGATTTTGTAAGGTCCTGAATCCGGCATTTCTTTTTCTAGCATTCTCGCCAGATTCTTAGTGCCAAGCAATTCGGTTTTAAAAACGCTTTCCAGAAAATCCTGTTGTCCATAAATAACATTAAAATATTTCAACAAATCAGAATAATATCCATTACTAAGGTTATCATCAGATATTGACTTATAAATACATTTTTCGACTATATTAAAACAGGCCATTTCCATTAACTGAGGCTGAAGCGCTTTAAATTCCTCCCGTGAAGAATGCATTATAAAGCGAACAGATGCAATATAATTTTCTTTTGCTTTATGATATTGTCCAGCTGATTCAAATTTAAGCCCCTGAGCAAGCACTAATCTTAAGAGCAATCTAAGTTTAGAACCATCCACCCCAGGCATAATAAATGTAATCTTTTCCGGCTTTTTAATAAACATTGCTTGATTACTTTCCTGCAATGCCGCCAGTTTAAACAAACTAATTGCCTTCTCATGCTCATTAATCGCACTAATTACTACCTGACTATCGGTCCATCCTGATGTGAAAATTTGATTTAAAGCTTTATATGCTTCTATGGAAACTTCTGTTGTGCTTTGAATCGCCTGCCTATACAAGCTATTCAAAGGTTCTATGTACTCATCCTCCATGGATAGACTTTCAGCATAAGCATGAACTGAAAATAACAATAAAATAATTATAAATAATACTTTCCGCATTCTATTACTTTCTCGTTTGAGCTCAGACTGTTTAGCTGATAGCCGATAACTAATCTAGTATAAAGCCCATAAAGTTCATAAAGTTTTAATTAAATCTAACAATAGCTTTTCTACTTTTTCACTTTATAACTTTCTACTTTTTACTATTGCCTATTAACCATTAGCCATGAGCTATTAACTGCTTTTCTATTGCAAATATTTCCTATAGTGTTTACGCTTATTTAGGTTTATCAATTTTATTCCAGTTTTTTATTATCTGCAATACTTCTCGGACATATGCACATTCACATTTTACCGAGCAAGAGCGGAGTTCATCTTTAAACAGACAATATTTAGGACATTCCGAACTACCTGTTTTACGTGTTTCAAAAATAGGACCGGAATAAAGATCCGTGAATTCTTTTGCCTTAATGGCCATAGTTGTTCCGCAATCAGAATGCGTAAACAGAAAAAGACCTGCCACTAAATCCTCAGAATCAGCCTGATAACCGTGCAGTTTGATCTGAGGGTCTGCCAAAAATTTACCACGTCCAGCCCATTTAAACTCACAGCTTGGACATTGTTTAAAAACCCTATTATATTCACTTATATTTTTATCCATAATCCTTATTTCTTTATTTTCCCAAGAACATAAATAGCGGGGAATCAAATTTCATTGTTTACCAAAACAAACCCGTTCCCGTTTACGTCAATCTTTTCCGTCTTCTGAATCTGACCCAAATTTAACCGAAAAACTAAGTCCCCACAGCCATGAATCATCGTCTCTTCCCTCGGTTGAAACATAATACCTTCCAAACGCAGAAATCCTCTTTTCTTTGGCTATATTAATCTGCATGCCAATCTCAGGATAAATTGCCGAAAGATAGTTATCAACTCTTTTTTTCTCACCAGGTTCATCAGTCCAAGCATCGTCATCATTATTAACACCGTCATCATCCGCATCTTTATAATGAGTTGATTTACCAAAATAACTTCCTATACCTAAAAAAGGTGCAAAAAAAGCCTTTCCATGCAATCTAAATCCCAGAGTCAAGCCCCCAAACAGATCAGGTTTATTAGAATCAAATATACCTGCCAAACCACCCCTTAGCCAAAGATATTTGTGCAGCTGTTTTTCACCAGAAATTTCAACCTGATAAATATAAGGCTGATCTTTGGTACCCGCAATCAAAATATCCATAACAAACGGCTCATCCGATTCTTCTGAACAAAATATCTGATTACAAAAGATACTTTGCAAGAAAAACACAAAAAAAGTAATTTTAAATATTTTCTTCATTTACAATTTTATCATTTTACGTTTGATCTCAGGCAGCTTGTCCCGCAGCATTTTTGCGGGAAAGCAAATTTTATAATTCACCAAAATCAACCCATCCCCTTTATTTATTTTAGTTTTTTCACTATTTAAATAAATCAATTTATCAAACAACGTCCCCACTCACACTAAGCTTTATTACTTATTTCCCTTTCAAACATAACCGAAACAAATAAAACACACATCCCGCACAACAAAGCAAATATGCCGTTTATACACTCTGATACAGAAATAAAATAATCATTCCCAGTAATAGTAGAAAGCCTACTAGTATTAACTATGATAAGCACTCCACAATTAAACACAAGCAATGGCATGGATTTTTCTAAATTATTATACAGGTAAATAATACTTACTTGTATGCTTTCTAAGCCTTTATTGTAAATAAAAACAAACGGAACACTATAAATTGTAATAGTAACTACTATAATTGAAACAATGAAACGAATTACTTGATAATGGGGTATAAAAGCAAATATTAAATGCTGTGGCAGAGTCAGCACAAACCCCACCACAAAGAATTTCCAAAAATATTTTTTTAAGTATTCTTTGCCTGTGCAAAAATTCTTCTTCTCTAGTATAATATCCACTCCTTCAGCCATTATAACTAAGGAATAAATACCAAACAAAAGAGTTGTTAAAAAATTTAAAACAGGCACAAACGACAAAGCTAACGCTCCTAGTATGATTATTTTCTTACGTTTTAGCAGTTCAAAGCTTCGAATTATTTTATCTCTCATATTTTCTTTCTTTTTCCTCAAAAGTCTAAAATAAAACCGTCAAAATTAGCGTTTAGCATCAAGCGTCTAGAAAAATGTCAAGATTCAAGACCTGACCCTGTTACGTTCCCTGCATTTCAATCCCCTCCATCAAAGACCCTCAGCAATAAAATCCCAAAGGGGAAGCTCTCTTCCTGCCCCGCTTAGCTTCAATTAAAGGTGTCTGGCCCTATTAAATTCCCTTTAAAACATGCACTGTTTATTCCGCTTTTCTTAAAGGAAGGTCTCCAATTAGCAATGTAGGAGAGATCCCTTTCTCAGAAAGAATTATTTTGCTATTATTTTTGAGACATGCTTCAGTCATTTCCAACTGTTTTAACTCTTTAGCATTACCTTTAAAATATTTCTCTGCAGCTTCGTTGACTAATTCAATTGCTTTTGCTTTACCTTCAGCTATCTTTATTTCCGCTTCTCTTTTTCCTTCCGCAAGCTGGATCGATGCTAATTTATCTTGCTCTGCAGCTTCATATCTACCAGTTGCAAGTAGTTTCATCGATCGGCGTTCTTGTTCAGCGGTTTTTTGTTTGTGCATAGCCGTTTTGATATCATTTGGAGGATCGATAAGTCTGATTTCTACCTTGCAAACTTTCAAACCCCAATCTTTTGTCATTCTATCAAGCACAGATTGAAGATTGGAAGATATTTTTTCCCTAGCAACCAAGCTTTCATCCAGAGTCAAGCCACCAAACTCTTGTCTTAGATTTGTTTTAGTTAACTGTAATACTGCAACCTTCCAATCGTCAATATTATAAAAAGTTTTTTGAATTTCTTCAGTTGATAATCCTGGACGCACCCAAATAATTCCATCAACACGAATTTCTACATTGTCCTTTGTTATAACAGATTGAGGCTCAATATCCATTGTGTGTTCTCTGATATCACGAATTCTAGTTAAATGTAAAATAGGTAGCTGAAAGTGTAATCCCGGCGCGACAAATCTTTGGTATTTACCAAATAATTCCACAATTCCTCTTTCATACTGTTTAACAATGTAAATTGGTGATAATATTGTTCTCATTCCAACCCTCCCTTTGTAAACCTTGTTTATTGTTTTTATTAAAAAATCCCCTTATCACTAAAGCCTCGTCCATAATTTTTATTGTTTATTTATATAACATTTTAGCTCAGACAGAAATTAGAGTGTAGAAAATTTAAAAATACCAAAAAGAACTACTAGCTGCTTTTCTGATTGCCTTAATGGTTTACCAAAACCAACTTGCCCCCATTGTTCTTATTTTAATCAATCGGATAATTGCGAGCGCCAAATCTTGAAGTTTCTACCACTTTTTCAATTTTTCCAGTTTTAGAATTAATATCTATCCATAATTCCCTGCTAGAATAAGCGACTACCAGATTAT
>JAHITY010000009.1 GCA_018817165.1 Candidatus Omnitrophota bacterium
AATACTTTTAAGATATTCCATTTTGGCTCCTATTGTCATTGTAATAACCCCCTTTAAGGGTTATTATTTGGGTAACATTATTTATGAGTCAACGAATACTTTAAAAATATTCTTTGGTAACATTTTATGTGAGTCAATTCGCTCAGAACCATCCCCTAGCATTAATGATAATAATATGGTATACTTTTTTGGATTTTTTTTGCGGGGTTTAATGGTTTTTTTAGATTAATCTGAGGAAAATATGCACAAACGGTTTACGATTTTAATTACATTTTTAATTTTTTATTCGTCTCTTTTTCCAGCATATGTGTTGGGGGGGAGTTTTGTATCTGACTGCCTTTCTCCGGCAGTGACGGTTAATCTTGAAAATTTCCGGGTTGATTTTAGCACTCAGATGAATATGCCTGATAAAGCGGTGCCGAAAGGGCTTTCCGATTTGCTTGTAGGCGGCGATGTTTGGGAAATTTTAAGAAAGCTCGGTGAAATTGAAAGGTTTTATAACGGAGCGCTTGATGGGGTGGTTAACGGTGAGGTTAACCGGGTGCGGCGTAATCTAATTAAGGCACAGGCTCATTGTAAAGATTTGATTGGACTTAAGAAATTGCAAACAGGCGAAGTTATTTGGGATAAACAAACTGAAGCCTTTTTTGAAAAGATTGCTGATTATGAAAAGAAGATAACAGACTGTAAAGATGATATTGATAACGGACGTGTGACCAAATACAAAGAGGCCTGGAAAGTACAGTGCGTTGACCCGGAGACCGGGAAATTTTTGTCTGACGGGGTACCCATTAATTTTCTTGAAGCGCATCAAAAAGGGATATGGCATGCCAGCGTGCAGGTGTTAATCGTGGATGCGGAAGGCCGCATTCTGGTTGATCATCTATCTGACAAGAAGAATACGCAGCTTATTACCAAGTCCCTGGCCGCTTCCGGACATTTGATAGATCAAGAGACTTACCCGGAGGCGATAAAACGGGTCATTGACAATAACCTGGGTATCGCGGTCAATAAAGGGCATTTGCATGAAGTGGCAGAGCTTCCTTATGGGCAAAGGATAATGGGAAGAAGCGATTTTAACGGGCCGGTTTATTATGATGATTCGCGGATAATGCATGTTTCTTCTCGGGATGCGGTAAATAATGAATACAATAGATGTTTTATTTATGTTCTTGATGAGCAAGAGACAATTGAGATCAAGAATAAACTAATTGACGGCAGGCTTATGGGAGAGTTTATGCCGATTGCCTCTATTTTTGAGCGGCGGAATCAATTAGATACAGCGATGTACCGGAGTTCATTTATGCGTATTTTTAATAATCCGGATAATTTCGAACAGATTATTAATCAGCTTCAGGGGATTCTTATCGGAATCCTGCGTAATGTCAGCACAGATCCTGAGGCCAATCATTATGACGCCTGGCGGATCAGTGAATTCGCGGGCAAGGTCATTTCAATGAGAACCGATTTTTCCGAAAACAAAAACGTTAAACCGGTAAAGGACGATGAACATGGTCCTGAGTGCGGTAGGGCAAAGGCTTTGCAAGAATTACACTTTGCTGCGTCAAAGGCCAAAGTTTTTTATCGCTGGCAAAAGTCCAAAGAGTTGCTGCAGTCGCTTGAAAGAGAGAACTTTCTGAATATAAGCGAAGTTCATAGATTTTTTAAGGGGATGAAGACGCTGGGGCTTCCGGCTGAAGATAGGGCATCGTGCGCCTTGATCTATTTATTTTTGCGTAATGATGTCAAACTGATCTGGGACGTGAAGAAGAAGCGCTTCTTATTCACCCATGATGCTAAGCCATTTGAAGGCATGCATATTGACTTTGACGGTAAGCTACGGATCACAAATAAGCAATTGATCAAAAATATTAAAGAAATTCAGCGGGGAGTTATTGCTTCAGATATGGATTTAGTGCTGGCAATGCGCGATAAAAACGTGGATAAAGATATGATGGGGTTATTTAACCAAATGTGGATGTTCGGCTTTGCGCTGGCGATCATATCCGGCAATGAGTTCAATAAACAATATGCTCGTTTGCTCGCGGAGTTGATCCATCAGGATCTTTTAAGGGATGTTTATCTTTACGCGAACGGAGCCGGAGTAAAAGGTAAATTTGCCAGAGAAAAAATAAGTATGACTAGCTGGGGGGGGGAAGTAATTGGCTCATTTGAGGAAGATAAAAAATACGCGAGTTCCTTTAGTCCGCAGCAGCTGAACTTTTTTAATACACGCGTTCAAGCTGTGTTGTCATCTTGGGAAAGGGTTATTGAAGCGATCCGCGATAATCGGCAATTGCTTGATGATACAAATAAACATGCTGATTTGGCAGAGATTATTCGGAGCAGATTGGTAACAGATAATGATTCGGTTAATAAGAAAATCGCGGCTAGTTTAAGCTTGCTCATTGAAGATCTTTACGCGGTTATGCATTTGGATAATGACAATCCGAAATTTAAGGCATATCAGGAAAAAGTGCGCGCTCAGCTGGATCCTCAAAACTCGAAAGCTAGTCTGCAGAAACAAAAGAATTGGCCGTTTGTCGATAACCGTCCGTCGCTGGATGGAAAAAAGCTTATTCAGGTGACTTTGAAGCCGATCTATCCCACAAAGAAATATTTAACTGCTGAGCGGGATTCTTCCCGGGAAATTTTAGGCAAGATTATTCTGGAATTGATAACCGAGCTGAACGCGGATTCATTGCCGGAAGATAATGTTTCTAATGGTTATGCTCTTTTAAAAAGGCAAGAAGGCGGAGATACCAGCATTGATATTCTTCGGGCGGATGTTGATAAAGCCAAGGCAGCGAAAGATCTGGTCATCAGTTATCATCTAGAAAAAAATCCGGAGCTAGTGCTTGCAATGGATGATGAGATGGCTGAGAATGGGGTTGGATACCCGTTTTTAACTGTTCCGGGAATAACCGTGGTATCTATGGAAAAAACAAAAACCGGGAAAAACCGGGAATATCCTGATCAGGTTAAAACAAAGATCAAGGCTACTTTGCTTTCTTCTCAAGAATGCGGCATTGGTACGGAAATCGAAGCAACCAAAAATATTTTTCACCTGCTTTTGGATGCCTGTGAGCGCGAAATCTGGACGATGCTCACCGGAGAAAATAAAAATCCTGAACCGGCAATCCGCCGGGTTAAGATCGAGCTTTTTCAGCGATCGCGTCCTGGTGTGATTCTTGAGCAAGCAACCGAAACCCCGCTGGGAATTTTTTCGCCATTGGTCGCGGCAGATGATCTGCTGGGAGTTTCAATATAGCGAAACATTCTTTTCCTCTGCTCGTTTACGGCAACTCTGTATAATAAAAATAACCCTTAGCAGCTATTTTAGTTGTTGAGGGTTTTTATTTATCATTTTAAAACCGAAGTGGTATAATCAGGCAGAAAGAAGTTATTATGTTTAGAGCGAGGTATTTGTATGTTGTCACTGGATAGTTTTGGTCAGTCTAATTTATTCGCAAATCTTATTTTTGGTTCTATTGGCTTTGTTGCTTTTATTTACGGTAAAAAAATGACTTTATGGCGGCCGATGACTATTGGAATCTGTTTGATGGCTTATACCTATTTTTGCTCCGGGACTTTAGCGGTTTATCTTATCGGCATTGTGCTGACCGCAATGTTGTATTTTTGGCGAGATTAGTGTTAAGTAATCTGCACTAAAGAGTCATGATCAGAGTGTAAAAATCTTAAAATTTTTTTATTTTTTTAAAACCAAACTGATTGGAAAGATAGGAAAGGTGTTGATTTTTAATTGTTAAGGCGTACAATATAATAGGAGATAGCCACGGAAGGTTTTCCGTGGTTTTTTTATTTTAAAAAAGGAGGAATTATGTCAGTAGAAAAAAATGGCGAGAATTATATATGTAATATTTGTGGAAATGAAGTTACTGTAACCAAAGTAGGCGGGGGAGAACTTGTTTGCTGCAATCAGCCGATGGAGAAGATTTAGGAGTTTAAGAATGTGCTATCCTGAAAAAGGTTGACAGAAAACAGAAGACAGAAGGATGATCCTCCTTCGCCAAGGCTATGGAGGACAGATGGACGATCGCTACGCTAGGACGAGGGACGAAAAAGCGGAGAACAGAAAACAAATTGCTAATTACTAATTCTTAAACTCTAAATAAACTCAAAAGCCTAAAGCAAAAAAAACAAAAATAAAGGGAAAAGCGGATAGCGATTAGCGTATAGTGAAAACTAATAATTCATAACTATTAGCTATAAAGGGCAGGAATAATTATTTAGGCGGGTTTGAAGCCTGATTTTGATAGGACTGGCAAAATCAGAGATTCATCCTCGGAGTCCCGCAGGATGCGGGACGAGAATGAGCCAAAATG
>JAHITY010000074.1 GCA_018817165.1 Candidatus Omnitrophota bacterium
AGAAAATGCATAAATTTATGGCTTTTAGCTGATATCCGAAGAAGGCAAAAACTTTATCTCAAAATAAATTACTGACTTCGAATATATTTAACCAAAACTATTTAAAAATAATATGATTTTTTTAATTCTCGGTCAGCCTGTGTAATCTTGACATTATTTTGGTTCAGGTTGAAATAAAGAAATGTCACGCCTACTGCGAATAGAGTATAGGAATGCAATATGCTTCATAAGTAAAATTTAAGAAGGGATAAAGGCTAAATTTCAAGACCTGAACCCGGTATCATGCCGTGTTTAAAGTCTGAGGCGGATAGTCTTTAGAATTTTCTACAATGTTTAGTGTCACGGAGTGTCATAGGCTTTTTATTGTTTAAGTTCTAATACTTTAGAAAAAGCAGGATGGATAGAATAGATGCGCTCATATTCATTCTTGAGAGTTTTATCGCTATGGGCAAGAAGCATTTTTATATCATACCCCACAGAATAAGCATATTTTTCTGACCAGTCTTGTTTGCTTATTCCTAAGAAGCAAAACCAAAGCAAATTATATATTATATAATCTATTTTATCATCTGCAATCCTAGCTTCTTTAAGTATCTTTATTAATTCGCTTTCATACATAGTGCGGTTAGCTTCAAGAAAGCAATAAAGTATTTCTTCCATTTTTGGGTGTATGTCTCGGATTTCATAAAGTAATTGTTCGAAGATATCTCTAGAATAAGCTTCTTCTGCATGTAAAATATCTAATTCTGTTAAGCGGTTGTGGCCTCTGTTAATAGCTGTTTGGAGCGAGTGATGAATAAATATAAGAAAATCTCTTGGCCTCATAAATGTTCGGTTTACTATGTATTTAAACGAATTTTCTCCTTTTACATGTAAATCAAATATAGATTCCCATACTTGCTCAAAAGTATCTTCTTTTCCGGATATATAATTGACTCTTAATCTTAGAATTTCTCCGAATAATAAAGGATCATCCCAGTTAAGATATGACGCTTGGTCTTTCCCCCTGTCAGTGGTGTTTTCTAAGAAAAAAGAATAGATATCGTTTCTGATAAATACGATGCTATGGAAATTGACGTTTCGTTTTAAGAGCATTTTTTGCAATTTTCTGCTGGCATCTAGAAGGCAGCGGAGAATAGTAGCTTCGTAATCATCGCGCTCACTTATTTTCCAGTTTTTGTCAAGGTTATCAAATAATAGCCAGATTTCATGTCTGTTGGCGAAGTACTCCACAAGGCAATCTCTTAACTCTTTGATGTCATGGACAAAGACCAATTGAGTGATTTCTGGTGAGCTTAAAAATGTTTTTGTTGGGGGGATTCGGTCTATTATTTTATCAATTAGCATGCTAAGACGTTCTGAAAAATCTCCTTCTTCAATATTCCTATGTAATTTATACTCATCTCTAATTTTATTCCAAAGTTGTAGTGTTTCATGATTATTATGCGCAAGTTTAATTTCTTTTTTGTCTGTTAAAATTTTATGCGCAAGCTCTAATAACAAAACATAATCCCAAATAGCAATTAAGGTATGTTGCCTGATTGCTTCGGAAAATTTTTTAAGGATAGTGTCTCGTAATTTAGCGAATTGATATCCATCAGGTTTTAAGTCTAGCACTATATTGCCTGTTCGATGTGGCCCGATTTGGTGGCGCAGGGCATAAAACAAAGCGGTCTTACCGCTGCCTTTTCGCCCAACAACTAATTGAGTATGACCTTTTCTTGCTTCAGTAAATTGACCTGTTCTCACATAATAGGTTTTAAGATTTTCAATTTCATTCTCTGCCGCAATATCTCCGATATCGATATCCTCAAGTATTGACCGCTGAATAGATTCAATATTTTTTACGGGGGTCTGCAATGTAGATACCAGCTCTCTATAGAAAGTATCGAGTATTGGTGCAATCTGAGAAGGGTCATCATATTCTTGAATGATATCTTTGTAGTCTATTGGATGGACATTACGGCCTTCCTGTAATAATAACACTCTTTTTTGTGAAGCCATAGCTAATCCAGCGACAAATGCGCAGCGAGCATTATGGATAGTTGCTAGTTCTCCTCGGTCTGGAGACATTAAGCTAGCAACTATAGCTCTCGATTTATCTACTTCTTTGACTGCTATGTTTAAAGGTAATCGAACTCTCTCTACTGCATCATATGTTCTAAAGTTAAACCATGCTTTTTTTAAAATAGAGGTAATTTTAATACTTCCATCTGTATCTAATGGTGATTTTAAATAATATATTGGGGCGAAAGTATCAATGCCTGTGCCTCTTTGAAAAGTTATTGGTGCGGGACCTTCCTCCGCTATTTTAGAAATATCTTCACAGTTTAAAAATGGTTTATATCCTACTGTGTCTAAAATTCCTATTTTTGAAAGTAGGTTTTTATTTTCCCCAAAAGAAGTGTCAAATATAGGTATAAACGGTTTGGATATGCCTATTATGAATCCTATCTCAAATAGCACATTAAAATTTAGGGTAGTAATGTCGCAGATTAGATAATTACTAGCATAAATTGCTTTACATATCTCACAAAAGATTATCTTGCCATGAGTTTGAAGATTTTCCCAGCTTATAAAAGAATTATTTGTTTTGATGCAATTTTCTATAGTAGAGGCTATGATAGAAGGTTTTGATGGGTATAAAAACAAAACTTTATTGCTGATAGCAGAACTTACTTCTGGGCAATGACCTGAAGCATATTGACAAAATTCTATGTTAGGTTTATTGTTTTCCATGTGTATGATTATAGCTTAAGATATGCTTTAAATAAAGTAAAGTTTTTTTAAAAATCTTTACCTTTTTAATCCTATCTCGTTACTCCCTATGAAGAAGGGAAAAAGAAGATGGTTGGGAATTAAGGGGACACAATACTTAATCATTGGGTGCGAGAAAAATGGTCAGGCCTTAAGACTTATAGAAGAGTAGGTTTTTAAATTGACAAAACTCCTTTTTTCCCTTAACCTATAATTAAAGCCACCAGGACACAAAGACACAAGTATACTTCCAGTATGAACTTATATAGGAAAAAAGGATATCTATGTCAAAAGGACAAGATAATACAAAAATATCCTACGAAATAGATCCTTTTAATCGTCTTATCATTAATAATTCCAGTAAACAAAGCAATCTCTCCAGATTCAGACAAGTCCTTGACGGCAGATTTAAAATCAATGATGACAATTCAATATCTTATCTTGTAAAATCCCCTATGCCAAATGATCAGGAAATGCCTTATCAGGTTAAACTCGAAGGTAAGTGGGTTTTAGATAAAGACCATAATCTATGTATATCACTTAATAAATTGGGCCGGGAGACTCTTGGCGATAAGCTGACCTTAAAGGGTGAAATAATTGATACTTCCAAAAATTCTTTAGCTTTTAGCCTTACCACCCATACTAAAGATAATATGCAATCAATTTATATTCTTCAGCTTAAAGGCGCGTGGCAGGCGGATAAGAATAATCGTTTAACTTTTAGAATTCAGAAGGAAGATGGCAGTTGTGATTTTCTGACTTTTAAAGGTACTTGGGATATAAATAAACAACATCAGATTATCTATAAATATGAAAAATCTCAGCTAATAACGAAGAAAAAGACAATCCATACTTTGATTTTTCAGGGCTACTGGAATATTAAGGATAAAGGTCGCTTGTCCTATGTGCTGGATTTGCAGTCTGATTCAGTGTTTAATTTTAAAACCAGCGCTGCTGTATTTAAAGACAAATACATTAAGTATGAATTAGGTATTGGTTTGGCAAAGAATCCGGAAGCGCGGACAATTACGCTTTGCGGTAAATGGAATATTAAAAAAGATATTGGCTTGGTATTTGAAGTAGAATATGAAAATGGAAATATTCAGGCGATTACTTTTGGCGCTGAAGCAAAGTTAAGCGCAAGAGATAGTATAAGTTTCGAATTAAAGAATGATCAAGATAAAAACATCAGCGCACAATTACAGCTATCGCGGAAAATATTAGATGGTGATGGCTTGTCATTTTTACGGTTGCTTAAATCAGAACAGGATACAGCGGTAACGATAGGCGCAGGCCTCTCTTGGTAATTAAATGATTGGTTAACCACAGATAGCGCAGATAACACAGATAAAAAACTGATATGCTCAACCCGCTATGCGGGTAGGGAGTATTCAAATGTGAATCAAAAGGAAAATAAATTTTCCTTGTTGAGTTCAGCATTTGAATAACTCCGGTGTTTTCTAAAAACACCCTGAGCATATATAACGAAGTATCTGTTAGATTTGTGTGATTTGTGGTTGAAA
>JAHITY010000075.1 GCA_018817165.1 Candidatus Omnitrophota bacterium
GATTTCTTGGAAGAATTAATAAATGGTGAAGCTCATTGAATGTTTTTATCTGGAAGGTAATTCCTTGCTTGGAAAGGCAAAAGTAAGAAATTTTGTCTAACGGGGAACTTTTTTCTTGTCAATCGTTATAGTATGTCCCCTAAAACCTTTATAGGGTATTGAATGTTGTAAATATTACTGATATAATCATTCTATCCAACCATAAAAGGCTCACGCTATGAATAATGATGAGAAATATATAATACAGTTACAATTTCGAGTGAAGATTTATATGAGTGATGGCCAAGCATATGAAAATTTCTTTATTCAAATCATGCAGTATGCATATGAGAATTTTAAGCCAGTAAAACCTCAAGGGAGTTATGGCGACCGTAAAAATGATGGTTTTGACAAGAGCACAGGAACATATTATCAAGTATATGCTCCGGAGAATATATCTACTAAGATAAATGATGCTATTAATAAATTAATCAGTGATTTTAAGGGCCTGTATGACTATTGGGATAAAATCAGCAAAATTAAAAGATATTTTTTTGCGATAAATGATAAATATAAAGGCACGTTTCCAACCTTAGAAGAAGAGCTTTCGAAAATTGAAAAAAAATATCCGGAAATACAATGTAATTCATTCCTTAATAAAGACCTTGAACGTGTATTTATGAGTCTATCTCGTGAACAAATTTCTAGCATTGTAGGAATTACTCCTGACCCTTTAAACATCTCTGATATTGATTTTGGTTCAATGAATGAAGTAATAAACCATCTGATGAGAATGCACTTTTCCTATAGTGAAGAAAAAATTCCACAGGACCCAGATTTTAATGAAAAAATTGTATTTAATAATTTAAGTGAAAGTATTGCAAGGCTGCTTCATCAAGGCAATTATCAAAATCATGTAATTAAGGAGTTTTTTGAAAAAAATAGAAGCGGGTTAAAGGGTGAGCTTAAAGAATTATTTGTTAAGTTCTATTCTGAGGGAGTTAGGGAAGTTAATGGAGAGAGCAATAAAAACGATATCGTATTTTTTTATATTTTAGAGAAAGTTAGTCCTAAGAATACAAAACCAGTGCAAGATGCAGCATTAGTTTTAATGGCATACTATTTTGAATACTGTGATATTTTTCAAACTCCGCCTTCAAGGGAAAACAAATGATTTTACCTTCAAAACATGTATCAATTTCAGAATCTTTATTTGGCTTAGGAGGAATTTTATTAAAGTTCTTGGACAAACCAAAAACTTTAGATGAACTTTGGTGGGATTATGCAAAGGTAAATAATACAAAGCAATTTCCAGCTCATCACGGATTTGACAATATAGTTTTTGCGTTGGATTATTTATTTTGTATTGGCGCTGTAAACATTGATGGACAAGGAAAAATTTATAATGATATTACTTGAATTGAGAGCAAATAAAAGCAGTTTTCATCCTGTCAAATTTAATAGGAATGGGATATCAGTAATCCTGGGTCGCAAAGAAAGCGAAATAGTTAGAAATAAGAAAAAAACATATAATAGTGTAGGTAAGTCTTTGACTGTTCGGCTTATACATTTCTGTTTAGGCTGTAATCCTATCCTTGAGTTTGGAAAAAAATTACCTGGATGGGTGTTTACTTTAGATTTTGAAATTGGGGGTGAGAAGTTTACGGTTTCAAGGGCTACCGATAGTCAGAATCTGTTAATAAAAAATGGGAAGAATCGCACCTTAAATGAATTTAAAAAAGATTTAGAAGGAATGTTGTTTTCATTAGATAAAAAGGTTAAATATCTAACGTACAGGTCTTTAATATCGAGATTTATCAGACCCAAAAGGAGTAGTTATAGTGAATATAATAACTTCGTTTATGAAGAAAGAGAGTATCCTCGATTAATAAACACTGCTTTTTTGCTGGGGTTAGATGTAGAAAGAATATCTAAAAAATATGATTTAAGAATGCAGTCAGAAAAAGTCGATAAACTCAAGAAAAATATGGAAAAAGACCCAATCCTTAAAGCATTTTTCCAGGAAGATAGTGACTCTAAAAAGAAAAAGAGTCTAGATATAGAAATTGTTGATTTACAGAGCAAAGTTAATGATTTATCGCATAAACTTGACAACTTTAATGTTGCAGAAAATTTTTATGAGATTCGTAAAGAGGCTGACGAATTATCATCCAAGCTGAGAACCCATGAAAATCAGGCAACAGTGATAAATAATTCGGTACGCAACATCAAGAAAAGCTTAGAAGTTAAGCCAGATATATCCAATAAAAAAGTTTGCGATTTGTATAATAATGCTAAATTAACCATGAATGATATGGTTGTGAAAAAGGTTAGTGAAGTGGAACAATTTAATAAAAAATTATTAGTAAATAGAGGCCGTAGGCTGTCGGAAGAGATGGTTCTTTTAGAAGCGCAGTTAGTAGAAGTCGAGAAGACTATAAAAACTTTGGGTAAAAAGCGAGATGAGAAGTTGCAATATTTAAATACGCATGGAGCTTTAGATGAATATTCAGCTTTGCATAGTCAAAAAAATAATTACGAAATTAAACTAGCTAAACTTAAAGCTTACGATGACCTTACTAGTACATATAAAAATCAACTGGAAAGTATAAAAATCGAATTTGGGCAGGAGAATATTTTAACAAATAATTATTTGAAGGAAATAAAACCACTGTTAAATGAGAATATTTTCTTCTTTAAAAAATTTGTAGACCAGTTTTATGAAAATACAAAACCAGGCATTGATGTGCAAAATAATGATGGTCAAAATAGCTTAAGATTTGATATTACTGCTAAAATCCAAGGCGATACAGGGGATGGGATTAGTGAAGTTAAAATATTTTGTTTTGATTGGCTTTTGCTGAAATGTCAGCGAAATCACAATATGAGATTCATTTTTCATGATGGGCGTTTACTAGCTGATATGGACCCTAGGCAACGAGCTACTTTATTTAAACTTGCTTTTGAGAATACTCATAGCGAAGATGGTAATTTGCAATATATAATCTCTGCCAATCAAGATACACTTGATTCGATTAAAGCGGAGTTAACACCAGAAGAATACCAGGCGATAATTCAAAAAAATATAATTTTAGAATTGACTGATAAGTCTCATGAAACAAAACTTTTAGGGATACAAGTTGAATTAGATTACGAGGCTGATGAAGACAATTCGGATCAGTATATGGAATAATAAATAGATGTAACAAATTAAAACATTATTTGCAAAAGAAAAATCATTGCTATGAATACTAAAGAGTATCAATCAATTGTATGCGAGAAGTTAAGAGAAATTTTTTTGGCTGAGAACATTAAAAACGAATGGGATGCTGCAAAAGATAGCCAAGATAGTTTAACTCGAGGAATGTATTGCCCAAGACTTGATATAGCTGTTGGTCCATTTAATATTAATGGTAGGGTTGAAGCAAACAAACGGCAAATAGAAGAAGCGAGAAGCAGACACCAAGACCTTATCGGACGCATCGTTCATACCTCAGAAAGACACCACTATGATGTCCAAGATATTTCAAGTGGGTTAAATAAAAACCCTCGATGTTTACTTGCAATTGAGATTGAAGCTTCTGGTTCCCGGAAACACATGCTAGGCGATATTGCCAATGCATCTATTCTTGGGTCAATTGGTATAGTTGTTCCGTTAACTACAGGGAAGCTAAATGCTTTTATAAAAATAATGAAATATATAAAATTTGCAACAAAGGTTAAAAAATTAGAATCTAGTTTTAATAATGTTGTGATTATAGGACACGATAGGTTTTTAGAAGTTTTAGCTCGCTCCCGGTAGTTTGTATATGTTTCTGATACATAGGATGGGTAATTGAGTAATGAAGGGGACATACTATAACGATTGACAAGAAAAAAGTTCCCCGTTAGACAAAATTTCTTACTTTTGCCTTTCCAAGCAAGGA